>JADZGE010000095.1 GCA_020854035.1 Burkholderiales bacterium | reverse complement strand
TGTTGCCGAACGTGGCCTTGTCGTTCTTGCGCGGCAGGAAGCCCGCGATGTTGCGCAGCGCGAGCCGCCAGAAGCGGCCGATCGAGGTGTTCGGCAGGAAGCCGTCGCGCAGCGCGCCCTGTTCGTAGTTGAAGCCGAGCTGCCGGATGATCGGCCCGTTGACGATGACGAGGGTGTCCGCGCCGGGCGTGTTGCCGCTGTGCTCGACGCCGTACGCCGGGTCGCACATCGCTTCCACCAGCGCGACCAGCACCGGCATGTACTCGGGCCGGCAGCCGGCCATCACGCCGTTGACGGCGATCGACCAGAGCGTGGCCGCGCGGTTGTCGGGCAGCACGATGCCGAGCACTTCGTCCGGGTCGCGATCCACGTGCCGCAGGAAGGCCTGCACCGCCTCCGGCGTGGGCGGCACGATCGGCAGCCCATCGCCGAGCTCGTTGTCGAGGAACCAGCGGTTGACCGCCGCGAAACCGCCGCGGAAGACGATTTCCTTCTGGCGCGGCTCGTCGATCGCGCCTTCGGCACGCGCGCCCGAGGTGAGATTCGCGACCACCTGATCGAGCGTGACCTCCAGGATGTTCCGGCGCAGCTCGTCCTTCGATTGCGTGCCGACGTGGCCCGGCACGAGGGCCGTGCGCAGGTCGGGCATGCCCAGCCCGATCGAGCAGGCACCCGCCTGCTTCATGAACCCTTCGCACACGAGCGACGCCGACGGGATCCCCGCCGCTTCGCACACGGCCGACGCCCGCAGCACGGCGGGCGTGCAACTGCCTCAACAACCCATGCCGGAGACGACGGCATCGACACCCATCGCCCGCAGGCGCCCGGGCAACGCGGCGAGCACGGCGCGCTCGTCCGAGGCGTGCGTGTTGCCGATCTCGCGCCAGCTCACGAAGCGGATGTCCGGGTAGCGCTGCGCGAGCCCCTCCTCCAGCAGCGCGAAGACTTCGTCGCCGCGAAAGAGGAAGTCCCAGAGCTGGGCGATCTTCCTGCCTTCGAGGGAAGCGAGCCTGGGCGCGAGCGCCTTGCGCTTGGCGGCACGCGCGGCGCGCGGCCACACCACTTCGAAATAGCCGTCGTTCGGCTGCTGAGCCATCGTCTCCTCCACCGGCAGGTTCGTCGCGCGCCTCGCCGCGGCGTGGGCGTCGCCTGCGAACGATTGTAGGCGGCGGCGCCGGCGTTGGACAGCACGCGCCACGCGGCGTAAGGTCGGGTTCGCGGACGGCGCTGCGTTCCCGGCTTGCGGGGCGAACGATGCGGGCGACCGGGTCCGGCGGAGATTCCTGGGGGAGGGGAGATGAAAGAGGCGATGCGGTGCGCCGCGGGTGCTGTGCTGCTGGCGGGCGCGATGGGCTGTGCGGCGCAGGGTTATCCGGCGAAGCCGATCCGGGTGCTGGTGGGCTACGCGCCCGGCGGCGGTTCGGACATCATGGCGCGCGCGGTCGCGGCCAAGCTCACCGAGCGCGTCGGCCAGCAGGTGATCGTCGACAACCGGCCGGGCGCGAGCGCCAACCTCGCCGCCGAGATCGCGGCCAAGGCGGCGCCGGACGGCTACACCGTGCTCATGATTTCGACCTCGCACGCCATCGCCAAGCCGATGTACCGCAGGCTCGGCTACGACGTCGAGCGCGATTTCGTGCCGCTGATCGAGGTCTCCTCCGTGCCCTTCGTCGTGGTGGTGCATCCCTCGCTGCCGGCGAAGGACGTGAAGGGGCTCATCGCGCTCGCCCGGGCGCAGCCGGGCAAGCTCACCTACGGCTCGTCGGGCGAGGGCAGCAGCGATCACATCGCCGGCGAGCTCTTCCGCGCGATCGGCAAGGTCGACCTGCTGCACGTGCCCTACAAGGGCGGGGCGCCGTCGGCGCTCGCGCTCGTCTCCGGCGAGGTCGCGATGCTCTTCAACTCGGCCCCGGCCGCCATGCCGCACCTGCGCTCCGGGCGCATGCGTGCGCTGGCCGTGACCGGCACGAAGCGCGCGACCGCGTTGCCCGACGTGCCCACCGTCGCCGAGGCCGCGCTGCCGGACTACTCGATCACCAACTGGTACGGCTTTCTCATGCCGCGCGGCACCGCGCGCGAGCAGGTGCAACGGCTCAATGGCGAGATCGACCGCATCCTCGCGCTGCCCGACATCCGCGAGCGCCTGCTCGCGCTCGGCGCCGAGACCGGCGGCGGCAGCCCCGAGCGCTTCGGCGAGCTCCTGCAGGCGGAGATCCGCAAGTACGCGAAGGTCGTGGCGGACGCCAAGCTGCAGATCGAGTGAGCGCCGCTGATGGACGAGGGGGGAAGGCGCGCGGAGTTTGGGGCGGCTTGGCGGATCGGAGACCCCCGCGTGGCACGACGGCGGGTGTGCGGATGGGCCATGTGGATGTCGGTCTGCCGTCTTCGCCGCGGGAGCGCCGCCGCGCGGTCGGCGATGCGGCTCGGACCACCGATGTCAGCGTGTCGGCCACGGCGTCCGACGCCGAGGGAAGATCCGTTGCCGTCGTGTTGCCGGCACCGCGCGAGATCGAAGTCGGGCCGTGATGCGAGGCGGCGTGGCTCGGTGCTTTGCCGGAGGTGGTGCCGGGCGCGGATTTCGGAATGCTTTCGTACGCCGCCGGCGCCTGATTCGTGGTGGGCGGTACTGGGTTCGAACCAGTGACCCCTGCCGTGTGAAGACAGTGCTCTACCGCTGAGCTAACCGCCCCTCGTGAAGGGAGCGCGATTCTAGCATCGCCCGGGAGCGGGCTTCAATGGTGGATGGGGTCGGATGGTCGGTCGGTGGGGTCGGTGGGGCATAAGCGCTAACCTTATTTCCACTTCCATTCCATGATCTGCATGATGCGCTTACGAGGGGATTCAGCGAGTTGCTCCGCGATGGTATCCCAACGCGACAGACAATGGCTAAGCG
>JADZGE010000094.1 GCA_020854035.1 Burkholderiales bacterium | reverse complement strand
GAGGACGTCGCGGTGGTGGGCGGCGGCAACACCGCGGTCGAAGAGGCCCTGTACCTCACCAACATCGCCCGGCGCGTGCACGTCATCCACCGCCGCGACCGTTTCCGTGCCGAGCCGATCATGATCGACCGGCTGAAGGACAAGGCGGCGCACGGCAACGTCACCCTGCACTACGACCACGTGCTCGACGAAGTGCTGGGCGATCAGACGGGCGTCACCGCGCTGCGCGCGAAGAACGTGAAGACCGGCGCCACCCAGGAGATCGCGTTGAAGGGGCTGTTCGTCGCGATCGGGCACCAGCCGAACACCGAGATCTTCGCCGGCCAGCTCGAGATGAAGAACGGCTACATCCTCACCCACAGCGGCAACGAGGGCAACGCCACGGCCACCAGCGTGCCCGGCGTATTCGCCGCCGGGGACGTGCAGGACCACGTCTATCGGCAGGCGGTGACGAGCGCCGGCAGCGGTTGCATGGCCGCGCTCGACGCGCAGCGCTATCTCGAAGCGCTGGAAGGCTGACGTCGCAGCGGCGGCCCGCGCATCGAGCCCGCCCGTGCCCGATGAGCACGCGCCGCCGTCCGCCCGCCGGCGATCACGACCCCGATCCCGGCGCGACCTTTCGTGAAGCGGTGCGGGACGTCACGCCGCTGCGCCGCTCCGCGCGTGCCGTTCCGGTCGGGCCGCGCGTGCCGCCGCTTCCCCTGCAGCGCATGCGCGACGAGCGCGAGGCGCTCGCCGAGAGCCTGGTACTGCCGGCGGCCGTCGAGGCGGGCATCGGCACCGGCGAGGAGCTCGTATTCCTGCGGCCCGGGCTGCCGCGCACCCTCCTGCGCAAGCTGCGGCGTGGCCACTGGGTGATCCAGGACCACCTCGACCTGCACGGGCACACCTCCGAGCAGGCGCGCATCGCGGTGGCTGAATTTCTCGCCGCGTGCATCCGGCGGGGCCTGCGCTGCGTGCGGATCGTGCACGGCAAGGGCCTGCGATCGCGCAACCGCGAGCCCGTGCTCAAGGGCAAGCTCGCCCGCTGGCTCGCCCTGCGCGACGAGGTGCTCGCCTACTGCGAGGCGCGCCCGGTGGACGGCGGATCCGGCGCAGCGATGGTGCTGCTGAAGGGGAGCGAAAGGAAGCGGCCGATCTCCTGAGCGCCGCGCACGGCGCGCGGATCAGACCGCGCTCTCGCCCGTTTCGCCGGTGCGTATGCGGATGACCTGCTCGACCGCCGTCACGAAGATCTTGCCGTCGCCGATCTTGCCGGTGCGCGCCGCCTTGATGATGGCCTCGAGCGCCGGCTCGAGCGTCTGCTCGGAGACCACGACCTCGACCTTCACCTTGGGCAGGAAGTCGACCACGTACTCGGCGCCGCGATAGAGCTCGGTGTGTCCCTTCTGCCGGCCGAAGCCCTTCACCTCCGTGACCGTGAGCCCGGAGACGCCGATCTCGGACAGCGCTTCACGCACCTCGTCGAGCTTGAACGGCTTGATGACGGCTTCGATCTTCTTCATTGCGGTCTCCGGAACCAGGTTGCTGCCGATCAAGTATAGCCGCGGGCGCCGGCCGCGCAACCCGCGTTGCCGGCATCGCGGCCTGCCCGCACAATGATGCCCTCGCCGCTGCACGCATCCCCGTCATGCCCTCGATCGAACACCGGCATCGCACCACGCGATGCCGCTGCCTCGCGCCCCCGGATGCGCGGCCACGCCAGGCCGCGCGACCGTGAGCGGGCAGATCCGCATCCTTGCGTCGCTCGCCGCCGTCGCCGCCGCCGACTGGGATCGGCTCGCCGGCGACGATCCCTTCGCGCGCCATGCCTTTCTCGAGGCGCTCGAAGCGGCGCAATGCGCCTGCCCCCGGACGGGCTGGACGCCGTGTCACGTGACCCTCTGGCACGACGGCGCGCTCACCGGCGCGATGCCCCTCTACCTCAAGGAGCATTCGTACGGCGAATACGTCTTCGACTGGGGATGGGCGCAGGCGTATCAGCGGCACGGCCTCGCGTACTACCCCAAGCTGCTGTGCGCGATCCCGTTCACGCCGGTGTGCGGCCCGCGCCTGATGGCCGCCACCGCCGGGCACCGCCGCCTGCTGCTGCAGGCGGCCCGCGCGCTGGCCGCGGAGACCAAGGCTTCTTCGCTGCACGTCCTCTTTCCGTCCCCGCAGGTGGCGGCCGAGCTCGAAGCGCACGGCTGTCTCGTGCGCCGCGGCGTGCAGTTCCACTGGCACAACGCGGGCTACGCGAGCTTCGACGAATTCCTCGCCGCGCTCGCGCGCGAGAAGCGCAAGAAGATCCGCCAGGAGCGCCGCCGCGTGCGCGACGAAGGCATCGCGTTTCGCCGGCTCACCGGTCGCGAGGCCGTCGAGGCCGATTGGGCGTTCTTCGCGCGCTGCTATCGCCGCACCTATCGCGAGCACGGCTCCACCCCCTATCTCGATCTCGACTTCTTCCTGCGCATCGCCGAGCGCATGCCCGACGACCTGCTGCTGATCGAGGCACGCCGCGACGGCCGGCCGATCGCCGCCTCGTTGAACGTGCTCGCCCCGGGCGCGCTCTACGGGCGCCACTGGGGCGCGCTCGAACGCGTGCCGGGGCTGCACTTCGAGGCCTGCTATTACCAGACCATCGAGCACTGCATCGAGGCGCGCATCGGGCGTTTCGAAGGCGGCGCGCAGGGCGAGCACAAGCTCGCCCGCGGCCTCATGCCCGTCGAGACCGTCTCCGCCCACTGGGTGGCGCACCGCGAGTTCCGCCGCGCCATCGCCGATTTCCTCGACCGCGAGACGCGCGCGATCGGCGCCTACGTCGACGAGCTGCACGAGCACAGCCCCTTCCGTCCCGATCAGGACGACGGGAACGATGGGGTCAGGTCTTGCAAATGAGCACGGGGCTGATCGCAGCTTACTTTAGGGCGCTTCCCGGTCAGCGACGATCTTCAGGGTAGCTTTCGTATGGGCTCCCACTCCCTCACCCCCAACCCCTCTCCCG
>JADZGE010000093.1 GCA_020854035.1 Burkholderiales bacterium | reverse complement strand
CCTTTCGCTAGAATCCCCGCTCCCTCAACTGGCGCCAAGGAGCAGGGTAATGCAACATCAGCTTCCCCCGTTGCCGTATGCCATGGATGCGCTTGCTCCGCACATCTCCAAGGAAACGCTGGAGTTCCACTACGGCAAGCACCACCAGGCCTACGTCACCAACCTGAACAATCTCGTCCCGAACACGGAATACGCCAACCTGTCGCTGGAAGAGATCGTGAAGAAGGCCCCTGCCGGCGGCGTCTTCAACAACGCGGCCCAGGTCTGGAATCACACTTTCTTCTGGAACAGCATGAAGCCGGGCGGCGGCGGCGCTCCGAGCGGTGCGCTCGCGCAGGCGATCGACAGGAAGTGGGGCTCGTTCGACGAGTTCAAGAAGGCCTTCACCGCCTCGGCGGTCGGCAACTTCGGCTCGGGCTGGACCTGGCTCGTGAAGAAGGCGGACGGATCGGTGGACATCGTCAACACCACCGGCGCGGGCACGCCGTTCACCGGCGCGGACAAGCCTCTGCTCACCATCGACGTCTGGGAGCACGCCTACTACATCGACTACCGCAATCTGCGCCCGAAGTTCGTCGAGGTCTTCCTCACGAGCCTGGCGAACTGGGATTTCGCCGCCAAGAATTTCGGCTGAGGTTCCCGCTGCTACGCCGGGCACGCGCGTGACCCGGCGGCAGGACGAAGCCCCCTGATCTCCTCGCGGACAGGGGGCTTCGGCTTTTCGGGCGCGGTGCGCGCCGAGCCGCGGCGGGCAGGAGGGACGGGGACGGACGCAGCGCCGTCCGCCCGGGGCGTCACGCCCGCAGGCGGCTGCCGGCCGGCACCTTCGCGAGCAGGTACTCCATCTGGTCGGCGAGGATGTGCCGGTTCACCAGGATGAAGTCCTCCCAGCGCGAGGGCACATAGGGCAGGTAGAGCAGCGGCATGCGCGCTTCCTCGGGCGTGCGGTTGCCCTTGCGCACGTTGCAGCCGCGGCAGGCCGTGACCAGGTTCATCCAGGAATCGTGGCCGCTGCGCGACACCGGCACCACGTGCTCGCGCGACAGATCCTGCCCGCGGAAGCGCCCGCCGCAATAGGCGCACACGTTGCGGTCGCGCACGAACAGCTTCTCGCTGGTGACCAGGGGCTCGCGCCGGTACTGCAGCGGCAGGAACTCGCTGCCGCGCACTGCGAGGATGCTTGCGACCTGCACGACGGAGCGCAGCCCCGAGCGCTGCCAGCCGCCGCGGAAGACCGCCGCCGGCGCGCCGTGCTCCCACGCCACGAGATCTCGCGCGTAGTACCCCACCGCGGTCTCGGCGCTGACCCACTTGCGCGGTGTTCCGGCCATGTCGAGGGCGAGTATCTGCCTCACCTCGGACGTCTCCAGTTCAAGGGGTGGCGCTCGCGAGCGCCGCCCGGTCTGCTCTGTGCGCAGGCATCGGGCCGACGCGCGCTGCGCGTGCGGTGGCGCAGGCTGCGATGCGGCTGTCGGCCCCGGTATCCTGCTGCGGTGCAACTGCACCGGACTATACTACCTCTGCTCGCGTTCGCGTGAACGTCGGGAGCGGCGCCAGGCGCCGTGCGTCGCCGAGGAGCCGTCTTGTCGTTCGCCAACCTCTTCGCCGCCATCGACACCCGCGCCGACCGGGAGCAGCTCGTGACGCTGCTCGAGCGCCCGGGCGTGCGGATCGAGCGCATCGTGTCGACCGGGCAGGCAAGCCCGCCCGGATTCTGGTACGACCCGGCCGAGGGCGAGTGGGTGATCGTTCTGCGCGGGCGTGCGTCGCTGCGCTTCGAGGACGAGTCGCGCGCGCGCGTGCTCGGGCCGGGCGATTTCGTCGACATCGTGCCGCGGCGCCGGCACCGCGTCGAGTGGACGGCGCTGGACGAGCCGACCGTCTGGCTAGCGGTGCACTACGCAGCCGACCGCGGGCCGGCGGGGAGCGGGCCGGATTAGCGGGGGCGCGGTGCGGCCGCGAGCCCCTCCACCTTCGCGCCGGCCTTGATGCCGCGCTTGGCGAACCACCCCTGGTTCATCTCCAGCGCGTAACGGGCGAACCCCGCGGCGGTGTGGGTGTTGGTGGTCTCGGGCGCCATGTCGGCGATGTTGAGGACGACGCCGGCGTCGTCGATGAACGCGACCGACAACGGGATGTACGTGTTCTTCATCCACATGCTGTGGAAGCCCGCAGTGTCGAAGATGAACAGCATGCCGCCGTTCTCCGCCAGGGGCTTCTTGCGGAACATGAGGCCGCGCACGCGCGACTCCTCGGTCACGGCGACCTCGGCCGCGACTTTCTGGGTGCCGATCTGCAGGGTCACCACGGGCAGCGCCTCCGCGGCGCAGGCAGCGGCGGGGAAGCCCAGGCCGAGCGCGAGCACGGCGAAGAGGGCGGCTGGGCGGGTGTGGGCCATCGTGGGCATCGCGGGACGTCCCTGCGGCGGAGATCGCCGGATTCTACACAGTCCGTGCGCGCCGTTCGCGGCTGCCGGGCGCAGCCGGCGCGATCCGGGCCGACGTTCAGGCGAGCGGGCCGCCCAGGTCGGCCGAGCGCGTCCAGGCGTCCTCCTCCAGCACCCAGCGCGCCATCGCTCGCAGCACGTCGTCGGCTTCACCGACGGCGCTTGCCGTGCGCACGACGACACCGGGATTGGCGTCGCAGGCGGTGCGGACCTGCTCGGGCAGGTCGCGCCGCAGATGCCCGCCCTGCCCCAGGAACAGCGGAATCACCGTCACGCGCTGAGCGCCGCGTGCGGCGAGCGCGGCGATCGCGTCGCTCAGCGTGGGCGTCATCGATTCGAGAAAGGCGAGCTCGACGTCGAGGTTCGGGGCGCTTTGGGCAAGCAGCGCCTGCAGGCGGCGGAAAGGCTGCGCCCAGGCCGGATCGCGCGAGCCGTGCGCGTAGAGGACGACGGCGGACGGGACTGCGGGCATCTTCGTCCGGCTGCTCAGGCCTTGCCGGTGCTGCCGAACCCGCCCGCGCCCCGCGCGCTCGCCTCGAAGCTCGCGACGACGTTGAACCGCGCACGCACCACGGGGACGATCACGAGCTGGGCGAGGCGTTCGAGCGGCTGGATCGTGAACGCTGCGGCGCCGCGGTTCCAGGTCGAGACGAAGAGCTGGCCCTGATAGTCGGAATCGATCAGCCCGACCAGATTGCCCAGCACGATGCCGTGCTTGTGGCCGAGGCCCGAGCGCGGCAGGATCAGGGCGGCAAGCCCCGGATCGGCGATGTGGATGGCGAGCCCGGTCGCGATCAGCTCGGTGGCGCCGGGCGCAAGCACCAGCGGCTCGGCGATGCAGGCGCGCAGGTCGAGCCCGGCGGAGCCCGGCGTGGCGTAGGCGGGCATCTGCGCTCTGAGGCGCTCGTCCAGGATGCGAACGTCGATGTCGCGCATGGGCGTCCGGCGATCAGCGGCGGCGCCGCGGCCGGGTGCCCGAACGCGCGCGGTCCGGCAGCAGGCGGGCGATGTGCGCGACGAGAAGACGCGCCTGTTCGAGCTTGGAGGCGCGCGGGAGCGCATGGCGGCCGGCGTCGTCGAACAGCACGAGCTCGTTCTCGTCGCTGCCGATGGTGCCCTGGACCAGATTGGCCGCGAGCAGCGGGATGCCCTTGCGTGCGCGCTTGGCCTGCGCGTAGCCGTCGAGGTCGCGGCTCTCGGCGGCGAAGCCCACACAGAACGGCCCGTTCTTCAGGGCCGCCACGTGGCCGAGAATGTCCGGGTTGGGCGTCAGTTCGATGGTCATGGCGCGGTCGGAGCGTTTGAGCTTGTGCTCGTGCGACTGGGCCGGACGGTAATCCGCCACCGCCGCGACCGCGATGAAGAGGTCGCACGGCGCGACGTTCGCCTGCACGGCTTCGAACATCTCGCGCGCGCTCTCCACGGCGACGAGGCGCGCGCCCCGGGGCGCAGCCGCCGTGGTGGGGCCGTGCACGACCGTGACCTCGGCCCCGGCCTCCAGTGCGGCGCGCGCCACCGCGAAGCCCATCTTGCCGGAGCTGCGGTTGGTGACGCCGCGCACGGCGTCGAGCGCCTCGAAGGTGGGGCCGGCCGTGAGGAGCACGCGCCTGCCCGCGAGCACCTTCGGCTGGTGCAGTCGAACGAGGACGTCCTCGCAGAGATCCGCCGGCTCGAGCATCCTTCCCATGCCCACTTCACCGCACGCCTGATCGCCGCTCGCAGGCCCGAGGACGATGATGCCATCGGCGCGAAGCTGTGCGACGTTGCGCTGCGTTGCGGGGCTCTCCCACATCTGGCGGTTCATCGCGGGCGCGACCAGCAACGGGCATTCCCGCGCGAGGCACAGGGTGGAGAGCAGATCGTCGGCGAGCCCGTGGGCGAGCTTGGCGAGGAAGTCCGCGCTCGCCGGCGCGACGAGGATCGCGTCGCGGTCGCGCGAGAGCTCGATGTGCGCCATGTTGTTGTGGATGCGCGCATCCCACAGATCGGTGTGGACCGGCTTGCCCGAGAGCGCCTGCATGGTCACCGGCGTGATGAACGCGCAGGCGGCCTGCGTCATCACCACCTGCACGTCCGCGCCTTCGCCGGTGAAGAGCCGCGTGAGCTCGGCGCCCTTGTACGCGGCGACGCCGCCGGTCATGCCGAGGAGGATGCGCTTGGCTGTCATTCCGGTCGGGCGGGGCGGGCGATGGAAAAGCGCGCAGTGTAAACCAATTCGTCCGCCGCAGACGGCGCCGCCGCCGGAAGGCGGCGGAGCGAGCGCGTTGCTATGCCGGGCCGGTCACGCCTTTGCGGACTTGCGCAGGCGCGCGCTGCCGAGCACCGCGGCGAGGCCCGCGAGGACGAGCGCGTAGGTCCGGGGCTCGGGCACGGGCGCGAGCTCGGGGTAGAGGAACTGGCGCACGCCGAACTCGTCGTTGGTGAGCGGCACGAGGCTGGTGACCGGATTGCCCGTGCTGATGCCGAGATTGAAGTGCTCCATGAGCAGGTTGACGCCCGCGGTGCCGACGCTCGGGTTGGTGTACACGCTCAGCGGGGAGGCTGCGGGGTCGAGCGGGTTCACCTGCGCAGCCCAACTGTTGTTGAGGGTGCCGGCAGGATTGGCGGCGCTGTAGTTGTCGTCGATGAATCGGACCGTGCCGACGTCGGTGTCGTACAGGCCGAGCGCGTGGCCGATCTCGTGGGTGAGCACGCGGCGGAACAGGTCGAGTGACCAGATCGCCTGCGGGTTGCTGTTGAGAATGATGTCCGCGCCGGAGATCGCGCGGGTGCCGGCGTAGTTGGTCGTGCCCGAGGTGAGGGTGACCCGGACGTTCGGCATGTCGAACGTGCTGAACACCCCCACGCTGGTCTCGCCCTGACGCCCGCTGCTGCCGGCGTTCCAACTGAAGGCCGTCGTGGCGCCGAAGAGATCGATCTCGGCGCCTTCCCGACTGAACGACCCGTGACCCGTGCTGATCCCCTTGACCTGGGTGGCGGGATCCCAGACGAACCGAATCGAGGTCCCGAAGCCGCTCGCCGGATCGACCGATTCCCAGGCGCGAAACGCCTGTTCGACGGTCGTCTGGAACTGCGAGACCGTGGGGGTCACGTTCCAGGTGAACAGGTTGCGGAAGCTCTCGTAGCTGCCGCCCTGCATGTTGTACCGCAGCCCGCCCGCAAGCGAGCGCTCGCCGAACCCGTTCGACCCGGTCAGTTCGCGCGGCGCCGCATCCCAGCGATCACCGCCGGCGAGCGTCGTGGAGGAGGTGACGCCCGCGCCCGCACCGGCGCTGACCACGCACAGGGCGGCTGTGATCACGCCGGTCGAGGTGAGTGCCTTCGCCCTGTGGCGCGATCCGGCCGCGAAAGAGGTCTGTCCGGTCGAGAACATGGTCACTCCCTGGGG
>JADZGE010000092.1 GCA_020854035.1 Burkholderiales bacterium | reverse complement strand
TCTCCAACCCGCATCTGCCGCAGATCGACGACTACTACGAGCCGTTCACCTTCGACTACGAACACCTGCAGACCACGCCGGAGATGCCGACCGCGCCGGTCGCGCGCCCGATCTCGGTCATCACCGGGCAGCGCATGGAGAAAATCGAGTGGGGCCCCAACTGGGAGGAGATCCTGGGAGGCGAATTCTCGAAGCGCTCGCGCGACTACAACTTCGAGGCGGTCGAGAAGGACATCTACGGGCAGTTCGAGAACACCTTCATGATGTACCTGCCGCGGCTCTGCGAGCACTGCCTGAACCCCGCGTGCGTCGCCTCGTGCCCTTCGGGCTCGATTTACAAGCGCGAGGAGGACGGGATCGTCCTCATCGACCAGGACAAGTGTCGCGGCTGGCGCATGTGCGTGTCGGGCTGCCCGTACAAGAAGATCTACTACAACTGGTCGACCGGCAAGGCGGAAAAGTGCATCTTCTGCTACCCGCGCATCGAGGCCGGCCAGCCGACCGTGTGCTCCGAGACCTGCGTCGGGCGGATCCGCTACCTCGGCGTGCTGCTCTACGATGCCGACCGCATCGAGTCGGCCGCGGCGGTCGAGAACCCGCAGGATCTCTACAAGGCGCAGCTCTCGATCTTCCTCGACCCGAACGCGCGCGAAATCCAGGAACAGGCGCGCCGCGACGGCGTGCCGGAAGCCTGGCTTGCCGCGGCGCAGGCTTCGCCGGTGTGGAAACTCGCGATGGACTGGAAGATCGCCTTCCCGCTGCATCCCGAGTACCGCACGCTCCCGATGGTGTGGTACGTGCCACCGCTCTCGCCGATCCAGTCGCACGCGAATGCCGGGCGCGTCGGGGCGTCGGGCGCGATCCCGGACGTGAGGAGCCTGCGCATCCCCGTGCGCTATCTCGCGAACCTTCTCACCGCGGGCGACGAGGAGCCGGTCGTGCGGGCGCTCGAGCGCATGCTCGCGATGCGCTCCTTCTACCGCACCCGCCAGCTCGAGCGGCGCGAGGACCACGAGGTGCTCGCGCAGGCGGGGCTCTCCATCACCGAGGTCGAGAGCATGCACCGCTACCTTTCGATCGCGAATTACGAGGACCGGTTCGTCATCCCGAGCACGCACCGCGAGTACGCCGAGAACACCTACCAGATCCGCGGCGAGTGCGGCTTCTCGTTCGGCAATTCCTGTTCCGACGGCGCGACGCCGACCAGCCTCTTCGGCGGAAAAATGGCCGGGAAGAAGGTGATTCCGCTGAAAACGATCGCGGCGAAGACTCCGGACAACGCGGTGGATTACTGAACGGGAAGGCCAATGATCGAGCTGCGCGCCCTCGGGGCGCTCCTCACCTATCCCGCCCGCGAACTCGTCGCGGCGCTGCCGGAGATCGGCGGCGTGATTCGCGACTCGCGGCTGATCGCGCGCCCGGCGAAGGAGCGGCTGGCGGCGCTGGCGGCGGAGCTTGCCGCCGGCGACCCCTACGAGATCGAGGAGCGCTACGTCGGGCTCTTCGATCGCGGCCGCGCGACCTCGTTGAACCTCTTCGAGCACGTGCACGGGGACTCGCGCGAGCGCGGGCAGGCGCTGGTCGACCTCGGCATGATCTACGCGCGCGCGGGACTCGATCTCGCGCCCGGCGAGCTGCCCGACTACCTGCCGGCGCTGCTCGAGTACCTGAGCTGCCGATCCCGGGAGGAGGCCGGCGCGATGCTCGGCGACTGTGCCCACGTCCTGCGCGCGGTGGGCGAGCGGCTTGCCGGGCGCGGCAGCCGCTACGCCGCGGTGTTCGACGCGATCCTCGCCGTGGCGGGTGAAGCGGGCCTTGACTGGTCCAAGGCGCCGGCTCCCGTGGAGCCCGAGCCGCCGGTCGACGAGGACTGGATGGATGCGCCGGCATTCGGCCCCGGTTCGGAACGCGGGATCAAGCCGCGGGCGGCGGCCCCGGTGCCGCGGCACATGCACAAGCGGAACTGACGACGAGAGGAGCGCATCGATGACACCGGGCGGCTACATACACCACTTCCTCTTCGGGATCTACCCCTACCTCGCGCTTTCGGTGTTCTTCATCGGGAGCCTGCTGCGCTTCGACCGCGAGCAGTACACCTGGAAGAGCGACTCGTCCCAGCTCCTGAGGGCAAGGCAGTTGCGATGGGGCTCCAACCTCTTCCATTTCGGGGTCCTCTTCATCTTCGTCGGGCATCTCGTCGGGTTGCTCGCGCCGTACTGGAGCTACGAGTGGCTCATGAGCGCGGGCGACAAGCAGCTCCTCGCCATCGTGACGGGCGGCATCGCGGGGGTAGCCGCGATCGCGGGTCTCACGCTGCTCATCCACCGGCGCGTCGCCGACCCGCGCATCGCGTCCAACACGCGCACCTGGGACATTGCCATTCTCGTGCTGTTGTGGCTCCAGCTCGCGCTGGGACTGGCGACGATACCGCTGTCGGCGGGACACCTCGACGGCTCGATGATGCTGAAGTTCACGGGCTGGGCGCAGTACGTCGTCACCTTCCGCCCCGGCGCCGCGGACTTCCTTGTCGGCGTGCCGCTCGTGTTCCAGGTGCACCTCTTCCTCGGGCTCACGGTCTTCCTCGTGTTCCCGTTCACGCGACTCGTGCACATCTGGAGCGGGTTCGCCGCGGCAGCCTATCTCGTGCGGCCCTACCAGATCGTGCGCACGCGCCGCAGGTGGAAGCCGACCGGGGTGCAGGGATGAGCGTCACCGTCAACGGCGTCGTCGTCGCGGCGGCAGAGGACCCCGCGGCGGCGGCGGCCGCGGCGCGGGAACTCCTGCGGCAGCGCGCCGTGGCGGAAGGACTCGCGCCGCCGGATGCGGCGGGAGCGCAGGCCGACGCCGCGATCGAGCGGCTCCTCGAGCGCGAGGTCACCGTGCCGCGGGCGGGAGAGGACGAGTGCCGCCGCTACTACGACGCGCATCCCGGGGAGTTCACGGCCGGGGAACTGGTTTTCGCGCGGCATATCCTGTTCCAGGTCGGGCCCGGCTCGCCCGTTCCGGCGATCCGGGCGAAGGCCGAGTCGACGCTGGCTGAGCTCATGCGGGACGGCTCCCGCTTCGGGGATCGCGCGCGCGAGTACTCGAACTGCCCGTCAGGGCGGCACGACGGCAACCTCGGCCAGCTCGGGCGCGGGGACACGGTCCCCGAGTTCGAGCAGGCGCTATTCAACGGCGGCTATACCGGCATCTACCCGCAGCTCGTGAAAACCCGCCACGGTTTTCACGTCCTCGCCGTGGACCGCCGCGAGCCGGGACGGCGGATCCCGTTCGAGGCGGCGCGGGAAGCGATCGCCCTCCGGCTGCGCGAGCGCGTGATGCAGCGGGCGCTCCGGCAATACGTGAGCGTGCTGGCGGGGCAGGCGGAGGTCTCCGGCGTGGATCTCGAGGCTGCCGCGACGCCACTGGTGCGGTAGCTTCGCGGGCGTGCCGCCATCGCCGCGATGCTACTCGCGGCCGGCAGGCAGCGCGCCCGCGCCCAGCGCGACGTTGAATATCGACGAGTCCACCGCCACCACGAGCCGGAGCGGCTCGGCAACCTCCACGAACACGCGGTCGCCGTGACGGGCGAGGCGGCGGAGCAGGCGCTGGAAGTCGCGCAGCGCCCGGGGCTCGATCTCCTCCACCACGAGCGTGACCGAGGCGCGGGTGCGCGCGAGCAGCCGCGCGAGGCGGCGCGAGCACTCCTGGAAAAACGCGCCGTCGAGCCGGCCCATGAGCCGCAGATTGAGCCGCGGCCCCGCGTCGGCGGCGAGCAGGAGCTCGGCGCGCGCCGAGCCTGCCTCGACATGACGGCGGATGGCGCGCTGCAGCGAGGCGAACCACTTGGTGGCGAGCGTGGTGTCGCGGGCACGGGGAGCGGCGAGGTGCCGGTCCACGTAGTCGCGCATCGCGAGCCCGGCGATCCAGTCCATGATCGCGAGCGGCAGCGCGCGCGGCGCGAGCCACGGCAGGCTGCGTGCGAAGTGCCACGCGCGCCGCCAGCCGCCGCGCGCCACGCCCCGCACGAGGAGCCGCCCGACGATGCCGATCCGCTCCCGCGGCCGGTATTCGCCGCTGTATGCCGGATCGCGCAGGTGGGCGAGCTTGTTGCGCACCCGCTCGGCGATGCCGCTGTCGGAGAAGAGACGCCGGTAGAGCGCGGCGTAGCCCTCGATCATCTCCCCGTAGCTCATGTTCCGGGGCACGATGTTGGTGCCGGCCTTGGTGTTGTCGGCTCCCTCGGCGCGCTCGATGAGGCGCCCCTCCCGCGCGAGGCGCTCGTATAGCGGCGTCTTCGGCAGCGCGGTGAGCAGGCCCACCATCGCGACCTGGATGCCGGAGGCGCGGATGAAATCGAGCTGCCGATCGAAGCTTGGCCGGGTATCGCGGTCGAAACCGACGATGAATCCGGCGAGAACGTCGAGGCCGTGTGCGTAGACGCGCCGCACCGACTCGAGTATGTCGCCGTGCAGGTTCTGCGTCTTGTGCGTCTCCCGCAGCGCATCCGGGTCCGGCGACTCGATCCCGATGAATACCCACGTGAAGCCGGCGGCGCGGAAGAGCCGCATCAGCTCCTCGTCCCGCGCGAGGTTGAGCGAAACCTCCGTGCCGAGCAGGAACGGGTGAGCGTGGCGGCGCTGGTAGTCGGCGAGGTAGACGAGGAGCTCCTTCGCCGCCGCGCGGTGCCCGATCAGGTTATCGTCCACGAAGAACACGCTGCGCGCCCCGCGCAGCCGCAGCGCGTCGAGTTCCCGCCCGATCTGCTGCGGCGACTTGTGGCGCGGCCTGCGCCCGAACATCACGATGATGTCGCAGAACTCGCAGCGGTAGGGGCAGCCGCGCGAGAACTGCAGCGTCGCCGTCGTATAGCGCTCCAGCTTCAGGAGGTCGAAGCGCGGCACGGGCGAGTCGGCGAGCGAGACGGCACCGGTCTCGTGGTAGAACGCGCGCGGGACCCCCGCTTCGAAATCCGAGCAGAACCGGGGCCAGACATACTCGGCTTCGCCGGCAACGACGGTGTCGGCGAGCGCGCCGTAGCGCTCGGGACAGAGCGAAGCGAAACTGCCGCCCGCCACGGTGCGGTAGCCCCGCCCGCGGTAGTACGCGAGGAGTTCGGCCTGCCGCGTGAACTGCACGCCCATGCCACACACACCGACGAGGTCGGCGCGCGGCTCGAGCGGCACCGCCTCGACGTTCTCGTCCACGATCGCCACTTGCCAGTGCGGCGGGCAGAGCGCGGCGAGGGTTGCCAGCCCGAGCGGCGGGTTGACGGCGCGCTTGCCGGGGAGCACGCGCTCGATCGCCCAGCGGAAGCTCCAGAAGCTTTCCGGGAACTTCGGGTTGACGAGCAGCAGGCGGACGTTCATTGCGCCTCCCGTCCCGGTCGTGCGAGCCCTCCTCGCCATCGTGTTCGCGCGGCCGTGACACCGCCCCGCTGCTCGCGGCCCCGGGGAATGCCATTCGCCCGGTGGCCGTCCCGCGACGGTGCGGACAGGCGAAACTCGCGCGCCGGATCGGCGAAAAATGATGCGCCACTCGCAAGCCTGTGTCCATGACGCGAATCAAGAAACGCCGCGGCGCCGAGCGTGTTGCGGCGCGTCCCGTCGTGTCGTTCGCGGCGCAATCGATCTTTAATCGACCGCCCGGAAGCGGAACTTCCGGGGATGTCGAGCGATCACAGAGACATCATGGAGGCGTTGAAGGCGCTCCTCGCGGCGGCCCGCGGCGAGGAGAAGGGGGAGTGCGCCGGGTCTATCGAGCACCTCATCCGGCACTCCGTGACCGAGGAGCCGGTGACCTGTCCGGCGGCGATCCTCGCGGGCCGCTACCTGCGCATGAATCCCGGTCGGGGCGCGGGCTGAGTTGCCGATGGCTCACTTTCCTTCCGCGCCCGCGCGGCGGACCGTGGGGCCGCGGCAAATGACCGGTCGATCGTCTGCCGAAAGCTGATGGCGCTCTGGAATCTGGGTTTCCGGCCGTTCTTCCTGCTGGCCGGCGCGTTCGCGGCGCTGTCGATTTTCGCCTGGGTCGCGCAGTTCGCGGGTGTGCTCGGCGGCCCGGCGCTCGTCGCGGGTCCCCTTTGGCACGCGCACGAGATGATCTTCGGCTATGCCTTCGCCGTGGTGGCCGGGTTTCTGCTGACCGCCGTGCGCAACTGGGCGAACGAGCCGACACCGACCGGTCGCACGCTCGCAGCGATGGCGGGGACCTGGCTCGCGGCGCGCCTCTGCGTGGCCGCGTCGCTCCCCCTTCCGGCCGCGGCCGCCGATACCGCCTTCGCGATCGCGGTGGCGGCCGGCATAGGCATTCCGCTGGTGCGCTCGCGCAACCGGCGCAATTATTTCTTCGTCGCGCTTGTCCTTGCGCTCGGTGCCGCCAACCTGTGCTTCTATGCCGCGATGGCGGGCGCGATCGATGTGGCCGTGGACCGCGGGCTGCGCCTGGGTCTCGATGTCGTGCTCGTCATCATGGCCGTCATGGGCGGGCGCGTGATCCCCATGTTCACGGCCAATGCCGTCCCGGGCTCGCGGCCGGTGCGGCATCCGGCCGTCGAACGCTTCGCGATCTCGTCGGTCGTGCTGCTGCCCGTGATCGATCTCGTGCAGGCGCCGGCGGCGACAGCCGCGGTCGTGGCCGGGATCGCGGCCTGCGCGCACGCGGCGCGGCTCTGGCTGTGGCAGCCGTGGTTGACTGCGAAGCGGCCGATTTTGTGGATCCTCCACGCCGCGTACGGCTGGATCGCGGTCCACCTGTTGCTGCGTGCGCTGGCGGGCGCGGATCTCGTCCCGGCATCCGCCGCGACCCACGCGCTCACCGTCGGCGCGATCGGCGGGTTGACGCTCGGGATGATGACCCGCGTCGCGCGCGGTCACACGGGACGGCCGCTCACGGCAGGCACGGCGGAGGTGCTTGCCTACTGGCTGGTCCAGTTCGCCGCCGTCGCCCGCGTGCTCGTGCCGCTGGCGCTCCCGCAGTCGTACCTCGCGGCGGTCGTCGTCTCCGGCGCGCTCTGGAGCATTGCGTTCGCGCTCTTCACCGCGACATTCTGGCCGGTCCTCACGCGCCCGCGCGTGGACGGGCGCCCCGGCTGACGCGCGACAGGGACGATGTCGTCATCGTGACGCGCCTGAGGCCCGCCTCGCCGCGAGCCTTTCGCGGTGGCGGGGACGCCGCGAGGAGGGTAGCGGGGCTGCCGGTTCACGCCGCCGGCATGAGGCCGGTCAGCAGGTAGCGCACGAGATCGGCGACGGGGCGGATCGCGTCGCCGAAGGGCAGGGGTTCGGAGCCGCGGAAGAAGAGTCCCTTCTTCACGTCGCCCTTCAGCGCGAACGCGAGCCGGGTGTCGATGCAGAACTGGCCGATGGCGGCGATGCCGTCGCGCAGGCCGCAGACGGAAAGGCACCGGGTGCCCGGCACGCAGCGCCGCGGGTCGGCCTTCGCGTTCGACTGCAAGCCCTTCTCGTGGCGGAGGTAGCCGCGGAGCCACGGCGTGAGGACGGCGCGCGCCGGCAATCCGGCGACGCTCATGAACGTCACGATGTCCTCGGGGCGCGCCTCGGCGAGCACCCGTTTGAACTCGGGATGGGCGTCGCTTTCCTCGGTCACGGCGAAGGGCGTCCCGAGCTGCACGGCACTCGCGCCCGATGCCAGCAGCTCGCGCACGCGCTCGTGGCTGTTGATGCCGCCCGCCGGTATGACCGCGATACGGCAGCGCTCGATGCCGAGATCGCGGAAGAGCGCGAACACGCCCTCCAGCAGCGGCTCCAGGTCGAAGCGCGGGTCGGCGATCTCCTCCGCCCGCGTGGCGCCGAGATGGCCGCCGGCGTGGCGCGGGTGCTCGATCACGATGGCGTCGGGCAGGCGGTTCCTGCGCATCCATTTCTTCAGGACGATGGCGATCCCGCGCAGGTCGGAGAGGATCGGGATCAGGGCGACCGCGGGAAAGTCCCGCGTCATCTCGGGAAGGTCGAGTGGCAGGCCCGCGCCCATCACGATCGCGTGCGCGCCGCTCTCGCACGACTGGCGCACGTACTGCGCGTGCGCCGACACGGCCTTCATCACGTTCACCGCGATCGCGCCGTGTCCCTGCGCGGCGGCGAGCGCCATGCGGATTTCCCGGTCGAGCGCGACGAGGTTCAGTCCGTCGAGCACGTCCTGGTCACGGCAGCCCTGCGCGCGCTCGAGAAGATCGTCGTGGTGGTGGCGCAGTTCCACGCTCGAGATCGTGCCGAGCGCGCCGAGCCCCGCCACCGCGCCGGCAAGCCGGTGGGCGGAGACGCCGATCCCCATGCCGCCCTGAACCACGGGCAGCAGCGATCGTCCGGCAAGCGTCCAGTGCGGCAGATTCGAAGCGGGCGGCATGCGTGGCGTCCCCTTACCAGCGCAGCGGAAACTGCATCCGCAGCGCCCGCAGGACGCGGACGGGCGAGGGCGGCCGTCCCGGCGGCGGCGCCGCCGCAAGCGCGTTCTTCAGCAGCAAGCCGAGCTCGGTGTCGCCCTCGATCGACAGGCGCCGCTCGAAGAACAGCGTGTCGGGGTCCTCGCGCTTGAACGCGAGGGCCGCGAAGTCGGCGGCGCAGGCGGAGATCTCGACCTCGGGCGAGGAGTCGCCGCACGCAACGATTCCCCGCTGCTCGATCCTGAAGCGCAGGCGCAGTCCGGCGTCACGCACCACGATCGCGATGACCCTGCCGGCCGCGCCGGGCAGCTTCTCGCCGCTCACGGTATCGCCGAGCCAGGCGTTTGCCGCGACGGCGGCGGCGAACGCCGGGGGAAACTGCGGCAGCGCGGACAAGATGGCCGCGAGCGGGCGGGGACAGCGCGGCGGCGTGGCCCGGGGGTTGCGGCCGGCGGGGGCGGCGGCGCGGTCCGGGTTCATGCCGGCTGCCCGACCGGCGTCAGGCCGGGAAGTTCGCGCCAGTAGCCGTCGCAGAGCGCCGCCGGGGCGAGTCGGGAGAGCGCGCGGGTCGCCGCGGCGGCTTCGAGTCTCCCGTCGATGCGCTGGCGGAAGATCCCGATCACTTCGTCGGTACCTTGCGACTGCGGATACACCCGCGCCACGTCGACGCCGAGCGCCGTGAGCGTCTCGATCTCCGCGGCGAGGCAGTGCACCAGCGCCGACTGCGTCTGAACGCCGTTTAGCACGAGAAACGGAACGTGCTCCAGCGTGTCGAGCGCGAGGCCGTCGGGGTGCTCGATGCAGCAGAACCGGCAGTCGTCGCGCGGCAGGTTGTTGCGGCGGGCGGTGAAGCAGCGCGCGGAGAGGGCGAGCGGCAGCCGGCCGAAGGCGGATACCTCGGTCTCGATCCCGGCCGGCCGCGCGCCCTGCATCGCTTCGAGCGCCCGGCGCGACATCTCGACCGGTATCACCCAGCGACGGGCGCCTTTCCCGGCGAGGAGCGCGAGTGTCCGCGGGTTGTAGACGTTGAGATAGGGCCCGGCGACGAAGGACGCCCGCCCTGCCAAGAGGTGGACCGCGCCCATGTCGTTCGCCTCGACCATGCGCTCGCTCCGGGATGTGATCCGGCGCAGGATCCGCAGGTCGGACTCCGACTCGATCAGGGCCTGGGTCGAGAGGACCACTTCCTTGCCGGCACCGGCGAGGGCATCGGCAAGCGCCAGCCAGTCGCTCAGGCGCAGCTCGTGCCGGCGCGAGCACACGACTTCGCCCAGATACACGATGTCCACCGGCGAGCGCGCAATCTCCGCGTAGAACGCCTCGACGCGCGCGCGCGGCCAGTAGTAGAGCAACGGTCCCAGCGCGAGCTTCATGCGGGATCGCGCGCCGCCCTTCATTTCCATGGCCGGTGGTAGGCGCCCAGCGTGTGCTGGCGACCTTCCGACATGCGGGCGAGGGATTCCAGCCAGCGCGGTTCGACGGTGAACTCCCGCGGCCGGCGCGCGCACGAGTCGAGCGCCTCGCGCCAGACGCGCGTCACCGCGGCGACGTAGGCCGGGCCGCGCTGGCGGCCCTCGATCTTCACGCCCGCCACGCCGATTCGCTCGAGCGAGGGCAGCAGGGCGAGCGCGTTGAGGCTCGTCGGCTCCTCGATCGCATAGTAGGGTTCGTCCTCCGCCCGGAAGCGGCCCTTGCAGAGCACGGGGTATCCGGCCGGGGTGCCGTCCGCGTACTCGTCGATCAGGACCCCGTTCAGCCGGACTTCCAGCGCGTCGGGCCGCTGGCGCCACCGCACCGCCCGCGCGGGCGAGCAGGCGCCGCTCGTGTTGGGCGAATCCCCGGTGAGGTAGGAGGAGAGCATGCAGCGCCCCTCCACCATCACGCAGAGGCTGCCGAAGCCGAAAACCTCGATTTCGACGGGGACATTCCTGACCAGCGTCTCGACTTGCGAGAGAGAGAGCACGCGCGGCAGAATCGCGCGGCGGATGTTGAACTCGCCGTGATAGAAGCGGATCGCCTCGTAGTTGGTCGCCGATCCCTGCACCGAGAGGTGCAGCCGCAGGTCGGGGTGCTTGTCCGCGCAATAGCGCATGAGCCCGGCGTCGGCGACGATGACCGCGTCCACGCCGAGCGCCGCGGCGGCGTCGACCGCGCCGCACCAGCGCTCCCACGCGCCCGCCTGCGGGTAGGTGTTGATCGCCAGAAACACCTTCACGCCACGGCGATGGGCGATCGCGATGCCCTCCCGCGCCGCCACGAGATCGAAGTTCAGCCCGCCGAAATTGCGGGCGTTCGTGTCATCACGCAGGCCGATGTAGACGCAATCGGCCCCGTTGTCGACCGCGGCGGCGAGCGAGGGCAGGTTGCCCGCGGGGCACACCAGCTCGATGCGGGAGCGCCGCGCGCCGACGGCCTCCGCCGCTGTCGGGGCTGCGTCAGCCCGAGACAAGGAGAGCCAGGAGGATGATGAGGAATGCCGCTCCCTGCAGCCCGACGCGCCACACCATCCACTCGGCGCTGCTCTTGTGCCCGATTTCCCCGTCATAAGCCATCGATGCGATGCCGGAGGCAAGTGCCCCGGCCGTTCCCAGCGCCGCTACCAGTACCAGAACAGTGAGAGGATCCATGATTCCTCCTTCCGCTTCACGGTGGTCAGAGCAGCCCCACGGCGCGGCGGGCCCGCATTCCGGTGCCGCCGCGCGCGATCGTAAAGTCTGGTCGCTCAGTATGAAGCTGCGCCTTGATTTGAGTCAAGGAACCCCTGGCTGGCGAGGAGTAGCCACGGCACGCGCGAAAGCGGCCCCTGCCCTGCCGCCGGAAGGGTTGATTTGTGTCAATGCCGGGCGGCACCCCCGGCGTAAGATGCGTGTAATGGCAGCGGCAGGGCGCAGGCCGGCGCGGGTAATCGGCCCGACCGTTCATTCCCGTGGTAGCTTCCACCGCGAGGCTTGCGGCAACCCGTCCCGCTGACCTTGCCGCGGTTCCTGGACGGCCGTGCACCGGCGCAATCGTCTCTACGTCACCATCGGGCTTGCCTACGGGCTGCTCGGCGGGCTGCTCATGATCGTGCGGCTCGCCGAGCCGGGTCTCGCGCCCCCGAACGCGGCGAGGATCCACGCGCACATGATGCTGCTCGGGTTCGTGCTGATGACGATCTACGGGGTGGGACTGCACGTGCTGCCGCGCTTCGGCGGCTACCCGGTGCGCTCGGAGCGCATCGCGACCGTGCAGTTCTGGCTGGCGAACGCGGGGCTCCCGCTGATGATCGCGGGTTGGGCCGGTTCCACGGACCGGCTGGTCGCCGCGGGCGGCGTGCTCACCGTCGCGGCGATGGCGCTCTTCGGCATCAACATGATCGTGACGGTGCGGCTGCGCTCCCCGCTTGACGCCGGGGACGCGCAACGCGTCCCGCCCGGGGGGTTGCGGCGCGATGGCTGAGTACCAGGGCTGCGAGCTCCCCGAGGATCTCTACTACGATCTCGATTACATCTGGGTGCGCCCGGAAGGCGCCGGTCGCTACCGCGTCGGTGTCACCGATCCCTCGCAGACCATGGCGGGGCGGGTCGTTGCCGTCACGATGCGGCCGGTGGGGACCCATCGGGCGGCGCGGCGGCCGGTGGCGGTACTCGAGTCCGGCAAGTGGGTAGGTGGTATTCCCGCCCCGTTCGACGGCACGATCGTCGAGCGCAACGAGCGCGTCATCGAACGGCCCGGCCTGGTCAACATCGCGCCCTATACCGACGCGTGGCTGGTCGTGATGACGCCCGACGATCCCGCCCGCGCGCTCGAAGGGCTCGCGACGGGGCCGGAGGCGATCGCGGCGATGAAGGAGTGGATCGACCGCTACCGGGTGCAGTGCCTGCGCTGCGCGGAGTAGCACGCGAGCCCGCATGAAAGTCGAGCTGCTCGTGTCGGAATGGTGCCCGACCTGCCCCGCGGCTGAAAGGATCTGGCGCGACGTGGCCGCCGAGAAGGAAATCGAGTTCGCCGTGCTCGACTTCGCGCAGCCCGAGGGCCGGGAACTCGCCCACCGCCTTCAGGTGCGGACGATACCGGCGCTCGCCGTCGACGGCGTGCTGAAGGCCGTGGGGGTGCAGACTCCCGGCGAAGCGCGGGAACTGGTGGCGGCGGCGCACCCCCGCGCGCGCGCCTCGCCGCGGCACGCCGGCATGCTCCTCTCGGCCGAGAACCGGTGGTTCATCGGCGCCGGCATGGCGTATCTCGTCGCCGCCGGCGCATGGATGCTCGCCGAGGGTGACCTCCTCGGCGCCGGCGCGGCGCGTGCGGTCGGCGCGCACCTCTTCGCCGGCGGCTTCGTGACCTCGCTCATCTACGGGGTCGGCGCGCACATGCTGCCGCGCTTCACCGGCAACCCGATTCGCATGGGCGCATGGTCGTGGAGCCAGTTCGCGTTCTTCCACTGCGGGCTCGCGGCGCTGGCGGCCGGGCTGCTCGGCGCGAGCCGGACGCTGGCGCTTGCCGGCGGCGCCGGCATCTGGCTCTCGTTCGCGCTCTACGCCTGGCGGCTGTGGCCCGTTCTCTGGCCGCCCCGGCGGCAGGGCGAATCGGGCGAGCCGCCGGGAAGCCCTCGGGCGCCCGCCGCGGCGCTCCCGCCCGGCCGGACATCGCGCAACGCGTGATTCACCGCCAGCGCGGCGGTGAAGACCACGAGCGCGCCGCCCTGGTGCGCCGCGCCGAGAACGACGGGAACGGCGTGGAGCAGCGTCGCGATGCCGAGCGTGATCTGCGCCGCGAGAGCGGCGAGGAGGAGATGCGCGAGCCGGCGCACGGGCAGGGCGGCCGTGCGCCACGCGCGCCACCAGAAGAGCGGCACGAGAAACGCGAGTGCCCACGCGAAGAGCCGGTGGTCGAACTGCACCGTCGCCATGTTGCCGAAGAAATTGAGCCACCACGGCTCCAGCATGAAGATCTCGGGCGGCACGAGGTGCCCGTTCATGAGGGGAAAGGTGTTGTAGGCCTTGCCCGCGCGGATCCCCGCGACGAAGCCGCCCGTCACGATCATGAGGCAGACGACGAGCGTGACCGCGCACGCGAGCCGCCTCAATCCGGATCCGGCCGCCGCGGCGGCGCGGCGCGCGCGCGGCGCGAGGAGATCGAGGGCGATCCACAGCATCGCGCCGTAGATGGCGAAGGCGAGCGCGAGGTGGGCGGTGAGACGGTACTGCGAGACCCGCGGCTCGGCCACGAGGCCGCTCGCCACCATGTACCAGCCGAGCGCGCCCTGAACTGCGCCGAGAAGGAACACGCCGCCAAGGCGCCACGCGAGCCGGGCGTCGAGCCGGCGGCGCAGAAGGAACCAGAGGAAAGGCGCGAGAAAGGCGATTCCGATCGCCCGGCCGAGCAGGCGATGGAAGTACTCGAGCCAGAATATGCCCTTGAACTCGGCGATGCTCATGCCGCGGTTCACCTGTTCGTACTCCGGCGTGCGCCGGTACTTCTCGAAGAGCGCCGTCCAGTCGGCGTCCGTGAGCGGCGGCACCGCGCCGACGAGCGGCTGCCACTCGACGATCGAGAGTCCCGAATGCGTCAGGCGGGTAACGCCCCCCAGCACGACCATCGCGAAGACGAGCGCGCAGCACGCGATCAACCACGCCGCGATGGCGCGTCGCGCGGGATTTCCTGTAGATGCGCTATCGGCAGGCATGGAAACAACGCGTGAATTGCCGCGTCCGGCAGGTGCACGCGGCACGGATTCTAACCGCTTGCCCGCGGGTTTCCGAGCACCGGATTGATTCGGAAAGCTTGATGTGTATCAAGCGCAATCGTGCATCGCCTGCGCTAGATTGCCTCCCAAAAGCGGAGTTGCGCGCGCGGCGCGATAAAGGAGACCAGTCATGGCGGACGCCACACGCTCCCCGGATCCCGCCGGGAAGGACGAAGGCGAGCAGGACATCCCCTGGATGCAGCAGTTCCTCGACAATCCGTTCCTGCTCCTGTTTCTCGGCGTCATGGTGCCGATGGTGCTCTACGTCGCCTGGGGGGTGTGGGACATTCTGACGGTGCCGATCGCCAAGTGAGACAGGAGAGTCGAACATGAGCGCCATTCTCCCTCCCGCCGAACGGCTCTGGTACAGGCATCCGATCGACCGCGTCGAAGGCACCTGGATCGCGCTCGCGCTCCTGTGGTGCCTCATCATGTTCTTCATGATGGTGGGCTGGCACATCTGGGGCCGCCAGAACCTCTCGACCGAGACCTACCGCACGACGCCCGACAAGTTCATGGCGAGCGTGCAGGCCATGGTCGACAAGTACACGGTGCGTACCGAAACCGACGAAAAGACGCCGGTCGTCGCGCCGCCGCCCGGGAGCGACGTCTATCTGCTGGCGCGGCTGTGGGCCTACTACCCGATCCTCGAGCTCGAAGTGGGCAAGACCTACCGGCTGCACCTCTCGGCGATGGATTACAACCACGGCTTCTCCCTGCAGCCCGCCAACATCAACATCCAGATGGTGCCCGGTTTCGAGCACGTGGTCACCATCACGCCCAACCATTCGGGCACCTACTCGGTGGTGTGCAACGAGTACTGCGGCATCGGCCACCACAAGATGGTCGGCCGCATCTACATCAAGAAGTGAGGAGCCGCGATGAGCACCGCGACCACCTATCGTACCTGCCCCCGTTCGGGCCTCCAGTTCGAGCGCCAGGCCGAGCTGCTGATCAAGGCGAACGCGTTCGTCGCCGTCGTGTGGCTCCTGATCGGCGGCCTTCTCGCCATCGGCGTCGTGATGACCCGCTGGCCGGCGTTCCGCTGGCTCGAGGCCGACACCTTCTACCAGGTGCTGACGGCGCACGGCATCGACATGCTGATCTTCTGGATCATCTTCTTCGAGATCGCCGTGCTCTACTTCTGCGCGTCGACGCTGCTGCGCTGCCGGATCGCGACGCCGAAAATCGCCTGGCTCGCGTTCGCGCTGATGGTCATCGGTTCGGTCGTCACCAACGTCGCCGTCTACCGCGGCGGGTCGTCGGTGATGATGACGAGCTACGTGCCGATGATGGCCGAGCCCAACTTCTACCTCGGTCTCATCCTGTTCGCGGTGGGCGCGCTGATCGGCTGCTTCGTGTTCTTCGGCACGCTGGTCGTCGCAAAGAAGGAGAAGACCTACGAGGGCTCGGTGCCGCTCGTCACCTTCGGCGCGATCACCGCGGCGATCATCGCCGTCTTCACGATCGTGTCGGGCGCCATCATCCTCATCCCGACCTGGCTGATGTCCCTCGGCGTGGTGAAGGAGGTGAACGCGCTCGTCGACCGCACGGTCTGGTGGGCATTCGGCCACAGCTCGCAGCAGAGCAACGTCTCGGCGCACGTGGCGGTCTGGTACGCCATCGCCGCTGTCGTGTTCGGCGCGAAGCCGATGAGCGAGAAGGTGAGCCGCACGGCGTTCCTCCTCTACATCCTGTTCCTGCAGCTCGCGAGCGCGCACCACCTGCTTGCCGACCCGGGGCTGTCGACGGCGTGGAAGGTCGTCAACACGAGCTACTTCATGTACTTCGCGGTGCTCGCCTCGATGCTGCACGGGCTGACGATCCCGGGCGCGATGGAAGTGGCGCAGCGCCAGAAAGGCCACACCAAGGGGCTGTTCGAGTGGCTGCGCAAGGCGCCGTGGGGCAACCCGACCTTCTCGGGTGTCTTCATCGCGCTGATCGGCTTCGGTTTCCTCGGCGGCATCTCGGGCGTGATGATGGGCACCGAGCAGCTGAACATGATCATACACAACACGATCTACGTGCCCGGGCATTTCCACGCCACGGTGGTGATCGGCACCACGCTCACCTTCATGGCGCTCACCTACTACCTCATCCCGGTGCTGTTCAGGCGCGAGATGATCGCGCCGGTGCTCGCGAGATGGCAGCCCTACCTCTTCGGCCTGTCGATGTACGCCTTCGTGCTCGTGATGATGGGCGCCGGCACGCTCGGCGTCTCGCGCAGGCACTGGGACATGGCCTTCCAGGGCGCGCCGCTCGCCTACGAATGGCCGGGCGCGGCGTACCTGATGATGGGGCTGGTGGGGCTGACGGGGATGATCGCCATCGCCGGCGGCGCGATCTTCATCTACGTCACCGTCGGCTCGCTCCTGTGGGGTGCGAAGCTCGAGACGGGAACCGAGAGCCCGCAGTTCACCCGGCTCTCGCGTGCCGCGCCGACCGTGGCCGCGCAAAGCTACGGCTCGATGGGTTTCGCCGCCCCGGGCACCTTCGTGCTGGCGATGGTATTCCTGCTCGCCTTCGTCCTCTACTACTTCATCAACTGGAAGTACCTGTCCACGCTATGGGGCCTCGCCTGAGCGCCCGCCGGCTGCCGAGCTCGAGCGCGCCATGGATACGACGCTGACCCGGCCCCACGCCGCCGCGGCGCCGTGCTGGTTGAGCGTGATCGGCATATTCAAGCTGCGCATCGCCGCGCTCATCACGCTCACCGCGCTGGCCGGACTGGCGCTCGTGCCGGCGCCGGCGGCCGCGGGCTGGCAGGTCGCGTTTCTTGCGCTCGCGGTGCTGATGGCATCGGCCGGCGCCGGCGCCTTCAACCAGTACGTGGAAGCCGACGGCGACCGCCGGATGAAGCGAACCCGCGATCGCGCCTTCGCCAGCGGGGCGCTGCCGCGCAGCACGGGCTGGTTGTGCGTCATCGCCGGCATGATCGTGATCGCGTGTGCCACGGCGGCCTGGGCCGTCAACGGGCTCGCCGCGCTGTTCATTCTGCTGGGCGCCGCGACCTACGGCGGCCTCTATACGCTGCTGCTCAAGCGCCGCACGGCGTGGAATATCGTGATCGGCGGCCTTTCCGGCAGCTTTGCGGTGCTCGCGGGCGCCGCCGCCGCCGGCCCGCAGATCCCGCCGCAGGCGTGGGCGCTGGCGCTGGTGCTGTTCTTCTGGACGCCGCCGCATTTCTGGAGTCTCGCGATCGCGTCGGAAGCCGACTATCGAGCGGCCGGCGTGCCGATGCTGCCGGTCGTGGTGGGTACCGGGCGCGCGGCGCGTATCGTGCACGCAAGCACGCTGGCGCTCGTCGCGTCCTCGCTGCTGCTCCCCGCCACCGGCGCCGGCTGGCTGGTCGGTGTCGGGGCACTCGCGGGCGGCGCGCATTTTCTGAGCCGGACCCGGGCGCTCGCGCGCGCGCCGGGGCGAGAGACGGCGATGGCCTCCTTCGTCGCCTCGATGACGCAGCTCGGCGTGCTCCTTCTGGCGGTGTTCCTCGATGCGGCGATGCGCTGATGGCGGAGCCGCCGCCCCCGTCCCCGAGCGTCGCGCGCGCCGGTCGGCGGCGTGTAGCGCCGCGCTCGCCGGCATACTCGCGAGCCTGCTGATCGCATCGTCCGGATGGGCCGGGGGCGCCCGGGCGGCGCGCGAGCCGGCCACGCCCGCCGCGGCTTCGGTGATCGAACGCGCCGGCGCCGCCGTGCGCGAACCGGGTACGGTGTCGGGGCTGGACGAGCGCGCCGCGCTCCAGGCGGGCCAGGCGGCGATCGGACGCTGGGTGCCCGATCCCGTGATGCTCGACCGCCAGGGCCGGCAGGTGCGGCTCTCTTCCTACCGCGGCAAGCCGCTCCTGGTGAGCTTCATCTATACCGGTTGCTTCCGGGTCTGCCCGACGCAGACGCGGGCGCTCCACGAGGCGGTCAGGGGGCTCGACCGCATGCTCGGCGCGAGCCAGTTCAACGTCGTCAGCATCGGCTTCAATCAGCCTTTCGACGACCCGCAGGCAATGCGCGCCTTTGCGGCGAGCCAGCGCATCGACGAGCCGAACTGGGAGTTCCTCAGCCCGGCGCGCGAGGCGGTGGACGACCTTACGCAGGCCTTCGGCTTCCGCTACGCCGCGACGCCGGCCGGTTTCGATCACGTGCTCGGCGTCACCGTCGTCGACGCCCGGGGACGCATCCACGCCCAGGTCTACGGCGACCGGATTCGCGCGGACCAGCTCGGCAAACCGCTGCGCGAGCTGCTGCTCGACGCGCAGCCCGCGGCCGGCTCGACGCTCGCCGCCGTCATCGAACGCGTGCGCATGCTGTGCACCGTCTACGACCCGGACACCGGCGAGTATCGCTACGACTACAAGCTGATCCTGGAACTGATCGGTGGCGTTCTCTTCTTCGGCAGCGTGGCGATCTACCTTCTTCTCGAATGGCGCGGCAGCCGTCGCGCGCGCCGATTGCCATGCGCGGCCTCGAACACCTCCGACGGCATGGTCTGACGGTCTGGCGGTTCGCGGAGCGCGGCTTCGATGCGGCCGCCGGCTCGGCGTTGAATCCGCTGCGCCACCTGGGCGCGATCGGCTTTCTGGCGTTCTGGGCGCTCGCGGCGAGCGGTATCGTGCTCTACATCGTGCTCGATACGTCCGTCGACGGCGCCTACCGCTCGATAGCCGCCCTCGACGAGGTACCGTTCTCCGGCGGCGTGCTCCTGCGCGGGCTGCACCGCTACGCCGCCGACACGCTGGTGGTGGCGATGGGGCTGCACCTGCTGCGCGAATGGCTGCACGGCCACGAGCACGGATTCCGCCGCTACTCGTGGTTGACCGGCGTGCCGCTCGTCGGCTTCGTGTTCGCGGCCGCAATCGGCGGCTTCTGGATCAACTGGGATCAACTCGGCCAGTTCTCCGCCATCGCGACCGCCGAGTGGCTGGACGCCCTGCCGTTGCTCGCCACGCCGCTCGCGCGCAACTTTCTCGGAGCCGGGACGGTGAGCGACCGGCTCTTTTCGCTGTTCATCTTCGTGCACCTCGGCGTGCCGCTGCTGCTGCTCTTCGGGCTGTGGTTCCACGTCCGGAGAATCACGCACGCCGCCGTCCTGCCGCCGCGCCCCGTCGCGCTCGGAGTGCTCGCCGCGCTCGCGGCGATGGCGCTCGCGGCGCCGGTGCGCAGCCACGCCCCGGCCGCGCTGGCGGCGGTGCCCGAGCTCTTGCGGCTCGACTGGATCGTGCTTTTCGCGCATCCGCTCACCTACGCCACCTCGCCCGCGTTCGTCTGGGTGCTGGCCGGCGGCGCGATGATCGCGCTTTTCGTGCTGCCGTTCCTGCCGGCGCCGGCGCGCACGCCGGCGCGTGCGCCGGTCGCGATCGTCGACCCGGCGAGCTGCAATGGCTGCCGCCGTTGCCTCGCCGACTGCCCGTACGCCGCGATCACGATGGTGCCGCACCCGCGCGGGCGTCGTCACCACGCGCTGGCGGTGGTCGATGCGGATCTTTGCGCGAGCTGCGGCATCTGCGCCGGCGCGTGTCCGCCCGCGAAGCCGGTTCGGGATGCGCCGCGCCCCGTCCGGGATGCGCCGCGCCCCGTCACCGGCATCGACATGCCGCAGTTGCCGATCGCCGATCTGCACGCGCGCGTGCACGCCGCCTTGAGCGGCGCGCGCGCTGCGCATCCGATCGTCGTGTTCGGCTGTGATCACGGCGCGCGGGCCGGCGGGCTCGGCGGGGCCGGTGTGCACGCCTTCAGTCTCCTTTGCATCGGCCAGCTGCCGCCGTGGTTCGTGGAACGCGCCCTGCGCGATGGCGCGGCCGGTGTTCTGGTCGCGGCCTGTCGCGCGGGGGGTTGCGAGTTTCGTTTCGGCGAGCGCTGGATGCGCGATCGGCTGGAGCGTCGCCGGCAACCGCGCCTGCGCCGCGGCGTTGCCTCCAGGCGGCTCGAGATCGCCTTTGCGGGTCGCGATGACACGGCGCTGCTCGAACGGGCGCTCGAACGGCTGCGCCGGCGCGTGCAGCGCGTCACGCACGGCGCCGAACCGGGACCGGGTGCGAGCCATGCCTGAACAGATCACGCACCAGGCGCGGACCCCGCTCGCCTGGACAGGGCAGGTGCTGCTCTACGGCCTGTTCGCGCTCGTGGTGGGCGTCTTCTCGCGCTGGCCGCCGTACCGCCATCTCGATTCCGACCAGGCGGTCATCAAGGTGAGCTTCGTGCGGGTCGGGAAGCCCGTCGGCGACTGCCGCATGCTCACGGCGGCCGAGCTCGCGAAGCTGCCGCCCAACATGCGCGCGCCCACCGTCTGCCCGCGCGAGCGCTCCCCGGTCACGGTGCAGGTGGCGATCGACGGCCGGCGCGTGATCGAGCGCAGCGCGCCTCCGGCCGGATTGAAGAAGGACGGCGCCTCGGCACTCTACGAACGCCTCGTCGTGCCGGCCGGCGAGCGTCGCATCGCGGTCGAGATCTCCGACGACGTGCGCGCCCGCGACGCGCCGTACCGCCGCGAGGCGACGGTCCGCCTCGCGCCGGGCCAGGTGCTGGTGATCGATTTCGACGCCGGGAAAGGCGGCATCACGCTCCGATGAACACCGTGACGACTCGACGATCCCTCGGCATGCCGGGCGCAACGGGCGCCGGCCGCGTTCGCGTGACCGCCGCCACGCCGGCACCCTACGAGCTGCCCGCGGTTGACGCGCGGCGGCGCCCGCTCGTGCGCTCCTGGCTCGTGCTCGGGCTGCTGGCGCTCGTGGGCTCGGGGCTCTACTCGGTGCTGCTCGTGCTGGCCCGCACACCGGGCATCAATTCCTGGCTGCCGGCGGGCGACTTCTTCCGCGTCGCGCTCGTCGTGCACGTCGATCTCTCGGTACTGGTGTGGTTCGTAGCCATCGCCGGCATGCTGTGGAGCATGAACCGGCGCGAGGCGCGCTCGCGCCTGGGTGGCGCGCTCGGCTGGCTCGCGCTCGCGCTGGCGGGGGCCGGGGCACTCGGGATGATGGCGGCGGCCTTCGCGGACCCGGGCACGCCGGTGATGTCCAACTACATCCCGATGCTCGACAGCGCGACCTTCCGGGCGGCGGTGGCCGTGTTCGGGATCGGGGTGCTGCTGCTCGTCGGACTCGAGCTCTCGCTGCCGATGCGCCTGAGCGCGGCGCTCGACGGCACCGACGCGCTGCGAGCGGGGCTACGCGCAGCCGCGGTCGCGACCGCGGTCGCGCTGCTCGCCTTCGGCTGGTCGCTCGCCGTGGTGCCCGCCGGGTTGCCGCCGAAGGCCTACTACGAGATCCTCTACTGGGGTGGCGGGCACGCGCTGCAGTTCACCTGGACACTGCTGATGCTGGTCGGCTGGCTTGCCCTGGCGAACGCCTGCGGCGGTCGCGTGCCGGTGAGCCCTCGTGTCGCGCTGCTGCTCATCGCGATCGCGCTGGCGGGCGTGTTCGTGACGCCGCTCGCGTACCTGATGCACGACGTCGTCACGGTCGAGCATCGCGACATGCACACCTGGGGCATGCGCGCGGGCGGGGGCCTCGCGATCCTGCCGATGGCGCTCGCGGCGGTGCTGGCGCTGGCGCAGCAGGCGCGCCGCGGCCTCATCACGGACGAAGCGCGGCCGCTGCGCGCGGCGTTGATCACGTCGATCGCGCTGTTTGCGTCGGGTGGACTGGTCGGGCTCGCGATCGACGGTGCCAACGTCAAGATTCCCGCGCACTACCACGGCTGCATCGTCGGCGTCACGCTGGCGCTGATGGGGCTCGTCTATCACCTGCTGCCGCGCCTGGGCTACGGCCGGCCCCGCGGGCGGCTCGCGGTGAGCCAGCCCTGGGTGTACGGGTTGGGTCAGCTGATGCACATCACCGGGCTGGTCTGGTCGGGCGGCTACGGGGTGCAGCGCAAGGTGGCGGGCGCCGAGCAGGTGCTGCGCGGCCCCGGCGAGATTTTCGGCATGGGGCTGATGGGCGCGGGCGGCGCGGTGGCGATCGCCGGCGGGCTGCTGTTCGTCGTCGTCGTCTGGCGCGCGATGCACGGCGCGGGGCGCTGATGGCGCTCGGTCCCAAGCGCGCGTTGCGGCGCGCGTTCATGGCGGCCGAGGCGCTGTTCAACCGGGCGTTCGGCGACCGGTTGAATCCCTTCTACCACCTGGGGTCGCTCACCTTTTACCTCTTCTGGATCGTCTGTGGCACGGGTCTCTACCTCTACGCCTTCTTCGACACCAGCGTCGAGGGCGCCCACCGGTCGGTGGAGGCGCTCACCCGGGAGCAGTGGTTCGCCGGCGGCATCCTGCGCAGCGTGCATCGCTACGCCTCCGACGCGATGGTCGTCACGATGCTGCTGCATCTCGCCCGCTACTGGGCCTTCGACCGCATGCGCGGCTTTCGCTGGCTATCGTGGATAACGGGCATCGTGCTGCTGTGGCTGGTCTTCACCGCCGGGGTCAACGGCTACATGCTGCCCTGGGACCGGCTGGCGCAGTTCGTCACGCAGGCAAGCTTCGAGTGGTTCGACTGGCTGCCGGTGTTCGGCGGCACGCTGATCCGCAACTTCATCTACGACGCCAACGTGAGCGACCGGTTGTTCTCGCTCCTCGTTTTCATCCACATCGGCGTGCCGCTCATCACGCTGCTGCTGATGTGGGTGCATGTGCAGCGCGTGCCCAGGTCGACGACGCAGCCGCCGCGCCCGATCGCGGTGAGCGTCGCGGTGATGCTGATCGCGATGGCGCTCGCTCAGCCGGTGATGAGCCAGGGCGGGCCGGCACACATGGCGCAGGCGCCGATGGTGCTGTCCTTCGACTGGTTCCTGCTCGCGCTCTATCCGCTCGTCTACATCTGGCCGATCGCCGCCGTGTGGGGGCTCGTCCTCGGCGCCAGCGCGCTCCTGGCGGTCGCGCCGTGGCTGCCGCCCGGACCCCGCGGCGCCGGGCACCGGCTGACGGTGCATCCGGGTGCGCACGCGGTGAGTGCGCGCCCCGGAGAGACGCTCCTGGAGGCGGGTCTCCGCGCCGGGCTGGCGCTGCCCTACGACTGCCGGGCCGGCGGCTGCGGCGTGTGCATGTGCGCCGTCCTGAACGGTCGCGTCGACCTCGGCGACTACCAGCCGGCGGCGTTGAGCGCCGACGCGCGCGCGCGCGGCCTCGCGCTGATGTGCTGCGCCACCGCGCTCGCGGACGTCGAGTTCGAGGTCGACGTGCCCGCGCTCGCCGGGGAGGGCGTGAGCGCCCGGGCCGCCCGCCGGCGGGCCACCGTCGAGCGCATGGAGCGGCTCGCCCCGGACGTGATGCGGCTGTGGCTGAAGCTCCCCGAAGGGCGGCGCGTGGACTTCGTCGCGGGACAGTACATCAACATCGTGCTCGAGGACGGCGCCCGGCGCGCCTTCTCGTTCGCCAACGCGCCCGGCTCGGGCGAGCGCATCGAGCTGCACGTGCGGCTCGTGCCCGGAGGGCGCTTCACCAGCCATGTCTTCGAGCGCATGCGCGAGGGGGACTCGATCGAGTTCGAAGGGCCGGTCGGGCGCTTCACGCTGCAGGAGAGCGAGTTCCCGATCCTGTTCATCGCCGGCGCCACCGGCTTCGCGCCGGTGAAGAGCATGGTCGAGCACGCGTTTCGCACCGGCATGAAGCGGCAGATGATCCTCTACTGGGGCACGCGCACGCGCCGGGACCTGTACCTCGCCGGGCTGGCGGACGAGTGGGCGCGCGAACACCCGAACTTCAGGTTCGTGCCGGTACTCTCCGATCCGCTTCCCGAGGACGAGTGGACCGGGCGCACGGGGCTCGTGCACGAGGCGGTCCTCCAGGACTTTCCGGATCTCGCCCGCTGCCAGATCTACGCGTGCGGTTCGACGGAGATGATCGTGGCCGCGCACCCTGCGCTCATCGCGCAAGGGCTCTCGCCGGACAATTGCTTTTCCGACGCGTTCACCCCCGCGCCGGCAGGGCCGCAGGGCGAAACGCAGCGCCCGGGAGAGGGCACGGCGTGACCCTGGAATCGATTCGGGATGATCGACGCCGGCCAATCTCGCTCGCGGCGCTCGGCGGTGCGGCGCTCACCTTCGTCGTCGTGGTCACGAGCGCCTTCCTGCGGCTTACGCGCGCCGGCCTCGGTTGCGACGACTGGCCACGGTGCTATGGCGTCCCGTTCACCTTCCCGGTAGTCCCCGTTTCCCCCGGCGTGCGCTTCATGCAGGCGTTGCATCTCCTGGCCGCCGCGGGGGTCGCGGTGCTCGCGCTCGCGACCGTCGCGCTCTCGCTCGCACGCCCGCGGCGGCGAGCGACCGTCGTTGCCGCCGCGCTTGCCGGCGCGCTGACGCTCTTTCTCGCGTCGATCGGGCGCGTGACGCCGGGTTCGCTGCTGCCGGCCGTGACCCTCGCCAATGTGCTCGGCGGGATGACGCTCGTTGCCGTGTTCGGCTGGATCGCCCTCGGGGAGCGGGCCGCGCCGGGCGGAGCCGGGCCCCGCCGGCTGGCGGCCGCCGCCGCGATCGCCCTTGCGCTCCTTGGAGCGCAAATCGCGCTCGGCACGTTGCTGAGCGCGAACTTCGCCGCGCGCGCCTGCGCGGGCATCGCCGAATGCGGCCTCTCCCCGGCCGAGTGGAACTTCGCGGCGTTCAATCCGCTGACACGGCCACAACCGCCCGCCGCGGATGCCGCCGCCGACCTGCCGCGGCGCACCCTGCACATGGCGCATCGATGGGCAGGTGTGCTCACCGCCGCGTGGTTCCTCGCGCTCGCGGCCCTCATGCTCCGCGCGGGAGGCGTGCGGTTACGCGCGCTGGCACTGGCACTCGCGGGGCTGCCGGCGCTGCAGGTGATCCTCGGTCTCGCGCTCGTGCGCTTCGAGGTCCCGCTCGCCGCGGCGGTCGTGCACAGCGGCACCTCCGCCCTGCTCGCGCTGGCGGCGGTGGGCGCGCTCCATCACTCGAGACCGGCGGAGGCGGCCAGCGTGTCGGCGGCGTGCCAGACGGTGACTTCGAAGCAGCCCGCGGGCAGGAAGCGGCAGCGGTAGTGAAAACCGTTCACCCCGAGTATCCGGAAGAGCGGCCGCGGTTCGTGCGGCACGAGCATGACGACTTTCATGCCCCGCGGGAGCGACTCGAGGGTTTCGAGCATGAACTCGAGTGGCCGCGGCGGAGACCACTCGCGCGCGTCGATCGTTCTGAAAACGTCGAGCGGCCTGGCAGGGCACATGGCGCGACCCGGCACGCCGCTCACATCCCGATCGCCGCGGGCGCGATGACTTCCGCGCTCGATCGCGCGACTATCGCGGACACGCGGCAATCGATTCCGGCGCCAACCGCAGCGCACGCGCAATGCATGCGTGCTCTCCCATTGCTCCCTCGCCGCCCGATAGAGCGGGATCCGGCAACACTGTACGGAGAATCCCGCGCCGGGAACATTGATATATATCAAGGCACCGCCGGTGCGTCGCGCGTCATTCTGCGCACGAAACGAAGTACCCGCAGAGGGGGAGATTCGAGCGAATCCGGATGCACGACCCGGTTCTGCGGATTTCAACAGGGAGAAACCATGAACGCACTGTGCCGAACGCTATTCCTCGTCCCGCTGACCGCGGCCGTCGCGCTCGCCGCCCCGCTCGCGCGCGCGGACGCGGCACTGCTCAAGAAACACAACTGCATCTCCTGCCATCAGGTGGACAAGAAAATCCTGGGGCCCTCCTACCGGGAGGTCGCCAAGAAGTACAAGGGTCAGAAGGACATCGCGGCGAAGCTCGCCGCCAAGGTGAAGAAGGGCGGGCAGGGCGTCTGGGGCCAGGTGCCGATGCCGCCCAACGCTGCCGTGCCGGATGCCGACATCCAGAAAATGGTCGCGTACATCCTCGCGCTCTAGCGCGGGGCGCGGCGCCGCGGCCGGGAGCCTGTCTTCGCTGCGAGGGCGTAACCGGGCTACCGGCGGCAGGGCAGCCGTTCAGTCGCCGTAGCGGCGCAGCGCTTCCACATCGAGGATGCGGATGCTGCGCCCCTCGACCGAGACGAGCTGGTCCTCGGTCAGGTCGTGCAGGATGCGGGAGAGGTGCTCGGGCGTGAGCGACAGGCGCGAGGCGAGCACCGTCTTGCTGATGGTGAGCGCGACCTCGACGGGACCCGCCGCCGCGCCCTCGGGCACGCCGCGCAGGAGATAGCCGATCAGCCTCTGGGTGCCGGAGCGCAGAGTGTAGGTTTCGAGGTCGATCACGAGCGAGTGCAGCCGCCGGGAGAGCCCGCTGATGATGCGGCGCGCGAAGCGTGGATCGCGTTCGATCTCGGCGAAGACGACCGACCGGGAGATGTGCAGCAGCACCGAGTCGGAAAGCGCCTGGGCGAATACCGGGTAGGGCTTCTCCAGGAACATCACGGCCTCGCCGAAGCTCTGTCCCGGCCCCATTACCTCGACCACCTTCTCGGCGCCGCTCGGCGAGGTGAACGCCAGCTTCACCTGGCCGAAAATGACCGTGTAGAACCCTTCGCTCGCGTCACCGCGCCGGAACAGGACTTCGCCGCGCGCGCACTCCACGCGCCGGGTGCCGGCCTCGATCCGTTCGAGTTCGGCCGGAACGAGATCGTTGAAGAGCGGCATTCCGGCGAGAAACGTCCGGATGGCGATGGGAATGGTCGGCAATGCGCTGCGGTGCGTGCCCGCCTCGGTGTGTACCGCCGGCTATTATGCGACAGATGCGCATCGCGGTGTGGGCGCCTTCCCGGGGCGGCGCAGCTCAGCCGTAGGCGAGGCAGTTCTCGCAGGGCGTGCCGCGCACGTCCCGCTCAAGATGCGCCGCGCGCAGCGCCACGAAGGCCCCGGAGTTCCACGCCTGCATGAATGTCTGCCGCGTGAGATCCCCCATCGTCCAGTGGGAGGTCGCGTCGAAGCAGCAGGCGGAGAGCTTGCCGTCCGCGGTGACGTGTCCCTCGGTGAAGGCGGCCCAGCACGGCAGCGGTTCGCGCAGCGCGCCGAGCCGCCCCTGGTTGCCGGCCGTGGGGCGGTAGCCCAGTTCCTTCTCGCGCTGGGAGGCGAACGCCCCCATCGAATAAAGCGGCAGCCAGTAATGTTCGTCCACCCACGGCAGGACGCGCTCGCCGAGGAGTTGCTCCATGCGGCTCTGCTGCGCCCCGTCGTAGCGGATCGATGACGCGTAGAGCGCGGTCGCGTATCCTTCGCGCTCGCGCGTCTCCCACGCCTCTCGGATATTGTCGAGGGCGCGGTGAAAGAGCCGCCCGGACACGCCCATGATCTTCTCGAACTGCGTCTCGTCGGCGGCGTTGACGGACCACTTGAGCGAATCCAGTCCCGCTTTCATGCACTCCTCGACGGCCTCCGGGAAGGACATGGATGCGTTCGAGGTGAGGAAGACATAGGGCATCGCCACCTCCCGCTTGAGATGGGCGATGCAGTCGACCAGCAGCCGCGGGTTCATGAACGATTCGCCGAGGTAGAAGACTCCCACCTCCTCGACGCCCGCCTCGCGCATCTCGTGCGTGATGCGCTTGAAGAGCGCGAAGTCCATGTCCCATTTCGGCTGCTTCTCGCGCGTTCTCAGCGCGCAGAATCCGCAGCGATAGTTGCAGCGCGGCGAGATCTCGATCTTGACGCTGCGCGGCGCGGGCGGCGCCGGCACGAGGTGCGTGGCGGGAATGCGGGTGGTGTTGTCTATCCGTTCGGTGATGGTGGCCATGGGAATCGCCTTGTCGGGTCCGGGATCGGTCCGGTGAAGGTCAGCGGATGCAGCGCGCGCGCAGCCGCGCGGTGTCGCGTATCCGGATCTCGAGCCCCGCGACCTCGATCAGGTCCTGTGCGCAAAGCTCGTGAAGAATGCGCGAAAAATGCTCCTGCGTGAGGCTCAGGCGGGACGCGACGATACCCTTGCGCGCGGGCAGCGTGACGTGCGCGCCGCCCGCGCCGGCCGCGCGTGCCTGCCCGAGCAGGTATCCGGCCACGCGTTGCGTGCCGGAGCGCAGCGAAACGGCTTCCAGATCGCAGACAAGCCGATGCAGGCGCAGGCTGAGACCGGCCAGCATGCGGCGGGCGAACCGCGGATCGCGGTCGATCAGATCGAACACCGCATGGCTCGCGACGTGCAGCAGCCGGCTGTCGACCAGCGCCACCGCGCTCACCATGTAGGGCTCCCCGAGGAACATCATCGCCTCCCCGAAGCTCTGTCCCGGCCCCATCAATTCGATGACCCGTTCCCCGCCGCCGGGCGCCTGCAGCGCAAGCTTGATGTTGCCGTAGATGACGACGTGAAAGCCCTCGCACGGATCGCCGCTGCGGAAGAGCACCGTGCCGCGCGGGGCCGCCCGCACGGTCGCGCCCGCCGCGAGGCGCGCGCGCTCCGCCTTCGGCAGGTGCCGGAACAGCGGCAGGTTGGCGATAAACGCCTCGACGGGAACGGGCTGCTGCGCCCGCGCTCGCGGCGTGCGCCTGCGGGTCGCGTTCATCCCGTCTCGCGCGGCGCCCGGCGCTCCACCGGCGCGCCCTCCGCCGTGCCCTGCGCGAGCGCGCGCCCCCGCATCCGTCCGAGCACGACGGCGAGGCCGACACCCGCGAGAGCCGCCGCGGCGATTCCCAGGAATCCCCGTGTGAACGACCCGGTGGCGTCGCGCACCGCGCCGAGCGCGAACACGCAGGTAAAGCCGCCGATGTTCGCGAAGAGATTCGAGAACCCGATCGTGGCGCCCGCGACGCGGCTGCCCAGCACCTCCACCGGAACGAGGAAAAGCGGACCGAAGTAGAAGCCGAGGAACACCGAGTAGACCGCGATCGCCGCGAGCAGCAGGGGCGGCGATTCCGCCAGCGGCAGGGCCGCCGCCGCGCACGCCAGCACGGCGAGCGCGCCGCCGATCACGAGCGGCGGGTTGCGCAGCCGGTCGGAGACGTAGGCTCCCAGCGTGTTCGCGGGCGCCGAGAGCGCGGCGGATAGCGCCACCACGAGTCCCGCGGCGGGAAGCGAGAAGCCGCGATCGTCGACGAGGAAGGACGGCAGCCAGAAGTTGAACCCCATCGCCACGACGAAGCGCACGAACTGGAGCCAGCTGCACACCCACAGGATCGGAAAGCGCGCGAGCTGCACGAGCCGGGGCAAAACCGGCGAGCGCGCGGGGGCCTCCGTCTGCCGGTCGCGCGCCCGGCTCACGAACAGCCATGCCGCCGCGACCCCGATCGCCGCGAACAGCATGAAAGTGGCGCGCCAGCCGTGTCGCTCCACGAGCGGCGGCGCGAGGAGCGACAGGAGCACGCTGCCCCCCGCGCCGCCGAGGTGGAACAGGCTCATGGCGGTGGCGCGCCGCTGCGGCGGAAACCAGGCCGAGAGCAGCGAGAGTCCCGGCGCGAAAAGCAGCGAGCGGAACGCGCCCGCCACGAACTGAATCGCGACGGCGAGCCAGAAAGCGTGTACGAGGCCGAATCCGAAGGACAGTATCGACCACGCGAGCAGGCCCGCGAAGTAGGGCCGCCTCGGCCCGTAGCGATCCGAGATGAGGCCGGCGGGAACCTGTCCGGCCGCGTAACTCACCATCGCCGCGCCCGCGAGTATCCCCGCCTGCGTGAAACTCAGGCCGAGATCGTCGCGCATCGCCGGCAGCAGCAGCGGGATCGCCGCAAAAGTGAGAAAATGCGCGACTTGGCACAGGAGGACCAGCGCGATGGTGGCGCGCCCATCGCGGCTCGCCCCGATGGGCGCGTAGCGTTCGCGCGTATCGAGCAGGCTCAAGCGGCTCCGCGCCCCTCGTCCAAAGGAGGCCATCGTGCATCATGCAGGCGGCACCAGCTTTGATTTGCATCAAGCACCCGGACGATGTATCCCGATTATTCGACCCTCAAGGCTGTTCACGTGACCTGCGCCGCGGCGAGCTACGGGTTGTTCTTCGCTCGCGGCCTGTTCCTGCTGCGCGATGCGGCGGCCTTGCGAGCGCGCTGGGCACGCCTCGCGCCACACGTGGTCGACACGGTGCTGCTGGCGAGCGCGATCGCGATGAGTGTCGCGAGCGCGCAATACCCGTTCGTCGCCGCCTGGCTCACCGCGAAGTTGCTTGCGCTGCTCGCGTACATCGGGCTCGGCATGCTCGCGCTGCACTGGGGGCGGACGCCGCGCGTACGCATCGCGGCATGGGTGGCCGCGCAGGCGGTCTTTCTCTACATCGTGGCGGTCGCCCTCGCCCGCGATCCGGCGCCCTGGCGCGCCTGGGGATGACACGGCATGAAACTCTCGTATCCCGACGCTCTGCAACGCGGGCACAACAACCTGCGCGCGGCGCTGGCCGCCGCGAAGGCCGAACAAGGCGCCCTGGGCGAGGCCGCGCGCCTGCTCGCACGGGACCTGGAGCCGCACTTCGACGTCGAAGAGCATTCCGTGTTTCCGGCCCTCGGCCTGCTGCCCGCCCTCGTCGAGGGCAGGCTCGACGAGAACATGGCTGCCGTCCTGGTGAGGACGCAGCAGTTGAAGCAGGACCTGCCGCGGATGCTCGACGGGCACCGCCGGATTCGCGAGGGGCTCGAACGGCTGCGGGCCGCCGCCGCCGCGGCGAGCCGGCCCGCCTACGAGCGCTTCGCCGACTCGATCATCGAACACATGGAGCTCGAGGAGGAGGTCCTGTACCTTGCCGCGATCATGGTGTGCGACCACGTCGCCCTCATGCTCGGGCACGAGCGCTCGAAGGCGGCAACGAAGTCCGTGCCGCCGTGGCGCACGCGGCTCATCTGACGCGGGGACGCACGGACGAGCCGGGCGCGCTCGAAGGGAGCCTCGATTCCGCGCTGGAGCCCGTCACGGTGCCGGTCGCGCCCGGCGGGAGGGAGTTCTTCCGGTGCCGCGCGCCTTCGCTACCCGCTTCCGCGGGGGGCGTCCCGGCCGTGCTGCGGCTCTGCGTCCGAGGGGCGCCGGCACGGGTCGCCGTTCGCGCACCGGACGCGGGCGCAGGCGGGCGAGGACCGGCCGCCACATCTCGCCCGAGGGGAGCTTCGTCGTGCGCAGCGTCACCGCCGCTTCCATCTCCGACGGCGTGAGCGGCTCGCGCGCCGCCACCTGGCGATCGAGCACGGCGAGATCGGCCTCGGAGGCATCGTTGGCGCGTACGCGGCGCGCGGCGACCCGCGCGCGCAGCACTTCGAGCGGCGCGTGGAAGTCGAGGATCACGTACGGCGCGTCGAACTTTTCCGCGAGCGCGCGGAAAGCCTCGCGCTCGGTGCGCAGGAGAAAGGTAGCATCGACCACGACCGGGTAACCGGCCGCGAGCGCGTGTTGCGCGAGTTCGCCAAGCCGGCGGTAGGTCGCCGCGTTCGCCTCCCGCGTGTAGATGCCGGCGCCGGGCGCGGACCCGCTCGCGGCGAGCGGCGCGAGTCCGTGCAGGCGCTTGCGCTCGAGGTCCGAGCGCACCCGGACGGCACCGAGCACGTCGGTGAGCGTTTGCGTCGCGGTGGTCTTGCCGCAGCCCGACAACCCGTGCGTGATCGCGATCGCCGGGCGGGCCGGTTGGGCGAGGCGCCGCGCGAGGGCGACGTAGCCCTCGAAGGCGGCGGTGAGTCGCGCGCGTTCGGCGGCGGCAATGCGGGGCTGCCGTGCCCGCAGGAGGTGGACCTTGGCGCGGACCAGCGCGCGGTAGGCGGCGTAAAACGGCAGCGCCCGCAACCCCTCGTAATCGCCGCTCGCCTCGAGATAGCGGTTGAGGAACCGCCACGCGAGATCACCCCGTCCCCGGTCTTCGAGGTCCATGAAGAGAAAGGCGACCTCGCTCATCACGTCGATCCAGCGCAGCTCGTCGTTGAACTCGATGCAGTCGAAGGGCACCGGTTTGCCGTCGATCAGCGCGATGTTGCCGAGATGCAGGTCGCCGTGGCATTCGCGCACGAAGCCGGCGCGTTTGCGCGCGGCGAGCGTCTCGCGCAGCGCCGCGCATTCGCGCTCCGTCCATCCCCGCAGCGCGTCGAGCGCGCGGCGCGGCCCGGGACCGAGCGCGCGCGCGCCGATCTGCGTGAAGTTCTGCATGGCCGCGGCGAGTACCGTTTCGGGCGAGCCCAGCCGGTCCCCGCCGGCGGCGGCGGGCGCTCGCGCGTGGAAGCGCGCAATCGCGGAGGCGAGGCAGTCGATCTCGGCCGCGCCAAAAGCACCCCGAGCGAGCGCGCGCGAGGCGAGATCGGATTGCGGAAACTCCCGCATGCGCACCGCGTGCTCGATGACCGGTCCCGCGCCGCCGATCCGCGCCGAGCGCTCGTCGCCACGGATCTCGACGACCTCGAGATAGAGATCGGGCGCGAGCCGGCGATTCAACCGCAGCTCCGCTTCGCAGTAGTAGCGACGCATCTCCGGCGAGGTGAAGTCGACGAAGCCCAGATTGACAGGCTTCTTGATCTTGTAGGCGTAGTTGCCGGTCAGCAGCACCCACGAGATATGGGTTTCCACGACGCGCACGCCCGAGACCGGATGGGGGTAGCACGCCGGGTCGAGCAGGCGCGCAACGAGCGCGGCATCGCCCGCGCCCGGGCGCGATCCGGCGCCGCTGCGCGGGGCAGTGCGTCGCGCGCGCGGCGAGGACGCGCGCGCGGCTGGTTGCGCTCTGGCCATGCGCCATTACACCCGTGAAGCGCGCGGCGCCCGTTGATCTGGATCAACGAACGACTTCGGCGAATACCCGGTATCGGGCAACCAGCAGGGAGTTGGCGCTGGAAAGCTGGCGGCAGCTGGAGTCAACCGGTCGTTCGTTTCGACTGCTGCCCGCTGATTACTGCCGACTGACGGCTTCGCGACAGCGCCTCGCCGCCCTCGCCTAGCGCCGCGCGATCAGTATCCCGATGATGAGCCCGAGCGCGCCCGATACGCCGACGGCAGCCCATGGGTTGTCGTGAACGTATTCGTCGGCGGACTGCACGGCCTGACGACCCCGGACGGTGACCGTTTCGCGCGCGCCGGCGAGCGCGGTCTGCACCCGGGCGCGCGCGGCGGCGAGTTTCTCGCCGGACTGGGCGGCCGTCGCCTTCACGAGTTCCTCGACATCTGCGGCAAGAATCCTGACGTCGGCAACGATCTTGTCGGTGGGTGCATTCATGGGTGAACTCCCGATGGTTGAGCGTGAGGTGGGTGGGTTCGGTCTCGATCCGGATGCGCCGTCACGCAATGCTGCGGCGACCCTCGCGCGACGGGCCGATCCAGATGAACCCGGTGGCGCCGGTCGCAAGCCCGTATCGCGGGCAACGTGCGTTCCCGGCGAGCCCACATGATACGCCGACCCGCGGTGCATTGCGTCACGGCCCCCGTGGCGATCGGCCCGCGCCGGCGGGGCGGCGCCCGGCGCTCCGCGACGGCCGGCCTTCCCCCGCGGGTCTCCCCGAGACGATCGGGACCGGTTGCCCGCCGCGGCCCGCCGGCGGTGGCAGTGGCTTCCCGGCGGCGCGCCGGCGCTCGTCACGATGGTGACCGTCTACTGCTTCTTCAACCCGACGCGCGCCACGATCTCCCGGAACGTCCTGATCTGCTCGCGCAGGATGGCGTCGCGCTCGGTGGGCGAGGTGGGCGCGGGCTGGTAGGCGATCGTGTCCATGCGCTGCTTCACCTCCGGCAGCGCGAAGATGCGCGCGACCTCGCGGCTCACCTTTTCCCGGATCGCCATCGGCGTGCCCGCCGGGGCGATCAGCGAATGCGAGCCATCGCGCCCGAATCCCGGGAACTGCTCGGCGATCGCCGGGACGTCGGGCAGCAGCGGCGAGCGCTGCGGCGTGCTCACCGCGAGCGGGAGGATTCTTCCATCCTTCACGAGCGGCAGCGCCGAGCCGAGACCCACGAGGCAGTAGTGCGTGCGGCCGGCGACCACTTCCAGGATGGCGTCCGGGGTCCCCTTGAAGCCTACGTGAACGGCCTTGATCCCCGCGGCGAAATTGAACCGTTCGGCGCTCAAATGCGTGCTGCTGCCGCCGCCCCCGGAGCTGAAGAGCATCTGGCCGGGCTTCGAGCGCGCGAGTGCGACGAAGTCCCTGAGGCTCCCCGCGCCGAGCGCCGGGTTCACGAGGAGCGCGCTCGTGCTGAACCCGATCTGCGTCACGCCGGCGAAGTCCTTGTGCGGATCGTACGGGAGCGAGGCGTGCAGCGCCGCGCCGATCGTGAACTGCGCCGAGATGAGGAGCAGCGTGTAGCCGTCCGGCGTGGAACGCGCGAGCATCGAGGCGGCGATCGTTCCCGCGGCGCCCGGCCGGTTCTCGACGACGACCGGTTGTCCCCAGGACTCGGCCATCTTCGGCGCGAGCGTGCGCGCCAGCATGTCGCTCGGACTGCCGAATGCGCCCGCCAGCATGCGCACGGCGCGGTTCGGATAGTCGAACTTCTTCTGCGCCGCCGCGGGAACGGCGACCAGGGAGGAGCAGGCAGCGAGCAGCAGTCCGGAAAGCGCGAAGCGGATCGAGTTCACGCGGGCGTCCTTGTCGGAAGTAACGGGTTGACGGCAATCAGTGGGCAGTAACCGGTGTGCGGCAGTCAGTGTCCATGCGATCCACCGTCGGCCACAAGCAGGAAGCACGAATAGCGGACTACTGCCAAATCGTTACTGCCAAACTGCCACTGGGCTCGCGCGAGTCGCGCGAGCTAACCTTTCCTCGGCGACCAGCCGTAGGCCCTGGCGCACGCACCGCCCATCAGCATCGCGCGTTCACTGTCGCTCAGGCGGTCGGTCCCGAGGAAGGGCTCCACGGCCTGCTCGAAGTTGACCACGGCGAAGGCGCGGGTCCAGTCGGTACCCCACAGGCAGCGCTCGAATCCCCACGCGTCGAACACGCGCGCGAGCGGATCCCAGATGTCGGGGTAGGGATACGGTTTCTTCGACAGCGTGCACGCGCCGCTCACCTTGATCACCGCGTTCGGGCGCTTCGCGAGGTCGAGCACTTTCGGCAGATCGGCCCACGGTTCGCCGGGGGCGGGCGGGGTGCGCGGCTGCATGAGGCCCAGGTGATCGATGATGAACCGCGCCCCGGGGTGGCGGTCGATCAGCGCCGTGCCCGCGTCCACGTTGTCCCAGAAGAGCACATTGATCGGAAAATCGTGCCGCATGGCCGCGCGCACGATCCGGTCGAGGCCCGGGTCGCCCGGCTCGCGCTTCGCTTCCTTCGTGAGCATGATGCGGATGCCGACCGTGCCCGGGGTTCTCTTCCAGTCGGCGATGACGTCGGCGACCGCGGCGTCGTCCGGGTCGACCGGTTTCACGAGAGCGAAGCGGCCGGGATGGGCCCGCTGCACCTCGACCGCGTAGCTCGCGTCGTAGCGGTACATGGCGAAGGGGGAGATGAAGATCGCGCCGTCCACGCCGACCCCGTCCATCGCCGCCACCATCTCGTCGCCGGTGACGTGATCGGGCCAGTTGGGCACCGAGTGCCACGGCCGCCGCGGCGTGTTCGCTTCGTACGCGTGGACCTGGGAATCGATGATCGGCATCGGGGAAGCTCCTGTGTGTCGGTTTGTTTCCATCAAGGTTACGCCGGTCCTGCGGACTATAACCGTACTTCGCCGCGGATTCGCCGCTCAGCGCGCACGGATGCGCGCGCCATCCTTCAGCGCATCCGGCGGGTAGAGCACCACTTTCTCCCCCGGCGTCAAGCCTTCCTCGACGAGCGCCTCGGTGCCGTTGCGCTGCGGCGCCCTGACCGGGCGCTTCACCGCCCGCTCGCCCTCCGAGACGAACACCGCCCAGCCCTCGCCGTCGCGGAAGAGCGCGCCGAGCGGCGCCTTGACGGCCCCCTCGACGCGCCGGGTGACGATCGTCGCCTCGACGCGGAAGCCGTCGCCGAGCGTCCGCACGCGGTCGAGCGGCTCGGCGAAGTCGAGCACCACGTTCACGCGTTGCTCCTCCACGCCCAGCGCGGAGAACTTGGTGAAAGCGGCGGGCTCGACGAGGCGCACGCGCGCCGCGAGCGGCGCGACGCCGCGACCGAGCTCGATGCGCGCCGGCATGCCCGGCCGGATCGCGACCGATTCCTGCGAGAGGACGTCAACCACGGCCTCGAGGCTGCGTGAATCGGCGAGTTCGAGGAGCGCGGCGCCGAGGGCGACGTTGCCTTCGCTTTCCTGCACCACTTTCAGCACCGCGCCCGTGACCGGAGAGAGCACCTCCCACTTCGCGCCGGCGTCGCCGCTGCGGTAGCGCGAGAGCGCGGCGCGCGCCTGCGCGAGTTCGTGCCCCGCGGCCTCCTCCCCGAAGCGCGCGGCGTCCACGGTCCTCTCCGCCGTGCGCAGCGCGAGTTCCGCCTGCTCGAGCACGGCGGGCGACACGAAGCCTTCCCGGCTCAGGCGCGACTGGCGCTCGAGATCCGCCTTCGCCTGCTCGCGCTGCGCGCTCACGCGGGCGAGGTCCGCGCGCGAGCGCGCGAGCTGCGCCTCGGCGGCGCCCACGCGCGCCGAGAGCTCCCGCACGGAGCGCGCGTCGAGCAGCGCCGGCACGCTGGGCGAGAGCAGGGCGACGACCTCCCCCCGCTTCACCGGATCGCCGGCCTTGAGCCGGATCCGGTCGAGCCGCCCGGCGAGCGGCGCGTGCACGACGTAGCGCTCGCGTACCCGCGTGCGGCCGTCATCGGCTACGCCCTGCTCGAACGCGCCTCGTGCCACCTGCGCGAGCTCCACCGTGATCGGCCGCGGCTCGAGCGCCCATACCGCGAGCGCCGCGACCGCGGCGAGCCCCGTCGCCAGCAGCAGCTTGTTGTGCGTCCTCATTCCCGCGTCTTCAGCACCGCGACGAGATCCAGGTTGTCGATGCGGTTCCTCACGATGAGCGCGCTCAGCACGCCCGCCGCGGCCACCACCGCGCCGGCGTAGAGATAGGTCGGCGGGAAGATGATAAGCGGAAACTCGATCACCTCCTCGTGCATCATGAGGGCGATGAGCGCCGCGCAAAGACCGTAGCCGGCGAGAAAGCCGAGCGGTATGGCGAGCGCGATCTCCAGCGCGAGCTCCCCCAGCAGCAGCACCGAGACTTCACCGCGGGTGAAGCCGAGCACGCGCAGACTCGCGAGCTCCCACGCGCGCTCGGCGAGCTGGATGCGGGCGTTGTTGTACACCACCCCGACGGCGATGGTCGCGGCGAAAAGCGTCAGGATCGTGGTGAAGAAGATGATGTTGCGGGCGGTCGTCGCGCGGAAGGTGTCGAGAAGCGTCCGGTTGACGATGACGATCGCCGCCGCCGGTATTTCCTTCAGGCGCGCGAGAAGCCGCGGCTCCTCGGCGCGTTCGGCGAGCAGCCCCGCGACGGATACCACGTCGCCCTCGCGCGCGAGGCGGTTAAGTTCCGGCAGGCGCATGTAGGCGTTCATTCCGGCCATTTCGCGCACCGTGCCGGCGACGCGCACTTCCGCCTTCACGCGCTTGCCTTCCAGCATTTCCGCGATCACGGTGTCCCCGGGCGCGAGGCCAAGCCGGCTCGCGAGGCGCGTGGTCAGCACGACGCCGCCCGGCAGGGGACGCGACTCGCCCAGCTCCGGGTCGAGGATGCGCTGCAGCCGCGCCTCGTCGGAAAGGCCGGTCAGCGCGGTGCGGTAGGAGCGGTGGCCGGCGCGCAGGCGCACGGGTATCGTGCGCGAAGCCTCCGCGGCCTTGACGCCCGGCAGGCGCGCGAGCTCCCGCGTCACGCCGCTCTCCACCGGCTCGGCGAAGCCCACGATGACGCCGGCGCGCTGCACCTGGTTGAACTGCACGTCCATGAAGTACTCGACCGCGTCGCTCCAGAACGTGCCGGCGAGGAGGATCGCCACGGAGCCCGCGATGCCGAGGACGGTGACGGCGGCGCGTACCGGCTTTCTCTCGAGGTTGCGCAGGATCATGCGCTGGGCCGGCGTGAACACGCTGGCGTAGCCGAGCCGCTCGACCACGAGCGGGCGGAACTCCGCCGGCGCCGGCGGGCGCAGCGCTTCCGCGGCGCGCAGCCGGACGACGCCGCGTATCGCCGCGAGCGTGCCACCGAACGCCGCCGCCAGCGCGACGCCCGCGCCGGTCGCGACCACCCACGGGCGCACGAGGAAGTTGAAGCGCGGGAAATGGAAGAACTCGGTATAGAGCCCGGTCATTGCCGTTCCGAGCCACCACCCGAGTGCCGCCCCGGCGGCGACGCCCAGCGCGGCGATGCACGCCGCGAACTTGAGGTAGTGCCGGGCGATCACGCGATCTTCGTAGCCGAGCGCTTTCAGGGCGGCGATCTCGCCGCGCTGGGCGTTCACCTGCCGGTGGAGCACGACGTTCAGGATGAACCCGGCCACGAAGAGGAAGACGGCCGGCAGGAACATGCCCCACACGCGCTGCTGGTTGATTTCCTGCGAAAGGATCTTGTGCGAGACCTGATCCTCGCGCCGTACCGCCCCGAATCCTCCGTAGGGTTCGAGCGCGCGGTCGAGTGCCTCGACCGCGGGTTCGAGCGAAGCACCGCGCGCGAGGCGCACGACGACGGAGTTGAACGCGCCCTCCATGTTGAACGCCGCCGCGAGAGCCTTTCCGTCCATCCACAGCGCGGCGAACCACTCGTCGTCGGGCATGCCGCCGCCGCGCGTGGCGTAGATGTACTCCGGGGAGAGCGCCGTGCCGACGAGCGTCATGTGCTCGAGCTTGCCGTTCACGAGCACGGTGAGGCGCTCGCCGAGCTTCAGGCGCCGCGCCTCCAGGAACCGCTGGTTGACGGCCGCCTCGCCGCGCGCGCCGGGCGCGGGCCAGCGCCCGCTCGACAGCGTCAGGCGGTTGACGCTCGGCGGCCGCTCGAAATCGACCCCGGTAAGGCGCGCGATCATGGGCGGCAGGACGCCCTCGATGGAGAGCTGCGCGTCGCGCGTCACGCGCGTCTCGACTTCCTGCACGCCCGGGATGGCGCGCAGCGCCTCGGCGAGCGTCGCGGGCGCACGCTTGACCGTCGCGAAGAGGTGCGCGAAGCGCGCCGAGTCGTAGTACTGCTCGCGCGAGAAGAGCAGCGACTCGTGGGTCGAGAACGACCCGATGAACGCCGCGATGCCGCAGGCGATGACGAGCGCGATGGAGGCGACCTGCGTCTTAAGCGCCCGGATATCGCGGAGAAGCTTGCGGTCGAGCGATTTCATGCAGTGAATTCAGCCGCCGATGCACGCCGATGGACGCCGATCGAGGATACGGGGCCTGTTCCCTTCGGGGCAGCAGCCCACGCAGTGGCACGTGGTCCGAGTGCGTTTCCCGGTTCCTCCGGCCTTGACACGTGGCGGCATCCGCAGCGCTCGCGGTACGAATGCCGAGTGCGCGGGTTGCATCGGCGTTCATCGGCGTTCATCGGCGGCGTCCTGGCCTCTACCAGGCGATCTCTGCCGGGGAAAGCTTCCGCTCGGGGCGGCTCTCGCCCGCGATGCGCCCGGCGCCGAGCCTGAGCACCCGGTCGGCCATTCCCGCTATGGCGGCGTTGTGGGTGATCACCATTGCGGTCGTGCCGAGCTCGGCATTGATCCGGGCGATCACCTCCAGCACGAGCTTGCCGGTCTCGTAGTCGAGCGCGCCGGTCGGCTCGTCGCAGAGCAGCACCTGCGGGCGCTTGGCGATGGCGCGCGCGATCGCCACGCGCTGCTGTTCGCCGCCGGAGAGCTGGGACGGGAAATGGTCGAGCCGCTCGCCCAGTCCCACCCATTCGAGCGCTTCGCGCGCCGGCATCGGGTCCGAGGCGATGTCGGTCACGAGCGCGACGTTCTCGCGCGCCGTGAGGGCGGGAATGAGATTGTAGAACTGAAAGACGAACCCGACATGCGTGCGCCGGTAGCGCGTCAGCGCGGCCTCGTCCGCGCGCGCGAGATCGTGCTCGAGGAACCGGACTTCCCCGCTCGTCGGCGTGTCCAGCCCGCCGAGTATGTTGAGCAACGTCGATTTGCCGCTGCCCGAGGGACCGAGCAGCACGATGAATTCGCCGCGCACGACCGTGAGATCCACTCCGCGCAGCGCATGGACCTCGGTCGCGCCCATGCGGTAGGTCTTGGTGAGGCCGTGCGCCTCAAAGACGGTTTGCGTGCCGGGGGAATGGGGGGCGGCGGACATCGGGAGCTCGCGGGTTGCCGGATCATACTGGGAAAACGGCGGTGCACACGGTGCCGGGCACCCGTTCTCCGGTCCTGCAGAAATCGAACAGAAGGCAACGGAGGAAACAGGGGGATGCGGAAGCGTGCTTCGATTGCTGGATCCGGGTCACCTGCCGTTGCAGTGCCGGCCGTAGCCGTTGCGCACCGCGTGGGCCGAAGACCAGCGCCGGGCGGAGGCGATGCCGATCCGGATGGCCTGTCCTTCCGGGTGCCCCGATTCCAGCAACGCGTTCGCGATGTCGATGGCCTTCAGCCTCACGCGCGGGTGCAGGTTCTTCATGGACACCGGATAGTACTCGGCGTTCCACGGCATCGGTCAGTCCTTGCCGGCTCGGCCCTGGCGATGCTCAAGCGTGATGCCGGCAATTTCCAGCAGTATTCCCGTCGCGAGCAGCGCCGCGCCCACCGGGGTTTCCGGCGCGAGCCACATGAAGCCGCCGCCGAGGACGACCAGCACCACGCCGATGACGCGCCTCGCGCGCCTGTGCCTGACGAGAACCCGTTTCATAACGAGGCCATGATGGAGAATCCTGATGCCTGCGCAACCTAGGCATTCTGCGCCCCGGGATCCTGCATGGTTTGACTCAGATCAAGGCACGGCGGCAGGCTCGACCTAGCATGAACCCGTCCAGCAACGGGATCGAGGGGCGGTACCGGCGATGAGCGAAGCACCCCCGGTTCAACCCGCGGGCGGCGACGCCTATTTCGAGCACGACGCCGACGTCGGCGTGATCGGGCGCGGCGCTACCGTGGAGGAGGCGTTCGAGGACGCGGCCCGGGCCACCTTCGCGATCATGGCCGATCCCGCATCGCTGATGGCGGAAGAGGCGGTTACCGTTGAGTTCGAGGAAGCCGACCTCGAGATTGCGCTCGTGCGCTGGCTGAACGCGCTCATCGCGGCGGCGCGCGAGCACGGCCTCGCGCTCGCCCGCTTCTGGGTCGAACGCGACGGCGTGCGCTGGCGCGGGGGCGCGCGGGGCGAGCCGTGGCGTCGGGGCGCCGATCGCGGGGTCGAAGTGAAGGGCGCGACGCTCACCATGCTGTCCGTCAAGCAGACGGACACGGGCTGGGAAGCCCGCTGCGTCGTCGATGTCTGAATTCGCCACGGAGGCGCAGAGGCCGCAGAGCAATGGGCCCGTCCGAAACCTGCTACGGGGTCTCTGCGGTCCCTGCGTCTCTGCGGCCAATCTGAACTGAAACATGGACCTTTCCCGCCTGCGCCAGATCGACGAATGGTCGTGGACCGTTCCGCCCGCGCCCGGCGAGCGCCGGGGCGAGGTGAAGCTCTACGGCAGCCGCCCGCTCCTCGAGACGATGGACGACAAGGTGCTCGAGCAGATCACGAACGTGGCGCGCCTGCCGGGGCTTGTCGGCCCCGCCATGACCATGCCGGATGCCCATTGGGGGTACGGCTTCCCGATCGGCGGAGTGGCGGCATTCGATCCGGAGGCGGGCGGGATCATCTCCGCGGGCGGCGTCGGCTTCGACATCTCGTGCGGCATACGGTGCCTCCGCTCCAATCTCCGGCTCGCGGAGGCGGCGGAGCGCCTGCCCTCGCTCGCGCGGGAGCTCTCTGAGAAGATTCCGGCGGGCGTGGGAGAGGAAGGTCCGCTCAAGCTGCGCGCGGACGAACTCGACGAGGTGCTCGCGCGCGGCGCGCGCTGGGCGGTCGAGCGCGGCTACGGCACGGCGGCCGATCTCGAGTACGTCGAGGACGGCGGTTGCGTGGCGCATCCCGTACCGGCGAACGTCTCCGCGCTCGCCAAGAAGCGCCGGCGCGGCGAGATGGGCACGCTCGGTTCCGGCAACCACTACCTCGAGGTGCAGGTGGTGGACCGCATCCACGACGAGGCGGCGGCGCGCGCATACGGCTTGAGTCCGGGCAGGCTCGTCGTGTCCATCCACTGCGGCTCGCGCGGGCTCGGCCACCAGATCGGCACCGACTACCTCGTGAGCCTCGCGCAGGGCGCGGCCCGGCTCGGCATACGGCTGCCGGATCGCGAGCTCGCCTGCGCGCCCATCGACACGCCGGAGGGCCGCGAATACATCGGGGCGATGAACGCCGCGATGAACTGCGCGCTCGCCAACCGCCAGATGCTCGCGCACGTGACGCGCGCGGCGTTCGCGCGCGAGTTCCCGCGCGCCGAACTCGAGACCCTGTTCGACGTATCCCACAACACCTGCAAGGCCGAGCGGCACGTGGTGGACGGGAGGAGCCGGCTCCTCTACGTTCACCGCAAGGGCGCGACACGGGCGTTAGGCCCGGGGCACCCCGCGCTCCCCGCGCGCTACCGCGACGCCGGGCAGCCGGTCGTCATCGGCGGCAGCATGGGCACCGGCTCCTGGATCCTCGCGGGCACCGCCGCGAGCGAGGCGCGGGCCTGGTCGTCCGCCAGCCACGGGGCGGGCCGCGCGATGAGCCGCAAGCAGGCGCTCAAGCGCTGGCACGGCAGGGCGCTCGTCGACGAGCTCGCGGCGAGGGGCATCCTGGTGCGTACCCGCTCGCTGCGGGGCGTGGCCGAGGAAGCGCCGGGCGCGTACAAGGACGTCGACCTTGTCGCCGAGGCGACGGAAGGCGCGGGCCTCGCGCGCCGCGTCGCGTTTCTGCGCCCGAAGCTCTGCATCAAGGGATAGCCTTGAACAAGATCTGGCTTGCATCGTACCCGCCCGGCGTGCCCGCGGAGATCGACCCGCGGGCCCACCCCTCGCTCGTCGAGCTCATGCTGGCGAGTTGCGCGCGGTTTCGCGAACGGCCGGCATTCGCGAGCATGGGCACGGAACTCACCTACGGGGAGTTCGAACGGTTGACGCGCGATTTCGCGGCGTTCCTGCAGCACGAGAGCGGGATCGCCCGGGGAGAGCGCGTCGCGATCATGCTGCCCAACCTCCTGCAGTATCCGGTGGCTTTCTTCGGCGCGCTGCGCGCGGGCGCGGTCGTGGTGAACGTGAACCCGCTCTACACGGCCTCCGAGCTGGAGCACCAGCTCGCCGACTCCGGCGCGGTCATGGCGGTGGTGCTGGAGAACTTCGCGGCGACGCTCGAGCACGCCCTCGCGGGCACGCGCGTGCGGCGCGTCGTCACCACGGCGCCCGGCGACCTGCTGCCCGCCGCGCGCCGGCTGCTCGTCAACCTCGTCGTGAAGCACCTGCGGCGCACGGTCCCGGCGTGGCGCATCCCGGGCGCGGTCGGGTTCCGGGAAGCGCTGCGGCGCGGCGCGGTGCATCCGCTCGCCCCCGCCGCGGCGAGCCCGTACGACACGGCGCTCTTCCAGTACACCGGCGGCACGACCGGCCGCCCGACAGCCGCGATCCTCACGCACGGCAACCTGGTCGCGAACGTCGAGCAGACGGCGGCGTGGATCGGCATGAGCCTGGGGGAAGGGGAAGAAACGGTGGTGACCGCGCTGCCGCTCTATCACATCTTCGCCCTTACCGCGAACCTGCTCCTCTTCGTGAAGCTGGGCGGCCGGAACGTGCTCGTCGCCGATCCGCGCGACCTGCCGCGCTTCGTGGCGGAGTTGAAGCGCACGCGCTTCACGGCCATCACCGGCGTCAACACGCTCTACCACGCGCTGCTCAACCACGAGGGCTTCGCGGGCGTTCGCGCGGCGAACGGCGGGGCGTTGAAGCTCGCCGTCGCGGGCGGCATGGCGGTGACGCGCACGGTGGCGCAACGCTGGCAGCAGGCGATGGGGGTGCCGCTCATCGAAGGTTA
>JADZGE010000091.1 GCA_020854035.1 Burkholderiales bacterium | reverse complement strand
TGTGCATGATGTCCGAGGGACAGATGTCGACGCAGTGTCCGCATCCGTCGCACCGTGTCATGTAGACGAAGGTAGGCATGGGTCCGGTTCCTTGTCCGTTGCGACAGCTCTTGCAGCCTGCCTGCTAATAATGGCGGGGCGCTTCGCGCTTGATGCCAAGCCCCATGTGCATCGGAGCATCCCGCAGGAGCTCCATGGAGTGCCTCTTCTGTTGTTCGGGGTCGTCGCGGGTCTGCGTCGGCAGATTCTCGGCCGTGCCATTCGCCCTGGATATCCTTTTCTCGAAGGCCGCCGCGGGCTTGAAGAACATGTGCGCGAACTTCGACCACGGCACCGACCCGAACAGGACCGTCGTGGCGAGGATGTACAGGCCGAAGAGCACGTTCGTCGCCGCGCCCCCTCTCGCCTGAACGAATGCCCAGAGCAGTCCCAGCGTCACGCTCGCCAGCAGGGAAAGTATGAAAAGATCCGCGCGCACGATGCGCAGCGGGGAATTCCCTTCGGCGGCGACATCCACCCTGATGAAGAACCAGAACCAGTAGCCCCCCGCGAGGGTCAGGAGTCCGCCGAGCCACCAGAGCTGCGGCAGGATGGCGGGGGTCCGGGTCGCGGGTGTCGCGTAGCAAAGCACCATGACGGCCGTCGTGACGACGTAGATCACGAATCCGTACATGGTGAGCACGTGCGCGAGCCGGCGGCGCGCATTGCAGAACTCGGCGGAAGCAAGGACGTCGACGAGGGCGGTCTGGATCGCGATTGAGAGCAACTCGCCGCCGCCGAGTGCCCTGTCGGCCCTGTCCTTCGACCTGCGCCAGTTATCGAAGAAATACCGGGCGCTGCCCTTGTGCACGACGTCGACCAACGTTCCCGCCGCGACGAGCACGATCATGAGGATGATGTAGGCCTGCATGAGCGCAGGCGAAACGAGCGCCGTAAGCCCGGCGAACGGGTTCATGGTGAACATCGGAGCCTCCCCCCTCGACGCGGCGATTATAGGCGTCCGGGCCCGGGCCATACGGAAAAAATGGCTATGCCGCCATAGAAAATACTTCGAAACGCGACGGGGTGCCGCACATTCGGGCGGCGCCTGCGTTGCCGGCGGGATCGGCGCGGAAGATCGGGCAAAAGTGCTTGAATATAACGGAATTAATCGGTAGCCTAACGGTCCCTGAGCAATCCGCTTACCCACTCTCACACCGTTACCGGGGGACTCGATGGCTACCGATTCCGCAGTCAACAAGGAAAAGCTCGTGCAAGACTTCAAGCTCGTGGTTTCAGACGCGGAGGAACTGCTCCGCGCGACGGCCAGCCAGGCCGGCGAGAAAGTGTCCGTGGTGCGCGAGCGGGTACAGGAAAGCCTGCACCGGGCGAAGATCAAGCTCGCCGAAGCCGAGGAAGTGCTGATCGACAGCGGCCGGCAGGCCGCGCGCGCCACCGACGAATATGTCCACGACCACCCCTGGAAGGCGGTCGGCATCGCCGCCGGCATCGGGTTGGTGATCGGTCTCTTGATCGGCCGGCGCTGACACGCCGAGTGCCGCGGTGGCTGAAGGGCAACGCGGCGCAACGCGGGAGCCGGGCTTGCTCGCCGCGCTGCGCAGGCTCGCAGCAACGGCCGTGGAGCTCGCGCGGACGCGCCTCGAGCTCCTCGCGGCCGAGCTCGACGAGGAGCGCTCGCGCGTAGTCCGGCTCCTCTTGCTGGCGCTGGGAGCGTGTTTCTTTGCCGCACTCGGCATCGTGACGCTCACCTTCTTCATCATCATGCTGGCGTGGGACAGCAACCGGTTGCTCGCCGCGGGGCTCCTCGCGGCGGCCTACATCGGCATCGGCGCGGTCTTCGCGTTTCTCGCGCGGGCCGCCGCCCGGGAGCGCTCGCGGCTCTTCGCGGCGAGTCTCGCGGAGTTGCGGAAAGACCGCGACGCACTCGGCTGATCGATGCCCGTGGACGACGCCCGGGATCCCGCCCTTCGCAGGGAACGGCTGATCGCCCGCTGCGCCGCGCAGCGTGAGACGCTCGCGAGCGCCTTGCGCGAGCTGGACAAACCCATCGCGGTCGCCGACCGGATCGCGTCCGTGGCGTGCTTCCTGCGCGCCCATCCCGTGGTGGTGGTTACCGTGGTCGCCGCGCTCGTCGCGGTGCGCCCGCACACGCTCCTCGCGCTGGCGGCCCGCGGACTCGCGGCGTGGCGGCTCTGGCGGGCAGTGGCCGCGCTCGTCGAGGGGCCCGCAGCCCGCTGGCTGCGCGGCCGCGCCGGCGGCAGGTCCTGAATTGCCCCGGATCCGGGAGGCCGCCGTGGCGCCGCTGGCGTTCATCCGCTACGTGCGCGAACTCACGATGCGCGAGAAGCAAGCGCTGACGGCCGAGATCCTGCAGGTGAGGGGCCTCATGCCGCTCCTCATGAAGCCGCGCAACAAGCAGCGCTGGACCGAGGAGGACAAGGCGGAACTCGCGGTACACGTGCGACGGCTCTCGCGCCTGAGCCCGTACCTGGTCGTGCTGGTGATGCCCGGGGGATTCTTCGTGCTTCCGGTACTCGCCTGGTGGCTCGACCGGCGGCGCAACCGTGGTCGCAAGCCGGCGTCTCCGGCTACGCCGGGCCCGTGAGCGCGGGGCAACCGGCCCGCATGAGGGCGCATCGGGCGGCGCGTGACACGCTGTCGTGAGTGCTCTCGCGTATCTGGCGTTGCTGCTGCCCGTCGCGGCGGTAGCCTGGATTGTGTGGTCGTACCGCCGCAAGGCCGTCGAGAAGGACGCGAAGAGCCGCGAGCGTGCGGCTGCCCTGCTCGGTTTGCCCGCGGCGACCGGAGGCGGCAGGGCGGGCGTTCCACCGGGGAAACCCGTGTCTCCGATTCCGGCGCCCGCGCCTGCTATCCCGGTGGCGGCGCAAAGCGCGCTGCGGGAGCGCTTCCTGTCTCCACCGGAAACGCTGGCCTACTATCTGCTCAGGGCTGGATTGCCAGGCCACGAGGTGTTTCCGCACGTGAGCCTCGGGGCCGTGCTGGCCGCTGGTGCCGTGCCTGGTGAGACCAGGCGGCGCTTCGAGCAGCACGACCTCGAGTTCGTGGTGTGCGACAAGGGTCTCAGGGTGCGTGCCGTGGTACGGCTCGGGCCCACCGGCGCGGCTGACCGGGCGGCTTGGGCCGACACGATGCTCGCTACCGCAGGCGTTCGAATCGTCGTACTGGATCCGGGTGCGCTTCCCCGGCGCGAAGAGGTCCCCGCACTCGTCCTGGCTGCCGCGCCGTGAGCCACGCCTGCCGGTCATGGCAGCGGCATGTCGTGCAAGCGTTTCTGTTCAATAGCTTAGCTGAGAAAACCGGGGGGCGGCCGGCCTCGTGTTCCGCTTGACCGTCCACATTGGGTGGCGTATAAAGCGCGACAGTGTTTGGTTTCAAGCCCTTGAGAGCGTGGCCGGGCAAATCCAGCTGATGTTCGTACTTGGGGCGCTTAGAGATTGAAACATCAGTCGGGCGACGCCCGTTTTTCATGTTCTTGAGGACGCTTTATGGCAACTGGTACCGTCAAGTGGTTCAATGATGCGAAGGGCTACGGCTTCATCACCCCGGATGGGGGCGGTGAGGATCTCTTCGCGCACTTCTCCGCCATCAACATGCCCGGGTTCAAGACCTTGAAGGAAGGCCAGAAGGTTTCCTTCGAAGTGACCAGCGGCAACAAGGGGAAGAAGCAGGCGAGCAACATCCAGGCCGCATGAAATTCCGGGCGTACGCCCGGAGTTTCATCAACTGGAGAAGCAAGTAGGGACGGCTGCCCCAGGGTGGCCGTTTCTGTTCTGTTCGCCGGACGCAGCGGAACGATCCCCGGCGCCGCAGAGGTATCCGCCGACGACCGGTGACTATTGGCCGGCTGTTGACCGGCCGGCACTGCACCTTTCTTCCTGGCGCGGCGATTCTTCCAGTCAACGAATTCACCTGATCGGATAGCGCGGCGCTCGCGACGCCGTCAGCTTCCGCGAGCATTTCAAATGGATGCCTCCTGATTCGCGCCGTCATGGGGCAGCAGACCATCAGCCCGCTCTTGCCGTTGTAGCTCGCGAGCACTTGGTGTCGTCCCCCGCCTGCACCGTCGTCCAATCCAGCCCCGTGGCCGTCGCGAGCCCGACGTACTTGGTGACGACGCCCTTCGAGAGCGCCAGTGCACCGGCGATTTGCTCATGGGAGAGCTTGCCAGCTCGTAGAGCGCACTCTTGGCGCCGCGGTAGCCCGCGAGCTACGCCCGGCGCAGCAACTCCACCGCCAGAACGTCAGACTGACTTGCGATCACCGCGCTGAGCAGCGCCCGGAATGCCGCGACCTTGGAGGGGCGCCCGATGCGACGGCGCGTGCGCTCGCCCACGCGATCCGTCAGCGAATCGTTTGGGGAGGCACGCCGTCCTCGCGCTGCTTGATGTTGATATCTCGGCCCTGCGTTGCCGGACGAGATTCAACGTCCTTGCCAATCGCCATGAAACCCTTCTCGAAACGGGATCGAGCGAGACGTGTCGCTTGGGAATACCTCCCGTTTCGGGGTGTCAAGTCCGCATAATCCCGAAGTGCCAGAAGTGCTCTGCGGCGCTTGTATGAGCGCAGGTATGGCGCGATATACCTGAGCAAATCAAGTGCTTGCCTGTTCGTTACGCGGAACGCATAGCTTGGTGCGTGCGCATCGTGGTATGTCCTCTTCGATGTAATGATTCCTGCGCCCGCAGCGTCGTGCAGGAATTCGAGAAGGCATCGCTCGGTACTGGAGACCGATACCACGAGCCGCCGGTTTTCGCCGGCATGCATTGTCGTCAGTGTGATCGTACCTTCGCCGTCGACGATTCCAGCGATGTAGGCAGAATCGGCGGCGCTGAGCCTCCGAACTCTTGCGTAACGACCCATCCACAAAGCATAAAAGAAAAAGCCGCCGGGGATAACCCCGGCGGCCCTGCCGAATGGTGGAGGCGGCGGGACAGCTTATCCACCTCTTTCGAGGCGGGCTGGACTATGCCTTCATCCTGTCGCCAGGATGCGGAGCGTGTTATCCGGCCAATCCGGCGCCGGATCCTAGTGCCTGCCCGCCGGCATAACCGGTCGGCAGGTCTATGAGTCTCTACAGGGCAGGCTTGAGGTTGGCCCTCTACCTACCCCTCGGCGTTGCCATTCCGCCTTCCGGCGGTGTCAGGGTTCGCCGATGTGAGCCCCGTTGTCACTCTGCCCTTACGGGCAGAGGCGACCTTGCTGCTGTTGATCGAACCCGCGTCCGCAAGCCCTACACTGCCAGGACTACATGCTTATCACGGTCGATTGGGTCTCGCCTCGCGCCCGCCGGCCGGCAGGCTGACGCTTGGCCAGTCGCTTCGACGGATCCACGCGGTCAAGCGACCAAACCGCGCGGAGGGGCTGATGTGAATGACGCTGCACCCTTCGGTCAGAACGGCTTGCGCCGCGCTTTCCTCCGGGCCTGGCCCATCAGCAAACCAGTGCAGCGTCCAGCCGGTGTTAGGCGGCTAGAGCGTAACGCTCGTCGTTGGCGTTTGTGGTTTTCCAGCGGTTTTACAAGGTGACTGGACCTTGGCATGCCCTGTACAGCTTCGCAACCCACGTCGAAACCAGGTCGCCCCCAGGATTTTCTCGCCTTGCGGGCGCTGGCAGGAAAATCCTCATGAACGGCCCGGTTACATTATACATGGACAGGCGGGGAATCGATCAATGCCTTAAGGCGGGAATCTTCCCTCCATTTCAACCCATTGATTGGAGAATCCGCAGGACGTCGAGCGGATTCTCCAATAGCCAGTCGGCGCCCCACTCTTCGGGATTGCCGCCGTTGAGATAGCCCCAACGTACGGCCGCGGAACGCATGCCGGCGGCTCTCGCCGCCTCGATGTCGCGCCGGTCGTCCCCCAGGTAGAGGCAGGCGGTGGCATCGACCCCGGAGACGCGGCAGGCAGCAAGGAGCGGAGCAGGGTGGGGCTTCGTGTGCGGGGTGGTGTCGCCGCCGATGATGCAGCGGGCGCGCGCGGCGACGCCGAGCCGTTCGAGGAGGATGCGCGCGAGGCGCTCCGCCTTGTTGGTGACGATGCCCCACGCCGCGCCGCGTGCTTCCAGCGCGTCGATCAGTTCCCCGGTGCCCGGGAAGAGCCGCGTCTCGCGCGCGATGCCGGACTCGTAGATGCCGAGGAACTCTTCGCGCAGCGCACGGTAGTCCGGGTGGTCGGGAGTGATGCCGAACCCCCTGCCGAGGAGACCCCGCGCGCCGAGGGACGTAACCGGCCGCGTGACCGCAAGCGGCAGCGCCACAAGTCCGCGCGACTCGCGCATGCGGTTCATCGCCCGGGCAAGGTCCGGGGCCGTGTCGGCAAAGGTGCCGTCGAGGTCGAAGAAGATTGCCGCTGGCATGAACGCGGGGTGAAGAACGCCGCGGGGCGGGGTCGTCACCGCCGGGTGGCGTGCAGCATGTAGTTTACGTCCGTGTCCCGGCCGAGCGAGTGGACGCGCGTGAGGGGGTGGTAGGTCATCCCGGTCAGGTTTCCGGGTTCGAGTCCGGCTGCCCGGCACATGGCCGAGAGTTCCGAGGGCCTGATGAACCGGGCGTAATCGTGGGTTCCGCGCGGCAGCAGCCCGAGCACGTACTCGGCGCCGATCACCGCGAAGACGTACGACTTCAGGTTGCGATTGAGTGTTGCGAAGAAGACATGGCCCCCGGGGCGCGCCAGCGCGGCGCACGCCCGCACGGTTGCCGCGGGGTCCGGCACGTGCTCGAGCATTTCCATGCAAGTGACGACGTCGTAGCAGCCCGGCGCTTCCAGCGCCAGCGACTCGGCGGATACCAGGCGGTAATCGACGGACAGGCCCGACTCGAGGAGATGCAGCCGGGCAACGGCGAGCGGCCTCTCGGAAAGATCGATGCCGGTGACGGTCGCCCCGCGGGCCGCCATCGCCTCGGCGAGCACGCCGCCGCCGCAGCCGACGTCCACTACCCGCCTGCCCGCGAGGCGCGCGATGCGATCGATCCAGTCGAGGCGCAGCGGGTTGATCTCGTGGAGCGGCCGGAACTCGCCCTCGGGGTCCCACCAGCGATGGGCGAGTTCGCCGAATTTCTCGAGTTCGCGGGGGTCGGCGTTGTGCATTGGAGGCTATGGGCTACGGGCTGTGAGCTATGAGCTGTGGGCTATGGGTTGTGGGTCCGGTGTGCTTCGAGATTGCGGTTGGTTCCCTCACGTAGCTGCCGGTCGAACACCCGGGTCCCAACGGCTGCTAGTGCTCGATCCTGTCTTTCCAGTGAGCGGCCTTCCAGGCGAGTTCGGCTGGCTCGATGCGCGTGAGGCGGCCGCCTTCCACCAGCAATTCCCCGTCGACCCAGACGTGGCTCACATGCTCCCGCCCCGCCGCATAGACGAGGTGTGAAACCGGATCGTAACAGGGCGCGAGCTCGAGCGACGACAGGTCGACCGCCACCATGTCCGCACGCTTTCCCGGGACGAGCGACCCGATCCGGCGTTCGAGACCGAGTGCGCGGGCGCCATTCAGGGTCGCCATGGCCAGCACCGCATGGGCAGGCAGCACGGTGGCGTCGCCGCCGGCACCCTTGGCGAGAAGGGCCGCCAGCCGCATCTCGGTGAACAGGTCCAGGCGGTTGTTGCTCGCCGCGCCATCCGTTCCCAGGCCCACGTTGACCCCGGCCGCCGCGAGCCGCGCTACCGGCGCGATGCCGCTTGCGAGCTTGAGGTTGGAGGACGGGCAGTGCGCCACGTGGCAACCCTGCGCGGCGAGGCGCCCGATTTCATCCTCCGTCAGGTGAACGGCATGCACCGCGATGAGGTTGGGACCGAGCAGTCCCAGTCCATCGAGCCGGGCGAGCGGACGCCCGCCGTGCGCCGCGATCGCGTCGCGGATTTCGCCGCCGGTCTCGTGCACGTGGACGTGCACCGGCACGTCGAGTTCACCGGCGTACATCGCCACCCGGGAGAGGCTCGCGTCGCTGACGGTGAACGGCGCGTGCGGCGCGAGGCAGAAGGAAAGCCGCGGTTCATCCTTGAGCGCGTCGCGGGCGGCCAGTCCCTTGGAGAGGTAGTCCGGCGCATCGGTGGCGTAGGGCGAGGGAAACTCGACCACGATCATGCCGAGCGCCGCGCGCATGCCGGAGTGCAGTACCGCTCGCGCCGCCGCTTCGGGAAAGAAATACATGTCGTTGAAGCAGGTGATGCCGCCGCGCAGCATCTCGGCGCAGGCGAGGAGCGTGCCGTCCTCCACGAACTCGGGCGAGGCGAGCTTCAGCTCCACCGGCCAGATGTGGTTACGCAGCCAGTCCATGAGGGCCCGGTCGTCGGCGAGCCCCCGCATGAGGGTCATCGCCGCATGGGTGTGCAGGTTGACGAGGCCGGGAATCAATACCTGCCCCGGGAGCGAGACGGTGCGCGCCGAGGGATAGCGCTCCCGGGCCCGCCGGGCGGGCAGGATTTCCCGGATCGCGCCGTTCTCCACCACCACGGCGTGCTCGGCAAGGACGAGTCCCGCCGGCTCTACCGGGACCACCCATTGAGCCTCGACGATAAAGGAATCGGGGGTATTCAGTGCCTTCTCCTGGAGCCGAGCGATCGAGAAAGGGAGCGCTCGGCTGAAAAAAAAAGCCCTGCCGAAGCAGGGCTTTCAGGTCAACGCTCGTTCAGATCAGCGCTTCGGCTTCGGCTTCGCCTTGGGCTTGGCTTCCGCCTTCGGCTTCGGCTTGGCGGCGGGCTTCAGCGCGCGGCCCACGACTTCGACCGTCACCCGGCGGTTCGGCGCCAGACATTCGATGAGCTGCTTGCGCTTCATCTTGTTGTCGCAGAACTTGGTCACCGGGATCGGCTGCTTCGGGCCCTTGCCTTCCCAGAAGATCAGCTTCTGATCGACCCTTTGGGAGACGAGGTAGTCCTTCACCACCACCGCGCGGCGCTCGGAGAGCTTCATGTTGTAGCCCATGCTCCCGATCCGGTCGGTATGACCGGTCACGATCACGGCTCCGAACTCCACCACGCCACGTGCCTTGGTCGCCTTCCTCAATCCGGCCAGGAACTTGTCGAGCTCGGCCTTGTTGTCGGCGGTCATTTCGGCCTTGCCGAACGGCATGCCCTGCAACTCGATCTTCTGCTCGATGTTGAGGTACTGCGGCTTCGGCTTCTTCGCCGGTGGCTTGGGCTTGGCCTTCGGCTTGGCAGCGGGCTTCGGCGCCGCCTTCGGCTTCGGCGCCGGCTTCTTCACCAGATCCGGGTCGCACTGCGCGACGGCACGCGCCGGTGTCCAGTCACTGGTGCGCACGCAGACGTTGGCCCCTAGCGCCCGGACGATGTTGCCCTGGGTGTCCGTCAGGTACCCCTGATTCTTGAACTGGGCAGACGCCGACACTGGCAGGAGGACGCCTGCGGCGGCCATTCCAATGAGCGCTGTCCGGATTGCTGAAGTCATGATTTTTGATCCTCCTTGTTATCCGATGAATAGGGACCACCCGGAACACCGAGGTTCCAATAACTCCCTAAATGTCTTAATAACACAACCCCGGGAAAAAAGGCAAATAGCCATTGAACTCTAACACATAAAGCAGGACAGGGACATGCGGGGTGTTGCCAAAAAGAAACGATTCGGCTGGCTCGACCCCTTTCACGAACTGGACCCGATGATCCGGCATGCCGCCGCCGGCAGGCGAACATAAGCGTTGTGGGGCCACCCTGGCAAGCTACCGTCCGGGCTCGGTCCGTGCCCCGTTCCGCGACCCGGGCGCGGGCGGGTAGAACAGCGCAACGAGCCCCGGGGCATGAACGCGGCGGCGCCGGCGGCCGCTTGAGTCTCCACGGGAATCCCGCGTCCAGCCGCGCCGGTCTCGACGAACGCGCGTGCTAAAATTTCACCTTTTTGACGCGCGTTCCCGCGCGTTCGCCGCCCCAGAAATCATGGATCAGATCGCCCGGGAGATGCTGCCGGTCAGCCTCGAGGAGGAGATGCGCCGCTCCTACCTCGACTACGCGATGAGTGTCATCGTGGGGCGGGCCCTGCCGGACGTTCGCGACGGGTTGAAGCCGGTGCACCGGCGCATCCTCTTCGCCATGCACGAGGCGAACAACGTCTGGAACCGCCCCTACGTGAAATGCGCGCGCGTGGTGGGAGACGTCCTCGGCAAGTACCACCCCCACGGTGACGCCGCGACCTACGAGGCGCTCGTGCGCATGGCGCAGGATTTCTCCATGCGCTATCGCCTGATCGACGGCCAGGGCAACTTCGGCTCGGTCGACGGCGACTCCCCGGCGGCCTACCGCTACACCGAGTGCCGGCTCGAGAGAATCGCCTCGGAGCTCCTCGCCGACATCGACATGGAGACCGTCGATTTCGTGCCGAACTACGACGGCAAGGAGCGGGAGCCGGTCACGCTTCCCACGCGCATCCCGAACCTCCTCGTGAACGGCTCCTCGGGAATCGCGGTGGGCATGGCCACCAACATCCCCCCGCACAACCTCGGCGAGGTCGTCGAGGCCTGCCAGCTCCTGCTCGCGAGCCCCGAGACCCCCATCGACGAGTTGATCGCGGTCGTTCCGGCGCCGGATTTCCCCACGCGCGGGATCGTCTACGGCGTGGAAGGCGTGCGGGAGGGCTACCGCACGGGCCGCGGGCGCGTGGTGATGCGCGCGCGCACCCATTTCGAGGAGGAAAAGAAGAGCGGGCGGGTGTCGATCGTGATCGACGAGCTGCCCTACCAGGTCAACAAGGCGAATCTCCTCTCGAGGATCGGCGAGATGGTGCGCGAGAAGCGGATCGAGGGCATCTCCGACATCCGCGACGAGTCCGACAAGACCGGCATGCGCGCCGTGATCGAGTTGAAGCGCGGCGAGAATCCCGAAGTCATCCTCAACAATCTGTGGAAGGAAACGCAGATGGAGGAGACCTTCGGCATGAACGTGGTCGCGCTGGTGGACGGCCAGCCGCGCCTTCTCAACCTCAAGCAGCTGCTGGAAGCGTTCCTGCGCCATCGCCGCGAGGTGGTGACGCGCCGCACGGTGTTCGAGCTGCGCAAGGCGCGCGAGCGCGGGCACATCCTGGAGGGTCTCGCGGTCGCGCTCTCGAGCGTGGATGACGTGATCGCCCTCGTCAAGGCCGCGCAGACCCCGGCGGAGGCCAAGGCGGCGCTGATGGCGCGCTACTGGCGTTCGCGCCTCGTGGAGGAGTTGCTCGCGCGGGGCGCCGGCGCCGCCACGCGCCCCGAGGGGCCCGGCGCGCAGTCCGGACCGCACAAGAACGGCTACCGGCTCTCGGAGGCGCAGGCGCAGCAGATCCTCGACATGCGCCTGCAGCGGCTGACCGCGCTCGAGCAGGACAAGATCGTCGCCGAGTACCGCGAGACGATGGACACGATCGCCGATCTCGTCGACGTCCTGGCGAAGCCCGCGCGGGTGACGGCGATCATCTCGAGCGAGCTCGCGCGGGTGCGCGAGCAGTACGGCGATGCGCGCAAGACCGAGATCGTGACGCAGACGCAGGAGCTCTCCACCAAGGATCTCATCGCGCCCGAGGACGTGGTCGTCACGCTCTCCCACGGGGGCTACATGAAGTCGCAGCCGGTGGCCGATTACCGGGCGCAGAAGCGCGGCGGCCGCGGCAGGCAGGCGACCACCACCAAGGACGACGATTTCGTCGAGAAGCTCTTCATCGCCAACACGCACGACGCCATCCTCTGCTTCTCGAACCGCGGCCGCGTCTACTGGTTGAAGGTCTACGAGGTGCCGCAGGGCAGCCGCGCCTCGCGCGGCAAGCCGATCGTGAACCTCGTGCCGCTGATGGAGCACGAGAAGATCACGGCGGTGCTGCCGGTGTCCGAGTTCGACGACGAGCACTTCGTGTTCATGGCGACGCAGTTCGGGACCGTCAAGAAGACGGCGCTTTCGGCCTTTTCGCGGCCGATGGCGAAGGGGATCATCGCCGTCACGCTCGAGGACGCGGATTACCTCATCGGGGTCGCGCTGACCGACGGCCGCAAGGACGTCATGCTGTTCTCGGACGCCGGCAAGGCGATACGCTTCCCCGAGGACGAGGTGCGCCCGATGGGCCGCACCGCCGCCGGCGTGCGGGGCATGAAGCTCGCGCCGGGGCAGCGCGTGATCTCGCTGCTCGTCGCCGGGGAAGAACGCTGCGACGTGCTGACCGCGACCGAGAACGGCTACGGCAAGCGCACGCCGATCGAGGAGTACACGCGCCACGGGCGCGGCGGGCAGGGCATCATCGCGATCGAGACGAGCGAGAGAAACGGCAAGACGGTCGCCGCGCAGCTCGTCACCGAGGACGACGGGATCATGCTGATCACCACCGGCGGGGTGCTGATCCGCACGCGGGTGAGGGAAATCCGGCAGATGGGCCGCGCGACGCAGGGAGTGACGTTGATCGCCACCGGCGAAGGCGAGCGGCTCGCCGGCCTGGAGAAGATCGTCGAGCCCGAGGAGGCCGACGGCGAGGGCGGGGGCAACGGCGCGAACGGCGCGAACGCGGCGGACGGGGCCCCGTCGTAGGCGGGGCGCCCGCGCTCGCGGGAAGGGAAAGGCATGGCGAGAGTATTCAATTTCGGCGCCGGTCCGGCGACGCTCCCGGAGCCGGTGCTGGAGCAGGCCGCGGCGGAGATGCTCGACTGGCACGGCACCGGCATGTCGGTCATGGAGATGAGCCACCGCGGCAAGGCCTTCATCGGCATCCACGCGCGGGCGGAGGCCGACCTGCGCGAGCTCCTCGCGGTCCCGAAGAACTACAAGGTGCTGTTCCTGCACGGCGGCGCGGCGGCCCAGTTCGCGATGGTGCCGATGAATCTCCTGCGCGGGCGCACGGTGGCGGCCTACGTGAACTCCGGCCACTGGTCCGGCCGCGCCATCGCCGAGGCGAAGCGCTACTGCAAGGTCGACATCGCCGCGAGCTCGGCGGACGCGAACTTCACCTACGCCCCCGCGCAGGAGCGATGGAGCATCGATCCCGGGGCGGCGTACGTGCATTACACGTCCAACGAGACCATCGGCGGGGTGGAGTTCCACTGGATTCCCGACACCGGCGCGATTCCGCTGGTGGCGGACGCCTCCTCGCACATCCTGTCGCGCCCGCTCGATGTCTCGCGTTTCGGCCTCGTCTACGCCGGAGCGCAGAAGAACATCGGCCCCGCCGGCGTGGCGATCGTGATCGTGCGCGAGGACCTCATCGGCCGGGCCTCGCCCCTTACGCCCGCGATCTTCGACTACCGGGTGCAGGCCGAGGCCGACTCGATGCACAACACGCCCCCGGGCTACGCGATCTACCTCGCCGGGCTCGTCTTCCAGTGGCTGAAGAAGCTCGGCGGGCTCGCGAAAATGGAGGAGGTGAACATCGCCAAGGCGAAGCTTGTCTACGATTACCTCGACGAGACCGAGTTCTACCACTCGCCGGTCGCGCGCGCGGACCGCTCGCGGATGAACATCCCGTTCACGTTGAGGAACGGCAGGCTCGACGAGGCGTTCCTGAAGGAGGCGGGCGGCCACGGGCTCGCGGAGCTGAAGGGGCACCGGTCGGCAGGGGGCATGCGCGCCTCGATCTACAACGCGATGCCGGTGGCGGGCGTGAAGGCGCTCGTCGGGTTCATGCGGGATTTCGAGCGGAGGTACGGCTGACGGGGCGACCCGCCGGCGCGAGATCGATGACGAACGACACCGGAGAGCGCTTCAGGATACTCACGTTGAACTCGATCTCGGCGGCCGGGTTGAAGCGGTTGCCCGCGGGGCGCTATTCGTGCGGCGGCAACGTCGTCGAGCCCGACGCGATCCTCGTGCGCAGTCACGACATGCACGCGATGGAGATCGGCGCGAGCGTGAAGGCGATCGGCCGCGCCGGGGCGGGCGTCAACAACATCCCGGTCGAGCGCATGAGCAGGCGCGGCATGCCGGTGTTCAACGCGCCCGGCGCGAACGCGAACGCGGTGAAGGAGCTCGTGCTCGCGGGGCTGCTCATCGCGGCGCGCAACATCGCGCCCGCGCTGCGCTTCACGGCGAGCCTCGCGGGCGACGACGGGACGCTCCACCGCCTGGTCGAGGAGGGCAAGAAGCAGTTCTCCGGGTTCGAACTGCCGCGGCACACGCTCGGGCTGATCGGGCTCGGCAAGGTCGGCAGCCTCGTCGCCGACGCGGCGATCAGGCTCGGCATGCACGTGCTGGGCCACGACCCGCACATCACCGTCGACGCCGCCTGGAGCCTGCCCTCGCAGGTGCGCAAGGCGGCGAGCGTCGAAGAGGTGCTGAAGGCCTCGGACTTCGTGTCGCTGCACGTGCCGCTCGTCGAGGGCACGCGCGGCATGATCGACGCGGGACGGATCGCGCTCATGAGGCACGGGGCGATACTGCTCAATTTTTCGCGCGAAGGCATCGTGGACGACGACGCGCTCGTCGACGCGCTTTCGGCGAGGCGCCTGCGCTGGTACGTGTGCGACTTCCCCGCGCGCAAGCTGCAGGGCAACGCGCAGGTCGTGGCGCTGCCGCACCTCGGCGCCTCGACGCGCGAGGCGGAGGAGAACTGCGCGGTGATGGTGGTCGACGAGGTGCGCGAATTCCTGGAGAACGGTAATATCGTCAATGCCGTCAACTTCCCGGACGTGACGATGGCGCGCGAATCGCCCTGGCGCATGGCGATCGCCAACGCCAACGTGCCCAACATGGTGGGCCAGATCTCCACCGCGTTGGCGCGGGCCGGGCTGAACATCCACAACATGCTCAACAAATCCAAGGGCGACATGGCCTACACCCTGGTCGACGTGGACAGCGCCGTGCCCTCCGGCACCTGCGAGCGCATCGCCGCCATCGAGGGCGTGCTCGCCGTGCGTTACCTGCCACTGGCGCGGTGAGCATCCGCCGACTGCGCGCAGGCATCGACGCGCTCGACCGGCGCCTGGTGGCGCTCCTGTCGGCGCGGGCGCGCCTCGCGCGCCGGATCGGCGCGCTCAAGCGGGACGGGGCCGCCTACCGCCCCGAGCGCGAGGCGCAGGTGCTGCGCGGGGTGCTCGCGCGCAATCCCGGTCCCCTCCCGGACGCGGCGCTCGCGCGCCTTTTCACGGAGATCATGTCCGCGTGCCGGGCGCTCGAGGACGCGCTCTCGGTCGCCTACCTCGGGCCGCGGGGCACCTTCAGCGAGGAGGCCGCGGTCAAGCACTTCGGCGGGCGCGCCGCGAGCGTCCCGTGCGCCTCCATCGACGAAGTGTTCCGGCGCGTGGAGACCGGGGTTGCGGGCTACGGCGTCGTGCCGGTGGAGAACTCCACGGAGGGCGCGATCGGGCGCACGCTCGACCTGCTTCTCGCCACCACCGCGCAGGCCTGCGGCGAGGTGATGCTGCCGATCCGGCAGTGCCTGATGGGCCGGCAGCCGCGGCTCGCCTCGATACTGCGCGTCTACTCGCACACGCAGAGCCTCGCGCAATGCCAGCAGTGGCTCGCCCGGCGCCTGCCCAACGCCGAACGCATAGCGGTGGTGAGCAACGCCGAGGCGGCGCGTCTTGCCGCGCGCGAGCGCGGCGCCGCGGCGATCGGCCCGCGCAGCGCGGCGTCGATCTACCGGCTGCGCTTGATCGCGCGCGATCTCGAGGACGAGCCGCGCAACACCACGCGCTTTCTCGTCCTCGCCGCGCATGACGCCGCGCCCTCCGGTCGCGACAAGACCTCGCTCGTGCTCTCCACGCGCAACGTTCCGGGAGCGGTGCACGCGCTGCTTGCGCCGCTCGCCGCGAACCGCGTGAGCATGACGCGGCTCGAATCGCGTCCCTCGCGCACCGGGCTGTGGGAATACGTCTTCTACGTCGACGTCGAGGGCCACCGGCAGGACGCGAATCTCGCGCGGGCGCTCGCCGCGCTCGAGCGCAAGGCGAGCTTCCTCAAGGTGCTGGGCTCCTACCCGGCGGCCGCGATCTGAGCAATCGGCGACTCGCCGGTCACCGCCCCATGGACATCTGCGACCTCGCTCCCGCGCACGTGCGCGCGATCGCGCCGTACCAGCCCGGCAAACCCATCGCCGAGCTCGCGCGCGAACTGGGGCTCGAGGAGTCGGGCATCGTCAAGCTCGCGTCCAACGAGAACCCGCGCGGGGTCTCCCCGCTCGCGCGGCGCGCGATCGAGCGGGCGAGCGCGGATCTCGCCCGCTACCCGGACGGCAACGGTTTCGAGCTGAAGCAGGCGATCGCGCGGCGCTTCGGCGTCGAGCCCGCGGGGATCGTGCTCGGCAACGGCTCGAACGACGTGCTGGAGCTCGCGGCGCGCGCTTTCCTCACGCCCTCCGACGAGGCGGTCTACTCGCAGCACGCCTTCGCGGTCTACCCGCTGGTCACGCAGGCGATCGGCGCGCGCGGGGTCGAAGTCCCGGCGCGCGCCTACGGTCACGATCTCGCCGCGATGCGGGCGGCGGTCACCGCGAAGACCCGCGTCCTCTTCCTCGCCAATCCGAACAATCCCACGGGCACCTGGGTCGCCGGGGGCGAGTTGCAGGGCTTCCTCGCCGCGCTCCCGCCCGGGGTGCTCGCGGTGCTGGACGAGGCCTACGACGAGTACCTGCCGCCGGAGCGCGCTTCCGGGAGCATGGAGTGGCTCGCGCGCTTTCCCAACCTCGTGGTGACGCGCACGTTCTCGAAGGTATACGGGCTCGCGGGACTGCGCGTGGGCTACGCGCTCGCGGCGCCCGCGGTGGCCGATCTCATGAACCGCGTGCGCCAGCCGTTCAACGTGAACAGCATCTCGCTCGCCGCGGCCGCGGCGGCTCTCGATGACTCGGAGTTCGTGCGAGCGAGCTTCGAGCTCAATCGCGCGGGCATGCGCCAGCTCGTCGCCGGGTTCGGGCGCCTCGGCGTGGAGTTCATCCCGTCCTCCGGCAATTTCGTCACCTTCAGGGCGGGCGACGCGCAGCGGGTCTACCGGCGGCTGCTCGAGCTCGGCGTCATCGTCCGCCCGATCGCCTCCTACGGCCTGCCGCAGCACCTGCGCGTGACCGTGGGACTGGAATCGGAGAACGCTCGCTTCCTCGCGTCGCTCGAACGGGCGCTTGCCGGCTGACCGGATACATTGGCCGCGGAGGCGCGGAGGGCGCGGAGAAATTCAGGACATCCGAGTGGCGGCGGGTTGCAGGGGGCGGCCCTGTATCATGAAACGCTCCGCGGGCCCCGCGTCTCTGCGGCCAATTCCGGAACATGGCAAAACGGTTGCGCATCGAGAAGCTGGTCGTGATCGGCGTCGGGCTGATCGGGGGCTCGTTCGCGCTCGCGTTGAAGCGGGAGCGGGCGGTCGGGCTCGTCGTGGGAGTCGGCCGCACCCGCGCCAACCTCGCCGCGGCGCTCGATCTCGGCATCATCGACGAGGCGGCGGCGGACCCGGCGCTCGCCGTCGCCCGGGCCGACCTCGTGCTGCTCGCGATGCCGGTGGGCCAGATGCCCGCCGTCATGCGTCGCATCGCGCCGCATCTCGCCCCGGAAACCGTCGTGACCGACGCCGGGAGCACCAAGCGCGATGTCATCGCCTACGCGCGCCGCTACCTGCGCCGCAGCCTGGCGCGCTTCGTCCCCGCGCACCCCGTCGCCGGCACGGAAAGGAGCGGGGCCGCCGCGGCGTGGCCCGGGCTCTATCGCGGCCGCAACGTCGTGCTGGCGCCGCTGCCGGAGAACGCGCCCGCGGCCGTGCGCCTCGCGCGGGCCGCGTGGCAGGCGTGCGGTGCGCGCGTGCTGACGCTCGCCGCGCGCGAGCACGACGCGATTTTCGCCGCCGTGAGCCACCTGCCGCACGTCGTCGCCTACGCGCTGGTGAACTCGCTCGCGCGCCGGCGCGATGCCCCGGGACTTTTCGGCTTCTCCGCGGGGGGGCTGCGCGATACCGTGAGGATCGCGGGCAGTTCCCCCGAGATGTGGGCCGACATCTGCATGGCGAACCGCGACCTCGTGCTCGCCTGCCTCGCGCGCTACCAGGCGGAGCTCGAGCGCACGCGCGCGCTGATCGCGCGCGGCGAGGCGGCGGCTCTCAGGCGCCTCTTCGAGCGCGCGCGCGCGGCGCGCGAGCGCTGGCTCGTGCCCGCCGACCGGCGCGGGTAGCGCTCGCGGCCGCTCGTCCCGGCAGCCGGCATGGACCCCCTCGAGCTCGCCCCCGTTCGCAGGGTCGGCGGCACGGTGCGGCTGCCGGGCTCGAAGAGCATTTCCAACCGCATCCTGCTCCTCGCGGCCCTCGCGCGCGGCGAGACCCGGGTGCGCGATCTGCTGCGCGCGGAGGACACCGAGGTCATGCTGGATGCGCTCGCCCGCTTGGGCGTCGAATGCGGCGCGCGCGAGGGGCCGGGGGTCCTCGTGCGCGGCGCGGGCGGCGCCTTTCCGGTGAAGCGGGCGGAGCTCTTCCTCGGCAACGCGGGCACCGCGTTTCGTCCGCTCACCGCCGTGCTGGCGCTCTGCGGCGGCGACTATCGCCTGTCCGGCGTGCCGCGCATGCACGAGCGCCCGATCCGCGACCTCGTGGACGCGCTGCGGGGGATCGGGGCGGCGATCGATTACCTGGGAGCCGAGGGCTATCCGCCGCTCGCGATCCGGCCGGGCGCGATCCGGGCCGGTGCCGGCGCGACGGTGCGCGGGGCGGTGTCGAGCCAGTTCCTGACCGGGCTCCTGATCGCGCTGCCGCTCACCGGGGCACGCACCACCGTTCGGGTGGAGGGCGAACTCGTGTCGCGCCCGTACGTGGAGATCACGCTCAACACGGTGCGCCGATTCGGCGTCGAGATCGAGCGCGCGGGCCCGGCGGCGTTTACCATCCCGGCCGGGGCCGCCTATGCGAGCCCGGGCGAGATTTTCGTGGAAGGCGACGCCTCCAGCGCGTCCTACTTTCTCGCCGCCGGGGCGGTGGGCGGGCTCGCGGGCGGCGCCCCGGTGCGGGTGGAGGGCGTGGGCCGCGCGAGCATCCAGGGTGATGTGCGCTTCACGGAGATCCTGGAGCGCATGGGCGCGGAGATCACGATGGGGGAGAACTGGATCGAGGCGCGCGCGGGGAGCGCGGCCGTGGCCCGGGGGCGCCTTGCCGCGATCGACGCGGACTTCAACCACATCCCGGACGCCGCCATGACGGCGGCCGTGCTGGCGCTCTTTGCCGAGGGCACGAGCACGCTACGCAACATCGGCAGCTGGCGGGTGAAGGAAACCGATCGCATCGCGGCGATGGCGGCGGAGTTGCGCAAGCTCGGGGCGGCCGTGGACGAGGGGCCCGATCATCTGCGCGTCACGCCCCCGCGCGGCGCGCCCCTGACACCGCGCGCCTCCATCGCGACCTACGACGATCACCGGATGGCGATGTCGTTCGCGCTCGTCGCGGCGGGCGGTGTTCCGGTGCTGATCGAGGACCCCGCGTGCGTGGCGAAGACGTTCCCGGGGTTCTTCGACGCCTTCGCGGCGATCGCCCGGTGAGCGGCTCGCCCCCTCCCGTCATCGCGATCGACGGGCACTCCGCCTAGGGCAAGGGCCCGGTGGCACAAGCCGTCGCCGCGGCGCTCGGGTTTCACTACCTCGACAGCGGCGCGCTCTACCGGCTGGTCGCGCTCGCCGCCCTGCGCGCGGGCGCGGACCTCGACGACGAGAACGCCGTCGCCGCCCCGGCGCGCGGGCTTCAGGCGGTCTTCCGCGGCGGGCGCGTGCTGCTCGCGGGCCGCGACGTGACCGACGAACTGCAATCCGAGGCGGTCGGTGCCGCGGCCTCGCGCGTGGCCGCCCTGCGAGCGGTGCGGGCGGCGCTGCTCGCCCGCCAGCGTGCCTACCGCGAGCCGCCGGGGCTCGTCGCCGACGGGCGCGACATGGGCTCGGTCGTGTTCCCGGACGCGCTGCTCAAGGTCTTCCTCACGGCAAGCCCCGGGGAGCGGGCGGCAAGGCGCCATAAACAGTTGATGGACAAAGGAATGCGTGCTACCATCACTGCCCTTTTGCGGGATATCGAGGCGCGCGACAAGCGAGACCGCGAGCGCGCCGTTTCTCCCCTGAAAAGGTGTGCGGACGCGGCGCTCCTCGACACCACGCGGTTGACGGTGGCGGAGGCGGTGGCGCAGGTGCTCGCGCAGTACGAGCAGGCACGACAGGCGCCGTGAGGGCCACCCGGTCTCACGGCTTGATGAACCAGCCCTGCCGGCGACGGCGGGTCGACCCGCAGAACCGACAACCGAACCGATGAAAACTCCCGCAGCCGCAGCCCCGTCCCCCGCCGCCAAGTCCATCCCCCCCGCCGAGAGTTTCGCAGCCCTGTTCGAGGAGAGTCTCGCCCGCAAGGAGATGCGGGTGGGCGAAGTGATCACCGCCGAGGTGGTCCGCGCCGACGACAACTACGTCGTCGTGAACGCCGGGCTGAAGTCCGAGAGCTACATCTCGATCGAGGAGTTCCGCAACGACCGCGGCGAGATCGAGGCCAGGCCCGGCGATTTCGTCAAGGTGGCGATCGAGTCCCTCGAGGACGGCCACGGCGAGACGCGGCTCTCGCGCGAGAAGGCGAAGCGGCTCGCGGCCTGGCTCGATCTGGAGGAAGCGCTCGAGAAGGGCAACGTCGTCTCCGGCGTGATCAACGGCAAGGTGAAGGGCGGATTGACCGTCACGGTGAACGGCATCCGCGCGTTCCTGCCCGGCTCGCTCGTCGATATCCGGCCGGTCAAGGACACCGCGCCCTACGAGAACAAGCAGATGGAGTTCAAGGTCATCAAGCTCGACCGCAAGCGGAACAACGTGGTCGTGTCGCGCCGCGCGGTGCTCGAGGCGAGCCAGGGCGCCGAGCGCGAGGCGCTCCTCGCGACACTGCGCGAGGGCCTGGTCGTGAAGGGCATCGTGAAGAACATCACCGACTACGGCGCGTTCGTGGATCTCGGCGGCATCGACGGCCTGCTCCACATCACCGACCTCGCGTGGCGCCGCGTGAAGCATCCCTCCGAGATCCTCACCGTCGGCGACGAGGTCGAGGCCAAGGTGCTGAAATTCGACCAGGAGAAGAACCGCGTCTCGCTCGGGATGAAGCAGCTCGGCGAGGATCCGTGGGTGGGACTCTCGCGCCGCTATCCCCCGGGCACCCGGCTCTTCGGCAAGGTGTCGAACCTCACCGACTACGGCGCGTTCGTCGAGATCGAGGCCGGCATCGAGGGGCTGGTGCACGTCTCGGAGATGGACTGGACCAACAAGAACGTGCATCCCTCCAAGGTCGCGCAGCTCGGCGACGAGGTCGAAGTGATGGTGCTCGAGATCGACGAGGACCGCCGCCGCATCTCCCTCGGCATGAAGCAGTGCATGCCGAATCCGTGGGAAGAGTTCGCGATGAACCAGAAGAAGGGCGACCGCGTGAAGGGGCAGATCAAGTCGATCACCGACTTCGGCATCTTCATCGGGCTCTCGGGCGGCATCGACGGGCTGGTGCACCTCTCCGACCTCTCGTGGGCGCGCCCCGGCGAGGAGGCCGTGCGCGACTACAAGAAGGGCCAGGAGGTCGAGGCGATGGTGCTCTCGATCGACGTCGAGCGCGAGCGTATCTCGCTCGGCGTCAAGCAGGTCGAGGGGGATCCCTTCTCGAGCTTCGTGCAGGCGCACGAGAAGAACTCGATCGTGACCGGCACCGTGAAATCGCTCGACGCGCGCGGCGCCGTGATCCAGCTCGAGGGCGAGGTCGAGGGCTACCTCCGCGCGTCCGAGCTCTCCCGCGAGCGCGTGGAGGACATCCGCACTCGCCTGAAGGAGGGCGACAGCGTCACCGCGATGGTGATCAACGTCGACCGCAAGAACCGCACCATCAACCTCTCGGTCAAGGCGCGCGACCTGGCGGAGGACACCGAGGCGATGAAGAAGCTGGCGGAAGACAAGCAGGCGAGCACCGGCACGACCAACCTCGGCGCGCTGCTCAAGGCGAAACTGGACGTCGCGAACAGCCAGCAATAGGCGGGGGAGGCGCATGACCAAGTCCGAGTTGATCGCGAAGCTCGCCGCGCGCTATTCGCAGCTGGTGGCGAAGGACGCGGAACTCGCCGTGAAGATGGTGCTCGACGCGATGTCGAAGAGCCTCGCCCAGGGCCAGCGCATCGAGATCAGGGGCTTCGGCAGCTTCGGCCTGAACTACCGCCCGCCGCGCACCGGGCGCAACCCGAAGTCCGGCGAGAAGGTCCAGGTGCCGGCGAAGTACGTGCCGCACTTCAAGGCGGGCAAGGAGCTGCGCGAGCGTGTCGACATCAAGAAGTAGCGGTGGTGCCCCGTCGGGGGCGCACGGGCGGCGGCATAATCGAAAGATCATGCCGTTTTTTTTGGGTGCCGCATGAGATACGTGATGCGCTTCGTCAAGTTCGCCGTGTTCGTCGCGGTGCTCTCGTTCGCCGTGAAAAACGGCGATCCGGTCACGCTGCGATATTTTCTGGGCGCGCAATGGCAGGCGCCGCTCATCTTCGTGCTGCTCGTCGCGTTCTGCGCCGGCGCCGCGTTCGGCGTGCTCTCGTGCGTGGGGCAGCTCTACCGTCAGCGGCGGGAGATCGCCCGCCTGAAGAGCGGCGCGCGCGAGGGCGCCGCCGCCCGCGGGGACCCGGCGCCGCCGCCCGGCGGCGGGCGCGGGCTCGCCGCCTCCGATCGCGCCGCTTCATGAGCCCGCCCGGCGCCGCGTACCGCCGCCCCCGCGCGCCCGGGGCGGATGTCCGGCGGTAAGCCCCCGGGATGGAAATCGAATTCTGGTGGCTGCTCGCGCTGCCGCTGTTCTTCGCGCTCGGCTGGTTCGCCGCGCGCATCGACATCAAGCAGCTCGTGTCGGAGTCGCGCGCGCTGCCGAGTTCGTACTTCCGCGGGCTCAACTTCCTGCTGAACGAGCAGCCCGACAAGGCGATCGAGGCCTTCATCGAGGTGGTGAAGGTCGATCCGCAGACGATCGAGCTGCATTTCGCGCTCGGGAGTCTTTTCCGCAGGCGCGGAGAAGTCGAGCGGGCGATCCGCATGCACCGGAATCTCGTCGAGCGGGAGGACCTCGCCCACGGGGAGAGGACGCACGCGCTCTACGAGCTCGCGCAGGACTACTTCAAGGCGGGGCTGCTCGACCGCGCCGAGGAGCTGTTGCTGAGGCTCGATGGCTCCAGCTACGCCGAGAGCGCGCTGAAGCTCCTCCTCGAGATCTACGAGCAGGAAAAGGAGTGGGTGCGGGCGATCGGCATCGCCGGGAAGCTCGAAGCGGTGACGGGGCGCTCGCACCAGAAGGAGATCGCGAACTTCTACTGCGAGCTCGCGGGCGGCGAGATCATGCACACGCGCGCCGAGGCCGCGCGCCCGCATCTCGCGTCGGCCCTCGCGCACCACCGGTTGTGCGTGCGCGCGAACGTGCTGCTCGGCGAGGTCGAGACGCACTGCGGCCGCCACGAGGCGGCGATCGAGGCCTGGAAGCGCATCGAGAGCCAGAACCCGGCGTTCCTCGGGCTCGTCGCCGGGCGCATCTTCGGCGCCTACGGCAGCCTCGGCCGCGCCGCCGAGGGCGTGAATCTCCTGCGGGGCTATCTCGCGCGCTACCCGTCGCTCGATCTCGTGAACGTGGTGTTCCAGGGCATGCTCGAGACGCAGGGCACGGAGGCGGCGTATCGTCTCGTGAGCGACGAGCTCAGGCGCACGCCGACGCTCCTCGGGCTCGACAAGCTCCTGGAAGCGCAGATCCTGGAGGCGCCGCCCGAGCGGCGCCGCGACCTCGAGCTCGTGAAGGAACTCGTCAACCAGCACATACGGGGCCTCGCGATGTACCGCTGCGAGAACTGCGGCTTCCGCGCCCGGCAGTACTACTGGCACTGTCCCGCGTGCGCGGAGTGGGAAACCTATTCGCCGCGCCGCACCGAGGAAGCGAAGCTGCCGGCCTGATGCGGCGGGCGGCGGCCGGTAGAATTGCCGGGTGCTCCACTTGAACCCGGAAACGGCAGTTGAGCCGCCGATGAACGCCGATGAGCGTCGCGGATCAGGGCGATATATTCTGTTCCCGCTCATCACCCCACGGTGAGCGAATTGACGAGCGCAGAGCACCGGTCTGTCGGCGTTTATCGGCGGCCGATTGCGCTTCCCGGGATGAACGAACCACGGACTCCCCCTTCGTGATGGCTGCCGCCGATCCCCGCGTCATCGTGGCCCTGGACTTCGCGTCGGCGGCCGATGCGCTCGCGCTGGCCGGGCGGCTCGACCCGAAATCGTGCCGGGTGAAGGTCGGCAAGGAACTCTACACCGCGGCGGGCCCCGCGCTGGTGGAGAAGCTCGCGGGCGCGGGATTCGGCGTCTTTCTCGATCTCAAGTTCCACGACATACCGCGCACCGTCGCCGCGGCCTGCGCGGGCGCCGCGCGGCTCGGGGCGTGGATGATAAACGTTCACGCGCTCGGCGGGCGGGCGATGATGGCCGCGGCGCGCGAGGCGCTCGCCGCGCTGCCGCGGGCGCCGCGGCTCACCGCGGTCACCGTCTTGACCAGCATGGGTGCGGGCGATCTCGCCGATGTCGGTATCGCGGGCACGCCCGAGGAGGCGGTCCTGCGCCTTGCGCGTCTCGCGCAGGCGTGCGGGCTCGACGGCGTCGTGTGCTCGCCGCGGGAAGCGGCGCTCCTGCGGCGCTCCTGCGGCGCGTCCTTCCTGCTCGTGACCCCGGGCATCCGTCCGGCCGCCGCGGCGCGCGACGACCAGAACCGGGTCGCGAGCCCCGCGGCGGCCGTCGCGGACGGCGCCGACTACCTCGTCGTCGGCCGTCCCGTCACGCGCGCCGCCGATCCACTCGCCGCGCTGGGGGCGATCAACGACGAGATCGCCGCGGCGGCGAACCGGGCGCGGCGCTAGAATCGAGCCGATCATGACACGCGAGGGGCGAGTGGCGAAGGGCGGCGCGCGGGGGGCGGGGGCCGCCGGAGGGGATGCATCCGTCACGCTTCACGCTTCATCGCTGCGCCGCGCGCGCGTTCTCGTCGTCGGCGACGTGATGCTCGACCGCTACTGGTTCGGACGCGTGGAGCGCATTTCGCCCGAGGCACCGGTGCCGATCGTCGGCATCGACCGCGAGGAGGAGCGGCCCGGCGGGGCGGCCAACGTCGCGCGCAGCGCCGCGGCCCTCGGCGCGAGGGTAACCCTCCTCTCCGTCGTGGGCGCCGACGAGGCGGGCGACGCGCTCGAGGCCCTGCTTGGCCGGCTGCGCGTGAGCGCGCGGCTGCATCGCGACCGGGGCATACGCACGACCGTCAAGCTTCGCGTCATCGGCGGGCGCAACCAGCAGCTCCTGCGCGTCGACTTCGACACCGCCCCGGGTCACGAGGTGCTCGCGAACAAGCTGCGCGATTTCGGCAGGGTGCTCGAGAACGCGGATGCGGTGGTGCTGTCCGATTACGGCAAGGGCGGGCTCGCGCACATCGTCAGGATGATCGGCATGGCGCGCGCCGCCGGCAAGCCGGTGCTGGTCGATCCGAAGGGCACGGACTACGCGCGCTACCGCGGCGTGACGGTCATCACCCCGAATCGCGCGGAGTTCGAGCAGGTGGCCGGCGCCTGGACGAGCGAGAGCGAGCTGACGAAGCGGGCGCAGCGCCTGCGCCGCCGGCTCGCCGCGCGCGCGCTCCTTCTCACCCGGGGCGAGGAGGGGATGACGCTGTTCGAGGAAGGCGGACGGCTTCACGTCGGCACGCAGGCGCGCGAGGTCGCCGACGTGAGCGGTGCCGGCGACACCGTCATCGCCACGCTGGCGGTCGCGCTCGCGGCCGGCGCGCGGCTCGACGAGGGCGTGCGCCTCGCGAACCGGGCCGCGGGCATCGTGGTCGGCAAGTTCGGCACCGCGATCGTCACTCCCGGGGAGCTCTTCGGGAACGAGCGAGCCGGAAGAACGAAGGGGGAGGGATGAGAATCGCGGGCGGAACGCGCCGGGGGGAAGAGGGGAGGAGCGAGCGGCAGGGGCTCGATTCACCCTTCATCCTTCATCCTTCACCCTCGGCACGGACCGGAGCGACATGTACTACGTGGTGACGGGCGCCGCCGGCTTCATCGGCTCGAACCTCGTCAAGGGGCTCAATCGGCGCGGCGTGGACGAGATCCTCGCCGTGGACGATCTCTCCGATGGCGCGAAGTTCGCGAACCTCGCCGACTGCGACATCGCGGACTACCTCGACCGCGACGAGTTCCTCGAGCGCCTGGAGGAGGGCGAGTTCGACGGCGCGGTGCAGGCGCTCCTGCACCTGGGCGCCTGCTCGGACACGACCGAGCGCGACGGGCGCTACCTGATGCGGGTGAACTACGGCTACTCGCGCGCCCTGCTCGAGCACTGCATCAGGGACGAGGTGCGGTTCATCTACGCTTCGTCGGCGGCGCTCTACGGCGCCGGGCGCGGGTTCCGGGAGTCCCGCGAATGCGAAGCGCCGGTCAACGTCTACGGCTACTCGAAGTTCCTGTTCGACCAGCTCGTGCGGCGGCGCTTCGAGGAGCGCACGGCGCAGGTCGCGGGACTGCGCTATTTCAACGTCTACGGCGAGCGCGAGAGCCACAAGGGGCGCATGGCCTCGGTCGTCTGGCATTTCTTCAACCAGTACCGGGCAGGCGGCCGGGTGCGGCTTTTCGGCGGGAGCGACGGCTACGCCGACGGCGAGCAGCGGCGCGACTTCGTGTCGGTGCGGGACTGCGTCAAGGTGAACCTATTCCTGCTCGATCATCCCGGGTGCTCGGGGATCTTCAACGTCGGCACCGGCACGGCGAGGAGTTACAACGAGGTCGCCGCGGCGACGGTCAACGCCTGCCGCGCCGCCCGCGGCGAGCCGCCGCTCGCGGCGGCCGAGCTTCGCGAACGCGGCGTGATCGAGTACATCGGCTTTCCCGAGGACCTCCGGGGGCGTTACCAGAGCTACACGCAGGCGGACCTCGCCGCGCTGCGCGGCGCGGGCTACGACGAGCCGATGCTCGCGCTCGAAGAGGGCGTGGCGCACTACTGCCGCAGCCTCCTCGCGCAGGCCGGGTCGCGCGACCCCCATCGGGTATCATGAAACGCCCCCGCGTAACACCGAGACCGGTTTCGCCATGGACGCTCGCGCCATTCCCGCGCTGAAGACGCTCGACGATTTCATCGGCGACACGCCGCTCGTGAAGCTGAAGCGCATGGGCGCGGGCGCCGGCAACACGCTCCTCGCGAAGCTGGAGGGCAGCAATCCGGCGGGCTCGGTGAAAGACCGGCCCGCCTTCTCCATGATCCGGCGTGCCGCGGAGCGCGGCGCCATCCGGCCCGGCGACACGCTGATCGAGCCCACCAGCGGCAACACCGGCATCGCGCTCGCGATGTGCGCCGCGATGACGGGTTACCGCATGATCCTGGTGATGCCCGAACACCTGTCGGTGGAGCGGCGCCAGACGATGGCCGCGTTCGGCGCGCAGATCGTGCTCACCCCCCGGGACGGCGGCATGGAGCTCGCGCGCGACGTCGCGGAGCGGATGCGCGACGAGGGGAAGGGCGTGATCCTCGACCAGTTCGCCAACCCGGACAATCCGCTCGCGCACTACGAGGGCACGGCGCCCGAGATCTGGCGCGACACCGGCGGGCGCATCACGCACTTCGTCTCCAGCATGGGCACGACCGGCACGATCATGGGCTGCTCGCGCTACTTCAAGGAGAGGACTCCGGCGATCCGGGTCGTCGGCTGCCAGCCCGCCGGGGGCGCGCAGATTCCCGGCATCCGCAAGTGGCCGCCCGACTACCTGCCGAAGATCTGCGACTGGAAACGCGTCGACCGGGTGATCGAGATCGCGCAGGCCGATGCCGAGGAGACGACGCGCCGCCTCGCCCGCGAGGAAGGCATCTTCGCGGGCATCTCCTCCGGCGGCGCGATGTGGGCGGCGCTCGAGGTCGCCCGCGAGGTCGAGAACGCCGTCATCGTCACCATCGTCTGCGACCGCGGCGAGCGCTACCTCTCGACCGGGGTGTTCCCCGGGTAGGAGGGCTCATGGCTCCGCAAGCAGCGGGTGCGCCGCCGGTTGACGCCGAAAAGAGCCGATGCGACCGTCGGCCGGCCGCGCCCGGCCGGCATTCAGCGGGACCGCGGCGCGGGCCGTTGCCCGCGGTCGACTCCCGGCCATGAAGGACTTCCGGGCGGCGGCGCGACATCATCGGAGCGCATCGGCGTGCATCGGCGGCGCCGGTACGCTCCCGCGCAGGGGCGGCGCGTGACGCCGATCCTGGCGTTCGACATCGAGACGGTGCCCGATGTCGCGGGTATCCGGCTCCTCCACGGTCTCGACGCGACCCTTGCCGACGGGGAGGTCGCCGAGATGGCCTTCCAGGCGCGGCGCCAGGCGACCGGGAGCGAGTTCCTGCCGCTGCACCTGCACCGCGTCGTCGCGATTTCGTGCGCGCTGCGCGAGCACGAGAGCTTCCGCGTGTGGTCGATCGGGAGCGAGGGCGACGGCGAAGCGATCCTCATCCAGCGTTTCTTCGACGGTGTTGCCAAGTACACCCCGCAGCTCGTGTCCTGGAACGGCGGTGGCTTCGACCTCCCCGTGCTGCATTACCGGGGACTCGCGCACGGGGTGAAGGCGGGGCGCTACTGGGACATGGGCGAGGAGGACCGGGAGTTCCGCTTCAACAACTACATCAGCCGCTACCACCAGCGCCACCTCGATCTCATGGATCTCCTGGCGCTCTACCAGCCGCGCGCGAACGCTCCGCTCGATGAACTCGCGCAGCTCCTGGGACTGCCCGGCAAGCTGGGAATGGCGGGCGCGAAGGTGTGGGAGGCGTTCCTCGCCGGGAAGCTCGCGGCGATCCGCCGCTACTGCGAGGCCGACGTCGTCAACACCTATCTCGTGTACCTCAGGTTCCAGCGGATGCGCGAAGCGCTGACGGCGGAGGAACACCACAGGGAGTGTGAACTCGTGCGCGCGACGCTCGCGAAATCGGCGGAGCCGCACTGGAAGGAGTTTCTCGGCCGCTGGCGCGTCTAGCGTCCCGGCGCCGGAATGCGCCGCACCATCCGGCGCTCCGGCAACGAATCCCGGACTCGGGGCATCGCGCGCTCCTGCGCCGGTCCCGGGCCCGGCATTCCCGCTGGCTCACGCGCGAACCTCGACGCCCAATCCCCGGGCCCGGGCAATCTCGAGTACGTGCGCGGCAACGTAGAGATCCTGTATCGCCATGCCGTGCGACTTGTAGAGGGTGACCTGTTCGCGTGTTCCGCGGCCCGGCCGCAACCCGGCGATGATCTCGCCGATCTCCGGGAGCGCCTCCCAATGCACGAGGCCGGCTTCCACCAGCGGCAGAAGATCGCCGCACTCGTTGCGCGCGGTGTCGCGGGAGTCGAGGGCGATCACCTCGCAGCGTCGCACCGCGTCCGTGTCCAGTTCACGGCGCGTGAGCGCGTTCGACCCGGCGGCGTTCACGTGCTGTCCCGGCTCGAGCCACGCGCCCGCCAGCACGGGCGTGGAAGACCGGGTGATGACATTGACGATGCCGGCCCCGCGCACGGCGCTCTCGGCGGATTCCGCGGGGAACACGTCGATCCCGAGCCGCGCCGTCATCGACCGGCAGAACGCCTCGAGCCGATCGCGGGTCCGGGCGTAGACCTGCGCCACGCGGATCGGGCGCACCCGGCAGACGGCTTCGAGCTGGCCGGCGCCCATGCGACCCGCCCCGATCTGGCCGACGACGGAAGCGTCTTCGCGGGCGAGGGTACGCGTGGCAACCCCCGTCGCGGCGCCGGTGCGCACCACGTTGAAATGATTCGCCTCGATCAGCGCGAGCGGCGCCCCGCTGCGGTGATCGTACAGGTACACGTGCGAGTGGGTGCCGGCGGGAGTCGAGTAATAGGCCTTGTAGCCGACCACGCCGACCTCGGCCGCGGCGCCCTGCAGGAGGTGCAGCGTCCCTTGCGGAGTGCGCGTGCGTTCCCGCGGCACGTTGACGGCCGCGCCGCGGGCGCCGGCCGCGAGCGCCGCCGCCACGCGCTCCACGGCGCGTTCCATCGTGAGCGAGCCGCTTACGTCGCTTTCCGTGAGGTAGAGCATCGGGTTCGCTCCGCGGCGCAGGCCCCGGCAGGGGCGTCGTGCGCCCGTGCCGCTCAGTCGGCGCGAATGCCGGCGAGTCTCACGAGATTCCGGTACTTGGCGATCTCCGCCCGGATCAGCGCCGCGAATGCGCCGGGGGCGCCGCCGGCCGGTTCCAGCCCCTGATGGCTCAGCGCCTCGCCCATCGCGGGGAGCCGCAGCGTCGCAAGCAGGTCGTGATTCAGCTTGCGGACGATTCCCGCGGGGGTCCTGACCGGCGCGACGATTCCCTGCCAGTTGAGGACCTCGAAGCCCTGGACGCCCGCCTCGGCGACGGTCGGCACGTCCGGCGCCGCCGCGGCGCGCTTCGCGCCCGATGTGGCGAGCGCCCGGAGTTTCCCGCTCCTGACGTGCGGCAGCGCGGGCGGCATCGTGCTGAAGATCATCTGCACGCGCCCGGCAACGAGGTCGGTGAGGGCGGCTCCGGTGCCCTTGTAGGGGACGTGCACGATGTCCGTGGCGGTGGCGTGCTTGAAGAGCTCCGCGGTCATGTGCAGGGAGGACCCCGCGCCGGCGGACGCATAATTCAGCTTGCCGGGCTGCGCCTTCGCCAGCGCGACCAGGTCCTTCACCGATTTCGCCGGCAGCGCTGGATGCACCGCGAGGATGAAGGCGGAAGTCGCGAGGAGCGTCACCGCGGCGAAATCGCGCACCGGGTCGTACCGCAGCCTGGGCTTGAGCGCGGGATTGTGCGCGAGGTTGCCGAGACTGCCCAGGAAGAGCGTGTAGCCGTCCGCGGGCGCGCTCGCGGCGATCGTCGCCCCGATCTCGCCGCCTGCTCCGCCGCGATTGTCGACCACGACCGGCTGGCCGATCACCTCGGTCAACCGCTGGCCGACGGAGCGCGCGAGGATGTCGTTGCCGCCGCCCGGGGGAAACGGCACGATCAAGCGCAGCGGCCGGTCCGGATAAGCGGCGCCTTGTGCCGCGGACGCCGGCGGCCCAAAGGTCCCCAGCAGGGCCAGCATCGCCGCCGCCGCGTGAGGCATCGCGGCGCGGGCGCTCCGGCTCCACTCGGCGCCGGTCAATCGAGCCGCATTTTCGCGGCCTTGATCACTTTTCCCCATTTCTCGGTCTCGCTGCGGATGAATGCGGCAAACTCGGCAGGGGCGCTGCCGACCGCGTCGGATCCCTGATTCGCAAGTTGATCGATGACATCCTTCTGGCGCAGCGCCTTCGCGCTCTCGGCGTGCACCCGCTCCATCACGACTTTCGGCGCGGCGCTCGCCACCACCAGCCCATACCATCCGGTCACTTCGTACCCGGGCAGTCCGGCCTCGCTCATGGTCGGAAGCCCGGGCAACGCGGACATGCGTTTCCCGCTCGTCACGGCGAGAGCGCGCAGCCGCCGGCTGCGCACGTGCGGTGTCGCGACCAGCGCATTTTCGAAGGACACATCCACCTCGCCGGCGAGCAGCGCGGTGAGCGCCGGCGCGCCGCCCCGGTAGGGCACGTGCGTGATCTGCACCTTCGCCATCATCTTGAACAGTTCCCCCGCGAGATGGGGAGTCGTACCGTTGCCGGAACTCGCGTAGTTCAGCTTGCCGGGCTGGCGCCGCGCCAGCGCGAGGACTTCGTTCAGCGATCGCGCCGGCACGCTCGGGTGCACCACCAGGAAGTTGGTGTTCGACACGACCTGCGAGATCGGCGCGAAATCGCGCAGCGGCTCGTACGGCAGATTCGCATGGAGGTGGCGGTTCACCACCAGGGTCCCGAGCGTCCCCATCATCAGCGTGTAGCCGTCGGGCGGGCTCTTCGCCGCGAACTCCGCGGCGGGCACGCCGCCGCCACCGGTGCGGTTCTCGACGACCACCGATTGACCGAAGCCTTCCGCGAGCTTGTGCGCGAGCACGCGGGTCACCACGTCGGTGGGACCGCCGGCGGGAAATCCCACCACGATCCGCACCGGCTTGCCGGGGTAGGACTGCGCCCCCACGGCCGGCGCGAGGAGGCCGACCGTCACCGCAACCAGCATCCGCGCGATCACGGCGCTCACTCCGCGCGGATATTCGCTTCGCGCGCGATGCGCACCCACTTCGCCGTGTCGGATGCGAGGATGCGCGAAAATTCCCCCGGGGGAACGCTCTTCGGCTCGGCGCCCTCGGGCGCCAGGCGCTGCGTCGCCTCGGGCAGGCCGAGAATCGCGCCGACGTCGCCGGCGAGCTTCGCGACGATGCCGGGGGGTGTGCCGGCGGGCGCCAGCATGCCCCACCATACGTTGAACTCGTAGCCCGGCGCGCCGGACTCGGCGATCGTCGGCACGTTGGGCAGGAGCGCGGAGCGGCGCGAGCTGCCGACGCCGAGCGCCCTGATCCGCCCGGCCCGCACCTGCGGCAGGCAAAGCGGCAGCGTGCCGACGATCAGCGGAACCTGCCCGCCGACCACGGCGGTGAGCGACGGGGCGCCGCCTTTGAACGGGACATGCAGGAGCCGTATGCCGGCGATTCTCGCGAGAAGCTCGCCGCCGAAATGATTGATCCCGCCGGTGCCCGAGGTGGCGTACCCGATCCCGCCGGGTTTCGCTTTCGCGAGGGGAATCAGCTCCTTCACCGAGCTCGCCGGGAAAGCGGGATGCGCGGCGAGCATGTTCGGTCCCGTCGCGAGCATCGAGACCGCGGTGAAGGACTTGACCGGATCGTACGGCAGGGTGCGCACCGCGGCGTTCATGGTATGCGAAGTGGAGACCACCAGCAGCGTGTAGCCGTCGGGCGTGGCCCTTGCCGCGAGATCGGTGCCGATGATGCCGTTCGCGCCCGCGCGGTTATCCACCACGACCGGGCTATCGTAGCGTTCCGCGAGCTTCCCTCCCACCAGGCGCGCCAGCATGTCGTTGCTGCTCCCCGGCGGGAACGCGACGATGATGCGTATGGGCCGCGCCGGGTACGCCTGGGCGCCTTCCGCACCGGCCGCGCGGCGCTGCGCGCAGGCGGCCGGCGGGAGCAGCGCGAGCGCCGCGGCGAGCCCGGTCAGCGCGATCGAACGGAGCATGGCGCCTCCCGAACCTCTCTCATCGTGGACGCTTTCCGGAGGGGCGCCGCGGACTCGTGGGGGCGCGGCGCCCATCCCCGCTACTGATCGAAGAAACCGGAATGCTCCGCGAGCGCCTCCACGTACCTGGCGAGGGCGCGCACGGCGTAGCGCACCGGTTCTTCCATGATTTCCCCGTCGGCGTCGGTGGTGCCGAGGCCCGGGGACATCCGGATGTTGGCGTCGTAGGAAATGCAGGGGATGACGCCCATGTTGCGCATCCCGGTCTGGATCATGGAGGTCCCGGAATACATGTCCTCGATCGAGAAGATCGGCAGGCCCATCTTCCCCTTCTTCCAGGTGTTCTCGTAGTTGATCTCGACGCCGCAGCTGTTGTAATCCTTGTTGATGACGAGACCCTCGCGCAGCCGGCGGTCGAGTTTTCCGAATTCGTCCACCGTGATGTCGTACCAGGTATCGGCGGCGCGGCGGAAGGTATCGGGCTTGTCCATGAGCACGCGCAGCGCCGCGATCATGCCGAGCAGCGCTTCCTTGCCCGGATCGACGGTCACGTAGGCCGCCTTGCCGTGCGAGAGCAACCCGCCGGCGCGCGGTCCCTGCACGCCCAGCGCCCGCGCGAGGGGAACGATCATCTCCTCGCGACCGATGGCGAGCCCGGAAGTCGGCGCGCCCGCCGACTTGTCCATGCTGTAGAGCATCAGGTCGGCGCCGATCAGGCGCAGATCCGACCCGGCAAACGGCAGGCCGGCGGCGTTGTCCACGATGGAGGGAACGTTGTAGTCGCGCGCCACCGCCGCCATCGCCTGGTGCAGGAGCGGAACGCCATCCTTGCCGGCCTCCCCGTAGCCGTAGCCGGGATTGGTGTAGGCGCAGAAGCTCACGGCGGAGAGCGTGTCGGCGTGCTTCTTCGCTTCTTCCGCGAACCTCGCCGCCGTGGCCCTGGCGTCCACGTTGAGGAGCAGGGGCACCGGGTGGTAGTTGATGCCGTGGCAGTCGTAGCGCGCGCCGGCCATCGGCACGAGTATCGTGTCGAGATTGTTGAGGCGCTTGCCGAGCTGGCCGTATTCGCCGGCGGTGACGCCGCGATCGGCGTAGAGGTCCTTGTAGCGCGGCGGGAACGGCCGCCCGTAGCCGGCCTGGTGGTGGGCATGGCGCTCGAGGGGAGCGAGGTAGCGCGTGCGGTAGTTGTCGCCGCGTCCCGCGATCGGGGGGGTGGCGAGCGTGTCGAAGGCGAGGTAGAGCAGCGCCTCGCAGGTGCTCGAGGCGACGCAGTCGTAATCGTCGCCGTAGAACTGCTTCACCACCCGCCGCAGTTCGAAGTCGAGATTGGCGCAGTTGATGACCTTGCGGTTGCCGGCCTCGACCGCGTCGGACACGGCCTTGCGCATGAGCGCGTGACATTCCGACACCGTCCCCGACAGGCCCACCTGGCCGAGATACCGGTCGGGCATGCCGATTTCCTTCGGGATCTTCTTCGTCCGCGCGTAGAACTCGCCGAGCGTCTCGGAAAGATGCCGGTACAGGTCGATCTTGAATTCGAACCGGCCCCCGGCGCCCGCCTTTGGTTTCGGCGCGGCCTTCAGCTGCGTCATGTCGTTCATGTCATGCTCCTTGTCAGCGCTGCTTCAACAGTTCATCCCAGAACACGCCTCCCTTCGCCTGGAGGCGCGGATCGATCTCCTCGAAGACCACGGTCACCTGGTCGGGGCGCACCGCGACCACGTCCACGAACGCGTCGGTGATGCGCTTCGCGATTTCGCGACGCTGTCCGGGGGTGCGCGTGTTCAGCCATTCGACTCGAATGCGCGGCATCTGCGGCTCCTGTCTCAATCCGGCGGAATGAATACGAGTTCGTCGCCGGGCTTCTGCCCGAGCTCGATACCGGTGACGAGGCGCGGCCCCTTCACCACGATGTTGTAGTGATTGGGAAAATGGCTCTCGTCGAAGCCCGCGACTGCGCCGATGACCCGGCCGGCGACGTTCAGGCGGTCGCCTTCGACGAGGAGTCCGCCGGCCTGGAACTCGACGAATCCCAGGTAATGGCAGCGGTTCACCGGCCCTCCCGGCGCGGCCTCCGGTTCGTCGGTCACGATGACCTCGTGCACGTCGTGGCGCCGGATGCACCGGGTGCGGGGATGGATCAGATGGAGGCCGCGGCCCTCGCGGCGGCTGTCGAGCACGCCGACGAAGCGTGCCGCGAGCGCCTCGCGCAGGATGCGCGAGGCCGTGGCGATCATGCCCGCCTCGTACGGATCGCGCGGTCGTTCGGGCCTATTCATCGATCTGCCCGCTCGCCGCCGCCAGAAAGCGCGCCTTGCCCTGAAGGATATGATCCTCCATCGCGACCGCCGTGCGCTCCCCGTCCTTCGCGACGATGGCGTCGAGGATCAATCGGTGCTCGCGGTTCGACAACTCCATCGCGCCGGTGGACACCAGCCCGCGGCGGTAGAGCCTGATCTCCTTCACCAGGCCCTGGTAGATCTCGGCGAGCCGCCGGTTATCGGCCGCCTCGACGAGCGCGGCGTGGAATTCGCTGTTCAGGTCCCGGAAACGCGCGTCCTCGTCCCGCCGCCTGGCGTCGTCCATCTCGTCGACCAGGGCACGGATGCGCCCGAGGCGTTCATTCGTGATGCGGCTCGCTATGAGCTTGCCCGCGATGCGCATGAGACCGGCGCGCAGGTCGTAGAGGTCCACCACTTCCTTCAGCGCGAGCTTGCGTACGAAAAAACCACGGTTGACCTGGGATTCGATGAGGCCCGCCTGCGCGAGCGACCGGCAGGCTTCGCGCACCGGCCCGCGGCTCACGTTGAGCCGCGTGGCGAGCGCGATCTCGTTGACGCGCTCGCCCATCTTCAGCTCCCCGTCGAGGATCATGCGCTCGATCTCCCCCTGCACGGCGCCCACCAGCGTCTGCGAGCGCAGCATGTCGACGACCTGCGCGGCGCTGGGCGCCTTGGTCATGGCGGGCGGGCCTCCGTTCATCATTGAAGCGAGGTTAGACATTATGCATAATAATGTCAACAGTTTTCAGTGCTTTCGAATGCTCCCCTTACAGGAGAATGCGTTATGTCCGGCAGAAGACACCAGCACCTCATCGACCTTGGCATTCAACTTCCCGTCCCGGCCGCCCCGGCGGGCAATTTCGTTCCCGCCGTTGCCGTCGGCTCTCTCCTCTACGTGTCCGGGCAGGTGCCCCGCGGCGAGGGCAGGATCGAATTCGTCGGGAAACTCGGCCGCGAGTACGGCGTGGAGGAGGGACAGAAGGCGGCGCGGTTATGCGCCGCCAACGTCCTGGCGCAGGTGAATCAAGCGTGCGGCGGGGACCTCGATCGCGTGGTGCGCTGCGTGCGGGTGACGGGCTACGTGAACTGCACCCCCGAATTCGCGCAGCACCCGCAGGTCATCAACGGCGCATCGGATTTCATCGTGGAAGTCTTCGGGGAAAACGGCAGGCACGCGCGAACCGCCATCGGCGTGAGTTCCCTTCCTGGCGGCGCCGCGTGCGAGGTCGAGGCGATCTTCCAGGTCGGTTGAGCGCCGCCCGCGCGCCGGATCACACGATTCCGCACGTGGGCGGGCACTCCCGGAGGGCGTGGCGTGCTCCTTCGTTCGCCGGCGCGTTCGCGCGGAGTGCCGCCCGGTAAAATTGCGAGTTGCCACGCGCCCCCCGGACGCGGGATTCTGCGAGAATTGCTGCGTCGCATTCAGGGAGACGGCGTCACCGCGCGCGGCACGAGATTGCAGGCACGCGAGGGGCGATGCCGGTGGTGGGACCGGGCATGAAGCGACAATCACGAATCCTGATCCGAATGATGGCGGGGGCGGCGCCGCTCGTCGTCGCTTCCCGGGCACACGCATCCTTCCTCCCGCCCGAACTCCTCGATCAGGCGGCCGACATCCTCGCGATCGTTGTCCTCTTCCTCGTGCCGATCGTCGCGATCACCGTCTTCTGGCTGGTGCACATCCTGCCCGAGATCGTCGCGGAGAAGCGCCACCACCCGCAGAAGTCGGCGGTGAATACGCTGTGCCTGCTCTCGCTCGTGTTCGGCGGATTGCTCTGGCCGCTCGCGTGGATACTCGCCTACACGAAGCCGGTCGCCTACCGCCTCGCCTACGGCACGGACAAGCACGACGACTATTTCCACGAAATGGCGGAAGCGGCGAAGGCGGGGAAGCTCTCGCGCGAGGAAGCGGAGAATCTCAGGCGCGAGCTCGATGCGATCGCCGAGAAGCGCGTGCTCTCGCTCGAGCTCATGCGCGCCCGCGACGCGATCGCCGCGTTGCTGGCGAGGAGCGCGCCCCCGGCGCCCGAGGCGACGCAGGCAGCGGCCGGCGCCCCGCGGCCGGCGGCCGGCGCGCCGGCAGGGGGGGGAGCCGCGTAGATGGAAGTCCTGCTGCTCGGCATCTACTCGTTTTTCGTCTGGCTCATCTTCATCAAGCTGAAGTGGCTGCCGTGGAACATCAAGACGCAGGTCATCGTGGTGATCATCCCGGTGGTCGGCCTCGCGGCGTTGATCCTGCTGCTCAACATCTTCGCCCCGTCCTCCTCGAAGCTGCGGGTATTCAACTACACCGTGCCGATCGTGTCCCAGGTCAAGGGGCGGGTGATCGAGGTGCCCGTCGAGGAGGGCAACCGGCTGGTGAAGAAGGGAGAGGTGCTCTTCAGGATCGACCCCACTCCCTACCAGCTCGAGGTGAACAACCTCGAAGCCCAGCTCGCCAACGACCGGGCGGCGCAGCGCGAACTGGAGGAGTCGCTGAAGGGCGCGCGCGGCAAGGTCGCGGAAGCGCGCGGCGCCATCAGGCAGGCGCTCGCCCGGGTGGCGGCGACGAGTGCCTCGCTGGAGCTTGCCCGCAAGCGCGTCGAGCAGTACCGGGATCTCGCCGTCACCGGCGCCGGCAACCGGTTCGACCTCGAGCAGGCCGAAACCAGCGTCAAGGAAGCGGAGAGCCAGCTCGAAAGCGCCCGTAGCGCGGAGTTGCAGGCGCGCGCGGCCGAAGTGCAGGCGATCGCCTCGGAGCAGCAGATCCGGCAGAAGCTCGGGGCGAAGGTGAACGGCGAGTTCGCGCAGGTCGCGCAGACGCGCGCGAAGCTCGAAAACGCCCGCTGGGAACTCGAGCAGACCGTCACGCGTTCGCCCTGCGACTGCTACGTCGTCAACCTCCAGTTGCGACCCGGCGCATTCGTCGCCGGCGTGCCGTTCAATGCCGTGATGTCGCTGGTCGAGGCGCACGGCCAGGTCGTCGCCTTCTACAGCCAGAACGAGCTGCACCAGGTGCGCCCCGGCGACGAGGCCGAGTTCGCGCTGAAGACCTACCCGGGCCGGATCGTCAAGGCAAGAGTGGATTCGGTCATCTGGGCGCAGGGGCAGGGGCAGCTCCCGCAAAGCGGCACGATCCCGATGACGAGTCTCGCCAACCAGCCGCCGGGAACGTTCGGCGTGAAGTTCGATATCGCGGACCGCGACAAGGAGCTCTTCCTCGCCGCCGGGGCAGCCGGCGACGTCGCCATCTACACGCAGCATCTCGAGGCGATCCACATCATCCGCAAGGTGATCATCCGCGTGGGCTCGTACGTCAACTACCTCATCCTCAAGCTCCACTGAGACGACGGTCATGCGTGCGGCATCCTTCCTTGCCGGTCTCGCGGTCGCGCTCGGCGGCTGCGCGCTGAAGGCGCCGCCGGAGAAGGGGCTCCTGCGCGCGGAGGCGCTGCCCAACGTCAAGCCGCCGGCGAGATGGTCCGCCCCGGGCGGCGCAGCGGCGGCGGTCGCGGATGGATGGCTCGCTTCGTTCAGGGATCCCGCGCTCGAAGCGCTCGTGCGCGAAGCGCTCCAGTACAACCCGGATCTCCGCGTCGCCGCGGCCCGCATCGAGCAGGCGGCGGGTTACGCGAAGCTCGCGGGCGCGCAGCTCTACCCGCAGGTCACCTTCATGGCCCGCGGCGGGGGCAAGATGAGCGGGGATTCGAGCGGCCTCGAAGGCGCCGGGCTCTTCGCGAGCTGGGAGCTCGATCTCTGGGGCCGGGTGCGCTCGGGGCGCGAAGCGGCGGCGCTCGAGTACGCCGCCGTCGAGCTCGACACCGCGTTCGCGCGGCAGTCGATCGCGGCGCAGGTCGCGAAGAGCTGGTTCCTCGCGACGGAGGCCCGGCTGCAGAAAGCGATCGCGCAAGGCATGGCGGACGCCTCGGGAAAGCTCGTGACCCTCGCGCAGGAGCGGGAACGGGTCGGCAGCGGCAACGGCTACGATGTCGCGCTCGCGCAGGCCGCGCTGCAGGGCTACCGTGACGCCGTGCAGAGCCTCGACCTTGCCTACCGGCAGGCGGTCCGCTCGCTCGAAGCACTCGCGGGGCGATACCCGGCGACGGCCGCCGAAGTTCCCGCGCAACTCGCCGCGAAGCCCGGTCCCGTGCCCGCGGGCATGCCCTCGGAGCTGCTCGAGCGCCGGCCCGACGTGGTGGCGGCCGAGCGCCGGGTCGCGGCTGCCTTCTACCGCGTCGAAGAGGCGAAGGCCGCGCGGCTGCCGCGGATTTCCCTCACCGCGAGCGGCATAAGCGTATCGAGCGAGCTCTTCGTGCTGAAGAGCGTGAGCAATCCCATCTGGGGCATCGGCGCGACGCTGCTCGCGCCGCTCTTCACGGGCGGAGCGCTGCAGTCGCAGGTGGAGATCCGCACCGCGGAGCAGAAGCTCGCGCTCGCCGATTACGGGCGCATCGGCGCGCGCGCTTTCGGCGAGGTCGAGAATGCGCTTTCCGCCGAGTTCACGCTCGCCGGGCGCGTGGCGCTGCTCTCGCAGGCACTGCGCGAGAACGAGCGCGCACTGGAGTACGCGGAGACGCGCTATCGCGTCGGCTCGGGCGATCTGCGCGCGGTGCAGGAGCGGCAACTCGCCGTCTACGCGGCGCGCACCGCACTTCTGCGCGTGCAGGCGGAAAGCCTCGTCCAGCGGGTGAATCTGTACCTCGCGCTCGGGGGCGGATTCGAATCGGCGCCGCCCCGGGATGCACCCGGGGCGCCGCGGCCCTGAGGCGCGGTCGCGTGCGGCGCGGATTTCGACACTCTCGTCAGTCCTATGTGTTGACGCGAACGCCCGGGACAGGGCAGCGTATCCCGGACTCGGGACACAGGCGTGGCGGGAACGGGCGAGCCGGCCCGGCGCTCCGTGAGAAGACCCAGGCGCGGACTGGTGAAATTACGAGGTGCCGCGAGCCTGCTTTGGCGGTACGCTTCCGGCATCACGGAGAGGGGAGATCGTCATGGCCGCAACACCTTCAACCAGTCCGGCACCGCTCGGCCTGAACCAGTTCTTTTCGGCGTCGGAGGCCCGCGTGGACCGCTGGCGGACGCTGAATCGCATCACCCGGACTCTCGCCAATGCCGGCGGCCAGAATGCCGACAAGGCCCGCGCGGAAATTGCCGCGGTGCTGGAGGAGCTCAATGCCATCGAGGAGCTGAACGGCTATCCCGGCCCGCACCTGATGGGGAAACTGCGCGAGCGCCTGCACACGGGAGACTGGACGGGGCTCGCGCGCCTCGTGTTGCGGGTGAGCGGCGCGCTGCTTTCGAACAGCTACCGCGACGACCTCGAGGCGTGGAACCCGGAGGAGGAGGGCGAGGGCCAGCTCCCCGACATCCTGCCGCCGTCGGTCGGGCGCGGCCAGAGCCGCCGGCCGTACTTCGAGGTGCTGATCGTCTCGCCCGGCGAGCGTTCGACGTGGCCGGCGCTGCGCGAGACCTTCCGCCGCCTGCGCCGCGAGGAGGACCGGTTCGTGTACGAGCCGGTCGTCGCGGGGAGCTTCGAGGACGCCATCCTCGCGGTGATCTTCAACTACAACCTGCAGTCGATCGTCATCGTGGATGGCTTCGGCTTCGCTTCGCAGTACGCGCTGCCGGCGCTGCGCGAGCTGATCCAGCGCAATCTCCCGTCCGGCATGGGCCCGGGGGTGGCCGACATGGGCACCGCGCTCGCGCGCTGCGTGCGCATCGTGCGCCCCGAGCTCGACGTGTTCCTCACCACCGACCGCGACGTAGGCAGGCTCGCCGGGTCGGACGAGGCGGCGGCGATCCGCCGGATCTTCTACGGCGTCGAGGAGCCGATGGAGGTGCACCTCGGCATACTCGACGGGATCAAGGACCGCTACGAGACGCCCTACTTCGACAACCTGAAGAACTACGCGGCGCGCCCGATCGGCACCTTTCACGCGCTGCCGATCGCGCGCGGGAAATCCGTCTTCAAGTCGAACTGGATCCGCGACATGGGCGAGTTCTACGGCGCGAATCTTTTCCTCGCCGAGTCCTGCGCCACCACCGGGGGCCTCGACAGCCTGCTCGAGCCGACCGGCAACATCAAGATCGCGCAGGACAAGGCGGCGCGCGCGCTTGGCGGGGACAGGAGCTTCTTCGTCACGAACGGCACCTCCACTTCGAACAAGATCGTGCACCAGGCGCTGCTCGTCCCGGGCGACATCGTTCTCATCGACCGCGACTGCCACAAGTCGCACCACTACGGCATCGTGCTCGCCGGCGCCCAGCCCTACTACATCGACGCCTACCCGCTCACGCAGTACTCGATGTACGGCAGCCTCGCCATCAAGCCGATCAAGCAGGCGCTGCTGCAGTTGAAGGCCGAGGGCAAGCTCGACCGGGCGAAGATGCTGGTGCTCACCAACTGCACCTTCGACGGCCACGTCGCCAACGTCGAGCGCACCATGCTCGAGTGCCTCGCGATCAAGCCCGACCTGATTTTCCTCTGGGACGAGGCATGGTTCGGGTTCGCGCGCTTCTCGCCCTTCCTGCGCATGCGCACCGCGATGGGCGCCGCCGCGAAGTTGCGGGAGATGATGCGCGACCCGGAATACCGCAAGCGCCACGACAAGTTCAGGGCGGACGCGGGCAAGCTCGACCCGAGGGATCCGAAGCTCCTCGATCTCCACCTGTTGCCCGACCCGGACGAGGTGCGCGTCCGAGTCTACGAGACCGACTCCGTGCACAAGTCCATGTCCTCGCTCAGGCAGGGCTCGATCATCGTGGTGGCGGACCAGGACTTCCACAAGGTCGAGGCGCCGTTCAAGGAGGCCTTCTTCACGCACACCTCGACCTCGCCCAACCTGCAGATCATCGCCTCGCTCGACGTGGCGCGGCGGCAGATGGAGCTGGAGGGCTACGAGCTGGTGCAGCGCGCGATCCAGCTCGCCATCGAGATCCGGCGCGAGATCAACCAGCACCCGCTGATCTCGAAGTACTTCCACTGCGCCACCCCGGCCGAGATGATCCCGGCCGAGTACCGGCTGACGGGCTTCGCGGACTACGGCATGCCGGGTAAGACCATCGCCGACACGGCGAAGGCGCTGCGCGAGGACGAGTTCTTCCTCGACCCGACGCGCATCACGCTGCTCTGCGGCAATGCGGGCTACGATGGCACGCAGTTCAAGGGGTTGCTGGCGAGCGAGTACGACATCCAGATCAACAAGACTTCGCGCAACAGCGTGCTGGTGCAGATCAATATCAACAACACGAGGAGCGACATGGCGCACCTGCTCAAGGCGCTCGCCGACATGGCGCGCGGCATCGACAAGCGCCTCGCCGAAGGTGGCGCGGACGCGGTCGCAGCGTTCAAGGCGCGCGTGAGGGCGCTGGTCGAAGACGTGCCGGATCTGCCGAACTTCAGCCGCTTCCACGACGCGTTCCGCGACGACCCGAAGAGCAGGACGGCCGAGGGGCACATGCGGGCCGCCTATTACATGGCGTACGACGAGGCCTCGTGCGAGTACATCAAGCTCCACGACAAGCAGATCGACGAGCGGCTGAAGAACGGGCCGGAACTGGTGTCGGCGAAGTTCGTGATTCCCTACCCGCCCGGTTTCCCCATCATGGTGCCGGGGCAGGTCGTCACGCCGGAGACGATCACGTTCATGCGCAAGCTCGACGTGAAGGAGATCCACGGCTTCAACGCGGCGCGGGGGCTGGAGCTGCTCAAGCCCTCGGCGCTCGCCGCGCGCAAGGCGAAGCCGAGCGACAGGTAGACCTGAACCGGGGGAGGTGCCATGGAAGTCGCATTCAAGTGGTTCGCCGCGAATCCGTATATCCTGCTCTTCTTCGTGGTCGGGGGCGCCGTGCTGCTCGGCAAGGCCACGATCAAGGGCTACGGCTTCGGCATGGTCGCCTCGGCGATCATCGTCGGGGCCGGTATCTCGGCATGGGCGTCGACCCATGGCGTCAAGATGGAGCTCAACAACTTCGCCAAGTCGCTCTTCTACTACCTCTTCATGTACGGCGTCGGGCTGCGAGTGGGGCCGTCGTTCATAAACAGCCTGAAGGGAGACGGCCTGAAGTTCACGTTCCTCGCCGTCTTCTGTTCGGTGCTCGGGCTCCTGGGCGCGGTAGGACTGACCAGGCTGTGGGATCTTCCCGACGGCGCCGCGGGCGGGATACTCGCCGGCGCGATGACCATGTCGGCGGCGATCGGCTCCGCGGAGGAGGCCGTCAAGCAGGGCGTGTTCAAGCTCGCCGAGGGGCAGACCTTCGAGCAGGTGAGCGGGATGATCGCCCTCTCCTACGGTCTCACCTACATCTGGGGCACAGTGGGCATCATTCTCATCTGCAAGTACCTGCCGCGCATCTGGGGCGTGGACGCGAAGGCGGCCGCGAAGCAATACGAGGAAGAAAACGGCGTGCGCAACGTGGACGACGCCGGGCTGACGGGCTACCGCCCGCTCTCGCTGCGCGCCTACCGCCTGGAGAACGACGCGGTCGCAGGCCAGAGCGTGCGCCAGTTCCTCCAGCGCTATCCGCAGTACAAGATCGTGAACGTCGGACGCGGCGACGAGCGCCTGGGCGCACGCGAGGATATCGTGCTCCAGAAGGGCGACGTGATCGCGCTCGGCGGGCGCCTCGAGGCGATGACCGAGAACATGGGGCTCATCGGCCCCGAGGTTCCCGACTCGAAGGTCCTCAACGTCCCGCTCGACCAGGCCGAGATCCTGATCACCAACAAGAAGTTCGAGGGCAGGGAGCTGAAGGAGCTGCGCAACACGCCGCTCGCTGGAACGATCGCGTTGCACCACATCGAGCGCGCCGGCGAGACGATCCCGATGGGTCTGAACACGAAGCTCGAGCGCTTCGACGTGCTGTTCGTCGGCGGGGTCAAGTCCTCGATCGACCAGGCGGCGGCGCTGCTCGGCAAGGTGGCGCGTCCGAGCACCTCCACCGACCTGCTCACGCTTTCCCTCGGCATGATCCTCGGTTTCCTAATCGGCGCGATCACCTTCCCGCTCGCGGGTTCCAACGTCGGGCTCGGCAACGCCGGCGGACTGCTGGTGTCGGGCGTGATCGTATCGTCCATCGTGTCGCGGCTGCGCTTCTTCGGCAGCACGCCGAACGCCGCGCGCAACATCCTCGAGGACCTGGGGCTGGTCGTCTTCATCGCCATCGTCGGCGTCAACGCGGGCGCAGGGCTGATCACCCAGTTGACCGGCGCCGTGGCGGTAAAGATCCTCGTCGCGGGGTTCATCGTGTGTACCGTTCCGCCGATTCTCGTCTGGGCCATCGGTTATCACTGGATGAAGATCAACCCGGCCGTGCTGATGGGCGGCGTCGCGGGCGCGCGCTCGCACTCGGGGCCGGCCCGCGAGGCGGCTAAGGAGATCGACAGCTCGGTGCCGTGGATCGGGTTCCCGGTGGGCTACGCCGTCTCCGGCGTGCTGCTCACGGTGTTCGGCTACGTCGCCATGGTCATGTCGAAGTAGGCCGCGGGCAGGTTCACAGCCGGGGCGAGACGTGGAAGTCCTGCGGTGCCGCCCCCTTGCCGTCGCCCTGGCGCTCGCCGCGGCCGCCTGCGGACCGGCGACGAGCCCGTCCGGCCCCGTTGCGACGCCCGGCGAATGGAGGGAATTCGAAGGCTCCTGGAACGCCGCCGGCAGTCGCCGGACCATTGCCCTCGGCGAGGGGCGCCGGGCCTCGATCATCGAATTGCGCGGAACGATGCTGCTCGTGGGGCCGCAGCGTCCCGGCGTCGGATTCCGCTCGGACGTGATCGCGCTCGCCGATAGCAAGACCGGCCTGGTGGGGCGTAGCGTCTGGACGGACGAGCGTGGGGAGCAGGTATTCAGCGAGTTGAAGGGCGAAGGCACTGCGGCGAAAAACCGCGTCACGGGAACGATCCTGGGCGGCACGGGACGGTATGCCGGCGCCACGGGCAACTATGAGTTCTCCTGGGAGTTCGTGATCGAGGCGGAGGATGGCTCGATCCAGGGTCGCGCCGTCGGCCTGAAAGGCCGCATTCGACCCGGCGAGCCGGGCGCGGGAGGCTCGCGGAAATGATCGCGACCCGCTTGCGGCAGGCGATCCCCTTCACGATCGCGATCGGCATCTGGTTCGCCCCGGTTCCGGCCGGCCTTACGGCTCAAGCGTGGCACCTGTTCGCGGTCTTCGTCGCCGCCATCTCCTCCGTGCTCGTGGGCGCCTTCCCGCTGCTCACGGCCGCGATGATCGCCGTAGGGACCCTCGTCTTGAGCGGGACGATCGCGCCGGCGCACGCCTTTTCGGGTTTCGCCAATGCCAGCGTGCTGCTCGTGGTGATCGCCTTCCTCGTCGCGCAGGCGGTGGTGAAGTCGGGGCTCGGCAAGCGCATCAGCCTGTTCATGGTGAGCCACTTCGGCGGCTCCCCCCTCGGTCTCGCCTACAGCATCGTGCTGACCGACGCGGCCATCGCTCCGGCGTTCCCCAGCAACACCGCGCGCGGCGGGGTGCTCTTCCCGATCGTCCTGTCCGTGTCCCAGGGAGCGGGCTCCAAGCCCGGCGATCCCGAGGGACGGCGGCTGGGCGGCTATCTCATGTTCTGCGCAATGGCGAGCCTCGCGCTTTCCTCCGCCCTGTGGTTGACGGCCACCTCCGGCAACCCGATCGGCGTGCAGATCGCCGTGAAATCCGGGGTCGAGATCGGATTCGGGTCGTGGATACTTGCCTCCAGCGTGCCGGCGCTCATCGCGATCGGGATGTTGCCCCTGCTCGTCGCCAGGCTCTTTCCTCCCGGTGTCGGCGCAACGCCGGAAGCTCCCGCGGCGGCGCGCGCGGAGCTCGCCGTCATGGGGCCGTTGTCGCGCGATGAATGGATCACCGCGGTGACTTTCGCGGTCATGGTCGCGGGCTGGGTGCTCGCCGATCTCTTGAAGCTCAACGTCACCAGCATCGCGTTCACGGGTCTCGGCGTGCTGCTGATGGCGAACGTGCTCACGCTCGACGACATCGCCAAGCAGGGCGACACGCTGGCCACCTTCCTCTGGCTCGCGGTTCTCTTCGCCTTGAGTGGGCAGTTGAACGAGCTCGGCTTCATGAGTTACGCGGGCGAGCGCCTCGCCTCGCACCTGCGAGGTCTTTCGTGGCCGGTCCTCTACGTCACGCTGGTCGTGCTCTACGTCTTCATCCACTACCTGTTCGTGAGCCAGACCTCGCAGATCCTCGCCCTGCTCGGCGTCTTTCTCGACGTGGGGGTTCGCGGCGGGGTTCCCGTGCCGCTGATGGCATTCGGGCTGCTCTTCGCGAGCAGCTATTTCTCGGTGATCACGCCGCAGGGCGGAAGCCAGAACATCATCTTCGCGGCGAGCGGCTATCTCACGCAAGGCGAGCTCTACCGGCTGGGGCTCTTCGTTACGCTCGCGTTCCTGGCGGTATTTCTGCTGGTCGGGACGCCGTGGGTCCTCTTCGTCGCGGGTTGAGGAGGGCCGCCGCCCCGGTCCGTGCATGCAGCTGACGCGCTCGCGATGACAGCCTGGCTCGCGACAACGTTCGAGAAGTACCCCGAGCTGGCGGTGTTTCTCGTCGTCGGCGTCGGGTACTGGATCGGGAGCTTCAAGGTCCGCGGCTTCGGGCCCGGTCCCGTCACCGGGTCGCTGATCGTCGGGGTGCTGCTGGCCGGGCCGGTGACGGGCTATCTCCACTCGATCCGCTGCTCGTCCTGGGAGGTCTCGCCGGCGCGCGGACCATGACCGCCGGCCCCGGCACGGTCGCGGTGGCGGTCGCCGTCGGCACGCGCGGATCCGCCGAGGGGGTGATACCGATGTCCACGCTGGTCGGGGCGATGGCCGTGGCCCTGCTCGCGGCGCTCGGCATCGCCGTGCTGGTGTACGGAATACGACGGCACGAGCGACTACGAGGTCGCGCGCGTTGGCGCAGCGCGGCATAATCCGGTTCTCGGCCTCGATTTCTCCGGGGAACGCGATGTCCGTCTGCAATCACGGGGGCGCTCGCCAGCGCCGCTTCGGGCCGTCCTTTTGGCCGTGGCCGTGCTCGCGGCGGCCTGCTCGAAGGAAGCGCCGCAGCAGCAGGCGGTGGACGTCACCGCCGTCACGATCGTCGCGCGCGATTCGCCGGCGGTGTTCGAGTTCGTCGGGCAAACCCAGAGCTCCCGGGAAGTGGAGATCCGGGCGCGCGTGGACGGTTTTCTCGAAAGGCGCGCCTACACCGAGGGCAACCTCGTGAAGGCGGGCGACACGCTCTTCGTGATGGACCAGAAGCCCTTCCAGGCCTCGCTCCAGCAGGCGCGCGGCGAGCTCGCGCAGCGGCAGGCGCGGCTCCAGGTGGCGGAAGCGAACCTCGCTCGCGTGAAACCGCTCGCCGCGCAGAACGCGGTCTCGCAGCGCGACCTCGACGACGCGGTGGGCAACGAGAAATCCGCGCGCGCCGCCGCTCACGGGGATTTCGAGAGTCGCGGCCGCATCAGCTTCGCCGATCCGTCGTTCTCGAAGGAAACGGGCACGTTCCTCGTGCGCGCGACGCCCGCGGCCCGCTCGACCCCGCGTTCCAGCCCGGAATGCGGGCGCGCGGCGGATTTGGCAATGGCTCCGTCGCGGTGTAGAGTTAATTCCCGCCCTCTGGTCCGGGGAAAATCGGACGCTTGACGCCCGCATGTTTCTCTGAGCCGCCATGCCGATGAACCCCGATTCCGCCCTTCGCGCATCACCGCGCGGCCGGGCGCTGGTCGATTTCATCGCGGGCGCGCGCGGGCGGAGCTTCCCACTGGCGGTCCTCGACGAAGCGAAGCGCGCGCTCCTCGACATCCTCGGGGTTTCCATCGGCGCGGTCGATGAAGCGCCGGTCGTGCCCGTGCGCCGCGTGGCCGCGTCGTGGAATGCCGGCGGCGATGCGCTCGTCTTTCTCGGCGGCCGCACGACACCCGCGCTCGCCGCGCTCGTGAACGGCACGATGGCGCACGCGATGGATTACGACGACAGCCATCCGAATGGCGCCGGACATCCGAGCGCCGTGTGCTGGCCCACCGCGCTCGCGCTGGCGCAGACCCCGGGAACGAGCGAAGCGACGATCCTCGCGGCGTTCCTCACCGGGTCGGAGGTGATGGGCAAGCTCGGCGGCGGCGGCATGCCCGGCGTGGGCCGGACGCTGCAGCGCCGCGGGTTTCATCCGACGTCGATCTTCGGGCGGGCCGGCGCGGCCGCGGTCGCGAGCGTCATGCTCGACTTGACCGAAGGCGAGATCGCGAATGCGCTCGGCGTGGCGGCGACGACGGCCGCCGGCCTGGTCGGTTCGTTCGGTACCCACGGGAAGCCCTTTCATGCCGGCAAGGCGGCGATGGACGGCATACTCGCCGCGCAGCTTGCGCAGAGCGGTTTCATCGCCGCGTCCCATCTCTACGAGCTCGACGGCGGCCTGCTGAACGCGCTCATCCAGGACTCGCGGGTCGAGGTGCCGCCGCTCGATTTCGGGGAGCGATGGGAGATACTCGGCAACGGCTTCAAGCCCTATGCGAGCTGCCGCGCCACGCATGCCTCGATACAGCTCGCGCGCGAGCTCGCTCCGGCCGTCGCTGGCCGGAAGATCGCCCGCGTTCACGCGAGGGTGCACCCGCACGCGCTGGTGACGGAGATCGACGCGCGCACGCCGCTCGAAGCGAAGTTCAGCACGCGCTTCTGCATCGCGCTCGGGTTGCGTGGTTACCGCCTCGTCGCGTCCGATTTCAGCGACGCGGCCCTGCGCGATCCCGCGGTCGCCGGGCTGCTGCCGCTCATCGAGCTCGAAGCCGTTCCCGGGCAGCACAACTACACGGCCTATCTGGACGTTCACCTCGACACCGGGGAATGCCTGCATGCGGGCGTGGAGCGCTGCCTCGGGCACCCCGACAATCCGCTCACGTGGGATGATCTCAGGGTCAAGTTCGAGGGGCTGGTCGAGCCGGTGCTCGGTGCCGCGAGCGCCGCGGCGATCTATCGCGAGGTGCGCGATTTCGAACGCCCGGGCGCCCTGCAGGGACTCATGGGAATGCTGGCGGACCGGCCCGGGAAGGCGCGGGCGGCGGTTTCCTCGCGCGGCCGGGCCGGGCGATCCTGATCGACCATAACCGGGAGGAATGCTCCTCATGTACGCGCCCCTGCCGTCTCGAACACTCGCTCGTCTCTGCGTTGCGCTCACCGCCGCGATCGCCTGCCCGGCGCCGGCCGCGAGCTGGAAGCCCGGCGAACCGGTCGAGGTCGTCGTCGGCGTGAGCCCCGGCGGGGCGATGGATCGCACGGCGCGCACGGTGCACCGCTCGCTCGTGGCGAGCGGCGCGATTCCCGCCACGAGTTACGTCAGCAACAAGCCCGGCGGCGGTCACGCGGTCGCGTACGCATACACCATCAACCAGCGCGGCAAGCCGCACGTGATCCAGATCGGGAATTCGCCCCTCGTCACGAACTACCTGCTGGGACGCAGCACGATCCGGCACACCGACCTCACGCCGCTCGCGATCATCTTCCAGGAGACGATGGTCTACGGGGTCAAGGAGGATTCCGGCATCCGCGACGCGCGGGATCTGTTCGAGCGTCTGAAAAAGGACGTGACTTCGGTGAGCTTCTCCGTATCGAGCGGGCTTGGAACCGCCAACTACTTCACCGCGACGCAGGTCGCGCACGCCGCCGGCGCGGACAACAAGAAGCTGAAGGTGGTGAGTTTCGCGGGCGCCGCGCAGGGCGTCACGGCCGCGCTCGGGGGTCATGTCGATGTGGTCATCACGACGCCCTCGGCGCTCGCGCCCCACGTGAAGGCGAAGAAGCTGCGGATCATCGCGACCGCGGCCGACGAGCGCCTGGGCGGGATCTACGCCGAGGTCCCGACCTGGAAGGAACTGAAAGTGGATTCCTCGCTCGCGCTGTGGCGCGCCGTCCTCGGCCCGCCGGGTCTGGCCGCGGACCAGGCGGCCTACTGGGAAGGCGCCCTCAAGGCGATGACGTCGACCGAAGAGTGGAGCAGGGAACTCGAGCGGGAGTTCCTGACGCCGCGCTTCATGGGGCGCGCCGAGACCGCGGCTTTTCTCGCCGCCGAGGAAAAGCGCTTCCGCGCGCATTTCGCGGAATTCGGCATACTCAAGCAGCCCTGACCGGACACCCCCGGTGGACCCCGATCGCATCGGCGCCAGCCGCAGGCTCGCGGCGCACGCGGCGAGCGCGCGTTACGGCGATCTGCCGCCCGCGACCGTGGCGGCGTTCCGGCGCGCGCTGCTCGATTTCCTCGCCTGCGCGATTTCCGGCTCGGCGATGCCGGTGTCGCGCGCCCTGCTGTCCTTTTTCGAGGACACCGACGCGAGCCGGACCGCGAGCGTCATCGGGAGCCGGTCGCGGCTTTCGCCGTCGAACGCGGCGATGGTGAACGGCGCGAGCTGCCACGGTCTCGATTTCGACGATGGCTACCTGCAGGCCGCCGCGCATCCGGCGGGCGCGGTATTCCCGGCCGTCCTCGCCGCGGCGGAGGAGCGCCGCGCGGGCGCGCGGGACATCGTGGCGGCGGTCGTCGCGGGCTACGACGTGATGTTGCGTATCGGGGCGGCGCTGCATCCCGCCATCGCCCATCGCGGATTTCACAATACGGCGGTCGCCGGCGTATTCGGGGCGGCGGCGGGAGTCGCCAACCTCATCGGGCTCGACGAGCGGCAGGCGCTCCACGCGCTCGGTATCGCGGGCAGCTTCGCGGGCGGAATACGCGGCTACCTCGACGACGGCGCCGACACGAAACGCATCCATCCCGGCAAGGCCGCGCGCGACGGTCTCCTTTGCGCCGAATTCGCGCGGCGCGGGCTCACCGGGCCGGGCAGGGTGCTCGAAGGGCGATACGGTCTCTTCCACAGTCACGTCGACGACGACGCGCGCTGCGAGCGCATGCTCGAGCGCCTCGGCGAGCGCTGGGAGATCGAGTCGGTCTATTTCAAGCCTTATCCCTGCTGCCGGGGCAACCAGACCTTCATCGACGCGATCCGGGTGCTGCATGAGCGCAAGGAGTACGCGGTGGACGAGGTCGCCCGCATCGACCTCGGCGGGTACACGCACGCGATACACGGGCACGACCACCGGCATCACGAGAACCTGCTCGACGCGCAGATGAGCCTGCCGTGCGCCGCCGCGCTCGCGCTCGTGTTCGGCGACGTGACGGTCGGGATGTTCCGGCCGGAAGTGCTCGGGCGGCCCGACGTGCGGGCGATGCTCGAGCGCACGAATCCGTACATCGACGGCGAATGTGACCGCCTCTACCCGCACAAACGCTCCGCGCTGGTGCGCGTTGTCCTGCATGACGGGCGCGAGCGCGAGATCCGCCTTCAGGACCCGAGGGGCGAGCCAGCCAACCCGATGACGAACGAGGATCTCGAGCGAAAGCTCGTGTCGAACTGCGAGCCGGTCATCGGCGGGGAACGCTGCGCGAGGTTGATCGAGCGGGTGTGGGCTTTCGAGACGCTCGCCGAGCCGCTCGACATACTCGTGAACTGACGGGTCTTCGGCTTCGGGGTGGCCGATCCGCGAGCACCGGAGACGCATGCGTGCCGGCCCGGTTGCACCTTGTTACCATGATTCCGACCGCTGAACGAAGGGGACCGCCGAAATGAAGATTCGATTCGCCTGCGCAACCGCCGCCGCCGCGTTGCTGCTTGTCCTCGCGGGCGGCGGGTTCCCGGCGCTCGCGGCCGAGCGCGAGACGGCCAGGCCGGCGGCGCCGGGAGCCGACAGCCTGGACCTCGATGTCCCGACCGCCCCCGTCGTGATCGACGGCAACGTGCTCTTCCGCGTGCGAGGCATCACCTCGTTTCCGGCGGCGGAGCGTGCCGCGGGCATCGCCGGCCGCATCGAGGCACTGGCGGCCGACCGCGGTTTCCGGGCCGAGGAGTTGCGGCTTGCCGACGTGGAGATCGGTACCGAGATCCGGACCGACAGGTTGCGCGTATTGCTGGTGATCGATGCCGACGCTCGCCTGGAGGGGCTTTCCCGCAAGGAAATCGCGACCGCGTTCCGGGGCCGTATCGTGAAGGCGATAGAGGAGTACCGCGCGGCGCGCACGCCGGAGGCGCTCGCGGCAGGCGCGACGCGCGCGGGCGCGGCGACGCTCGTCTTCGCGCTGGCCGTGGCGCTCATATTCTGGATCTGGCGGCGACTGAACGCGACGCTCGAGGCGCGCTTCCGGCGGCGCATCCACTCGGTCGGCATCCAGTCCTTCCAGATCGTGCGCGCGGAGCGCATCTGGGGAACCTTGCAGAGCGCGTTGCGCGGGGCGCGGGCGGTGGTGCTGCTGGTGGCCGCGTTCGCGTACCTGCAGTACGCGCTCGCACAGTTCCCCACGACGCGGGTCGTGGCGGGGCAGCTCCTCGACTACGTACTGGGGCCCCTCGGCATCCTCGGGCGGGGCGTCCTCGGCATCCTGCCGAACCTCGTGTTCCTCGCGATTCTCTGGTTCGTCGCGCGCTACGCCCTCAGGCTGATCCATCTCTTTTTCGCCGCGGTGGGGCGCGGCGAGGTGAAGCTCTCCGGCTTCGAGGCCGAGTGGGCGGAGCCGACCTACAAGCTGCTGCGCCTGCTGGTGGTCATCCTGGCGCTGGTGGTGGCGTATCCCTACATCCCGGGCTCCGGGTCGGAGGCATTCAAGGGGCTCTCGATCTTCATCGGCGTGGTGTTCTCGCTCGGCTCCTCGTCGGCGATCGCCAACATGATCGCCGGCTACCTGATGACGTATCGGCGCGCGTTCCGGCTCGGCGACCGCGTGAAGATACAGGGCATCGTCGGCGACGTGTCGGAAATGCGCCTGCAGGTCACGCACTTGAAGACGGTGAAGAACGAGGAGGTCGTCATTCCCAACTCCACGATCCTCAACAACGAGGTCGTAAACTACAGCGAGTATGCCCGCAAGGAGGGCCTCATCCTGCACACGACGGTCGGAATCGGCTACGAGACGCCGTGCCGCCAGGTCGAGGCGATGCTGCTGATGGCGGCGGAACGCACCGCGGGGTTGAAGCGCGAGCCGGCGCCGTTCGTGCGCTACGAGAAGCTCGGGGATTTCGCCGTCAATTACGAGGTGAACGTCTACTGCGACAACGCCCAGGCGATGGGCGCCCTCTACACGGAACTGCACCGCAACATCCTCGACGTGTTCAACGAGTACGGCGTGCAGATCATGACTCCGGCCTACGAGGGCGACCCGGCGCAGCCCAAGATCGTCCCGAAGGAAGAGTGGTATGCCGCGCCCGCGCGCGGGCCGCGGGACACGGGCTGAGAAAGGCGCGGCGGGCGTTGTTCCGGTTGCGTGACAGGGATGGTTCGTTCACCGACTATAACGGTCTCGTCGTCATGGGGAAATTGAAGCTCCGGCGGGTGCCGGCCACCGGCCACCGTTTCGCGCCGATGGGCTTTCGGGTGCTGCCATGTCACGCCTGAGCGCGGAGGCTCCGGGTCGCGGCACTCGCCGTGCGACCGGGATCGTATTCGCCGTTTCGCCGCGCATCCCGCGGCAAGGTGGAGGCTTTCTCGCGCTCGCGCTATTTGCCTGCGTCGGCTCGGCCCGCGCGCAGCAACTGGAGCCGCGTACCTACATCAACCTTCCGGTGGGGATGAATTTCCTGATCGCGGGCTACGTCCACTCCACGGGCGGGCTCTCGACCAATCCCGCGCTGCGCCTGAACAACGCGGAGATGACGGTGAAGACCCCGGTCGTTGCCTACGCGCGCGCCATCGACCTCTGGGGCAAGTCCGCCAAGGTGGACGTCGTCGTGCCCGGGGGCTGCGTCTCCGGAACGGCGGACGTCGACGGCGCCCCGGCGTCGCGCGACGTGTGTGGCCTCCTCGATCCGGCATTCCGGCTGGCGGTGAATTTCCACGGCGCACCCGCGCTCTTGCTCAAGGAGTTCGCTCGCTACCGGCAGGACCTCATCATCGGCGCCAGCCTGCAGGTGTCCGCGCCGTGGGGGCAGTACGATCCGAGCCGCCTGGTGAACCTCGGCACCAACACCTGGATATTCCGGCCGGAAGCGGGCATCTCGAAGGCCATGGGTGCGTTCTCGGTCGAGCTTTCGGCGGGCGCCAGCATTTTCACGACCAATCATGACTTTTTCGGCGGCAGGGTACGCGAGCAGGACCCGATGTACAACTTCCAGGGGCACGTGATCTACCAGTTCCCCGGCGGCACCTGGGCCGCGGTGAACGGCACGTACTACACCGGCGGGCGCACGACGGTGAACGGCGTGCGCGGGGACGACCGGCAAAAGGCCTCGCGCTTCGGCGGCACGCTCGCTTTTCCGCTGGACCGCCACAATTCGATCAAGGTCTACGCCAGCAGCGGTTACTCGGTTCGCGCCGGGACCGATTTCGACATACTGGGCGTCGCCTGGCAGTACCGCTGGGGCTCCGGACTCTGAACGTCAGGTATTGGGTAAGCGTGGGGCCAGGCTTGCAGAATTGCATCATGCCCCGGTCAAGTGGCCGCTAATCGATGCTCGATTTGCAATCGTGCAAGCCTCACCCCATCACTCGACTCAGGGCGCCATCAGTCCGGCGGCCCGGGCCGCCGCGCGCAAGGACAAATCCCGCGTAAAAAGCGGCGTCCCCAGGAAGGCGGCAAGATGGAGATAGCTTGCGTCATAAGCCGTCATGCCACGAGCGCGCATCAGGCTGACGAGCGGGGAAACGGAATCGAAGGCGTCATGGATCTCCAGTCCGAATCGTTCTGCCTTCGCCACGATGACGGAATTGTCGGCGACGAAGGCCATTACTTTCTGCCCTCCTCGATGAGCTTCCTCAGCTTGAAGCGCCCCTTGATCTTGATGGTCCTCGCGAATGCCTCGGTTTCATCGACAATCGCATCCCGGTCCACCTCGCGCCGGCGCCCGCCCTGCCGCGCCGGGACGATGCGCGCAACAGCCCGCCCACGCCGGGTGATGACAATTTCCCGCCCTGCTTCCGCGCGGTCGATCAACTCGGAAAGGCGCGCCTTCGCCTCGAACAACTGGACCCTTTCCATGCCAGAATCCCACCTGGTTAACCATGTTGGAATTCTAGTACCTGGAAAACAGCATGGGGTCAGGAAAACAGCAAGGAGTCAGGCTTGCACGATTGCAAATCGAGCATCGATTAGCGGCCACTTAGACGGCAGCATCGTGCAATTGTGCAAGCCTGCCCCCATCGTGACCCCAGCACCACGGCACGATTCGGCACGATCGGCCGCTGGGGAACGAGCGCTTCAGGAACGATTTCGAGGCTGCGCGGCGGGCGGCGCCGGAGGCGGGTTCCGGATGACGCAACGGTTACTCTGACCGCCCGTTTTCGCTAGCCATTGGCGAGGATCGGACAGGCCTTCGCACCGATGAGTGTCTCGTCTGCCGTGACGAGCGTCAGGCCGTAAACCGATGCCGTCGCCACGAGAAACCGGTCGGCCGGATCGGGGTGAGCGAGCGTGATCTCCCGGCTGCGGACGGCAACTTCGAAGGTGAGGACCGCTTCCTGGGCGGGCGTGCGTTCCAGTGCTTCGGCGATCCATCGACGCGGCTCGACGTCCAGCCTGACGCGACCGCGCTCGGCCAGCACCAACAGCTCCCAGGCGCTGATCGGGGAGAGCCAGAGTTCGTTCCCGGCCCTGGTAAGAGCCGACTTCACCCGCCTGCCGAGGCGGGCGGGCTCGGCGAGGCTCCAGAGCCAGATGTGCGTGTCGAGCAGCAGCTTCAACGGCGCAGGGCCGACCAGGACCGCGCGTCAACCGCCGGTCCGATGATGTCGCCGGAGACGGCGGCGCGACCCGACATGGCGCCGAGCCAATCCGTGCCGGGGGCCCGCCGCTGAGGGCGGATCACCTCGGCCACCGGCTGGCCGAACCGCGTCACCAGGACAGGGCGTCCCGTGCGCTTCACCCGCTGGAGAACCGCGAGGCACGTCGCCTTGAACTTCGACACCGGCATCGTTTCCATGCCAGGCAGGCTAACATGGTCAGAAAACGTGGTCAAACTCAAGTTTGACACGCCGGTTTTTAAAAAGTTACGAATTCAGGTAGTTGCGGAGCGTGCGGGGTTCTTTACCACTACATTCCGGGCCCCCTGTGGGCCGTCAGCGGGAAACGGGTTGTGCGA
>JADZGE010000090.1 GCA_020854035.1 Burkholderiales bacterium | reverse complement strand
TGTCAAGCGCACAACCAAAACGTTTTGCACTACATCACCGAGTCCACTGGGAGCCGACCCAGAGGAGAAACACGGACTTGCGTGCACTCGAACGCCCCCAACCCCGCCGAAGTGTCAAACTTGGGTCTGACCCCATTTCCGTGCTCGTGGTGGGCTTGTCGGTCAACCGGAGAGCGCCTTCATGCACCGCAGTCCTCATGCCGTGGAATTCTCTAGGGCGCGGGAGCAGTTCGCGTCCGGCAAGGACAGCCCGCGCGCCTACCTCGAACGCTGCATCGCCACGATTGCCGCGCGCGAGCCCGAAGTGCACGCATTTGTGACGCTCGGACTCGAGCGCGCACGCGCGGCGGCCGATGCCTCGACCGAGCGCTACGCGAGCGGCAGGCCGCTGTCGGCGGTCGACGGCATGCCGTTCGGGGTCAAGGACATCATGGACACCGCCGATCTGCCTACCCAGATGGGGAATTCGGTCTACCGGGGCTGGCAGCCGAGGTGGGACGCGGCGTGCGTGTATGCACTGCGCTCGGGCGGCGCGATCGTCACCGGCAAGACCGTTACGACAGCGTTCGCAGGCGGCGAAACCAACGAGACCAGGAATCCGCTCGATACGCGCCGCACCCCCGGCGGTTCGTCCAGCGGCTCCGCGGCCGCGGTCGGCTCCGGCATGGTGCCGGCGGCGCTGGGCACGCAGACTCTGGGCTCGGCGCTGCGCCCGGCTTCGTTCTGCGGCGTGTTCGGGTTCAAGCCGACGCACGGCGCCCTCACGTTGCAGGGCGTGCATCCGATTTCGGCTACGCACGATCACCTCGGAATCATTGCCGGCAGTCTCGATGACACCTGGTATGTCGCCTCGCGAATTGCGCTTGCCGCCGGCAACCCCGGATCGCCCGGTCTCGATGGCGCGGGTTACACGCTCCCGGCCGCGCGGCGGCCGGCACGGCTGTTCGTGCAGTACACGAAAGCGTGGGAGACGGAAGTCGATGCGGGTACGCGCACTGCATTCGACGCGTTGCTCGAGCGCCTGCGCAGTCGCGGGGTAACGCTCCTGACGCGGCGCGACAACGCTCGCTACGCCGAGCTCGAGGACGCGTTCTTCGGCCCGTTCATCGAGCGCTCGACCGATATCAATGCATACGAGATGCGTTGGCCTTACGAGCAGTACGTCGAACGCTGCGGCGCCGAGCTGGAACAGCGGCAACACGCGCGCGTCGCGCGTGCACGCGCGATGACGCCCGGGTACTACACCGAGCTGCTGGCCGAGAAAGCGGCGATGAAGGAGAGGGCGCGAGCGGCCCTGAGCGAAGCCGACGCGGTGCTGACGCTCGCGTCCTCCGGGCCCGCGCCGGTGACCCGGGCGCACACCGGCAGCCGCGCCTACCTCGCGTTCGCGACGGTGCTGCAGTTGCCGGCGTTCAGCCTCCCGCTGCTGCAATCGGACGGCATGCCAGTCGGGGTTCAGCTGATCGGACATGCGGGCCGGGACGGCGACCTGTGCGCACTCGCGAACTGGCTGCAAAGCGTGTGACAAGAGCTCATCGCCAGGCATCCCCGTGTGCTGCAAAGCCGGCCGCCGGGGCTCTTGACGGTGGGTCAATGGACAGAAAATTCTGAGGAGGCTCCAATGAAACACCCGCTACCCGCGGCGATACTCGCATGCACCCTGCCGGGTGCGGCGTGCGCGCAGACATACCCGACCCAGCCCATACGCATCATCGTGGCCGCGGGAGCCGGCTTCGGTGTAGATACGTCCTCGCGCATGGTCGCGCAATACCTGCGGGAGCTGCTCGGCCAGCCCGGGGTGGTGGAGAATCGCCCCGGCGCAGGCGGCGCGCTGGCAGGCGACTTCGTCGCGAAGGCGGCGCCCGACGGCCACACGCTGCTCACGACATCGATCAGCCACTCGGTGCTGCCGAGCATACACAAGAACCTGCCTTACAGCCCCGAGCGCGATCTGGTGCCGATCACGATCATGGTGAATGCGCCGAACGTGCTGGTCGCGCATCCGTCGCTGCCCATGAAATCGGTAAAGGAGCTGATCGCGTACGCGAAGAAGCGTCCGGGCCAGATCGACTATGCATCCACGGGTGTCGGGGGCCCGTCGCATCTTGCAACCGAGCTCCTGAAGCTGCTCGCCGGCATCGACCTCGTGCACGTTCCGTACAAGACCACCGGCGCCGGCATGACCGACGTCATGGCCGGACGCGTAGCGCTCATGTTCGGAAGCTTCATTTCCACCCGCGCGCACGTGGAACAGGGCAAGCTGAGGCTGCTCGCGACCGCCGGAAGCAAGCGCGCGCTCGCGGCACCGGACCTGCCGACGATCGCGGAGGCCGGGGTGCCCGGTTACGCGGTCGACGTGTGGTACGCGATGCTCGCGCCGTCGGCCACCCCGCGCCCCGTGCTCGAGAAGCTCAACGCCGTGGTGACCAGGATTCTTCACGCGCCCGAGGTGACGAAGAAGTTTGCGACGCTCGGGCTCGAGTCCGTCGGCCAGGACCTCGCGGCGAGCGATGCGTACGTGAAGTCAGAGATCGCGAAATGGGCCAAGGTCGTCAGGGCCGCGAACATCACTCCAGATTGACAGTCCTGGCTTGCGCGACGCGCGGGCGCTCGCAGCGCGCACCCGCGGCGGAATCGGGCTACGTCGCGGCCGCAAGCGTCTTCTCCAGGTCCGGGTGGCGCGTGTGCCATTCGGTGTAGCACTCGTAGGCGTGTGCCACCCGCAGCACGGTCGTTTCGGCGAACGGCTTCGCCGCGATTTGCAGCGACAGCGGCAGCCCGGCTTGGCTGAACCCCATCGGACCCGCGAGCGCGGGCACATTCGCCATACTGAAGGGGTAGGTGCCGATGCGCCGCAGGATCACCTTCTGCTGCATATCCTGCCTGCTCGTAACGGTCTCGCGCACGGCATCGATCGGCCCGGGCGGGTTCAGGCTGGTCGGCGCGAGCAAGGCGTCATGGCGGGCGCAAGCCGCGAGGACTTCGCGGCGCACCAGAACGCGTGCCCGATTCGCGCGTGCATAGACAGCCGCCGGTACCAGGGCGGCCGCGCCCAGTCGCTGCCGGGTGCCGACATCGAGGGCCTGCCAGTGCGGCCGCAGCCATTTCTCGAGCATCATGGCCGCGATGTCCACGTCGGAGGTGAGGAGCTGCAGGGGTACCGCGTATTGCGCGAGCGGAGCCGATACTTCCTCGATCTGTGCGCCGAGGCGACGCAGAACCTCGAGCGCTCGCTCGAGCGCGGCCCGCACGTCCGGGTGGACGCCGGGCGGGAACGCCATCTCGCGCACCACGCCGAGGCGCAACCCGTGCAGCGACGGCGTGAGCGCCGCCCGGTAGTCGGGAATCGGAGCATCGGTACTCAGGGGATCGGACGGGTCGTGACCGGCGATCGCGCCCAGCACCAGGGCAACGTCTTCGACTCGGCGGGCGAGCGGGCCGATGGTGTCCGCGGTCCAGCCGTACATCACGCCGCCATGTCGCGAGACGCGCCCGAACGTGGGCCGCAACCCCACGATGCCGTCGGCGGCGGCGGGACTGCGCACCGAGCCGCCGGTGTCTTCACCGAGGGAGAAGCTGCTGAAACCGGCGGCGGGTGCGATGCCCGAGCCGCTCGAGGAACCGGCCGGGGTGTAGTTCGGGTTCCAGGGGTTGCGCGGCTGCCCGAACGGGAAGTCCTGGGTGCCGCCCTTGCCGAACTCGTGCAGATTCTCCTTGCCGAGGAGGATCGCGCCGGCTCGCTTCAAGCGCGCGATGCAGCACGCCTCGTCGCCTTCGACACCAGCCCCGGTCGCGCGCGAACCGAGCGTGGTGCGCACACCCGCGGCATGCAATTGGTCTTTGACACCGAAGGGTAGTCCGTGCAGGGGACCGCGATAACGACCGGCGGAGATCTCCGCTTCGGCCGCACGTGCCTGCGCGAGTGCCTGCTCCGCGCACAGCGTGATGTAGGCGCGCAGCCGGCCGTCGTAGCGCTCGATGCGGTCAAGCGCGCCTCGCACGAGTTCGAGGGGCGAGATCGCGCGCGTCTCGATCAGGCGTGCTTGTTCGCATGCGCCCAGCAGCAACAGTTCCTCGGCCATCGGTCGCTCTCCCCCCGTTTGCGCGAGCCCCAAATCGGCCGGGCCCGCACGGACCCGATCCCGATCGTACTGCACTTTCGACCTCGCTGTGGTGCGCAGGTGTCTCGATAGCGATAGCCTGCCAGCAGGTTCACCCGAACCCGAAAGCGCGCCTGTTACAATCCACCGATCGCACCGAAAGGAGTGCCATGGATCTCGATTGCAGCCGCGTGCAGGCGTTGGCGAGTCTCGTCGGTCTCGCCATTCCGGAATCCGACCTGGAGCCGATCGCGATCCGCTTGGGCGAGCTCCTGGCCGTCATGGAAACGATCGAACGCGAGCTCGGAGCGGAAATGGACCGAGTCGACCCGATTCCGCCGGTGTTCCCGAAGCCGGATTGGTAGCTCGGGCCGCGAAAGGCGCCGAGTCGACCGCGGGCTCGGATCGATGCCCGCACGCACGATGCGGAAGACTCGATCGCAGCGCCGTTCACGCTGAGGTGATCCTGGTAGCCGTCCCTGGGCAACTGCTCGTACGTGCCGCCGGCATTGGTGATGTAGCGCAGCAGCGACGGCATCTTCGACGCGGGTTCGCCTCCGGCGTAGCGCTGCTCGCGTTATCTCCAGTCGGCGCCCATGCTCCAGAGCATCGACGCGACGACCGCCGCGCTACTTCGCCAGTCCGAGGTCGGTCAGTACCACCTTGAACTGCTGGTACTGCTCTTCAAGGAATCTGGGCATGCTGCCGCTGGAAACGTAGACCGGCTCCTGCAGATTCCGGATCAAGTCGGCCTTCCAATCGGGGGTGTCGGCAAGCTGTTTCAGCGTGGCGTCCCAGTAAGCGATCTCCGGGCCCGTCATACCTTTGCCGCCGATGATCATGCGCCAGTTCATGGTGACCGCGTCCAGCCCCAATTCCTTCCACGTGGGAACGTCCTGCAACGCAGGCAGTCGCTGCGGTGCGGTTACGACGAGCACGCGCATCGTGCCGTTCTTGACATGCGGCAACGCGCCATTCGCCAATGAGGCGCTCACGTCGAGATGCCCCCCCAGGGCGGCTGCCATCGCCTGCCCCGTGGAATTGAACACGACCGGTTTCATCTTCCGGATGTCCGCGCCGGCGGCCTTGAGCCCGAGCGCGGTCCCGATGTGGATGATTCCCCCGATCGAGGTGCCCACGGCGAAGGAAAGCGACGCGGGATCCTTGCGCATTCGCGCTACGAGATCCGCTGCGTCCCTGATCGGCGAGCCCACCGGCACCGAGACCGCGACGTATTCGGTGAACAGCAAAGCGAGCGGCGTGAAATCGGAGTAGTGCTGCTTGCTCGCGCCGGTGATGTGATTGCTGAGCAGCGGCGTCGAGGCAACCGCGATGTAATGCGCGTCGCCCCCCCTCTGCGCCAGGTAGTTCATCGCCAGTGTCTGCTGACCTCCCGGTCTGTTGACGACGACGCTGCTCACCGGGATGAGGTTTTTTTCCCGCAGGAGGTGCTGCACCAGGCGCGCCGTGGCACCAGCCGTACCACCAGCGGCGCTGGCCGAGATCACTTCGATATTCTTCGAGGGCTTCCAGTCGGCGGCCGCCGCACCGGGCGTAACGGCAGCGAGCGCGAGCGATGTCGAGAATGCCAGCGCGGGCGAGTCGAACAGGTTCATGCCGTGGCCTTTCGTTGGGATTCAGGGCGGAAGGGCGGAAGGGCAGGTCAATCGCAAAGGCTATCACGCGGTCATAGCGGCGTCGATGTTCGACGCGCGGCGGCGCGCGCAGGCCTGCGCTCAAGCAACCAACCGAACTTGACACCTCTCGTCGCGCTGACCAATACTCGGGCGGGCACGCAACCAGAAGCTCCTGCGCAGGAAAATTCCCTCGTGGGCATGACCGCAATCGAACGGGTGCTGGCGAAAAAGTGCGAGGTCGACGCCGTCGGGCCCGGGGACGTCGTTTATCCCGATCCCGATTTCGTGATGGTCCACGACAACGTGCTGATGAGCATCAAGCAGGAGCTCGACGCCGCCGGTATATTGCGCCCCGCCGAGCCCGACAAGGTGATCCTGGTCACCGACCACGAAGTGCTCTACGGCAGCGCACGCGCCGCCGCGAAGGGCGCTTCCAACCGCGAGACCGCGCGGGCGTGGGGCGTGCAGCGGTTCTTCGACGTGGGTCGAGGCGGCCACGGTCACATCTTCCCGCTCGAGCGCGGCATGCTGCTGCCGGGGATGTTCTACTTCGACAACGACCGTCACGCAACCAATGCCGGCGCCGTCGGGGCGTTCGGATTTCGCATGGGTGGCGAGATCAGCCGTGTGCTCGCCACCGGCACGAACTGGGTGGTGGTACCGAAATCCTTGCTGGTTCGCATCCGCGGCACGCTTCCGCCCGGCGTGCTGGCGCGGGATCTCGGATTTCACATCGCCAGGCAGATGAACGAGCGCGGGATCGACGTGGACTATCGCGTCGTCGAGTACGCCGGAGATCTCGAGCAGTTCGATCTCGCCGCCAGAGTCGCGCTGTGCTCGAGCCCGACCGAGATGCGGGCCTATGGCGTGTACCTTCCTCCGTCGGCTGCCGTACTCGAGCACGCCCAGGCGCGCGCCCAGCGTCCCTTCGTTCCCGCCTACCCCGACTCCGACGCGGTGTACGAGACCGTGCTGGAGATCGACGCCGCGCGGCTCGAACCCCAGGTCGCGACCCCCGGCGCGGTGCACCGGGCGGTGGACATCTCCGAGGTGGCGGGCACTCGCGTGGATCACGCATTCATCGGTTCCTGCGGCTCCGGCATGTACGCGGATCTCGTCACCGCCGCACGCGTCCTGGAAGGCCGGCGAATCGCTCCGCACGTTCGCATGTTCATTGCTCCCGGTACGGAGGACTCGCTGCGGCGCGCGGCGCGCGAGGGCCTGATCGGGATCTTCGTCGAGGCGGGCGCGGTCATGCTGCCGCCCGGCTGCGGGCCTTGCAACGAAGCCGTGGTCGGCCCATTGCACTCGGGCGAAGTGTCGATCTCCACGGCCGCCGCCAACCATTCCGGCAAGATGGGCGCGAAGGATGCGCGGCTTTACCTCGGCAATCCCGCCACTGTCGCCGCCTCCGCAGTTGCCGGGCACATCGCCGATGCGCGCAGGATGCCGCGGCACGATTTGCCGCAGCCGGCCGGAGCCCCGGCGCCGACTCCGGATTCGATGCGGAGACTGTCGTGAGCGAATTCCAATGGCTGCTCAAGGGGCGCTGCTACAAGCTGGGGCACGATGTGCCGCACCCCGGTGGCGTGATCCCCAACTGGCTGGTCGCGGGACGCTACGTCGACTCCAAGGACCTGATACCTCACCTGTTCTCGGAAACGGATCCGGGGTTCCATGAGCGTTGCAGGCCCGGCGACATCATTGTCACCGGGCGTAATTTCGGCATGGGTCCCAAGATGAACGGCTACATTGCGATGCAGGCACTGGGCCTCGGACTGGTGTGCGAGTCCATGCCCTTTCTCGCCTACCGCGCCGCGATCGGCGTGGGACTGCGGGTCATGACCGACTGCGTCAATGTCGGCGAGGTGTGCGAAACCGGCGATGAGCTGGAAGTGGATTTCCGCAACGGCTTCTTTGTCAATCACGCCCGCGATATCCGCCGCGAATATCCGCCGATTCCCGAATCGCTGCGGGAGATCACCGAGGTCGGGGGCAATGCGGGCTGGCTGAAGCAGTGGCAGCGGAGGCGACAAGAGAGGCAGGTGAAGCCTGCTTGAGGCGGGGCTCGCCAGCGGTACAGGTGCGCTGGATCAGCCCCGGGATGGCTGCCGACGAAGCACTTCATCGGGGTCGGCCGCGCACCAAGCGCCATTGGATCAGGCACTGATGTCGGCGATTCCAGGCTCCGGAACCCCGCGGGAACGATGCGGAAAGGGGCTGCATTTCTCCTTGCGGATCGGGCTCGGCGTCAGGATCCGCCGTCGATCCTGTTGCCGGCAAACAGAGTGATCGAATAACGCGCCGGGAGAAAACCGTCTTCAGCTGTGCCAGTCGGGGGGAAGGTAGGCGGCCTCGGCAATTTATTCGATATCCACCGCCCGATTGCCGATTCCTGGATCATGCCGGACAATGCCGAGATCGATGTTCCGAAACCGGTTGCGTGGCGCAACGCGGGCGGTCCGGTTCGGATCGTGAGGGGCGGTCCGTGGGAACGGCTCCGCAAGGAATATGAGAAACACAACGACCAGGGCCATCAGCACGAAAGCTTCTCGACGCCGGGACGGTGAGTTTCGATGCGAGCGGCGAGCGCTGGTGCGCGCAGCGGGCGAGGCTGCCCGGGATGCGCTGCGTGATCATGAACGCGCGGGAAATCCCGTCGCGAAGCTCGCGATGGCGGGGTCGTCCTGATCCCGCCGTCCCGGGTCAAGACCTAGAGTCCGGCGGCCTGTCCCCCTAGCCATAGTGGTCGTCGTGGTTCGAGGATTCCCGTCGCTCTGCCATTGGGGCGCATTCACCGCGATCGTCGAGCAAGGGCATTTCGTGCGCGCCGATCCGTTTGCGCTCGATCCGTCGCCCTCCGCGCTGCTCGGAGCCCTGCCCGAGGTGGTGTATTCGAAGTCGCGCGTCGCACGGCCGTCGGTGCGCGAGGGATGGCTGAAGCATCGTGACCGGCGGCGCACGGGGCACGACACTTTCCTGGAGGTGGACTGGGACACGGCGCTCGAACTCGTCGATTCCGAGCTGAAGCGGGTGCGCGCGCAACACGGGGCCGAAGGCATCTTCGGCGGCTCGCAAGGGTGGGCCTCGGCCGGTCGAGTGCATCACGCCGGCTCGCAGCTCAAGCGCTTCCTCTTCAGCGGCGGCGGCTGCGTCGACAAGATGGGCAATTACAGCTTCGGCACCGCGATGTTCCTGCTACCCCACGTCGTCGGCACCGCGGCTCCGGTGTCGGGCCACGTGACCGACTGGACAAACGTCTGCGGCCATACGCGCCTCATGGTCGCGTTCGGCGGGCTCGCGCTCAAGAACGGGCAGGTCTCGTCCGGCGGTCCCGGCGAGCACAACATGGAGATGTGGTTGCGCCGCGCCAGGGATGCCGGCATCGAATTCGTCGTCGTGAGCCCGAACCGCGGCGATGTCCCCGATTTCCTGCACGCGCACTGGATCTCGATCCGCCCTGGAACCGATACGGCGTTACTGCTCGGCGTGGCGCACGCGCTGGTGAAGGAGGGACTGGAAGACCGCGCGTTCCTCGCCCGGTATTGCACGGGATACGAGCGGTTCGAGCGCTATCTCACGGGGCGCGACGACGGCCAGCCGAAGAGTCCGGAATGGGCGGCGCCGATCTGCGGCGTCGATGCGGCGGAGACCCGCGCGCTCGCGCGCAAGCTCGCCGCGACGCGCAACCTGCTGACGATGAGCTGGTCGGTCCAGCGCGCGCACCACGGCGAGCAACCGTACTGGATGCTGATCACGCTCGCCGCGATGCTCGGCCAGATCGGACTGCCGGGCGGGGGCTTCGGGTTCGGGCACGGCTCGCAAGCCGGCGTCGGCAATCCCCGGCCCGCGGGTGCGGTCACGCCGGAGCTGCCGACCGGCAAGAACCCCGCGGGCACCGCCGTTCCATCGGCGCGCTTGACCGACATGCTCGAGCATCCGGGGGGCGAGTACGACTTCAACGGCGAGCGGCTGCGCTATCCCGACATTCGCCTGGTCTACTGGGCCGGCGGCAATCCGTTTCATCATCACCAGGATCTGAATCGGCTGCGACGAGCCTGGCAGCGCCCGGAGACCGTGGTCGTCCACGAAACGCACTGGACACCGACGGCGCGCCACGCGGACATTGTGCTGCCGGCGACGACAATGCTCGAGCGCAACGACCTCGGCGGCTCGCCGCGCGATCGGTTCCTGTTCGCGATGCATCGCGCGATCGAACCGATCGCGGCGTCCCGCAATGACCGTGATATCTTCGCCGAGCTCGCTGGGCGCGGCGGCTTCGAGGCTCGCTACACGGACGGGCTGGACGAAACCGGCTGGATCCGCAGACTCTACGACGGCGCGCGAGCGAAGAATCTGGCGGCTGGCGTCGAGATGCCGCCGTTCGAGGTGTTCTGGGCGCGCGGCTACTTCGAACTGCCGCGGCCGCAACGTGCCTTCGTGCTGTTCGAGGGCTTTCGCAGCGATCCGGTGGCATACCCGCTCGCAACGCCCAGCGGCAGGATCGAGATCTATTCGGAGAGGATCGCCGGCTTCAACTACGACGATTGTCCGCCGCACCCGACCTGGCTGCCGCCGAGAGAATGGCTCGGTGCCTCGCAGGCGAGCGTCTACCCGTTGCATCTTGTCACCACGCAGCCGCCCGACAAACTGCACAGCCAGGCCGATTACGGCTCGGTCGCGCGCGCAGCCAAACGCGCCGGCCACGAACGCATCCGCATGAGCACCCCGGACGCGCGCATGCGAGAACTTGCCGATGGCATGGTCGTGCGCGTGTTCAATGCACGCGGCGCCTGCCTGGCGACGGTCGAAGTCGATGCGGGCTTGCGCGGAGGCGTCGCCATCATGTCCACCGGGGCCTGGTACGATCCTGCCGATGCGAACGAGGGTGCGCTCGAACGTCACGGGAATCCGAACGTGCTCTCGCTGGATCATGGAACGTCGAAGCTCAGTCAGGGATCGAGCGCGCTCTCGATGCTGGTCGAGGTGGAGCGCTGGGACGGCGATCACGCCGCATCCGCGCACGCGCCGCCGCGTATCCTGGCGGGCGCGGGTTGACTCCCGATCGCGCCGTTGACGAGCCGCGCCGAGGCGGGTTCCCCGTGGTTTCCCGTGCCGGGCGCCGGCGACGTCTTGCCGACCGGCAGGTCCGCAATCTGGTCCTCATCATGTGATGGCGGAAAGAGCAGCCCTGGTGACGGGCTGTGCGCTATCGCCGCACGCGCGGGTTGGACTTCACCGTTTGGTGGTGTCATCATGAATTCCATGTATCGAGGACGCAGCGTTGCGCGCCTGGCGCCGGTTCCGTGACTCAACGGCGTATCGCGAAGCGACGAATGTCGGCGATTTCGCCGGGAAGGTTCGGGTTCCATCGACAGGAGGCGCACAAGATGACGATACCTCGCGCGGCCGCGCTCGCCGCCGTGCTGGTGCTCGGCGTGAGCCTGGCGCGAGCACAGCCCTATCCCGCGAAGCAGGTGCGCGTGATTCTCGGCTTTCCGCCCGGTGACACGGTGGATATTCTGGTGCGTCCGCTCGCGCAGCGGCTGAGCGAATCGTTCGGGCAGCCCTTCGTGGTGGAAAATCGCCCCGGGGCGACCGGGCTCATCGCCAACGAGGCCGTCGCCCGTGCTGCGCCGGACGGTTACGTGCTGCTCGGCGCTCCGGGCTCGTCCCTCACTTCGAGCCCGCAGATGCACGCCCGGCCGCCGTTCGATGCGTTGCGGGATTTCGCGCCGATCGCGCAGATCGGCGCGTTCGGTTACGTGTTCATCGCGCATCCGGGTGTGCCGGCGTCAAACGTGAGGCAACTGGTCGCGCTTGCCCGTGCGAAGCCCGGATTTCTGACCTACGGTTCTCCGGGCATCGGCAGCGGCTTCCATCTCGCGGGCGAATTGTTCACGAGCATGGCCCACGTCAGGATGCTGCACGTGCCCTACAAGGGCGGTGTCGCGGTGCTGAACGACATGCTGGCCGGACGCATCGACCTCATGTTTTTCAGCCTCGCCGTGACACAGCCGCACATTCGTGCGGGGAAGCTGCGCGCGCTCGGTGTCACGGGAGTGAAACGCGATCCCCTGCTGCCTGAGGTGCCCACGGTCGATGAATCCGGGCTGAAGGGCTACGAGATGACCGGCTGGCACGGCGTGCTCGCCCCGGCGGGCACGCCCCCCGCGATACTCGACCGGCTCAACTCGGAGATCGCGCGCTTGCTCCAGACCGCCGAAATGAAGCAGCTGTGGGCGCAGCGAGGGATGGGCACGCCCTCCGTGACGCGGGCCGGGTTCGCGCAGGTGATCAAGAGCGACCACGAGAAGTACGCAAAGCTCATCAGGTCTGCGGGGATCACGCCGCAGTGAGGAAGGACGGCAGAGTGTCTGCCTCTTTCTCGTGGTCCATGGCGGGCGCGACCATCGCGACGGGCGCGTGCGCGGGCCACGCCGTCGTCCACCATCAGCCCAGCTCCCGGGAGAAATCCGTGAAGCCTTTCCTCGCCATCGCCGTTGCCGTTTCGTTGCTCGGCGTGCCGCTCGCCGGCTTCGGGCAGGGTTATCCCGCGAAACCCGTGCGCGTGGTCATTCCGTGGCCCGCCGGAGGATCGAACGATATCGTGGGCCGTGTCGTGATGCAGAAGCTTGCGGACGCAATGGGCCAGCAGTTCGTCATCGACAACCGGGCCGGGGCCGCCGGCACGATCGGCGCGGACGTGGTCGCCAAGGCGCCGGCGGACGGCTACACCCTGATGGTTCATTCCACGACGCACCTCGGCAACGCGCACATGTACGGCCGCAAGCTGCCGTACGACACGCTGAAGGACTTCACCGGCGTCGCGCTCCTCAGCTCGCAGGCGGGCGTGCTGAACGTGCACCCCTCGCTGCCCGTAAAGACGGTAAGAGAGTTCATCGCGCTTGCCAAGGCGCGCCCGGGTCAGATCCTCTATTCCTCGTCCGGCAACGGCAGCGCGCCGCACTTGAACATGGCGCTGTTCATCTCCATGTCGGGTATTGACATCGTGCACGTCCCCTACAGGGGCGGGCCGCAGGAGGTCGCGTCGCTCGTATCGGGCGAAACACAAGCCGCCTTCTCGACGCTGCCGACGACCATCACGCATATCCGCAGCGGCAAGCTGCGCGCGCTAGCAGTGGGCACCAGCCGGCGGGCGAGGGCGCTGCCCGGCATCCCCACGGTTTCGGAGGCCGGGATCAAGGGCTACGAAATGGCGGCATGGATCGGCGTCTTCGCGCCGGCGCGCACGCCGAGAGCGGTAATCGACCGGCTGAACGCCGGCATCAACAAGGCGCTTGCCGCCCCGGATGTCGAGAAGCGGCTCGAAAGCCAGGCGCTCGAGCCATGGTCCGCGAGCCCGGAAGAGTTCAACGCGCGCATCGAGAGAGATTACGAGAAATACGGCAGCCTCATCAGGCTTACCGGCGCGAAAATCGATTGACGGCCACGAATCACGGGACCGGCGTGCCTTTCGCACTCGCGCGGCGACGAGACCCGCGACCCCGAACGCGAACCAACGCGCCGGGACCGTCCCGCTCCCGGTCCGGTTGACACCTGAAGATTCCCGGGGGAAGCCTCCGCGGATCGGAGCCTCCGGACAAGCGTGAGCTTCACGCCGACGCCGGCGGGCGAGGAGGGCCCCCTGTGGCGCGCTCCTTCGTCGCTTCGTCCCCATTGCAGGAAGGCTTAACCGCAACTTAAGCGGTGCGGTTTCCCCGTTAAGTCTGCCCTAACTCTTGGCGGTCAGGATGGCGGACACAACCGATGCCGGCGCTGCGGCATCGACCGTCAACCAAGGAGCGAGCCATGAGAACGAGGCTACTGGCCGGAATCCTGATCGCGGCGGGCGTCGTTGCCGCCGGCGTCGGGGCGTACTGGAAGTTCCATCCTTCACTGTCATCGTCCGTGGCTGCCGCAACCGCGCCGGCCCGAACGACGAGCGCCGGCGCGCGGGCTGCCGCTGCATCGACGCTGCCCGACTTCACCAGCATCGTCGCGAGGAACGGCCCGGCGGTCGTGAACATCAGCGTGACCGGAAAGTCCCCGCGCGCGCAATTCAATTCCGGCGGGCAGGGCATCGACCCGAACGATCCGTTCTACTGGTTCTTCCGGCAGTTCAGGATGCCGCAGCCTCGCGGAGGAGTCCCGCTGCAAGGCGTGGGTTCCGGCTTCATCGTGAGCCCGGACGGCGTGGTGCTCACCAACGCGCACGTCGTCGCGGACGCCACCGACGTAACGGTGAAGCTCACCGACCAGCGCGAATTCAAGGCCAGGGTGGCCGGCATCGACAGGCCTTCCGACGTGGCGGTACTGAAAATCGACGCGAAGAACCTGCCGTCACTTACGCTCGATCCCGCGGACGACGTCAAGGTCGGAGAGTGGGTCGTCGCGATCGGCTCACCCTACGGCTTCGAAAACAGCGTGACGGCGGGAATCGTGAGCGCCAAGTCGCGTGCGCTCGACGGGACCTACGTGCCGTTCCTTCAGACCGATGTCGCCGTCAATCCGGGCAATTCCGGCGGGCCGCTATTCAACCTGAAGGGCGAAGTGGTTGGGATCAACTCGCAGATCTACAGTCGATCGGGAGGCTACCAGGGGCTGTCGTTCGCGATCCCGATCGGGGTCGCCCTCAACGTCGAGAAGCAACTGCTGGAGCACGGCCGCGTCACGCGGGGCTGGCTCGGCGTCACCATCCAGGACGTGAACCAGGGGCTTGCGGACTCGTTCGGTCTCAAGAAGCCGGCTGGCGCGCTGGTGAGCTCCGTGCAGCAGGGAAGCCCCGCGGCGAGGGCCGGCATCGAAACGGGCGACGTGATCGTGAGCTACGGCGGGAAGGCCATTACGAATTCGCGCGATCTGCCCGTCCTCGTGGCGGACACGGCGCCCGGAACCCGCACCGGGCTCGACGTGGTGCGCAAGGGGCAGGCGAAGCGCGTGGAAGTGACGGTGGGAACGCTGAAGAACGCGAAGGTCGCCTCCGCGGAAGCGGAAGGGAAGGAGCACGAACCGCTCGGACTCGTCGTGCGCCCGCTCGAGCAGGACGAAAGGGCGCAGGCCGGCGTGACCGCCGGCGTGGTGGTCGAGGATGTGACCGGCCCGGCGGCTCGTGCCGGCATCGAGCCGGGCGACGTCATCCTGTCGCTCAACAATTCCCCGGTTACGAGCCCCGCGCAGTTGCGGGAGCTCGCGCAAAAGGCGGGGAAGCACGTCGCGCTGCTCGTGCAGCGCGAGGACACCAGGATCTTCGTTCCGGTGGACCACGGCTGAGAGCCACCGGATGCGGGGCCCGGGGAACGGGCCGGCATCCCGCCGGCCCGCCCTGACTTGAGTCATCAACCGAAGGAGAGTCGCCATGAAGTCGAAGCCAACCGTACTCGCCGCCGCCCTCGCGGCATCCTGTTTCGCACTCGGAGCGCCGGTGCTTGCCGCACCCGTCTCTGGCAACGGCGTTCCGGCCGCACACACGGTCGGGGCGGTGACTTACATTTCCGGCGGCATCGGACGGACCGAAGCCGATGCGATCAAGCACGTCGCGAAGTACTACCCGCTCGAACTCGAGTTCCTGCGCAAGGCGAGGCCGACGGACGAGTACCTGGCGAACGTGAAGGTCCGCATCAAGGACGCGCACGACAGGATGGTGCTGGATGTCGCGAGCGACGGCCCGTTCCTGCTCGCTAAATTGCCCTCGGGCAAGTACACCGTCAGCGTCGAGCACGACGGCAGGGTCCAGAATCGTGAAGTGCACGTCGATTCCAGGGACCACCGGCGGGTGGTGTTCGACTGGCGGGCGTGACGCCCGGGGAGAATGTGCGCGCCGCGCGGCGGCGGGGCGGCGTCCGGGTTCCCGGATGTTCGCGAGGCGCGCCACTCGCGATCCGGCGGGCCGGGATGCCCGCCCGTCGCGATCGCGCCATGGCTGCCGCGGACGAGGCGCGACGCAATGGGAGAACCGGCGCGCGGAACCTTGGCGCGAGCTTGGTGTCCACGTTGCCTGGAAGGGGATCGAGCCATGCGTTTGCTGCTGGTCGAAGACGACCCGATGATCGGGGGAGGAATCGGGCGGGGCCTGCGCCGGGAGGGGTTCACGGTGGATTGGGCCCGCGACGGCGCCGCCGCCGAGCTCGCGCTCGCCAACAAGGTCTACGACCTCCTGCTTCTCGATCTGGGGTTGCCGAGGAAGGGCGGCCTCGACGTGCTCAAGACGGTGCGCGGCCGCGGGGCCAGGATACCGGTGCTCGTCATCACGGCGCGCGATGCCGTGGCCGACCGGGTGAACGGTCTGGATGCGGGCGCCGACGACTACCTGGTGAAGCCCTTCGATCTCGACGAACTGGCGGCGCGCATACGGGCGTTGTTGCGCCGGCAGTCCGGCCGGGCGGATCCCGTGATCAAGGTCGGAACGGTGGCCCTCAATCCCGCCACGCACGAAGTGACGCTACACGGGGAAGCGGTGACGCTCTCGGGTCGCGAATTTTCGCTGCTGGAAGCGTTTCTCGACCGACCGGGCGTGGTGTTCTCGAGGGAGCAGCTCGAGGAAAAGCTCTACGGATGGGGCGAAGAGGTGGAGAGCAACGCGATCGAGGTTCACATTCACGCGCTGCGCAGGAAACTCGGCCAGAACTTCATCAGGAATATCCGCGGCGTCGGCTACATGGTGCCCAGGCAGTCGTAGACACGATCCGCGACGGATGCTGCTGTCGCGGTTGGCGGGCCGGCCCGCGGGCAAAGCGAAGGCCGCCCCGGCGGCACGTGAAAGCGTCGCCCTGTTCCACGTCAACGACCGTCCCGCCCGCGCCCGGCCGCATTCAGGCGCGGCGCGCTATTCGTGCGGGTACCGGTGTTACCCGAGGGGGCGCGACCGAGTCGCGCGAGCTGGCGCAGGCCCGCGTTAAGGACGTCGAGAGCCTCCCTGATGAGCACACCACCTCTGCCGTTGGCGCGCCCGGGATCCCTCGCCAGTTCGTTCGCGAGATCCTCGCATCGGACTTCGACTCCGCGATGACATCGGTGAGCGCCACGTGTGATCTCCTCTCGATGTGTCCGGGGCCACTTTGCAGGCGGCGACTTAAGCGAGCCTTAACGGCCTCCGTTTCCGTACTCGAGCTTCAATTCCACGCTGTAGCGAAAGCGGTCGGCGGGGTAGACACTCATGGTTACTTCAAAGACCGTGTCGTCGCTTGCAACGTAGTGGCGCAGTATCGCGAGCCCGCATGAACCGGCGATTACGCGGAGTCCCCGGGCCGCTTCTCCGGGGATGTCGACCGCGCTGATATCCTGGCGCACCTTCACGGCCCGGATGCCGTAGCGCTGCTCGATAAGCGCGTAGATCGGAACCTGGCGCTGGCCGATCTGCGAGAGCACCCGGTCGTACCGGGCGTCGATGTACACCTGTTTCCACGCGATCGGATCGCCTGAGTCCGCGCACCGCACCGCCTCAACCAGGCGCCACCGGCGTGACCCCGGTCCCGGCAGCGGCGTCATTGCGTCGCGCGCCGCGATGAGCCTGCGGCGGATCACCCTGAGCTCGGTGTGCTTGACGTAATCCCACAAGTCCGGGATCGCATCCATCGCGAACACGTAGCGCGAGACCACCTTCGAAGAACGCACCCGGGTTCCGCGGCCCTGCTGCCTCACGACGAGTCCAAGCTCCTGCAGCACGCGAGTCGCTTCGCGCACGGTGTGGCGGCTGACCCGATGCGCCGCGCACAGTTTCGCCTCGCTTGGCAGTAGCGACCCCACTTCGTGCGCGCCCTCGCCTATCTCCCGGGTAATCCGCTCGGCAAGCTCCAGGTAGCGCGGCTTTCGCGCCTGGAAGAAACCCTCTTTCGTCTCGGCCATGATGTTTCGGTCTCGTCAGCGGGTTCGAGAAGGAGCGTCCGGCTCTCCGGGAGATCCGGATTCCTCTCGCATCCTAATGCGCCCGGAGGACCCGGCAATCGTTGACAATGACTGGGATACCGGTATATGTTGGGATCTCCGGTTGTCCGGACAAGTTGGGAGATCCACCATGCCACCGCCCGGCGTCACGTTTCTGAGCCCCGTTGCCCAGTACCTGGACGAGATCACCCCCGACAGCACGATCGCGCCCCGCCCCGGCACGCTCGACGGGAAGATTCTGGGCCTGCTCCCGAACTGGCGGCCTTCCGCAGTGCACATTCTGAGGGCGATCGGCGCGCTGCTGGAAGAGCGTTTCCGCTTGAAGGCGCTGGTGATGGAACAGCCTGTGCGGGAGATACCGCTGCGCGACGGCAAGCTGCTCGATACGCTGGGTGGCAGGCTCGATGAACTCGCGAAACGCGTGGACGTGGTCATAACCGCCACCGGCGACTGAGGGGCCTGCACGACGTGGTGTAGCCACGTCACGCCCGCCCTGGAGCAGCGTGGTATCCCGGCCGTGATGGTTGCGACGGATACGTTCTCCCATTTCGCGCGCCGGATGTCCTCCACGCAGGGATTCCCCTACGTCATCATCGCGGAGACGCCCAACCCGATTCGCCAGCTTGAGCCCGAGGCGCTGCGCCCCCGGGCCGAAGCGATGATCGGGACCGTCATCGACGGCCTCACGCTTCCACCGCTCGAGATCAAGCACCGGTTGCAGGACATCGCCAGGAAGCAAATCCGTCCGGAAGGCGTCGTCCGCTCGTCCGTCCCAGTCTGACCATCGGGAGCCGCTCTCATGCAAATCCGGACCCGGCTTGAAGCCGAATCGGCGGTGCAGGCGATGCTGCGCGCGTACGAGCACGCGTACGAAAACGGGTGGACCGACGGGCTGCCGGTCATTCCCGCGACACCTGAACTGGTGGAGGAATTCATCGCGGCATCCGGACGCGCCGCCGATGAACTGGTCGGTATTCTACCGCCTCGCAAGGGTCGCGCGACCATCGAGGTGATCGCGGTCAACGCGGTGATGGCGGGCTGTCGCCCCGAGTACATGCCGGTCATCGTGGCCGCCGTCGAAGGGTTGATCGATCCATCCTACCCCCTGGAACTGATGCAGGTCACCACCAACCCCATGACGCCGTTTCTGCTGGTGAACGGCCCCGTGCGAGGCGAGCTCGACATCAACTACGGCACGGGTTGCCTCGGTCCGGGCTGGCGCGCGAACGCCACGATCGGGCGCGCGATACGTCTCGTTCTCTTCAACGTTGGCGGAGCGCTGCCCGGGGTCTACTCCAAGGTGTCGTTCGGATCCCCGCTCAGGTATTCGTACATCTGCGGCGAGAACGAGGAAGAGAACCCGTGGTCGCCGTTCCACGTCGATCGCGGTTTCAGGCGCGAGCAGAGCACGGTGACCGTCTTCAAGGCATCGAACTTCTGCAACATCTCCGGTGGCGAAGGCGTGGGTCCCGACGAGATTCTTCGCCAGATCGCAACGAACATGCCCCCGATGTACGGCGGAGGCGACGGGGTGCTGCTGCTCCTCGGCGTGAATCATGCGCGCTCGCTGTTCGAGGCCGGCCTCACCAAGCGCGATGTTCAGACAAGGATCTGGGAACTCGCCAGGCTGCCCATCGAGTATTTCGCGGAAACGTTCTCCACGACGGAACGTGCCGTGGGACGCGGCGACGCGAAAACGGTCTGGCGCGTCGCGAGCCCCGACGAGGTATACGTTGCCGTAGCCGGCGGCCCGGGACCGCAAAACGTCTACATCGGTGCCGGCATGCCGCAGACACGCGTCGTCGGCGGCCATCACAGGAGGACGTAGGCGACCGGAGCCGGGCTCGTTCGGGAGAGTCCCGCGGCAGGAACGGCGGAACGGCGACCGGTCGCACGCGCCCCGGTCGCCGCGACGCCGGCGGTGAGCGTTGATTCGGGCGCGAAGCGATGCACATCGCGGGATCCGCTCACCTCCCGGCAATGACGCGAGGAGGACATCATGCTACGCGGCGCTTCCCTGTTACTGGCGATTCTTGCAGTGGGCCACCCGCTCGCGGCGCCGGCGCAGCAGGGGTACCCGAACCGTCCGATGCGCTTCATCGTGCCGTTCGCTCCGGGTGGCACGAACGACATCATTGCCCGCCTGGTGGCGGCGAGGCTGCACGAAGCGCTGGGACAGGTGGTGATCGTGGACAACCGGGGAGGCGCGGGAGGCGTGATCGGCACGGAACTCGCCGCAAAGGCGTCTCCTGACGGTCACACGCTCCTCATGGCGAATCTCAACCTCGCCACGAACCCGGCGCTGGTGAAGAAACTTCCTTACGACACCCTCAAGGACCTGCAAGCGGTAGCGCTGCTTGCCACGTCACCGGCGGTCCTCGCGACGGCGCCATCGATGCCTTTCCAGTCGGTCGCTCAATTGATCGACTACGCGCGAGCCAACCCCGGGAAACTCACCTATGGCACTTCGGGAGTCGGTACCACGACGCACATTCCGATGGAACTGCTGATCCACATGACGGGACTGCGGATGGTGCCCGTACACTACAAAGGGGGCGGGCCCATGCTGATCGACCTCGTCGCGGGCCGCATTTCACCCGCCTTCACCACGATCCTGTCGGTCATGCCCCACCTTCGGGCGCAGCGCCTGCGTGCGCTTGCCGTATCAACCGCGGAGCGATCGTCGGCCTTGCCGGACGTTCCGACCGTGGCCGAATCCGGAGTCAAGGGCTACGATTTCAGCGGCTGGTGGGGTATCGTCGTTCCGGCCGGCACGCCGCGCTCCATCGTCGCCCGGCTAAGTGCCGAGCTCGGGAAGATCCTTGCCCGGACCGACGTTCGGGACAGGCTCGCGGGACAGGGCGCCGATCCCAGACACGCCGGCCCGGAGGAGTTCGCGTCCTATATCCGCGCGGAAATCGCGAAATGGGGCAAGGTCACAAGAGAGGCCGGTATCCGGGTGGATTGACCTTGATGGTCCCGGCCGCGCGGGCGGGAACCGTCAGGCGAGCGCCGCGCGCCCGGGCCTGCGCGCGCTCCCGCCCGGCCCGGCGGGAGTGGCGGGTGTTTGCTGCTTCTCCAGGTAGGCCCGCAATTCGCGCCACCCCGTGTCGATGTGATCGCGAAGCGCGTCTACCGCCGCTTTCCTCTCTCCCGCCCTGATCGCCTTCAGCAGGCGCCGGTGCTCGGCCGCCGCGCGCCCGGCCCGCCCGCCGATCAGGTTGATGAGGTCGAACGGGTACTTCGCCCAGAGCACCTGAACGAAACGCAGCGTCTGCGGTTGCCGCGCCAGGACGTAGAGCTGCCTGTGAAACCGGTAATTGGTCGCGCGCACGGCTTCGCGATCGTTACGCGCGTCGGCTTTCTCGAATTCGCGCTCGATTTCGACCAGCCCCGCGTAATCCCCGGGCGTCATGTTGTCCATCGCCGCCAGCGCGAGGCGGGACTCGAGAAGCACGCGCAGTTCGTTGATCTCGCGGGCGGAGCTCACGTCGAGCGGTGCCACAATGACGCCGCGGTGCGTCTCGCTCAGGACATAGCCCTCGGCTTCGAGGATGCGGAACGCTTCCCGTACCGGCGTGATGCTCAGCCTGACCTGCTCGGCAATGTCCGCCTGCTTGAGCCGCATGCCGCGCGCAAAGCGTCCCGAGAGTATCCCCTCGCGCAGGAAATCGGCGACGTATTCCTCCTTGGTCATGAAGTCCATGGGCGCGGATTATCGGACGAAACGGGCAGGGAAGACCATACCGGGTCCGCACGCGAGCCGGGCCCGCTCGCTTTCCGGCGCCTGCGGCCGGTGCCTCTTCATCAGTTGGCCTGGATGCCCGCGGCCCGGATCACCTTGGACCAGCGCGCGATTTCCGACTCGATATGGCTCATCGCCTGCCGGGGGGAGCCGGCGACGACCGTTGCGGCCTGGGTCTCGAGCCGCTGTCTGATATCCGCGAGATTCGCGGCCTTGACGATTGCGCTGTTCAACGTGGTTACCACTGCGCCCGGCATGTGCGCGGGGCCGAGCACGATGTAGTACGTGGCGGCCTCGAAGCCGGGCAGTCCCGACTCCGCGATGGTCGGCAGCTCCGGCATCGCCGGCGAGCGCTGCTCGCTCGCCATCGCGATCGCCCGCAAACGCCCGCCTCGTACATACGGCATGGTCGGCACCGGACTCGCGAACATCATGTCTACCTGCCCGCTCAATAGATCGGTCAGCGCGGGGCCGGTGCCTTTGTAGGGGATGTGAACGGTCCTGACCCCCGCGCTGAGGTTGAAGAGCTCGCCGGCGAGATGGACAATGCTCGCCGTGCCGCTAGAGGCGAAGTTGAGCTTGCCCGGGCTCGCCTTCGCGATGCCGATCAGCTCCTTCACCGTTCTCGCCGGTACGTTGGGGTGAACGGTCAGCATCATCGGCGCGCTCGCAATGTAGGCGATGCCGGTGAAGTCCCTGATCGGATCGAACGGCAACTTGTGCAGGCTCGGATTGATCCCGTGACTGCTCGTGGCCATCACGAGTGTGTGACCATCGGGTTCCGAGCGCGCGACGAGTTCGGTGCCGATGATGGTCGAGCCGCCGGGCCGGTTGTCGACGATCACGGGTTGCCCCAATGGCTCCGTCATCTTCTGCGCGATCATCCGGGCGACGAGGTCACCGCCGCCACCCGGCGCAAGCGGCACCACGAGGCGGATGGGTCTTGCGGGGAAAGACTGAGCGAGCGCTGCCGGGCAAAGCGCTCCACCCAGCGCGACGAAGGCAATCCAGGCATTGACGGGGACATGAGTCATGGCTTCTCCCAGAGATGAGGTAACGGGCGTTTTGCGAGCGCGTCGCGTCGCGGAGAGCACGGCGGCCGTACTGCGGGATTCATCGCGATATTCCAGCCGGCTTTTCCTCACGGATTCGGTGCCGGGCACCGCCGCAGTGCCTCCCGGACGGCACCGACGAGCGTGCGCAGGTTCTCGGCGACGTGCACGCCGGCTTGACGCAGGGCGAGAACCTTCGCGGGCTGACTCTCCGAGTGCGAGCCGACCAGCGCGGCCGCGTGGCCCATTTTCCTGCCGGCAGGCGCGGCCGCGCCGACGATCATCGCGGCGACCGGTTTTGCATCCGGGCGCCCGGCGTAGCGGGCGACCGCGTCTTCGTCGCTGCCGCCGATTTCACCGAGATAGAGGATCGCCCGGGTGTCCGGGTCCGCATGAAGCAGCTCGATTGCTTCAGCCGCATTGAGTCCCTTCACGGGGTCGCCGCCGATCCCGATTGCCGTCGTCTGCCCATGGCCGGCCGCCGTGAGACGCCAGGCGGCCTCGTAAGAGAGCGATCCGCTGCGCGAGACGATACCGAGCGGGCCCGGCGTGTAGCATATCGACGGCATGAAACCCAGCTTGGCCTTGCCGGGGGAGATGACGCCGGGCGTATTGGGACCGATCAGAACGGCGCCACGGCCGCGCGCGGCCGCGCGCAGCTCTATCGCGTCCTGCACCGTCAGGCCGTCACCCGGATAGACGATGATCCTGCACCCGGCGTCGATCACTTCCAGGACGGCGTCGAGCGCGGCGGGGGCGGGAACGTAAACGAGGGCGACATCCGCGCCGGTAGCCGCGCACGCGGGGTGCGCGGCCGCAAATACCGGCACGCCTTCCACCTCCCGGTCGTCCTTCCCGGGCGCGACCCCCGCGACGACTCTCGTCCCCGACACCGCGAGATCGCGGGCGGAGAAGCGCCCGAAGTTTCCGGCGATCCCGTGGATGAGGACGCGCGCGGACGCATCGACGAGGACGCTCATCGTGCCCTCACCGAGGCGGCAACCGCGTCGACGGCCGATTCGAGCGTCGGATGGTTGTGCAGCCCCGCCTCGCGCATCAGCGCGTCGGCCCTCTCACGGCCCGTGCCGTTCATCCGGAAGATGACTGGCTTGCGCGAAACCCGCTTCCGCATGATTTCGTCCATGACTCTCGCCACCCGGTCAATCTGCGTGCCGCCCCCGAATATGCTGACAAGTATCGCCTTCACTTTCGGCTCGGCATCGAGAACGTCGAACGCGAGCCGGTAACCGGCCGGGGTGGGGTTCGAGCTGCAATCGAGAAAACATGCCGGCTTCAATCCGCTCGCCGCGATCATGTCCATTCCCGCCATGGTCATGCCGGCGCCTCCCGAAATGAGCCCGACCTCGCCGTCGAGACCCACCATCATGAGGTTGCCCGCGAGTGCCTTGCGCACCAGGCGCGGCTCATGCTTGCGGGATCGCGCGAGTTCCTCCGCGATGTCGGCATGCCGGAATGCCGCCGCGTCGTCGCGAACGATCTTCGCATCGAGCGCGAGGAGCCTCCCGTCCGGGAGCAGCGCGAGCGGGTTGATTTCCACGGTCAGGGCGTCGAGCGCCGTCGCCGCGAAAACGAGCCGCCGTGCGAGCGCCACAACGCGTTCGCCTGTCGCCCGACCCGGTTCGACGGAAGCAAGCCGCGAGCGCAGCTCGTGTGCCCTGAAATCGCGCGGCGTCCCGAACGCATACTTGCAGGGCGTATGGTGCTCCACGTCGATCCCGCCCGATGGCCCGTAGAGGACAACGTAACCGCCGCTTTCTCCGTCCACCGTGACGGCAAGGTAGAGCTCGCGCGAGTGCTCGATCCACGGTTCCATGAGGAGCGCCGCCGCGCGCATTCCGCCGAACTCGAGGTCGAAGAGGCGTTGCGCGGCCGATTCCGCCTGCTCGGCACGGTCGGCGCGCAGAACACCGCCCGCCTTGCCGCGCCCGCCCGAGGGGACCTGCGCTTTCAGCGCGACGGGGTAGGAGCCGCGCCACCTGCGCGCGTCGGCGCTCTTGCGCAGCAGGGCGCCCGCCGGGACGGGGACACCGTATTGCCTCAGCAGGCGCTTGCCCGCGTATTCCATCATCAGCATCGGACGTTTGACCTTTTCGAATATAATGCATTATATTTGATATTCACGTCAATCCCGTGACTCGGTCACACCCTCACAGGAGCAGGACCATGGGAGCACCCAGCGAGACGACGATGCGCGACGCCCCGGCGCAGGGACAGATCACCGACGAGGCGATTGCGGCGGCGAAAGCGATGATCGGCATGCGATTGCGACCGGAGGGACCCTACCTGCAGGACGTCACGGTCGACACCATCCGCAACTTCTGCAACGGGATCGGGGATCTCAACCCGCTCTATCGCGATGCCGAGTACGGGCGTGGCAGCCGCTTTGCGAGCGTGATCGCCCCGCCGATGTTCCCGATGGCCTACGGCTGGCTCGGCCGCACGCGCTGGGGGTTGCCTGGCGTGCACGGCTTTTACGCCGGCAATGACTGGGAACTTTTCAGGAATCTGAGGCCGGGCGAGCGCATCGGCGCCGAAGAGCGGGTGGTCGGCGTGGACGTGAAGGACAGCGAGTTCTCGGGCCGCCTCGTCATCCAGTATGTCGAAGCCCACTTCGTGAACCAGCGCGACGACCTCGTCGCGCGCGTTCTCGGCTGGTGCACGCGCCACGAACGCAAGGCGGCGCGCGAGAAGGGCAAGTACAGGGAGATCACCCGGCACGAGTATTCGGCCGCCGAGCTTGCCGCCATCGACGAGGCGGTGATGGAGGAAGAAAGCCGCATTTGCGGCCGCAATGTCCGTTACTGGGAGGACGTCGAGGAAGGACAGGCGCTCACCCCGATCGCGCGCGGCCCGCTTTCGATGATGGACACGATGGGTTTTCTCGTCGGGTGCGGCCGCGGGCACACGCACGGGGTGCTGCTGAAGGGCGCGCTGCGTCATCCCGGACACTTCTTCCGCAATCCCGAGGCGGGCGGCGGTGTCGAATACACGGGCATCGGGCACCATCGCGAGTCCGTCGCCAGGGATGTCGGCGTGCCGGGGGTGTACGACTACGGTCCCCAGCGCTCCGCCTGGGTCGCGAGCCTCGTCACCAACTGGATGGGGGATGCGGGATTTCTCAAGCGCATCAAGACGGAACTGCGCCGCTTCAATACGATGGGCGACACGACCTGGTGCAGGGGGAAGGTCGTGAAGAAGTACCAGCACGACGGCCACGCGCTCGTCGATATCGAAGTCTGGGCCGAGAACCAGCGCGGCGAGAAGACGGTCGCCAACGGTGCCGCGACCGTGATCCTGCCTTCCAGGGACATCAAGACGAGGATGTTCCGCGACGGTTCCGGTCTCGATCTCGGCTACGCCGTCTACCCGAACAAGTGAGCGAAAAGCGCACCGCGCCGCTCGCGGGTTTCACCGTCGTCGAGCATGCGCAGGGCGTGGCCGCGGCGTACGCGGCGCGCATGATGGCCGCATTCGGCGCGACCGTCGTCAAGGTGGAGCCGCCGGGGGGAAGCCGATTGCGCCGCGCCGGGCCGCTGCTCACGCGGGAACCCGCGGCAAGCGCGCTGTTTCACTATCTCAACGCGGGCAAGCGATTTGTCACGTGCGATACCGCATCGGCAACGGGCCGGGGCCTCCTGGGCGAGTTGATCGGACGCGCCGATCTCCTCGTCGACGATACGCCGGCCCCGCGCCGCGCCGCCCTGGACCTCGATCCCGACTCCGTGGCGACCCGGCACCCGCAACTCGTTTTCCTTTCGGTGTTGCCTTTCGGAGCGACGGGCCCGCACGCTGGCTACCGTGCTTGCGAGCTCAATATGTTCCACGCCGGGGGTGAAGGCTACCTCATGCCGAACGGGCTCACCCTCGAGATGTTTCCGCAGCGCCCGCCGGTGAAGATCTACGGGCATTTCGCCGAGCTCGTGGGCGGAATCTCCGCCGTTTGCGCGGGCGTCGCGGCGCTTCTCGCGCGCGAGGAGGTTGGCGGGCAGTTCGTGGATGCCGCGGTGCAGGACGCGAATGTCCTGGTCGGCTGCTTCGCCGTCCAGCGCCGGGGCGACGGCGTGCTCGAGAACCGCCACGGCCGTTCGTTCAAGTACGGTGGCGTGCTCGAGTGCCGCGACGGTCATGTCGGGGTGCTCACGCTCGAGCAGCGGCAGTGGGAAGGGCTCGTGAAACTGATGGGCGAACCGCAATGGGCGCTCGATCCCGCGCTCGCGGACCCGCTCGAGCGCGGCCGTCGCGGCGCGGAGATCAACGGGCACTTGCGAGCGTGGGCGAAGACGCAGCGCGTCGAGGATGTCGTGCGCAAGGGGCAGGCGCTCGGCGTGCCGCTCGCGAGATACAACGAGCCCGCGGACATTCTCGAGTCGGAACAGCTGAAATCGCGAGGCGTGTTCGAGCAGCTCGAAATCGCGACGCTCGGGAAGGCGCTGGTTTTTACAGCGCCGTTTCAACTGGACGGGGAGCCGTTGCGGCTCGGGCGTGCCGCGGCCGACCCGGGTTCCGACAACGAGGCCATCTGGTGCGCGTGGCTGGGGCACGAGCGCGCGGAACTCGCGCGGTGGGCGGGCGATGGCGCCGTTTGATCGCGCGGCGATCGCGAAGCCGCCGCTGCACGGCGTGCGTGTCGCGGATTTCACGCTGCACGCCGCGGGCCCCTTCTGCGCGCACCTGCTCTCGCTCCTCGGCGCCGAGTGCATCAAGATCGAGTCGGCCGCGCGCCCCGACATATTCCGCAAGCCGCATCCGGTGTACGGCCGCATGACCGCGGCGACCTTCGACCAGGTCGCGTCGAACAAGCTCTCGGTACAGCTCAACCTCAAGGACCCGCGCGGTGTCGAACTCGCCAGGCGTATCGTCGCGGTGAGCGATATCGTCGCGGAAAGCTTCCGCCCGGGTGTGATGGATCGACTGGGCCTGGGCTACGAGGCGCTCAGGCGGGTGAAATCCGACATCGTGATGGTGTCGGTGTCCGCGTCGGGGCAGGGCGGTCCGGAACGCGGCTACGCGGGCTATGCGCCGCTCTTCGGCGCGGCGGGCGGTCTCGGCACGCTGACCGGTCATGAAGACGGGCCGCCGACGGAGATACGGCACGTGATGGACCACAGCAGCGGCCTCATGGCAGCGATGGCAGCGCTCGCCGCGTACCTCCGGAGAAAGCGCACGGGGCTCGGCCAGCATGTCGATGTCGCGGCCCGCGAGGTTGCCTGCGGCTTTATCGGTGATGCGCTGCTGCACTTTGCCGTGACGGGGGCGCCACCGCGTCGCGCCGGCAACGATGCGCCGCACATCGCGCCCCACAACGTCTACCGGTGCGCGGGGGAAGATGCATGGGTGTCGATCGCCGTCACGACCGATGAGGAGTGGCGCGCACTGGCGAAGGCAATGCACCGCGACGACTGGCTCGATGATCCCCGTTTCGCCTGCGCGCCCTCGCGCTGGTCGTGCCGGCGCGAACTCGATGCGGGAATCGGCGCGTGGACACAGGGGCGGAGCCGGGAGCTTGTGACGCGCGTCCTGCAGGCCGCGGGAGTCGCTGCGTTTCCCTCCTACACCGCGCAGGACATCGTCGACGACACGCACCTCGATGCGCGCGGCGCGATCCGGACCATGACGGGGCCCGACGGCGAGAGCCGCAGGGTCGTCGGACCGCCATGGCGTTTCTCCAGAACACCGGCGTCGCTCGAGCGCTGGACGCCGAAGCTCGGCGAGCACAACGAGTACGTTCTTGGCGAACTCCTTGGGCTTGCGCCCGCGGAAATCGAAGCGCTGGTCGCGGCCGGGGTCGTCTACTGATGGCGGCGCCGCTCGCCGGAATTCGAGTGATCGAGTTCGGCGCGGCGGCGGCCATCGCATACGCCGGCAAGCTCTTCAGGGATCTGGGGGCGCAGACCACGCGAGTCGAAGCGGAGGGGGTTGCGCGTGATCTGCTGGCGCGCGCCAGGATCGTCCTGTGCGGGGCGTCCGGGGGCGAGAACGCCCCCGGGCTGCCGCCGCTTCACCTTGCCCGCGAATTCCCGCATCTCGTCGTCGTCTCGGTGACACCTTTCGGGGTGCAGGGCGGGGCACGGGACTTGCCCGCGGACGATCTCACGTTGCAGGCATGGGGCGGCATATCGATCGGTATCGGGTCCCCCGGCAAGCCTCCCTTGAAACTCCCCGGAGACCAGAGCGCCTGTCAGGCGGGACTTGCCGCCGCGATCGCGGCGATGGGCGTGCTCTTTTCGGATCGTGGCGCGCTGATCGACGTCGCCGCCGCCGATGTGTGGGCCGCGTTCTACAGCGGCGTCGACGTCGCGCTCGCGCACTTTGGCCGGTACGGGAAGAGCCGCGCCGGGCATCGCGTCTTCGGTCAACCTTATCCGCGCACCATTTTTCGCTGCAGAAACGGCTACTTCGCGATTCAGTGCGGCGAGAGCCGGCATTGGCTCGGCTTCCTGCGGATGATCGGGCGCGAGGATCTGCTCGCGCACCCGCTCTTCGCCGATCGCTTCAGGGCGAACGACTTGCACGGCGAGGAGTGCGACGCCCTGATCGAACCGTGGTTCCTCGCGCGCACAAAGGACGAGATTCTGCGGCAATGCCTGGAACACCGGATCCCCGGCGCGCCCGTGTACGACCTTCGCGAAGTGGCCGGGCATGCGCACCTGCGGGAACGCGGATACTTCATCGAGACGGAGACCACCCACGGGCGAACAAGGCTCCCGGGCAATCCGTATTCGAAGCTCGTGACCTCTCCGGCCGGAAAGACGGTTTCCCCTCCCGCGCCGGCGCATCCGGGACGGGCGGCGAGCAAGCTTCGCCCACTCGCCGGCCGGCGCGTCGTCGATTTCGGCTGGGTCTGGGCGGGAGCGGTCCCGGGCCACGTCCTCGCCGACATGGGCGCGCAGGTGATCAAGGTCGAGAGCGCGAGCCCGCTCGATTACATGCGGCAGGGCCCGCCGATCGTCGGCACGAAGAAGGACCCCGAGCAGAACCCGATGTTCCAGAACGTCAATCGGGGGAAACTGAGCCTGAGAATGAAGCTCGACCATCCTGACGCGCGATCCGTCCTGAAGGATCTCGTCGCGGCGAGCGACGTAGTGATCGAGAATTTCTCTCCCGGCGTCATGGAGAAATTCGGGCTGTGCTATCGGGAGCTCAGGACCGTGCACCCCGGACTCGTGATGTGCTCGATGTCGGCGGCCGGACAGGACGGCCCGCTTCGCGGCATCCGGACCTATGCGACCATGATCGCCGGTCTCGCGGGGCTCGACGGCCTCGTCGGCTACCCGGGTGAGCGCGTGCTCGGATCGCAGTCTTCGTATGCCGATCCCAACGCGAGCCTGCACGCCGTGCTCGGGATACTTGCCGCCTTGTGGCGGCGCGAGCGGACGGGCGAAGGCGCGTACATCGATCTTTCTCAATGGGAGGCGGCCGTCGGCGTCATGGCCGGGGAGTTCTCCCGGCATGCATCGCACGATGGCGCGCCGGCGCCGCAAGGCACGCGGCATCCACGCAAGGTACCGCACGGCAACTATCCCGCGGCCGGCGAGGATCGGTGGATCGCGATCTCGATCTCGACGGATGCGCAGTGGCAGGCGATGGCGCGGGTGTTCGGCGGACCGGACTGGATGTCGCGCGCGGCCTTCACGACGGCAGCGCAGCGTCGCGCCAACAGCGACGAACTGGATCGGCGTCTGGGCGAGGAGACAGCGCGTCACGATGCGAACGCTCTGGCATCGGCGCTCGCATCCGCGGGCGTATCCGCCGCGCCGCTGCTCGACGCGCCCGGCATCGCCGCGAGCAGCCATTTCCGCGAGAGGCAGTTGTTCGAGATGGTTGAGCATCCCGTGCTCGGCCCGCTTCCCGTATATCGCCTGCCGTGGCACATCGACGGCGCGCCGCTTCCGGTTACCCGCCGGGCCCCGCTGCTCGGCGAACACAATCGATACGTGCTGGGCGACATTCTCGGCTATCCGGACGAGCGCATCTCCGCGCTCGACATGGCCGGCCTGTTTTCCTGAAGCACCGCTTTCCATTGCGCGGGAGGGCTCCTGCGCCGGGTCTTCCCGCCCCGCGCGTTGCCGCGTTCCTCGATTTCGTGCAGCCGAAACGACGGCTTTGCCAGATCCCGCCCGGCTGTCGTAACCTTCGCGGTGATGCCCCGTCCCGGCGACGTGGTTGCGTCGCGGTTCCCGCTCCGGACCACGATGCCGTCCGGGACAGGGGCGAGTGCCCAATCCATGACGGGGCCGCCCACCCGAATGCCGCAGCACGTTCCCGCCCCATCGGACGTTCGCATGCATGGCTTCGCCCGGCGTGCCGAGGTCGCGGAGGCACTGCTGTGGATCGATCGGCACGCGGTGCCGCTCGACCACGAGGAGATCCCGATTGAAGATGCGTCGGGCCGGGTGCTGGCGGGCGACATCGTTGCGCCGCTCGACGTGCCCGCCTTCGATCGTTCGGCGATGGACGGCTATGCCGTGCAGGGGGCGCAGACGACCGGCGCGAGCGACTACAATCCGATCGCATTCCGGGTGATCGGCGCATCCCTCCCGGGACTGCCGTTTGCCGGCGCGGTGACCGCGGCAACGGCCGTGCGCATCATGACCGGCGCACCGCTTCCCGCCGGCGCGGACGCCGTCGTCCCGGCCGAATTCGCCAGGGAAGCGGCCGGCACCGTCGACGTTGCCGCCGCCGTTTCCCCGGGGAAACATGTCGGCCGGTGCGGAGAAGACATCCGGCGGGGAAGCGTTCCCATCGCGGCGGGCAGGCGGCTGCGCGCGCAGGATCTAGGCCTCGTTTCGTCGCTCGGGATACCCGCGATCACCGTGGTGCGCCGGCCGCGGGCGCGGCTGATCGTCACGGGTGACGAAGTCGTCGGGCCCGGGGTCGCGAGGCGCCCGCACCAGATCTACGACGCGAATTCGGCGATGCTGCGTGGCTTGCTGGCGCGCGACGGCGCCGTGCTCGAGACACACTTCAGGATCGGTGACGACCCGGACACGATCCGGCGCGCGCTGCTCGCCCCCGGCGCCGATATCATCATGGTGTCCGGCGGATCGAGTGTCGGTGCGGAAGATCACGCGCCGCGCCTGCTCTCGGAGGCGGGGGAGCTCGCCATACACGGGATCGCGATGCGCCCGTCGAGCCCGGCCGGGATGGGGCGCGTCGGTGATGCGCTGGTGTTCCTGCTGCCGGGCAATCCCGTGTCCTGCCTTTGCGCCTACGATTTCTTCGCGGGGCGGGCGATCCGCCTGCGCGGGGGGCGCAAGGCGGAGTGGCCCTACGCGACGCGCACGGCGCCGCTCGCCCGCAAGATCGCCTCGGCCGCCGGTAGAGTCGATTATTGCCGCGTGCGTTTCCAGGGCGCCGAGGTGGAGCCGCTCGCCTTGAGCGGGGCATCGGTGCTTTCCTCGACCGTCCGCGCCGACGGCTTCGTCGTGGTGCCGGGCGAAAGCGAAGGCTACGGCGCGGGCGCCGAAGTCACCGTTCACCTCTACGACTGACCCGCCGGAAGAACCGGTACCGGCATGCCTGAGAACCCCGATCCCTCGAGCGATGCGCTGCAGACGCAGTTTCTGAACGTCATCACGCGCGACGAGGCGATGGCCCGCTTTCTGGCGCACCTCGATCTTCGTCCGGTGGGACGGGAAACCGTGCCTCTCGCAAGGGCGCTCAACCGCGTGCTGGCGGAAGACATCGTGGCGGCGGTCGACGTGCCGTGCTTCGACCGCTCCAACGTCGACGGTTTCGCCGTGCTGGCGGCCGATACCTTCGGCGCCATGGACGAGGCGCCGCGCCGCGTCCGGCTGAACGGCGAGGTGCTCTCGCCCGGCATCGTGCCGGGGCAATCGGTCATGCCGGGTGTCGCCACGATCATCGCGACGGGCGGCATGCTGCCACGCGGCGCCGATGCGGTCGTGATGGTGGAGCACACCGACCTCGACGGCGAGGGCGCCGAGCGCCGGCTGTCGATCACGCGCGCCGTCGCGCCCGGGGAGAACGTGAGCTATGCCGGGACCGATATCGCGCGGGGCGAAACGGTCCTGCGCAACGGGCAACTGCTCACCTCGCGGGAGATCGGGGTGCTGGCGGCGATCGGGGTCGCCGGGGTGACCGTGCTGCGTCGGCCACGCGTGGCGATCCTCTCGACCGGCAACGAAATCGTCGCGCCCGGTACGTCGATGAGGGCCGGCGCGGTCTACGACTCCAATGCCGCCATCATCGGCGCCGCGGTCGAGGAACTCGGCGGCGAGCCGATCCATCTTGGCGTGGTGGCGGACGACGACGCCGCGCTCGCGCAGGCGCTCGAGGCGGGGCTGCGGCACGATATCGTGCTGCTCTCCGGCGGCACGTCGAAGGGCGCGGGCGACCTGTCCTACCGCGTGGCGAGCCGGCTGGAGAATCCCGGGATCCTCGCTCATGGCGTTGCCCTCAAACCCGGCAAGCCGATCTGCCTTGCCGTGACGGAGGGCAAACCCGTGGTGATCCTGCCCGGCTTCCCGACTTCCGCGATTTTCACCTTCCACGAGTTCGTGGCGCCGGTCATTCGCGCCCGCGCCGGGCTGTCGGAGGAGCGACGGCCGACCGTCACGGCGACCCTGCCCATGCGCGTCAACTCGGAGCGGGGCCGCACGGAGTACCTGCTGGTGGGCCTCGTCCGGGGGCAGGACGGCCTTGCCGCCTACCCGATGGGCAGGGGCTCCGGATCGGTGACGACCTTCAGTTGCGCCGACGGTTTCGTCACGATCGACCAGCACCAGGAGATCGTCGATGCCGGGAGCCGGGTCGAGGTGCAGCTGCTAGGCCACAAGCTCGACCCGGCGGATCTCGTCATCATCGGCAGCCATTGCGTCGGACTGGACCGGCTCATCGGCTTGCTCCTGCGCCGGGGCATCCGCGCGAAGGCGCTCTACGTCGGCAGCATGGGCGGGCTTGCCGCGGCGAGGCGCGGGGAATGCGACATCGCGGGCGTTCACCTCATGGACGCGGCGACCGGGGAGTACAACCGGCACCTCCTGACCAACGCGCTCGCCCTCGTGCCGGGCTACGGCCGCATGCAGGGCGTCGTGTTCCGTCCGGGGGACGGGCGCTTCGAAGGCAGGAGCGCACGCGAAGCGATCGCCGCCGCCCTGGACGATCCCGGGTGCACGATGGTCAATCGCAATGCCGGCAGCGGGACGCGCATCGTCATCGACGGCCTGATCGGCGAGCGGCGCCCGCCCGGCTACGGAGTGCAGACGAAGTCGCACAACGCCGTGGCCGCGGCGGTCGCGCAGGGGCGTGCCGACTGGGGGCTCGCCATCGATACCGTCGCCAGCCAGTATGGCCTCGGCTTCGTTCCGCTGCAGGCGGAACGCTACGATTTCCTCGTGCCGAGGGAGCGCCTGGACAGGCCGGCGGTGAGGCAGTTCCGCGCGCTGCTCGAGGACGCCTCGGTGCGCGAGATGCTGCGGAGCATCGGCTTCCGGCCCTGACGGCGCAAACGCGGGCACTCCTTGATTGACATCAAGGCGCGCCGCGCGGCCGGCCGGCGACAATCATTGCCCGGATTCGCATGGCGGGCCGCCGAATGAGCACCATCACGGCCACTCTCACCGCCGATCACCGGTGCGAAGATCGACTTCTTGCCGCCGCCCGGCAGGCGGCGGACGAGGGCGACTGGTCCGCGTGCGCGCTGCACTTCGATGCGTTCCTGCGGTCCATCAAGGACCACATGAAGATCGAAGAGGAGGCGCTGTTCCCGGCATTCGAGCGCGCGAGCGGTGTCAGCGGCGGACCCACGTCGGTGATGCGGCGGGAACACCGGCAGATGCTGACGATGCTCGACGGGATCGCGGGCGTGCTTGGCGCGCGCGACGCGCGGGAATTCCACGCGCTGGCGGGCCCGTTCGCGGCGTTGATGGCGGCGCACAGCATCAAGGAGGAGCGCGTGCTCTACCCGCTGTGCGACGAGATGCTTCCCGGTCTCGACGGCGAGCAGCTCACGCGGATGGTGTCGTTGCCGTGAGCGACCCGGCGCGGCGAGAGCCCGCGCCATCGCTCATGGGCTACCGGCGCCCGGGTCGCTGTCGTCGGGCGGTGCGCCGGGGGGAGGAACCAGACCGAAGTCCTTGATCATGCGCCGCAGCCGCGGCCGTGACACGCCGAGGACCGCGCAGGTGCGCCCGCGATGCCAGCCGGTCGCCTCCAGTACGCGCAGCACGTGACCCTTCTCGACTTCGCGCAGGCTGCACTGCGCGGCCGGCCTGGCGGTGTCCGACGGCTGTGCGGATCGATTCGCGATGTCCGCGGGTAACGCGTCCGGCGTGATGGTGTCCGCTGGCGACAGGGCGACCGCCTTCATCAGTACGTTTTCCAGTTCGCGCACGTTGCCCGGCCAGCGATATGCCTCGAAACAGCGCAGCACCTGCGGGTCGACGCGCCGGACATGCCGCCGCATCTCGCGATTGATTCGCGCGAGGAGCGCCTGCACGAGATCGGGAATGTCCTCCTTGCGATCGCGTAACGGGGGCAGGTGAATGTTGATCACCTGGAGGCGGTAATAGAGGTCCTCGCGGAAGCTGCCTTCCTGAACGCGGCCGGCGAGATTCACGTTCGTCGCCGCGATCACCCGCGCTTCGGTCCTCTGGGATTCCCGTGCGCCGAGCGGAACGAACTCCTTCTCCTGCAGCACCCGCAGCAGTTTGGCCTGGATCGCGTAGGAGAGCTCGCTTACCTCGTCGAGAAAGATGGCGCCGTGATTGGCCAGCGCGAACTTGCCGACATGGCGTCCGACCGCGCCGGTGAACGCGCCTTTTTCGTGACCGAACATGTCCGACTCGAGCAGCGTCTCGATCAACGCCGCGCAGTTCATGGCGACGAACGGCCCGGAAGGATTCGGACCGGCGCGATGGATGGCGCGGGCGACCAGGTCCTTGCCAGTGCCCGATTCGCCGGTAATCAGCACCGTCGCGCCGCTGGAGGCGGCGAGGCCGATGGTCTTGAAGACCTCTTTCATGACGCGGCTTCGCCCGGCCATGTTGCCGCGGCCGTTTCCGGTGTCCTCGCCGGCTTCCACCGGCACGCCCTGCGACTCGCTGCGGGCATAACGGAGCGCTTTCGCCACCGTGGCGTCCAGTTCGTCGAGGTCGATCGGCTTCTGGATGTAGTCGTCCGCACCGCGCTGCATCGCCTGAATCGTGCTCTCCATGTCGTGGAAGGCGGTGATCATGATGACGTGGGAACCGGGAAACGCCTGCTTGAACTCCGGCAGCGCGTCAAGGCCGCTCTTCCCCGGCATGCGGATATCGAGAATGATGACATCCGGCGCGAATCGGCCGGGCGCGGCGAGCGCCTCCCCCGCGCTCTGCGCGATGTGCGTCTCGTGACCCTGGGTGCGGAAGTGCAGCCGCAGCGTGCGGCAGCTCGCGAGGTCGTCATCCACGATCAGAATGGCGCTCATGAGCCGTTGCGACCGTGCGCCGGGGCGAGCGGCAGCACGACCGTGACGCGCGTGCCCCGCGGCACTTCCGGCTGCAGGCTGATGCTGCCCTGGTGCTGTTCGACGATCCGCCTCGCGATGGGCAGCCCCAGCCCGGTGCCCTGGGCGCGCGTGGTGAAAAACGGCTCGAACACCTTGTCGAGGTGCTCCGGCGCGACGCCGCAGCCGTTGTCGCAGATTTCGATCTGGATCGACGGCGAATCCCCTGCCGGCAGGCGCAGCCGCGCGTCGATCACGATGGTGGGCGGCGCCTTCTCCCCGCCCGAGGTCGCCTGGGCGGCGTTCACGATGAGGTTGGTAAAGACCTGGCGCAGCTTGTTGGCGTCGCCGTAGAGCACCGGCAGCCCGGGCGGATAGCGGGTGTTCACCCGTACCCCGTGCTCCTCGACGGGCTTCTGGGAGAGCATCAACGCCGTGTCGAGCAGCTTGTCCACGCTCAGCCACTCCGGCTTCAGCGCGTCGGGAGCGGAATAACTGAGGAGATCCGAGAGGACTTCCTCCATGTAACGCACCTGCTCCTGGGAGATCTGCAGCAGCTCCTTTTCCTCTTCCGTCCGGTCGGGCGGCAGCTTCTTGCCGAGGATCTGCAAACCCATCTTGATGGTCGAGAGCGGATTGCGCAGATCGTGGGCGATCATGCTCGCCGCCTGCCCCATCGCGGCGAGCGCCTGGCTCTTGGCGATTTCGCGATTGTGTTCGGCGACCTGTTGTTCGAGCCGCCGGTGCTCGGTGACGTCCTCCATTTCCGCCAGAAAATGCGCGATCGCGCCTTCCGCGTCCCGGATCGGCGAAATGGCGGAATGCACCCAGAACAGATCCCCGTTCTTCTTCCTGTCGTGAAGCACCCCCCGCCACTCGTTGCCGGCGGTGATCGTCTGCCACAGGTGCCGGTATTGCGCGGGGTCGGTCTCACCGGATTTCAGGAAACGCGGATTCTTCCCGCTGATCTCTTCGAGCGTGTAGCCCGTCACCTGGCTGAACCTGGGATTGATGTACTCGATGGCGCCGAGGTTGTCGGTGATCAATACCATGCTCGGGCTTTGTTCCACCGCGCGCGAGAGCTTGCGCAGCCGCTCGTTCACCTGCTGGTGTCGCGCGACGACGCCTTTCAACTCGAGGTTGACCGATTCCGTCTCCCGCGCCCGCAGGCGCGCCACCTGCGCAAGGCGAACGGTGAGCGCAATGAGCAGTGCCAGTGACAATCCGCCGGCGAGTACCGCCCCGGGGAGCGGCGAACGTCGCTCGAGCAGTTCCTCCTGGGGCCACACGCGAACACGCCACTCGAGCCCGTGCAGCGAGACCGTCCTCTCCTGGCCCCAATCGGCGGCGGACGATTCCGTGCCGCCGCCGCGGCGAAATATTTCCGCCTCGTCATCGAGCACGGCGACCGAGTAGTGCTGGGCAAGGGAGGGAAGCAGGATCGCTTCCAGCATCGGCTGCGCGCCGAAGACGCCCACGATGAACCCGTCGAAGTCCTCTCCCCGGAAAACGGGGACACAGACGAGCAGAAGCCGATTGCCCGTGACCGGGTCGAGCGATGAAGCGAGCCTCACGTCACGCCGCAACCGCGCGCTCTGGAGCGCTTCCTGATTCCGGCCCGCGACGAGCTGAAGGATGTCGCGCTCGGAGACCGGTTCCCGCGCGAGGACCCAACCCGCCCGCAGGTCCGGTTCCAGCCGGGCGATGGCCGCATGGCCGGCGTAGTGGCTGAGATACAGCCGGGCGTCGGACTCCCATTCCGCGCGCGGCGGCCGGCCGCGCAACGACCAGCGGCGGGCCATGCGCGTGAGCGCGAGAACGCGCGAATCGATGCGCGAGCCAATTTCGTTGTTGACGGCCTCCAGGTTCAGATTGACCGCCCGTTCGGTCGCGGCGCGCTCCTGCGCGGTCAACGCCTGCCACAGGCCGAGCGTCGCCGCCACCACGGCAAGACCGGCGAGGAGGGCGAGCCACCCGGTAGTCGCGCGTGGGCTCTCCGGGATGACCGCCGCGGGCAGCGCGTGCTCCACCGCTCCCCTCCGGTGCCCGGACGCGAGCGATTCGGTTCCGGATGGCATGGCACGGACGACCGCTGCCGCTAGCACGAACTCCCGCCGACGGCGTGCATTGGAAACGACCGGAAGGCCGCCGCCGGCAATGGCGCGCCCGAATCCGCCAGGGCGGATCGTATGCCCTGCGCCATCGCGTAGCCACAGGCGATGCGGTCCCGGATGGAAACGCCTCCCCGGTAGTTGGCGGCCACGTGGAGTCCGGGCCAGTTCGCCAGGCGTGCCGCGATCGCGCCCAGCCTCCCCGGATACGCGCCATGATAAAGCGGCAGCGCGCGTTCGTGCCGATCAATCCACACGCGCTCGGGCGCCGCCGTGATCTTCACGAGCGGCGCGAGCCACGCCATGAGCGCCGCGATACACCGGTCGTCATCCCACTCTCTCGTTTCGGGGGCGCGAGCACCGCCCAGGTAACAGGTCATCAGCGCCTTGCCGGGAGGTGCCCGGCAGGGGAACAAGCTACTGACCCATTGGCAGCCTGTCAATTGCGGGCATTCGGCGCGCGGCACCAGAAAACCGGTGCCCTTGAGCGGGTGATGCACGGTGGATCGATCGAAGGCGAGGTGCACCACCGTCAGCGAGGCATACTCGATGCCGCGCAGGAGCCCCTCCAGCTCATCGTCGAAGGGACGGAGCAGCGTCGCGGCGCCCGCGGCAGGGAGGCTCAGCACGACGTGCCGCGCCCGGAGCGTGCGCTCGCCCCCCGGCGTGTTCCCGGTGACGCGCCACCCGGACCGTGTCGGTTCAAGTTGCGTTGCCGCGTGCCTCGCGTGCACGCGCACCCCGGGCGCGGCGGCGAGCGCATCGATCAGGGTCGCGAGCCCATTGCGGAAGGAGAATACCTCGTGAATCGGCGCGGTGCGCCGCTTCAATACCCGGTGCACGAAGATGCCGAGGGCAAGGCTGGCGTAGCGCTGTTCGATCGCCTTCAGTCGCGGCAGCACCGCCTGCGCGCTCGCGAGATCGGGATCGGAGGCGAGCGGCCCGGCGATGAACGGTTCCATCGTCTTTTCCAGCAGCTCGCGGCCGAGGCGTCGTTGCACGAATTCGCTCACGGTCTCCTCGGGACGGCGTCCCTTCGGAACGAAAGGCTCGGCGAGCACGCGCAATTTCCCGCGCAGGCTGAGCAGGGGAGAGCGGACGAGCGCACCCGGGCGCATCGGCACGGGCACGAGCCGACCGCCTTGCAAGACATAGCGCGGGCTTCCCGGCGGACCCGGGCAGCTCACGCGGTCCGCGTCGAGGCCGGTCGCCGCGAGCAGGCGGCTTACCTCGGGGCGGAAGTTGAGCATCAGGGACGCGGCCCGCTCGGTCAGGTAGCCGCCGGCAGCGCGCGTGGCGATCTTGCCTCCCGGTTGATCCGCCTCGTCCCACACCTCGACCGGGATGCCGGCCTCGGCGAGCCACCAGGCCACCGACAGGCCGGATACGCCGCCCCCGATCACGATGACCTCGGGGTCGCTCATCGGCGGTGGTCCGTGCCGGCTTCCTTGCCGTGAGATCCCGTGCCGCCCGCGCTGTCGGCCGCGGCCCCCGCCGCCCGGGCATGGCCGGGACACAACAACGCGGTCGCCTCGTCGATGACGCTCTCGGTGATCACGGTGTGCCCCCGCTCCCGGGCGTATTGCAGGATCGCCATGCGCGCCATCTTGCGCGCGATCTCCGGCACGCGCGCCATGCGCCGCTCGGCCTCCACCGTCCAGGTCGTGGTCGCCGCGGCGATGGCATCCGTTCGCGGGCGATGAGAGCGCTGGCTCAACAGAACCGCGCACTCGACCTCGCGCAGCAGGCGCTCGGCGTTGCCGCCGATATCGAGCCCGGCATCCGCATGGATCCCGAGCCTGCCGATCACCAGGAGCGAGGGATCCACGGCCCGCACGTATTTCTGGATCGCCGCGTGCGGCTTGCCGTCGAGAAGGCGTGTTTCGATCGTCATGTTCCGCTCCGCCGCGATGGATTGGGCGACGGTGAGCTGGGCCTGGTAGATCCGCGCCAACCCGGCATCGATGATTTCCTCGTGCAACCGTTCCTGCTCCTTGAAGCGAAACACGCGGCTCGCTTCCTCGGACAGCACCCGGCTGATGCGGTTGAACGCCACGTAGTGAAAATACGGGTCATAGGCGGCCACCACGTGCAGCCGGACGCCCCAGCTCCGCGCGAGATCAAGCGCCGTCATGAGGCCCCCGTAGGCTTGCTCGGAGCCGTCGATGGCCACGACGACGGGGCCGCCGGCCAGGCCGCGCCGCGGATCCTTGATCACCAGCGTATCGATCGCGGCGCGGCGCACCACGCGCTCGCACACCGTGCCGAGCATCCCGCCGGGAACCGCGCCCAGGCCCTGGGCGCCGATCACGAGGAGATCATGCCGCCCGCTGTTCGCCTCGTCGGCGAGCGCCCGGTAGTTCCTGCCCTCCGCGGTGAGCGGAGCGAATGGTATGGCCGCCTCCCGGCAGGCGCGCGCCGCATCCTCCAGGTACGAGTCCGCGATCAGGGTCAAGCCGTGGGTAATGAGCTCGTTGTGAATATCCCGCTGTTGCTCGAGGGCTTCCTGCTGGCGGTAGCGTTCCGGCAGGCCGCCTTCCATCTGGCGAAAGCGCAGATCGTGCAGCCGGGCCGCGTACACGTGGATGCCGGTGAGTTTCGCGCCGGCGAGACCCGCCAACGCCACGGCCTCGCCGACGCCGCGATTCGAATGATCCGAGCAATCCACCGCCATGAGGATCGACCGGTAACACAAACCCCGGCCCGGCTCGACGCGGGGTATCTCCGTCCCGGCGCGCATGGTGCCGTGCGCTTCATGAGACCGGTACCCCGAATGGCTTCCATCCATCGTTTCATCTCCCTGATCTTCGCGCCCCGGTTGCGCCGCCGCGCGCGTCGTTCTCGCGGTGTCCTCGCATCCGGCAACGATCGCAGAAACCGTGCCAGCCCCGGGGACGCGATGGATGAATCGCAAGATCAAGGCATTGTCGGCGCACCCTCGCGCCGCGCCCGGGAAGAAAGCACTGACGCAGTGAACGAACCTTTCAATCATTGCGCGGTGCACCGGCGGCACTTGAAAGAATCATTCACACCGCCGTCATGGGCTCGAACGGCCCGGGTCGCGCGAATCCGTTGTTACGCCATGGGTTTTTCGAGCGACGTTCTCGCGGGACCGGAACACGGGGAATTGGTGCGATTGTTGCTACGGTGAGACCCGTTGGCGCGAAGTGGAAACGAGAACAACGCGGAGCGCAGGGGTGAGGAACAGGCCGGAGCGGGTTCGGGGTACCGCCAGAGCGCTGGTGGCGGGGTCCTTGCTCCTCGTCGCCGGGATCGCCTGCCCGCAAGGGCTCGCTCCCGGCCCGGAATACCCGGTGGTCGCGGGCATCGACAGCCGTGTCGCGGCGTGGATCGCCGCGCAACTGCACCTCATGTTTGCCGCCTTCGTGCTGGCGGTGCCCATGTTCGCGCTGTTCATCGAGTACCTCGGGTGGCGCGCCGCGAAGAGCGACGCCGCCGAAGCGCGCCGTTACGACTGGCTTGCCCACGAAATGGCGCGCCTGCTGCCGGCGTCCTACTCGCTCACGGCGATCACCGGCGCGCTGCTCGGTTTCGTTCTGTTCACCGCGTATCCCAGGTTCATGGGTTATCTCACCGGGATATTCGGGCCGACGTTCGTCATTTACCCGCTCTTTTTCGTGGCCGAGACCCTGTGCCTCTACTTCTGGTACTACGGCTGGGACCGGTTGCAGGGTGAACGCAAGTGGCTGCACCTGTGGCTCGGGCTGCTGCTCAACATCTTCGGCACGATCGTGATGTTCATCGCGGACGCCTGGGCGACGTTCATGATGACGCCAGGGGGCGTTGACCAGCAGGGCAATCTCGTCAGCTTGTACGACGCGGTCTGGAACCCCGGCTGGATGCCGCTCAACGTCCATCGCCTCGTCGCCAACATCACCTTCGGCGCGCTGCTGTGCTCGGCGTACGCCGCGTACCGCTTCCTGATGGCGCAGAGCCCGCAGGAGCGGGCGCTCTACGACTGGATGGGCTATACGGGCAACCTCATCGCCCTGTTCACCATGCTGTTTCTGCCCTTCGCGGGCTACTACTTCGGCTTCGAACTGTTCGCCTACTCCGCCACCTACGGCGTGACGCTCATGGGCGGTGTCCTCTCCTGGCTCTTCATCATCCAGGCGATCGTGATCGCGGTGCTGTTCATCGGCGCCGCCTACTACTCCTGGCTGGGATTGCTGCGCATACCCGGCTCCGAGGCGCAGCAGCGGTGGAGCGTGGTGTTCAACGTGCTGCTGGTGAGCGGCTTCATCGTGTGGGCGACGCCGCATACCATGGCGGCGTCGATCGAGGAGTCGACCGGCGGGTTTCATCCGATACTCGGCGCGCTCGGCGTGATGGCCCCGAAGATGATCGCCGTCACGCTGGTGCTGGTCGTGCTCTACGCGAGCTACCTGCTCTACCGCCGCGCCGGGCGGGTGCCGACGGTCCGGTGGGCGCGGACCGGGGCGCTGGTCCAGTGGAGCCTGCTCGGGCTGACCGCGCTCGTCATCACGGTGCTCGGCGTCTACGGCTATTTCGCCCCCGCGGAACTCCGGATCAAGACCTCCATCTGGCAGATCATCGTTCTCATCGGCGGCATCGCCGTGACCTTCATCCTCGATCAGTTTCTCCTGCGGGGGGCGAAGACGGTGGCCGAGGTGCGCTGGGGCACGATGCCGCGACGGGGCCAGTATGTCCTCATCATGCTTGCTTTCGTCATCGTCTGGCTGATGGGGCTCATGGGTTACGCGCGGAGCGGCGCGCGCCTTAACTGGCACGTCTTCGGGATCGTGGAGGACACCTCGCCGGGCGCCGGGCTGCCTTCCCTGGGCGAAGCCGCGGTCGTCATTACCTTCATCACGCTCGTTTTCTTTGCGTTGCTCGCCGTCGCCTTCGCGGTCTCCGGGATGACCGGGAAGACCGAGGATCGGGGGCACGCCGGGCCCGTGTCCGAAGGCGTGTCGCGATGAAGGGCCTCGCGGCGCATGTCACGCCGGTGATCCCCGCGCTCGTCGTGATCGGGTTCTTCGTCTGGTTCGCGAACTGGATCCCGCAGACGCGCTGGCAGCCGCCGCAGAAGCTCGCGATCACGGACGCGATGAGCCCCGCGGAGCTTGCCGCGCTCGGCGCGACGCTCGTGCGCCAGCGCGGCTGCATGACCTGCCACACGCTCGAGCCGGGCGCCGGCGTGAAGGGCGGGGGCCGCGGACCGAACCTTGCCGACATCGCCGCGCGCCGCGCGCGCGGCGTGCAGGGCGGGCCGGGAAATCTCGCCGAATACCTGGCGCAGTCGCTCTACGAGCCCGGTGCCTATCTCGTCGAGGGCTACGCCAACATCATGCCGGCGTCCACCGGCGCGCCCGCCAAGCTTGGCTACGAGGAGATCGTCGCGGTGGTCAATTACCTCCAGTCGCTCGGCGGCAGGCCCTCGGTGAAGATCGGGGACATCGCGCGCCCGGCGGGCGCGCCCGCGGCGAGCGCGCCCGTCGCCGCCGCGCCGGGCGATGCGAAGGGGCTGTTCGAGGCGCTCGCCTGCGCCGGCTGCCACAGCCTGGAAGCGGGCAAGAAGGTGCTCGGGCCGAGCCTCGACGCGGGAACGCTCCGGCAGGCCGCGGCGGCGCGCAAGATGAGCCTCGAAGCGTTCCTTCTCGAAGCGATCGTCGATCCGAAGGCCTACGAGTCGAAGGAGTTTCCCCCGGGGGTGATGCCGCAGGACTACGGCGCGAAGCTCACCGGCGCGCAGCTCCGCTCGCTCGTCGAGTACCTCGCCGGGAGGAAACCGTGAGGCGACTGCGCGAGACCTGGCGGACGCGGGTACCGTTGGCCACCCGCGTCGCGCTGGTCGTGGCGGCGATCTACGTCCTGCTCAAGCTCGTGCGTCCGGTCATCCCGGGCAGCGTGATCCTGCTCTACATGGGTTTCGTCATCGCCGGAGCCCTGATTCACGTCACCCTCGACGATGCGCGAATCCGCCGTTTCGTCGATTTCTTCGTCGATGTGCCGGCGCGGGAGCCGGGCGCGATCCGCGCGCAGCGCCTGGCGCTGCTCGCCGTGATCCCGCTTGTGCTCGGGTGGTGGGTATACGACGCGCTGCGCCCGAGCTACGCGCCGCCGGTGGAGATATTCCAGCGCCATCCGACGGTGGGAGAAGAGGTGCTCAAGCGCATTGCGGTGCCGGCGTGGGCGGCCAACCCGAAGGCGTGGCGCGCCGAGGACATCGCCGCCGGCAAGCGGCTCTACGAAGGAAACTGCGCCGTCTGCCACGGCGAGAAGCTCGACGGTCAGGGCCCGGCCGCGGAAGGCTTCCGCTATCCGATCAGGCCGGCGAACTTCACCGACGCGGGCACGATCGCGCAGTTGACGCTGCCCTATGTCTATTGGCGGCTGAACGTGGGCGGCGTGCAGAACCAGTTCAACAGCGCCATGCCGAAGTGGGTGGCGACGGCGGACGAACCCGACGCCTCCACCCTGCACGCGAACGATCTCGAGCCGGAGGAGGCCTGGAAGGTGATCCTCTACCTCTACCGCGCGACCGGATTCGAGCCGCGGGCCACCGAGGCTCCGGCGGCGGAACACGCGAAACACTAGAAGGCGACCTCATGAGGAAGAGCGGAATCACGCGGCGGCGGTTTCTCAAGGCCGGAGGCGCGCTCGCCGGGGGGCTCTGGGCGAGCGCCGGGGGCGAGCGCGCCTACGCGGCCCGCGCGCTGGTGCCGGCCCCCGGGATCGACAATCCGCTCGAGCACTACCCGGAGCGCGAGTGGGAGGAGGTGTATCGCAACCAGTACGGCTACGACCGGAGCTTCACCTTCATCTGCGCTCCCAATGACACGCACATGTGCCGGGTGCGCGCCTTCGTGCGCAACGGCGTCGTCGTGCGCCTCGAACAGAACTACGATCACCAGCGCTACAAGGATCTGTACGGCAATCAGGCCACCGCGTCGTGGAACCCGCGCATGTGCCTCAAGGGCTTCACCATGCACCGGCGCGTCTACGGCCCGTACCGCGCGAAGGGACCGATGCTGCGCGCCGGCTGGAAGGAATGGGCCGATGCGGGCTTCCCGTCGCTTTCGGACAACCCGAAGCTGCGCACCCAGTACCGTTTCGACGCGCGCGGCACCGACACCTTCGTGCGCGTGTCCTGGGACGAGGCGACGACCTACGTCGCCAAGGCGATGATCGCGATCGCGCGCACCTACAGCGGGGAGGATGGCCGGCGCAGGCTCGTGAAGAACGACGGCTATCCGCAGGAGATGCTCGAGCACTGGGAGGGCGCGGGCACGCGCACGATGAAGCTCGGAAGTTCCCTCCCGCCGCACGGCGTGGTCGGCAAGTTCGGCACGTTCCGCATGGCCAACATGCTGGGGCTGCTGGATGCGCACGTGCGCAAGGTCGGGCCGGACAAGGCGAAGGGCGGGCGCGAGTGGTCGGAGTACACCTGGCGCGGCGACCAGGCGCCGGGACAGCCGTTCGTCCACGGACTGCAGACCTCGGACATCGATTTGAACGACCTGCGCTTCACCAAGTTCACCGTGCAGGTCGGCAAGAACCTCATCGAAAACAAGATGCCCGAGGCGCACTGGCTGAACGAGATCATGGAGCGCGGCGGGCGCATCGCCGTGATCGCGCCCGAGTACAACCCCTCGGCGAGCAAGGCCGACTACTGGATCTCGGTGCGCCCGGGGCTCTCCGACACCTCGATCTTTCTCTTCGTCACGCGCTACCTGATGGAAAAGGGCTGGTACGACGAAGCCTACGTCAGGCAGTTCACCGATTTCCCGCTGCTCGTGCGCGCGGATACGCTGAAGCGCCTGCGCCCGCAGGAGGTCATCGCCGGCTACCGCAACCGCGACATCTCCAAGGGGCCGAGCTTCACCGTGCACGGCATGACGGCCGAGCAGCGGGAGAAGACCGGCGACTTTCTCGTCTACGACCGCAAGTCGGGCGGCGTCAGGCCGATCACGCGAGACGACGTCGGCAAGCGCCTCGGCGAACTCGGCATCGATCCCCAGCTCGACTGGAAGGGCAGCGTGCGTCTCGCGGACGGCAAGGAAGTCGAGGCGATGACGGTGTGGGAGATGTACCGCGTGCACCTTCGCGACTACGATCTCGACACCGTCAGCGACATCTGCGGCGCATCCAGGGAGCTTCTCGATCGCCTGGCGAAGGACTTCGGACGGCGCTTCTGGGACCCGGACTACAAGGGCAAGCCGCGCGAGGCCTACCCGATCGCGATCCACTACGGCGAAGGCATCAATCACTACTTTCACGCCACGCTTCACAACCGCGCGGTGTGCCTGCCGTTGATGCTCGTCGGCAGCATCGGCATCCCGGGCTCCGGCGCGCACACCTGGGCGGGCAACTACAAGGGCGCGCTCTTCCAGGGCTCGCTCTGGTCGGGTCCGGGGGTGGGCGGTGCGTACGTGGAGGAGGATCCGTTCAAGCCGGTGCTCGATCCCAAGGCGAAGATCGGCCGGGAGAACGTGCGCGAATGCCTGCACGGCGAGGAGATGAGCTACTGGGGCT
>JADZGE010000089.1 GCA_020854035.1 Burkholderiales bacterium | reverse complement strand
TTCCGTGGGACAATGCCGCCTGTGCAGGGGGCGGTACGGCCCGGGCGAGTGGTGAAATGGGTATACACAAGGCACTTAAAATGCCTCGGCGCGAGCCATGCCGGTTCGAATCCGGTCTCGCCCACCACATAAAAACAATGACTTACGTATACGCACCGGTTTCGCTTGCTACTCTTGGCACACTGGCGGCACAATTAATGCCAGCAACGTGCAACGGAGGGCAACATGGCGAGGCGAGGCGGTATCCAGGAACGCAGGAACAGCGACGGGAGCGTGACCTATCGCGCCCAGGTGCGGATGCGCGGCGCGCCCCCGTTGAGCAAGAGCTTCTCCCGCAAGACCGCCGCCCGCGCGTGGATCGAGCAGACCCGGACCGTCATCCGCGGGGGTAACGCACCTTCCGGCGAGGCCGAGCGCACGACGCTGCGCGAGGCGCTGGAGCGATACCTGCGGGAACCTCCGACTCAGCGAAAGACCGGCAAGCCGTTGAAGGGCTGGTCCCGGCTGCAGAATCGCGTGAAGGCATGGATGGTGAATCCGCTCGCGTTCCGGTTCCTGTCTCAACTGCGCGGTGCCGATTTCGCGAGCTACCGCGACGAGCGGCGCAAGGCGGGCAAGGCCGAGAGCACCATCCGCATTGAACTGGCGCTCATCAGCAAGCTCTACAACGTCGCGGCGCGCGAATGGGGTATGGAAGGGCTGCGCAACCCCATCAAGAGCATGACGCTGCCGGGCATGGCGAACGCGCGGGAGCGCACGCTGCAGCCGGGCGAGGAGGGGGCGCTCCTCGAGGAATTGCAGAAGGCCGGCGCCTACATGGCGCCGCTCGCCGAGCTCGCGATCGAGACGGCGATGCGGCAGGGCGAGCTGCTCGCGTTAACGTGGGGCGACGTGGACCTGCCGGCCCGCGTCGCGAGGCTCAAGGACACGAAGAATACCGAGCCGCGCGACGTGCCGCTATCGACGCGCGCCGTCGAGATTCTCAAGGCGCTGCCGCGCTCGCTCGACTCCACGGCGCGGGTTTTCCCTGTCTCACAGGATGAAGTGATCCGGACATTCCGGGGCGCGTGCGTCGCCGCGAAAATCGAGGACCTGCGGTTCCACGACCTGCGCCACGAGGCGGTCACGCGGATATGCAAGAGGCTGCCGATGCACGAGGCGATGCGCGTCAGCGGGCACAAGACGCCGGCAATGCTCATGCGCTACTACCATCCGAAGGCGGAGGATCTCGCGCGGAAACTCGCTTGAAGTACCGCGCCGGCGCGGCTCGCCGGTAAGCGGGGCACGACCGGAGGACACCGGCCGCGCCCCTGACCACAACGCAACCTGAATGGAGGTTCGCATCATGGCTGGCCCTAATTTTACTGGCAGCGTTGCCCAACGTCTGGCGCAGTACCGTGGGGAGATTGTCCTCATGCACGATGCCCTGCAGCCTGACGCCGGCGGCAGCAGCAAGATCGAGCGTGCCTTGGACGATTTTTCGAGCGTTGCGGGATACCTGGGAGAGATCGTCGACTTGTTGGAGACGTCCGGGCCAGACGTTTCGGTCGGGGAATACCTTGACCAGATGATGCGCGCCCGATTGCCCGATCGACTGACGGGCTGCTCTAGCCTGCTGTCGCTGGCAGTGTGTGATCTGAGGCTTCGTGCACGGCGCTGTAAGCAAACCAAGAAGCAACTCGTTTCTCTGGAGCAGTTCTGTGCCTACCTATCGGGCATTGGTCGCGCCCTGACTGAGATTGCCGACGAGCTCGCCGAACGCATTCCCCATGCAGAGGTTTCCACAGATGCACGGAAATCGGCCGACAGCGCAGCTCGGCTCGTTAAGACTCAGGAAGAGTGGGAGGCCGCCGAGGGGCAGCGCCGACTGAGGCCTATCGGCTAGGCTTGGGCAAGGGGCCCGCCGAACGCGATCGCGCGACCGGCGGCACTACCTACCGTGTCGACAATCAAGTTTAGCCGGAAGGAGCGTCAGCGGATCGCGTCGTTGCTCGGACTACGGGCTCGACGTGAGACTGCCGATGCTGTTGTGGCGTCGATCGAGTTGATGCTTTCCGAATCACGCTCGCGTCGGCTGTTGGCTGGAGAAGAATGTGATTCGCTGGTTCCCCGAACCCGCGGTCGCCCTTCTACGTGGTCGATTGACCGCCTGTTCGATATTGAGCGCCTCGCATTCATCTTCGAGTACGCAACGCGTCGACGGGCAAGGCATTCGGACAGACATGCGTTCTACAAGCTCGCTCAGGTCTGCCTGCGCCTCGAAGATCCCGGGAAGTGGATCGCCCAGATCCGGCGGCCGTGGCTTCCGACCATCCCTTACATGCAAGGCGTCAGTGACGTGATAAAGGCGCTTGAATCAGCAGGTTATAGCCCGCCTGATTTTTTGCCGTAATTCGGAGCGCAAGTTTCGGCAATCTTCCCCATTCCTGCTATCGGTTGGGGGAAGCTGCCATGACTCCTCGCACGGTTCGTCAACTGTCTGAACGGTTTCCCGCTTTCTCGGAACCGTCGCTCCGCTGGCTGATCTTCAACTCGCAATCGAACGGTCTGGCACAAGCGCTCGTGCGTGTCGGCCGGCGCGTCTTGATTGACGAGGAGAAGTTCACTGCCTGGCTCGAGCAGCGGCGCGAGAAATAGCTACCAGGCGTGACGCAGTGCCCGGCACTGGCCTCGACCACCTGCCCGACGAGCAGTTCGCCGGGGTATGGCGTGCCCTCAGTGATGCGGAGCGCGGAGCGCTCGCGCCCGATCTGCGCGCCGCTTGCTATGCCCGATACCGCCGGATCTCGGACCCCGCCGCGTACTCGCCTGATCGTGGCGCACCTCCCCCGGAGGGTGCCGCACCGTCCATCTGGCCCGCGCCGCTCGATCTCATCGCACTCTCGGAGCGAGATCCGGCGCCGCCGTCGTGGATCGTGCCCGGGTGGATGCTCGCGGGATACGCGACGCTGTTGGCGGGGCACGGCGGCTCCGGGAAGAGCCAGCTCGCACTGTATCTCGCGTGCGCGATCGCGATCGGCGCCCGATGGGCGGGGATCGACTGCGCGCCGCGCCGCGTCCTCTACCTTTCATGTGAGGATCGCGAGGGCGTCGTGCACTGGCGGCTCTCCCACATCGCGCGCCACATGGGGATCGGGATGATCGAGCTCGCCGGCCGGCTCGCGGTGCTCGATCTCGTGGGCCGCGATGCCATCCTCTGGTCCGAGGACGCGCGCACCGGTTACACCGTGACGCCGGCATACGGCGCGCTTGCCGAGCGCATGCGCGAGGGCTATGAGGTGCTCGTCGTCGACGGCATCACCGACACCTACGGCGGTCATGAGATCGCGCGTGGTGAGGTCCGCCGCTACGTGACGGCGCTCCTGGGGCTCGTCCCGGCCGATCGGGGCGCACTCCTGCTCATCGGCCACGTTAACCGCCCGACCGCGGCGAACGGCAGCTCAGTCGAGGGCTACTCTGGCTCCACCGCTTGGCATAACGCGGTGCGCGGCCGCTGGTATCTGCGCCCGGATCGGGCCGCCGATGACGTCGACCCCGGTACCGGTCGGCTGCTCCTCGAGCACCAGAAATCGAACCTCGGCCGCCCGCAGCCCGCGATCGCGTGGCGCTGGGATGACGACGCGCACATGTTCGTGGCGGAGCCCGCGGCTACCGAGTTCGATCGGGCGCACGCAGAGCGCGAGGAACTCGCCGGGGTGCGCCGCGCGCTCCTCGCCTGCGCTGGTACCGGGGTCGGCGTGCCCGCCGCGATGACCGGCCCGCGCACCGCATACCACGTGCTCCGCGAGCGCCAGGAGCTCCCCGCGACACTGCGCTCCGGACGCGATGCCGCCCGCCGATTCTGGCGCTCGATTGAGCGCCTGCGCCAGATGGGCCACATCGGCGATGGGACCATTCGGCGCAGTAATCGCCACGCGCTCGTCACGATCGAGCTCACGCCAGAGGGGCGCGCCGCATGCGCCGGATGATGGGCTATGTATCCGGCGCACGTATGGCGCACGGCGCTCTGCGCCGAATGCGCCGCATGCGGCGGGGGGTACTAGGGGGGCGCGCGCGCGGCGGTGGCGATGGCTGCGCCGGGTGCTACCGCGAGCCGGGGCCAAGCGCGGTGGCTGCGGGCGCCGAAGAATTGAGGTGGTCGGGGGTCCAGGAGGTGGGTCACGGGTCCTCCCGTAGAAAAAACTCAATGCGGGCAAAACGACCGCGGAATCGCGATAGTAGCTCTACCGCTCGGGGGCTTCCTTCCTTCCTATCTGCTTGACCGCAATGGCGAAACTCGTCAACAAGGCTGAGCTCTCCGAGCTCCTCGGCTACAGCGAGCGAACGATCAGCTCGTGGCAGGGCGAGGACAACGGGTTCCCCGTGGTCTCGCGCGGGGAGCGCGGCGAGGAGAACGTCTACGACGCGCCGGCGGTGGTGGCCTGGCTCCTCCAGCGCGAGGCCGCCCGCTGGGGCGGCGAATCACAGGAGGCCCGGCGCCGGCTCGTCAGCGCGCAAGCATCGCGCGCCGAGCTCGAGCTCCAGCGCCGGCAGGGCGCGCTTGTCTCCGCCGAGGAGGTGCGCCTCGGCGCACGCGCAACGGCGCGCGAGGTGCGCGACGCACTGCTCGCGATCCCGGACCGCCTGGCGCCGGCGCTCGTTTCGATCCGCGATGCCGCGACCATGCGCCAGGCGCTCGCCGGCGAGATCGGGAAGGCCCT
>JADZGE010000088.1 GCA_020854035.1 Burkholderiales bacterium | reverse complement strand
TTTCGACGACCAGCACGGCGAGCTACACGCCGACGGGCAAGCTCGCGGCCACGACCGACGCCAACGGCAACGTGACGCGCTACGCCTACGACCTGGCTGATCGGCTATCGAGCGTGCGCGATGCGATGGGTCGGGTAACGAGCTACGAGTACGACGCGCTCAACCGGAGGACGGGCGTGTTCAACACCGCGATCCAGGCGGGGGCGTTGCTCGCGCAGAGTTACTCCGCGAACGGGCACTCGCCAGTGTCACCGACGCGAACGGGAACGCGACGGCCTACGTCTACGACGGATTCGATCGACTGAGCACGACGACCTACCCGGGCGGGAGCACGGAAGCGCTCAGCTACGACGCGAACGACAACGTGCTCAGCCGAACCACCCGCGCCAAGCATTCCTCCGTGGACAGGGGGACCCCGGAAATTCGAGCCTGGCCCTTTTACGCGCCTCATACGAGCCCGACGAGCTTCTCCACGTACGCATGCAGGTCCTCCCGGCTCGCCGTCGCGCGCCCGCCACGCGCCTGAAGCTCGGGCCCTTCGAGCTCGATCCGGAACGAATCCATGAAACGGTTCATGAGGCCGCGAAAGGCGGCGACCGTGGTAAGCTCGACGATCTCGGTCGCGTCGAAGTGCTTCGCCAGCACCGCGTAGGTCTCCTCGTCGTGGCGCGCTTCGTTCCACGTCACGAGCTCGGCCCAGCGGATCACCGCCTTCTCGCGCTCGCCGAAGAGCGGGCTCGCCATGTAGTCCTCCCCCGAGAGCGCGTCGAGCTGCTCTTCGCTCCACCCTGCCGTTCGCCCGACCAGGCGATTGTGCCTGATTCAGTACCGGCACTCGTTCAGCGCGGAGACCTTGATCATGGCGAGCGCGCGGGTGCGCGCGTCGAGCTTGCAGCCGAGGCCGTCCTTCTGGAGCACCGCCTGCAGGGGCAAAAGGAACCGGAGAATCGCGGGCGAGTGCGCGAAGACGCGCATCGAGTTGGCGATGCGCCCGTTGAACCGGTTCGCCGCCTCGAACGCGGCGCGCACCTCGGGAACCTGCGTGTCGTCCTGCACGAACTGAAGTCGGGCCATGGTTGCCTCGCGGTTGTCGGCGGGCGTCTACCGTAGCAGAACTCCCGGCGGCGCGCCCTCGTTCGCAATCCGGAACCGGTCCCCGGCGCGCGGTCGCCCGCGCTCACGCGAAGTTCGCCTCGCACCGGAGCGCGCTCCGCGTCCACCTCCGCGGCGCGACCGGGGTCTACAGCGGCGTGCGGCGGCGCCCGCCCGTAGCCGCCTTCAACTGCGCCAGCGCGAGATCGAGACTCACCCGGTAGTGCGTGCGCGCCCCTTCCGCGTCGCCGATGCGCTCGATCACCTGCGCCAGCGCGAGGTGCGCCGAGCGGGTCGGTTCGATCGCGATGCTCGCCTCGAGGTAGCTCCGGGCCTTGCCCCACAGCGACGCCCGCGCGCAGAGCCTGCCCAGAGTCAGCAGCAGCGGCGCGTCCTCCGGGTGGCGCGCGAGCCACGCCTCCGCGCGCTCGATGCGCGCGGTGGTGGCGCCTCCTTCGCATTCGGCGTAGAGCGTCACGAGCGCGGCGTCCCACTCCGTTTCGAGCGCGTCCTCGATCGCCCGATAGGCGCGATCGCAGTCACCCAGCGCCATGAAACCCCGCGCCGCCGCGGCGGCGACGCGGTGACTCACGCGGTCCTCCGCGGCAACGCGCCGCCACGCCTCCTCGAATGCGTGCCGGTCGAGCGCCTTCTTCCCGAGATCCTCGGCGATCGCGTAGCGGCGCACCTGCCCGGCCTGCGTCGCGTCGAACACGCCGCGCCGCCCGAGTTCTCCGGCGAGCGCGACCACGCGCTCCCAGTTACGCAGCTCCTGCTGCGCCCGCAGCTCCAGCCGCAGCGCGGCAGTGTGCTTGCGTGGAAGCTCCTTCAGCCGCTCCAGCGCCTCCGCGTAGCGGCGCTCGCCGAGCAGGAGTTCCGCCTCGGTCACCACGCGCGGCAGATTCTCGTCGGGGTTCGTCCCGCCCGCCCGCTCGAGGTAGCCGTCCCTGCGCTCCCACGCGCGCAGTTCGTGCGCCGCGCGCGCCGCCAGGACCGCCGCCACCTGCACGCTCTCCCCGCACTCGATCGCCGTGGCCGCCGCCTTCTCCGCCCTGCCGAACCGCCCCGCGAAAAACTCCAGCAACGCCTGCGCGAGCGCCGCCCGTCCCCGCTCGCGCCGCCGCGAGAGGCGATACTCGCGCACCCGCGCGGGCAGGCGCACCGTCGCCGCGACCGCGCGCACGGCTAGGTAGGCGGCGACGAAGGCGGCGGCGAGCGCCACGAGCAGGAAACTGAACGAGACCTCCACCCGCCAGGGCGGGACCACCAGCAGCGCGTAGGCACCGGAGAGATAACGGCTGGCGAGCGCAACCCCGACCGCGACGGCGACGAGCGTGACGATCCACGCGAGGGTCTTCAAGCGCGCCTCACCGCCGCCCCGGTCTGCCCGCCGTCAGCGCGCCGCGCGCTCGCGCGACAGGCGCAGCGCGCGCGCTGCTTCGAGCGTGCGGGAAATGTCGGGTGTCTCGATGCTCACCTCGGCCTCGTGCAGGTTGCGCAGCACCGCGGCGGCGTGCGCGACGTCGTTGTTGCGCGTGTCGTAATGCCGGTTCAACCACTCGCGCGCGGCCTTGAGGTCCGCCTTGTAGCTCGTCGCGTCGCGCGAGATGAGCGCGAGCCGCGCGCCGAGCAGCCGCAGCTTGAGATTCTCGCGCAGGAAGTAGGACTGCGCGGGCGCGATCAGCGGCGGCTCCGGCCGGTCGATGCGCTGCACGCGAACGAGCTGGCGCACCTCCGACCATGCTTCGCGCCATGCACGGGTCCACGCGTTCCCTTCCGGGGCCGCGGGCGCCTCGGCCTCGGCGGCCGGACGAGTCTCCATTGCCAGGGGAAACGAATCCACGCCATTGATCATGGCGTCGAGGCGGGTGCTGATCGCGAGCGTGTCGACGAACGGAAGCGCCTTGAGGCGATCCATGTCGCGGGTGATGGCGCGGCGCAGATTGGCGAGCTGCGGCCGGTCCATGCGCTGCAGGCGGGCGTCCGCGGCCTGCAGCGCGATCAGCGCCGCCTTTACGTTGCCGGCGAGCTGGAGCTGCTGGCTGGCGATGTTGATCGACTGCTCGACCTCCGCGTAGGCCCACTCGTCGCGGTTGCGTGAAAGTTCCTGGTAGAGGGCCTCGAGCGCGATCTGCTGGCTCTGCGACTCGGCGATGCGGGTTTCCAGCACGCCGAGCTTCACCTGCGCTTCGGCCACCGCCTCGCGCACCTGTTCGGCGACGATGCGGCTCTCCTTCGCCTGCGTATCCGCGTCGGCGAGACGCTTCGCGAGCTCCTGCTTCACGGCCTTCAGCTCGCGGCGGGTGTCGTTCCACAGCCAGCCTGCGGCCGCGAGCGCCGCGATCGCGAGCACGAACGCGGGGAGAGCGAGCCGCCGGGCGCCCGATCGGTCGGATACGACGGCCGGCGCCGCCGGCTCCGGCGCCGGCGCGCCCCGGAGATCCGGCGGCTGCGGGCTCGCGGCGGTTTCTCTCATGCGGAATTCGTGCGGGGTACTGGGCGCATAGTATGCAGCAAAGCGCACGCTCAAGGGACGGCGATTCCGCGCCGGCGAGTGCCCGGTGCGCTGCGGAGAACCGGGCGGAGCGGCCGCCGCCCGGCCGGGTCGCTACACCGCGCGGTCGTGCCCGAAGTACCGGGCGAGCGCCGCCACCAGAGCCTCGTCGCCCGGCGCATCGGCGACAAGGACGGTGGCGCAGCCGAGCTCGCGCGCCGTGCGCGCGAGGCGCGGGTGCGATGCGAGGACCGGCGTTACCGCGAGGATCGCCGCGCCCGCCTCGCCGAGCATCGCGCGCAGGTTGCGCGCGCCCTCGCTGCTCGTCACGACGATCGCATGAAGCGAGCCCCTTGCGAACGCTTCGAGCAGCGGCGCGGGGACGGCCGCGGGACGGCCGCGGCGATAGCAGTTCGCGTACTCCACGTGTGCCCCCCGCGCGCGCAGGGTGTCGGCGATCAGTTCGCGGCCCCCGTCGCCGCGGAAGATCACCACGCGCCGGCCGCGCGGGTGCGCGAGCGGCGGCAGCGCGAGCAGCGATTCGCTGTCCCCGTGCCCCGGCGGGGCGATCGTGCCGGCCACGCCGAACGCCGCGAGCTCCCGCGCCGTACCGGGCCCCACCGCGGCGACGGCGAGCCCCGCCGGCAGCGCGCGGCGCCCCAGTATGCGCGCCATCGCCGCGGCGGCGGCGTTGCGGCTCACGAAAACGGCGAGGTCGAATTCGTCGAGCCGGTCGATCACCGCATCGAGACTCGCCATGTCACGGGCCTCGCGGATCTCGATCGCGGGATAGAGGATCGGCGTGCCGCCCGCGGCGCGCACGAGCTCGGCGAGCCCCCGCGCCTGCCGCTCCGGGCGGGTGATGACGACGCCACGCCCGGCGAGTGCCGTCCCCTGGCCGGTCGCCATGTCAGCCGAGCGCAGCCAGGATTTCCGCGGCGCCGCGCGACTTCAACTCGCCCGCGAGCCGCGCGCCGAGCGCCTCCGCCTGCGCCGGCACGCCGCTCCCGGCGCCGCTCACGATGCGCGCGCCGTCAGGGGTGCCGACGAAACCGCGCAGCCGCAGCGCGCCGCCCGAAATCTCGGCGAGCGCGCCCAGGGGCACGTTGCAGCTTCCGGCGAGCGCGCCGGAAAAAGCGCGTTCGGCCGCGACACAGCGGGCCGTGGGTTCGTGGGCGAGCGGGGCGAGCAGGCCGGCGAGATCGTCGCGCCCGGCCCGGCATTCGAGCGCGAGCGCGCCCTGCGCCGGGGCGGGCAGGCACTCATCCGGCGCCAGGAATGCCGTGATGCGGTGGCCAAGACCGAGACGCTTCAGCCCTGCGGCGGCGAGTATTATGGCGTCATACCGCCCGTCGTCGAGCTTGCGCAGGCGCGTATCGACGTTGCCGCGCAGCGCTTCGATGCTGAGCCCCGGGTGGCGGGAGGCGAGCTGGCATTGCCGGCGCAGGCTCGAGGTGCCGACCCGTGCACCCGCGGGCAGCGCGGCGAGGCCCGGGTAACGGACGGAGACGAACGCGTCCCGCGGATCCTCGCGCTCCATTATCGCCGCCAGCGCGAAGCCCTCCGGGATCCGCGCGGGCACGTCTTTTGCCGAATGCACCGCCATGTCGGCCCGGCCGAGCGCCATGGCCTCCTCCAGCTCCTTGACGAAGAGCCCCTTCCCCCCGATGGCGGCGAGCGACGCCGAGAGGCGCCGGTCGCCCTCGGTCGTCATGCCGAGGATCTCCACGGCAATACCGGGGTACAGTGCTGCGAGGCGAGACCGTACGTGACGCGCCTGCCACTGCGCGAGAGCCGACTGGCGCGAGGCGATCACGATCTTCGGTGGCCGCGCCCCGCGGGCGATCGCGCTGTCGCTTTCCATGTGCTGGCGTGCCCCGGGCGGGATCGCGGTGCCGGAATTCTAGCAGCCGCCGCGTGATCCCACGAACGAGCCGCCTGCCCGATCCTCGATCGGGAGGGGCGAGCGGTTCCGCGAAGTCATGCGGCCGGCCCGGGGAAAGAGCGCGCGTCGAGGGCGGTGATGCCGTCAGCTCTTTCCGAATTCCCTGACGATGTGCTGCTGGCGCCGGCTCACCGCGATTCTCTCCTCCACGCCGGCGAGCACCACCAGCCAGTGCCCCTCGCCGCCCTGCGCGGCGCGTTCGAACCCGCGGATCGCGGCGCGCGCGACGAGGCAGTTGCGATGGACGCGGACGAAGCGCTCGCCGTACTCCTGCTCGATGCGGGTCAGCGACTCCTCGATCAGGTACTCGCGCGCGGCGGTGCGCACCGTGAGGTACTTCAGCTCCGCCTTGAGGAAGATCACGTCGCCGATCGGGACGAGGTGAACTTTTCCCCGTTCCGGGGCGGAAAGAAACGCGCGCGGCACGCGCTGCAGAGTGCGCAGCGCCTCGGCGGAAGAGCCTTTCCCGGCGTGCACCCGCCGCAGCGCTTCCTTGAGCCGGGCGAGGCGGATCGGCTTCACCAGGTAATCGACGGCATTCACCTCGAACGCCCGGATGGCGTAGGTGTCGTAGGCGGTCGCGAACACGATGGCGGGCGGCGCCTCGAGCCGCTGCAGGTGCTGCGCGAGTTCGATGCCATCCATGCCGGGCATGTGGATGTCGAGCAGCGCCAGGTCGGCGGGTCGCGCCGCGAGAAGCTCCAGCGCCTCGGGCCCGTTCGCCGCCTCGCCCGTCACGACGAGCGGCAACTCGCCGGCGCAATCGGCGAGGAGATCCCGCATGCGCGAGCGCGCGGGCGCCTCGTCGTCGACGATCGCCACCCGCAGAGCCTGCTCTTCACCCATGGGCTGTCACCCGTCGCGGATCACGCGCATGCGTCACTCGTCGGTGACCTCCCCCTTGAGGTAGGGCATGACGATGTGCACCTCGTAGCCGCCGTCCGCGATTCGCGTCGCGAGGCTCGCCTCGGCGTCGAAATGAAGCTGGAGCCGCTCCCGGATGTTGGCGATTGCCATGCGGTTTCCTCCGGGGTGCCGCTCCTCGCCGGAGTAGGGGTTGCGCAGCACCGCGTGCACCCGGTCGCGCGTGCCGTGGATCTCGATCGTGATGAGTCCCGGCTCGATGCGGGGCTCGATGCCATGGTAGACCGCGTTCTCGATGAGCGGCTGCAGCACGAGCGGCGGCACGAGCGCCGCCCGCGGCATGCGTTCCGTGCGCCACTCCACGCGCAACCGGTCGCCCAGCCGCAACTGCTCGAGATCGAGATAGCGGCGGCAGAGCTCCACTTCGCGTTCGAGCGGCGCGAGCTCCCGGTTGTCGGCCATCAGCACCCGGAAGAGCTCGGCCATGTCCTCCAGCACCTCCTCGGCGCGCCTCGGATCCTGGCGGATGAGGGACAGCACCGCGTTCATGCTGTTGTACAGGAAATGCGGGCGGATGCGCGCCTGCAGCGCTTGCAGCCGCGCCTCGGCGAGCGCGGGCGAAAGCGCGCGCGCGCGAAGGCGGAAGTATGCGAGCAGCGCGCCGGTCACGAGCAGGACCAGCACGTAGTGGCGCGCGAGTTGCGGCGGCGGCTCCGCTTCCATGAGCGGGCGCCCGGCGGCGTGGAGCACGGCGGTCAACCCCACCACGATGGCGACGACGGCCGCGGTCCCGGCCAGGTCGGGCAGGCGCCGCAGCCAGCCGTTCGCCGCGACGAGCGCGAGCAGCGTCAGGATGAGCAGCGGCTGCACCATGGCGGAAATCTCGAGGAGTTCCGGCCACAGCGCCGCCACGCTGCCCGTCCTCGCGATCGCCGCGGCGAACGCGACGACGTTGACGAACACCAGTATCCGGAGCAGCACCCCGAGGTTGCGGAAGTTCGGCAGGGCGCTCGAGTACGCGTTTTGATTTATACTTCTCGCCATGATTTCGCGCGACGCGCGGCGCCCGGCCGGCACCCGCGCCGCGGGCTCCCGCCGCAAGACGAACGCAGATCGCCAACGCCCGTTCCCCCGATCCCCGCTGAAAAGCGCCCGGTTCATTCTAGAACCTATCCCGCATGGCCGCCAACGACAATAACCGCGAGCACCTCTGGTCGGGCCGTTTCGGCGAGCCGGTCGCCGACCTCGTGCAGCGTTTCACGGCGTCGATCGCGTTCGACCAGCGCCTCGCCGAGTTCGACATCGAGGGCTCGCTCGCGCACGCGCGCATGCTGCTCGCGGCCGGCATCATCGAGCGCGCCGACCTCGCGGCGATCGAGAAGGGGCTCGCCCAGATCCGCGCCGAGATCCGCGCGGGGACGTTACCGTGGGCGCTCGAGCACGAGGACGTACACTTCAACATCGAGCGGCGGCTGACCGAGCTCGCGGGCGAGCCCGGCAAGCGGTTGCACACCGCCCGCTCGCGGAACGACCAGGTGGCGACCGACGTGCGCCTGTACCTGCGGGCGGCCATCGACCACGTGCTCGCGCTGGTGAAGGCGCTGCAGAAGCAGTTGCTCGACCTCGCGGAGGAGCACGCCGAGACCGTCATGCCGGGGTACACGCACATGCAGCCGGCGCAGCCGGTTACCTTCGGCCACCACCTGCTCGCCTACTTCGAGATGCTCGCGCGCGACGCGCAGCGCTTCGCGGAATGCCGCCGGCGGGTGAACAAGCTGCCGCTCGGGGCCGCCGCGCTCGCGGGCACTTCCCTCCCCATCGACCGGCTGCTGGTCGCGAAGGAGCTCGGCTTCGACGGCGTGTGCGAAAACTCGATCGACGCGGTCTCCGACCGCGATTTCGCGATCGAGTTCTGCGCCGCGGCGGCGCTCGCCATGACGCACCTGTCGCGCTTCTGCGAAGAGATCATCCTCTGGATGAACCCGCGCTTCGGTTTCATCGAGCTCGCCGACCGTTTCTGCACCGGTTCCTCGATCATGCCGCAGAAGAAGAACCCGGATGTGGCCGAGCTCGTGCGCGGCAAGACCGGCCGCGTGAACGGCCACCTCGTGGCGCTGCTCACCCTCATGAAGGGGCAGCCGCTCGCGTACAACCGCGACAACCAGGAGGACAAGGAGCCGCTCTTCGATACCGTCGACACGCTGATGGCGAGTCTCGGGGTGTTCAGGGAAATGCTCTCCGGGGTGAAGGTAAACCGGGAATGCATGGCGGCCGCGGCGCGCCAGGGCCACACCACCGCGACCGACCTCGCCGAGTATCTGGTGAGGAAGGGCGTCGCCTTCCGCGAGGCGCACGAGGCGGTCGCGCAGGCGGTGCGCTTCGCCGAATCACGTGGCTGCGAGCTGGCGGAGCTGAAGCTCGCCGACCTGCAGCGTTTCTGCCCCGTGACCGGCAAGGACGTCTTCGCGGCGCTGACGCTCGACGGATCGGTGAAGAGCCGCGCCCACATCGGGGCGACGGCGCCGGCGCGCGTGAAGGCGGCGGTGGCGAAGGCGCGCAAGTCGCTCGGTTGACGGGCTGCGAGCTACGGGCCGCGGGCCGCGAGCCACGGGCCACAAACGCAAACGCGCCCCAGGGTCAAGTCTTGACATGACGGTCGCCGGACCGTGAACGCACGCGCTCCGCGAACACACCGGCATCTCAAGACCCGGTCGGGTCCCGGTCGGCCGCGAAAAAGATCTGTCCCGGCAATGCTCGGCGAGCCGCGAAGGGCACACCACTATCGAATCGAAAAGTTACACTGACCCCGTTTACCCCCACGAGCACACCCAGTAGTAATCCAGCGCTTCGTAGCGAAACGCCAGCCCGCGCGGGCCGGCGGCACGGCGCAGATCGTCCTCGCCCGGGAAGTTCTTGAGCACGACGTGCTCCGAGCCGTCGGCGAGCCGGCGCCGTTGATAGGTATTGCCTTCCTCGTCCCGGTGGGAGACCGGCGTGCTGCTGCCCTCCACGTAGCGGTTGTCGAGCAGCACCACTCTTGCACCGGGATCGAGCAACCGGTCGAGTCCGGCCAGGAACCGCGCCTGATCGCGGATCAGCACGTGCGACCACCAGAACCCGGCGAACACGCCATCGAAGCGCCCGACTTCTCGCGACAGGGCGTAGCAGTCCCCCACCTCGAAGCGTACCCGGCCGGGCGGCAGCGGCTTCGCTGCGGCGATTTCCAGTGCTTCCGGGCTCGTGTCGACGGCGACGACCGTCGTTGCGGCCGGCGCGATGAACTGCGTCCAGTAGCCGGTGCCGCAGGCGATCTCCAGCACGCGACGCCCCGAGAGCAGCTCCGGCAGCATCTTCTCGAGCCGGCGCAGATCGCGCTGGCGCTCGGGCTTCCCGTAGATCGCCTCGTACTCGCGCGCCCGCGCCGCGTAGTAGCGCCTGAGCGCCGAATCCGTTTCGCTGCTCTCGCTCACGCGTTCGTGCCGTTTGTGCCCGCGCTGCCGCAAGCTTTCGATTGGCGCACCGGAATGACACCGGAGCAGGGGAAAGGAGTGAATCCGCCCGAACGAATCCATGCAATTCCGGTGGCGGTCGAGCCGTACCCTCGCCGGGCCGCGTCGCGGTGGCCTTTCCGTGTCCTTGCCGTGATGCCGTCGCCAACGTGAACTCAGGACATCAGTTCTGCCTTGCCGGAGGGGCGGTGGAGCCACGCACGATCAGCTCGACCTGCAGCTCCGTTCGCGGGGCTACCTCCTGCCCCGCAAGCCGCGCGAGGAGATGCCGTGCCGCCAGCGCGCCGATTTCCGCCGCCGGGAAGCGCACCGTGGTGAGCGCCGGGGTCACCACGGCCGCGATCTCCATGTCGTCGAAGCCCGTGATGGAAAGCTCGGCGGGCACGGCGATGCGCCGGTCGAGACATTCCGCGAGGGCACCGAGCGCAAGGGCGTCATTGCCGCAGATGACCGCCGTCGGGCGCGCGCCGCCCTCCAGGAGTTCGCGCAGGCCCTCGCGGCCGCCGGAAAGCGTGTAGGGCTTCTCGACGAGGCGCGAAGCGGGCAGCGCCAGCCCGCGCTCCGCGAGCGCCTCGCGCACCCCGCGCAGCCGCTCCGCGGCACGCTCGTTGCCGGCGGTTACGCCGGAGATCATCGCGACCGCGTCGTGGCCGAGATCGAGGACGTGGCGCGTCACGATGACGGCGGCGGCGCGGTTGTCGAAGCCGACGCACGGCAGCGGTGCGCCCGCGTCGAGCGCCCACGTGAGCACGCAGGGAAGCTGGTGCGCCGCGAGCAGCTCGAGCACGCAGGCCCGGTGGGTCGTGCCGAGCAGCACCAGCGCGTCCACACCGTGCTCGACGAGCGCGCGGATGACGCGCGCCTCGACCTGCGCGTCGTAGCCGTGGCTCGCGACGAGCAGCATGTAGCCCGCCGCGTCGAGCGCTTTCTGCAGCGCGTGGACCGTGCTGGCGAAGATGGGATTGTCGAGCGCCGGGATGATGGCGCCGACCTTGCGGCTGCGCCGGGAGGCGAGAGCGCGCGCGGCGCCGTGCGCGACATAACCGAGCGTCTCCACCGCCTGGTTGATCCGTGCCGCGGTGGCCGGCTTGACCTTGTGCGGCAGAGTGAGCGTGCGCGAGACGGTGGCCGTGGAAACGCGCGCAAGCCGCGCGACGTCGGCGAGCTTGGCGGTCTTTCGCGGTGAGCCGGGCTTCACGGCGTCGCTATCGGGCAGTACGCGTCGAGCCTAGCAACTCCGGCACGTGCCTGCAAGCGCGTTCATCCGGGGTGCCGCGAAACTGCTAGACTCGCCCCGCGCGTGATCGCGCCGCGCCCCACGGATCGCCCCCGGTCGACACTCCCGCCGCCTCGATGCCTGCCATCACGCTTCCGGACCGCTGGGCGCGCGGGCTCGCGTTTGCCGTCTTCACGCTCTCGGGCTTCGCGGGACTCATCTACCAGTCGATCTGGAGCCATTACCTCAAGCTCTTCCTGGGCCACGCGGGCTACGCGCAGACGCTGGTGCTGGCGATCTTCATGGGAGGCATGGCGATCGGCGCATGGGTGGCGGGGCGCCATTGCGGGCGCTGGCGCAACCTCCTGGCGGGCTACGCCGCCGCCGAGATCGCGATCGGCGTCATCGCGCTTGGCTTCCACGAAGTCTTCCTCACGGTCACCGAAACCGCCTTCGAATCGCTCCTGCCCGCGCTCGGGACACCCGCCGCCGCGACCGCCGCGAAGTGGACGCTCGGCGCAGCCCTCATCCTGCCGCAGTCGATACTGCTCGGCCTGACCTTCCCGCTGATGAGCGGGGGCCTGATTCGCCGCTACCCGGCCGCGCCGGGCGAAGTGCTCGCGACGCTTTACTTCACCAACAGCCTGGGCGCCGGGATCGGCGTGCTCGTCGCCGGATTCTCGATGATCGCCCGGCTGGGGCTCCCCGGTACCATGCAGGCGGCGGGTTGGCTCAACCTCGCCGTCGCGGCCCTCGCGCTCGCCCTCGCGCGCGCCGCGCGGCCCGAGGCCCCGCCCGCGATCGCGACCACGAAACTGCCGCGGGAGCGCCGCACGCTCGCGTTCTTCCTGCTCGTCGCCGGACTCACGGGCGCGGCCTCCTTCGTATACGAGATCGCCTGGATCCGGATGCTGACCCTCGTGCTCGGCGCGGCAACCCATTCGTTCGAGCTCATGCTCTCCGCGTTCATCCTCGGGCTCGCTTTCGGGGGGTTGTGGATCCGCTCGCGCATCGACCGCATCGCCGAACCGCGCGTCTTCCTCGGCCGCGTGCAGATCGCGATGGGACTGCTCGCGGCGGCCACGCTGCCGCTCTACGGCTGGACCTTCGAACTCATGAGCTTCGGCGTACGCTCTCTCGCCCGCACCGACGCCGGTTACACCCTCTACCACGTGGTAAGCCACGCCATCGCGCTCCTCGTGATGTTTCCCGCCGCGTTCTGCGCGGGGACGACGCTGCCGCTCATCACCTGGGCACTGATGCGCGACGGCCACGGCGAGGCGAGCATCGGGCGCGTTTACGCCGCGAACACGCTGGGCGCGATCGCGGGGGTGTTCGTCGCCGCGCACCTCGGCCTGCCGCGGCTCGGCCTCAAGGCGACGGTGGTGCTCGGCGCGGCGATCGACATCGGCCTCGGCGCGGCGCTGCTCTGGACAGCGATCGGCGCCACGCGGCGCTTCGCGGCGACGGCGCTCGCGGGCGCGGCCGGGCTCGCGGCGTTCGCCACGACGCACTTCGACGTGCACCGCATGATGTCGGGTGTCTACCGCTACGGCCGGCTCTACACGCCGCAGGAAGCGCGCGTGATCTACCACCGCGACGGGCTCACCGCCACCGTGAGTCTCGTCGATTTCGCCGACGGGCGCTCGATCCGCACCAACGGCAAGTCCGACGGCGGCGTGAAGATGGACGGCCCGCCGCTCTCGGACGAGACCACCATGACGCTCACCGCCGCGTTGCCGCTCGCCATCAAGCCGGAGGCCCGGCGCGTGGCCGTGATCGGCATCGGCACCGGCGTCACCACGCACACGCTGCTCGGCAACTTCGATCTCGCGGAGGTGGACACGATCGAGATCGAGTCGGCGATGGCGGAAGCCTCGCGCGGCTTCGTCCCGCGCAACACGGCTGCGTTCGCGGATCCGCGCAGCCGCATCCACATCGACGACGCGAAAACCTATTTCTCGACGCACAACCGGCGCTACGACATCATCATTTCCGAGCCCTCGAACCCGTGGGTGAGCGGTGTCTCGAGTCTGTTCACCGTCGAGTTCTACCGGATGGCCCGGCGCCACCTCGAACGCGACGGAATACTGGTGCAATGGGTGCAGCTCTACGAGACGGAGGTGTCGCTCATCGCTTCCGTCGCCGCGGCGCTGGGAGCGGTATTCCCCGACTACGTGATCTACACGCCCAACGACAAGGATATCCTCATCGTGGCGGGCGAGCCCGCGGTGCTCGCGCGCCCGCTCGCCGACGTATTTCGCGCGCCGGGGATCGCGCGGGAACTGCGGACGGTGGGAGTCGACTCGATCGGCGATCTCGACGCGCGGCGCATCGGCGGGCGGCGCGCGCTGGAGCCCCTCTTCGCGAGCTACGGCGTGCCGGCGAACTCGGACTTCTACCCCTATCTCGATCTCAACGCGCCGCGCCTGCGTTTCCTGCGGAGCGAAGCGACCGAACTCCCGGAACTCGGCTCGCTGCACGCGCCGATCGTCTCGGCGCTCGACGCGGCGCCCGCGCCACGTCCTGCCTCCGGGGCCGCGGCGCCGGATTACCGCCGGGGCGAGGCGACCCGCCGCGCGCGCTACGCGCTCGGCTTCCTCCTCGCCGGGAACGCTCCGGAGCCCGTCAACATACCGTACGCGCTCCAGAAGGATCTCGAACTCGTCAAGCTGCGGCTGCTGCAGTGCGTGGAGCCGGAGCGGCACGACAGCTGGCTCCATGCGCTGTTCCAGGTCGCGTCGGCGACCATTCCCTACCTCGCGGCGCGCGAGCGGCGCGCGCTGTTTGCCGCCATCGCCGCGAGCCCTTGCATGGCCCAGGTGCCCCCGGAGCCTCGCCGCTGGATCGTGCTGTTCCACGCGGTTGCCGCGGGAGATCACGGGCTCGCCGCGGCGACGGGCGAGGATCTCCTCGAAAGGCCCGCCGCGGCGCTGCGGACGGCGGGGAGCCGGCGCCATCTTCTGGCCGTCGCGATGGCCGCGAACCTTGCACTCGACCGGCGTTCGCGCGCGCGCGAGCTGTGGCGGCGCTACGAGCCGGAGGTGCGACGGGCTGACGAGCCGCTGGCGATCGAACTGCGTTTCGTCGCCGCGCACGCGCTCGCCCGCCCGTAGGCTCGACCCGAATCCGTGTCGACCCGCGTGTATCCGGGGCGCGATCGGGGGTCTCGTCCCGTCACGAAAAAGCCGGTCGCGAGACCGGCTTGTTGGCGTGCAGTTCCGGGGCCGTATCGCCCTACTTGTATTGCTTCGCGTTGAACCGCTTGTACTTGGGAAGCAGTCGCCGCGGCGGCTTGAACGCGTCGCGCCGGAACGGTTCGCCGAGTTCCTGGGTGAGCATGATCTCCACCACCGCGGGCTTGCCGACGCGCATCGCGGCCTTCAGCGCATCGGACACCTCGTCCTCGTGCTCGACCCGGTAGCCTTCCGCGCCCATGGTGCGCGCGACCTCGGAGAAGTCCGGGTTGTTGAGCGGCGTGCCGACGAAGCGGCCGTCGAAGTAGTCGATCTGGTTCTTCTTCTCGGCGCCCCACTGGTTGTTGTTGAAAACGACCGCGACCGCCGGGATCTTCTCCTTCACGCAGGTCATGATCTCGGCAAGACTCATGCCCCACGCCCCGTCGCCCACGTAGGCGATCGCCGGGCGGTCGGGCCGCGCGACCTTCGCGCCGATCACGGCCGGGAAGGCGTAACCACAGTTGCCCCAGCTCATCGCGGCAAGAAACGAGAGCGGCTGGTCGAAATGGAGATAGCTGTTCGCGACCGAGCACACGTTGCCGATGTCGGTGGACACCATCGCGTACTTCGGCAGCGCCTTCGACAGCGCGGCGAGCGCCCGGCGCGGGCCGACCTGCCCCTTCTTGTTGGGCGAGGCCCAGTTGGCGAGCTCGACCGACCAGAGGTCCTTCTCGACCCGGATCTCCGTCAACCGCGCCTTGTCGGGCTTGCGCGAGCCGCGCGCCTTCAGCCGCGCGAGCAGCTCCTGCGCGGCGAGCTTCGCATCCCCCTCGATCGCCAGGGACACCTTTCTTGCGAGCCCAAGCGTGCGGCTGTCGACGTCGATCTGGATGATCTTCGCCTCGCTGGGCCAGTAATCCATGCCGTGCTGCGGCAGCGTGCCGAACGGTCCGAGCCGCGTGCCGAGCGCCAGCACCACGTCGGCGCGCGAGATGAGCTTCATCGCCGCCCGGGATCCCTGGTAGCCTAGCGGGCCGCAGGCGAGGGGGTGGCCGGACGGGAAGGAATCGTTGTGGAGATAGGTGTTCACGACCGGCGCCGTGAGGTACTCGGCGAGCGCCTTTACCTCGTCCACCCCGCCCGCCATGACGATGCCGCCCCCGGACATGATGACCGGGAATCGGGCCTCGGCGAGCATCCGGGCGGCCCTGTCGAGCGAGTTCGTTCCCCCCGCGGCACGCTCGATCACGAGCGGGGGCAGAATCTCGTATTCGCCTTCCCCGTAGAAGTAGTCGCGCGGCACGTTGACCTGCACCGGGCCGCGTTCGTGCTGCGCGATCGCAAAGGCGCGATGCATGTGCTCCGCCATCCGCAGCGGCGAGTTGACGTGCACCTGCCACTTCGTGATCTTCGAGAAGATCGGCAGCTGCTCGGTCTCCTGGAAACCGCCGAGGCCCGCCGTCATGCTGCCCGACTCGGGGGTGACCACCACCATCGGGGAATGCGCCCAGTAGGCGGCCGCGACGGCGGTGACGAAATTGGTGATGCCGGGGCCGTTCTGGGCGATGCAGACACTCGGTGCGTTCGTGACGCGCGCGTAGCCGTCGGCCATGTGCGCGGCGTTCTGCTCGTGGGCGACGTTGATCAGGCGGATCCCGGCGCCGGGGAAAAGATCGAGGGCGTCCATATAGGCGGAGCCGACGATCCCGAAGACATCCTTCACCTTGTGCGCGACCAGCGTCTCGACGAACGCTTCGCTCGCCGTCATGCGCACCTTCCCGGCGGGTAGCTTCGCGACAGCGGGGGTGGCGAGATTCCTGGTGTCCGACATGGTGTTCATCAAAGCTCTCTCCGCGGCTGACCGCCCGGCCGGCGGGAGATTTTATTACATCTGCCGTCACGTGGCAAATGCAAACGCTTTCATTTTTTGCTGTATCTGCTTGATATCATGCCTTGTTGTGACCAATTACCGGGCCTCGCGGCGGGTGCGCGGGCCTAGCTCGGGGCGTGGAAGACGTCGCGATAGGCGGCGTAGATTGAACCGATGAGGACCGGGCCGAGGACGAGAAAGCCCAGTCCGAACGGGATGGCGGCCAGGAAGGTGAGAATCAGGACGACCACCCCGTAGAGGAGAAAGGGGGCGATGTTCTTCAGACAGGCGCCGAAGCTCTGCCGCAGCGCAGCGACGGGCTCGATCTCCCGGAACACCACGAGCGCGGGCGCGAACCACAGCGCCATGTAAAGGGGCACGGACAGCGCCAGGGCGAGCAGAAAGCCCAGCAGCACGACCGGGCCCATGGCGACGATGGTCGAGGGATCACCACCCATCATCGCGAATAGCGACTTCCCCATGACGAGCACGAGCGGGATCATGACGAGAATCGATCCGACGATACCGAGAGCCCCCACCACCGCGAGCCGGCCGGGGCGGTTACGGAACCCGGCGAAGAGATCCCCGACGCCGAAGTCACCGCCTTCGCGGGTGGTCTTGCATCCGAGGAGCAGCCCGCCGATGAAAACCGGCATGAGCAGCATGTTCGCGAGCCAGCCGAGCACGGGCACCATGCCCACGACGATGAAAAGCACGCCCAGAATGATGGTGATCACGATCCACGCACCGGGACGGATACGGAATATGCCGAATCCGGACACGATCCAGGCCCAGCCCTGCCCGGCCTCGACGGCACGACCGCCCTCGATGAAGGTGCCGAGCTCGGAGCCCTTCGCGACGTCGGCGACCTCCACACGGGGCGGCTGGTAAGGGTTCGACTGGCTCATCGCGGCCTCCCTGGGGTGAGTTCTGGCGAAGGTCTCAACGGCGGCAGGATTGCCGCGGAGGCGCAGAGGCCGCGGCGAGCATCCCGATCGCCCGGTGTTCTCCGGTCTCTGCGTTGCCTGCGGCTCAGCGGCTCAATCACGATTTTCCCCGGGATGCGATCGGTTTGCTCAGCCCGCCGGCGACGACTGGTAATAGGCCGCCGCCACGCCCGGCGGCGGCGAATAGCGGAACGTGCCCTTGCGCAATATCGCCTCGGTCCCGCCGTGCTCGGCGATCTTCGCGCGCTGGTCCGCGCGCGCGAGTCGATCGATGGCTTCCGGATCGACGATCGCGCGCAGCGCGGCCTCGCACTCCGCGATGACCGGCCGCGCGCGCGGGTCGCGCCCCGCGTCGGCGCGCTCGTACGGATCGGCTTCGAGATCAAACAGCATGGGCGGCATGCCGACGTAGTGGATGTACTTGTAGCGGCCGTGCCGGATCATGAACGACGCCGCGGGCGCGCCCGCGGCGTGGTACTCCGAGAGCACGGTGCGGCGTGGCGCCATCCCCCGCGCGATCCCGAAGAGCGATGCGCCCGGCAGCCCCGCATCGCGCGGGTCGGGCTTCCGTCCGGCCCCCTCCATTAGCGTCGGGTAGACATCGACCAGCGTCACCGGCTCGGAACAGACCCCGCCCGCGGGCACGCCGGGGCCCGCCAGGATGAGCGGGATACCCGCCGATTCCTCGTACATGGTCGACTTCCCCCACATGCCCCGGGTGCCGAGGTTGTCGCCGTGGTCGGATGAATAGAGAACGCGCGTGCGCGCGGCGAGTCCGGTGCGCTCCAGCGCCCCGAGGATGCGCCCGACGTTGTCGTCGAGAAACGAAACGAGGCCCAGGTACGCCGCCACGGCACGCCTCACCATGGGCGGGTCGAAAGGCTCGTCGAAGCACAGGCACTTGCGCATGGCGTCGATGAACGGGTGCCGGGGCCGCTCGATCGGATCGTACATGGCGGGCCACGGCACGCGCTCCTCGGGGTACAGCGCGTAGAACTGCGGCGGCGCGATCAATGGAAAGTGCGGCGAGACGAACCCGACATAGAGCACCCAGGGCATGCCGGCCGGGTGCCGCGCCGCGCGCTCGAGCCACCGGACGGTCTCTTCCGCGATGCTGCGGTCGTAGCGCGTGTATTCCGATTCCCCGGGACCCGCTTCCGGGCCGAGCTTCAGCGACCCGGCGCGCCTTGGAAGCTCGTCACGAACGAGACCCAGCAAGTCGCCCACGCCGTTCACGATGTGCATCGGCAGGATTTCTTCGTCGAAACCGTCGCGCGCGGGGTCGGTCCCGGCGTAGTGCAGCTTTCCGACCGCCGCGACCGGGTGGCCCGCTTCCATCAGGCGGTGGCCCCAGCTCGGCAGCCGCCCATCGTAGGCGATCGCGTTGTCCCAGCAGCGCGTCTCGTGCACGTAGCGTCCGGTCGCGAAAGCCGCGCGCGCCGGCACGCAGATCGGGCAGTTGGTGTAGGCGGCGGTGAAGCGCGTACCGCGGGCGGCCAGCCGGTCGAGATGCGGCGTTCTCACCTGCGGATGACCGGCGCAGCCGAGTACCCGCGGATTGTGCTCGTCGGACAGGATGATGATGGTATTGAGGGGCTCCATGACGCGCGTTCACTCCCGGTACGCCGGGGCCGTCGCTATGTTGGCACGACAGCGGGTAGCAATCAAAGACATCTTGCTACACTTCCCGTGGTGTCCGCCGGCCCTCGCCGCAGACCGTCCCATGACATTCACCGCCACGCGCAACGGGCACGGGGCGGCGCTCGCCCGCGCGCCGCGCCGCCCGGCGTTCCTTTCCATGGCGCTCACCCCCGACGTGGAGCGTTGAGCCCGTTGACGATCGAATCGCTGTCCCTCTGGCTCCTGCTCTGGATCGCCGTGGTGGTGCTCGCCGCGGGGCTGGTGCAGGGCATGCTCGGCTTCGGATTTGCGTTCGTCGCGACTCCGCTCATCGCGCTCGCGTCCGACATGCGTACCGCGATCGTCGCGGTGCTGCTGCCCACGCTCGCGGCGGCGGCCGTTGCCGTCTTCGCGAGCGGGGCGCTGCGCGCGACGCTCGCGCGGTTCTGGATGATGCCCCTCTACCAGATGCTGGGGGCCGCCGCCGGCACGTGGCTATTCGTCGCCGCGCCCGAGCTGCCATACCTCCTCGTGCTCGCCGCCGTCACGCTCCTCTATCTCAATCTCGACCGGCTGAGCCCGGTCGAGTGGCCGGTCGTGCGCCGGCACGAGCGCCGCTTCGCGCCGCTCTCCGCCGTCACCTCGGGGTTCTTCGACGGTACCGCCAACGTCGCGGCACCACCGCTCATCATCTACTACCTCGCGCTGGGGCTCGCGCCGGGCGCGATGGTGCAGGCGATGAACATCTGTTTTCTCGTGGGAAAGTCCACGCAGTTCATCGTGCTGACGGCGCGCGGCGGCGTCGGCGCCGCGCAGTGGCTGGAGACGATTCCGTTCGCCGTGATCGGCGCGGCGGCTTCCTTTACCGGGGCGCGGCTCCGCGGCCGCATCGACGCACCCACGTACCGCGCCTGGGTCAAGCGGGCGCTCTACGTGATCTCGATCGCGCTCCTCGCGCAGTACGCCTGGTCGCGCCTGTCCTGACGCCTGCATCCTGCCATCGGTCGCGAATTGCGCGCTTCGCCGCGCCGGCAAGCGGGGTCCCCGCCGCCGGGGCGAGGATCGCCGGCTCCCGGCAACGCGCCGGAGTCAATCGTTCGCGCCGCGGGGCCACCAAGAGAAACGGCCGTCGCGCGGACGGCCGTCTCCGCGGGTTCTTTCAGGCAGCCGTTTTTTCGAGAAGCTTCTTCAGCTCCCCGTTCCGGTACATCTCGGTCATGATGTCCGAGCCGCCGATGAACTCCCCGTTCACGTAGAGCTGGGGAATCGTCGGCCAGTTCGCGTACTCCTTGATGCCCTGCCGGATCTCGGGCTCTTCGAGCACGTTCACCGTGAAAGGCGCATCCACGCCGCAGGCCCGCAGGATGCCCACCGCGTTGGCGGAAAAGCCGCATTGGGGGAACTCGGGCGTGCCCTTCATGTAAAGGACAACCCGGTTGCCGGTTACCTGACCTTTGATAACGTCTTGAACGCTCATGATTTCCTCGCATCCAGCGGGCTATACCCGAGTAAATTGCTCAGACAAAGTCTAGCCGTACGACGCACGCGCCGTCAAACCCGCCCCCCGCTCACCCGCTCCAGTCCGGCGAGGTCGCGCTCGGTGAAAACCCCGGCGAGCCCTGCTTGCACGAGCAGCCCGCGCACGCGAGCCGCCTGGTCGCAACCATGCTCCACGATCAGCCACCCGCCCGCCGCGAGGTGCCGCGGCGCCCGCGCGATGATCCGCTCGAGACACTCGTAACCCGTCGGGCCCGCCACCAGCGCCGAGGTGGGCTCGAAGCTCACGTCTGCCCTCGCGAGATGCGGATCGCCCTGGGCGACGTACGGCGGATTCGCGACGATGACGTGAAAGCTCCGGCCGGCAAGCTCGTCGAACCAGTCGCTCCGCACGAACTCGACGGCCACGCCATGACGCACCGCGTTCGCCCGCGCCAGAGCGAGCGCCGCTGCCGAAGCATCGGTCGCCGTCACCCTGGCCTGCGGGCGATTGACCGCGATGGCGATCGCGACGCAACCGCTGCCGGTCGCGAGATCGAGCACGGCGGGCGCCTCCGGGCGCTGCGTGCGCGCAAGCGCGAGATCGACCAAGAGCTCGGTCTCGGGACGCGGGACGAGGACCGCCGCAGTGATTCCGAAGACGAGGCTGTAGAACTCGCGCTCGCCGGTGAGGTAGGCGATCGGCTCGCCGGTGATCCTGCGCCGCACGAACGATCCGTAGCGCTCGAGTTCGGGGGCGGAAAGCTCGCGCTCGGGCGCCGCGGCGATCTGCGCGTCGGTCATGCCGAGCACCGCGCGCAGCAGGATGCGTGTTTCCAGGGCATCCAGCGCCCGCCGCCTCAGCAGATCCTTGATTCGCAAGTTGACCGCTCGTCGCTATTGCGCTGGCGGCGCGTGCTCACGCCCCGGCGAGCAGCAGCGCGACGCCCGCCACGATCAGCGCGACACCGGCGATCGCGCGACCCGTCACGCGCTCCGGCCCGGGGAGAACCCGGGTGAGCATCAACGTGAAGAGGGGATAGGTCGCGACCACGGGCGAGACGACGTGCACGGGCCCTCCCTGAAGGGCACCGTAGAGCGCCAGCACCGCGAGGCCGTTCAACATGCCCGTCGCGGCGAACCACGCCGCGCCGCGCCGGTTCGCGGCGAAACGCGTGCCCCGCCGGGCGGCGCAAACCGCCCAGATCACCGCAGCCGAGACAGTGTAGCCCGCCAGCGCCGCGGCAAACGGGCTCGGCCAAAGCGTCAACCCGGCCTTCGAGGCGACCTGAGCGAGCGCCCGCAGCAGCGCCGCGGCCCAGGGCAACCACAAGGCAGCCGCCGTGGTCCGCGCGAGGACGTTCCCGCCACGGACCGTCAGGAGCGCCGAGCCGGCGACGATACCCCCCGTCGCACCGAGCTCGCGCGCGCCGAAGCGCTCGCCCAGGAACAGGGCGGCGCCCAGAACCGCAAAGAGGGGCGCGGTGCTGCCGATCGCACCCGCGACGTTGGGCCCCAGCCGGCGATTGCCTTCGTACGCGAGAAATGTCACTGCCGCGGGAAAGAAGAGACCGACCAGCAGGAAGATTACCGCGGCGCCGTCGTGCCGGCCGGACCAGTCCGCGAAGGGGGCACACAACCAGAAAAATACCGCGGCCGAAGGCACGCTAACCCGCGCGCCCGACCACACATCCATGTGCCGCAGCCCGCAGTAAGTGGTCACTAACGCCGATCCGAACAATGCGGAGGCGAGCATCGCCAGGGCAACTGCCTGAATCATCGGGGTTTCGGCGCAGACTGCCCGGCCGGCCCGACCACGTGGCCAAGCGCGGTCGAGCGCGAGCCCGACGGCGGCTCAGGCAGGCTGGGATTCCTCGGCGAGTTGCGCGAGCTGCTCGGCCTGGTGCTCGGCGGCGAGCGCGGTCATAAGCTCCTCGAGGTCGCCGTCCATGATCCTGTCGATCCTGTAGAGCGTGAGATTGATTCGGTGATCGGTGACGCGCCCCTGCGGAAAATTGTAGGTGCGGATGCGTTCGGAGCGGTCGCCGCTGCCGATCAGCGACTTGCGGGTCGCCGCGAGTTTCGCCTGCTGGTCGCGGATCTGCCGGTCCTTGATGCGCGCGGCGAGCACCGCGAGCGCCCGCGCCCGGTTCTTGTGCTGCGAGCGGTCATCCTGGCACTCCACGACGATGCCGGTGGGCAGGTGGGTCACGCGCACCGCCGAGTCCGTCTTGTTGACGTGCTGGCCGCCCGCGCCCGATGCACGGAAGGTGTCCACCCGCAGCTCGGCGGGGTTCAGCACGACGTCGGCGACCTCGTCCGCCTCCGGCATGACCGCCACGGTGCACGCCGAGGTATGGATGCGCCCCTGCGTCTCGGTGACCGGCACGCGCTGTACGCGGTGGCCGCCCGATTCGAACTTGAGTTTCGAGTAGGCGCCGCGCCCGACGACCTTGGCGATCACTTCCTTGAAGCCGCCGCGCTCCGACGGGCTCTGCGAGACGATCTCGACCTGCCAGCCGCGGCGCTCGGCGTAGCGCGAGTACATGCGGAAGAGCTCCCCGGCAAAGATCCCCGATTCATCGCCGCCGGTGCCGGCTCGCACCTCGAGGAAAATGCTGCGCTCGTCGTTCGGATCGCGCGGCAGGAGCTGGCGCTGGATTTCGCGCTCGAGTTCCGCGAGCCGCTCGCGGGTGGCGCGGATTTCCCCCTCGGCGAACTCGCGCATCGCCGGGTCCCCGGCCATCTCGCGCGCCGTCGCCACGTCCTGCTCGCCGCTCGCGTACTGCCGGTAGAGCTCGACGAGCGGCGTGAGCTCCGCGTGCTCCCGGGTGAGCCTGCGGTACTGCTCGATGTCGGCCGTCGCGCTCTCCTCGCCGAGCAGCCGCGTCACCTCGTCCAGCCGGTGCGCGAGCTGCGCGAGGCGCGCGGCGATGCTCGGCTTCATGCGGGGGGATGGATCTGGAAGAGCCGCGAGAGGATCTGCGCGATGTCCTCGCGCTCCTCGTCGCGCGCGTGCGAGAGCGCGTGCGTGGGCGGGTGGATGAGCTTGTTGGCGATGCCGTGCGAGAGCGCCTCCAGCACCGCGCGCGGGTCCTCGCCGCGGGCGAGGCGCTTCAGCGCCCGCCGGAGCTCGTGCCGCCGCGCGCGCTCGGCCGTGTCCCGCAGCGCGCGTATGGTCGGCACCAGCTCCCGGTTGCCGAGCCAGCGCATGAAGTCGGTCACCTGGTTCTCGATGATCACCTCGGCCTGCGCTACCGCGTTCTGGCGCGCGTCCATGCCCGCGCGCGCGATCTTGCCGAGGTCGTCCACGGTGTAGAGGAACACATCGTCCAGCGTGCCGACCTCGCCCTCGACGTCGCGCGGCACCGCGAGGTCGAACATCAGGATCGGCCGGTGCTTGCGCGCCTTCAACGCGCTCTCGGTGAGCCCCTTGCCGATGATCGGCAGCGGGCTCGCGGTCGAGGTGACGACGATGTCGTGCGCGGCGATCTGCGAGGCGAGATCGGCGAGCGCGATCGCGCGTCCCAGGAAGCGGTCGGCGAGGTGCCGGGCGCGCTCCGGGGTGCGGTTCGCGAAGGTGAAGCGGCGCGGGTGATGCGCGGCGAAGTGCGTGGCGGTGAGTTCCACCATTTCGCCCGCGCCGATGAAGAGCACGCTCTGCTCGCGGATGCTGGGAAAGATCCGCTGGGCGATCGCGACGGCGGCCGCGGCCATGGAAACGGTGGCCACGCCGATGTCGGTTTCGGCGCGCACGCTCTTCGCGACCGAGAAGGTGCGCTGGAAGAGCTTGTTCAGGACGAGGCCGAGGGTCCCCGCCTCCTGCGCGGTGCGCGCCGCCTGCTTGAACTGGCCGAGGATCTGCGGCTCGCCGAGCACCATGGAATCGAGGCCGCTCGCCACGCGGAACGCGTGCTTCACCGCCCGCTCGAGCGGCAGCTGGTAGAGGTAGGGTTCGATCTGCTGCGGCCCGAGGTGGTGCCACGCGGCGAGCCAGTCGACCGCCGCGGGCGGGGCGTCGGTATTGCAGTAGACCTCGGTGCGATTGCAGGTGGAGACGATCGCCGCCTCCTTGACCGGGCGCCGGTCGACGAGATCGCGCAGCGCCCCGGCGAGCGTCTCCGACTGGAACGCGACCCGCTCGCGCAGCGCGAGCGGCGCGGTGGCGTGATTCAGGCCGAAAGCGAAGAGCTGCATCGCGGAGGGCGCCGGGAAAAACCCATGCACATTATATGCTTGCATCCGGATCGCGGCGGGGTGCCGGGAGCTCGATCGAGTGGACCGGCCACCCGGCGGGAGAGGGCACCCGGCGCCGGCTCGGCGCGGCCGGCCCGCGATTCGCGCCCGGCGGAGTCAGCGCGGCTTCTCGCGCGCGAAGAGAGCGTCGAGTTTGCGCTCGTAGGCGTGGTAGTCGAGGCATTCGTAGAGCTCGTCGCGCGTCTGCATGAGATCGACCACGCCCTTCTGCGTGCCGTCGCGGCGGATCGACTGGAAGACGCGGCGCGCGGCGGCGTTCATCGCGCGGAATGCCGAGAGGGGATAGAGCACCATGGCGACGTTCGCGCCGGCGAGCTCGGCGACGGTGAAGAGCGGCGTCCTGCCGAACTCGGTGATATTCGCGAGGATCGGCACGCCGACCGCTCCGGCGAACTTCCGGTACATGGCGAGCTCGGTGATCGCCTCCGGGAAGATCATGTCGGCGCCCGCCTCCACGCACGCGCACGCGCGGTCGATGGCGGCCTGCAGCCCCTCGACCGCGAGCGCGTCGGTGCGCGCCATCACGACGAACTGCCGATCCGTCTTCGCGTCGGCCGCCGCCTTCACGCGGTCCACCATCTCCTGCTGCGACACGAGCTCCTTGTTCGGCCGGTGGCCGCAGCGCTTGGCGCCGACCTGGTCTTCGATATGCATCGCCGCGGCGCCACACTTGATGAGCGACTTCACCGTGCGCGCGACGTTGAACGCGCTCGCGCCGAACCCGGTGTCGACGTCGACCAGCAGCGGCAGTTCGCACGCGTCGGTAATGCGGCGCACGTCGGTCAGCACGTCGTCGAGGGTGCTGATGCCGAGATCGGGCAGGCCGAGCGAGCCGGCGGCGACGCCGCCGCCCGAGAGGTAGATGGCGCGGTAGCCCTCGCGCGCCGCGAGCAGCGCGTGGCAGGCGTTGATCGTTCCGACGATCTGCAGCGGCCGCTCCGTGGCAAGCGCGGCCCGGAACCGCGCGCCGGCCGGGACAGGGGTAGTCATATTGTGGCCTCCAGTGACCTGGCCCGCCCCGGACCGGATCGTGTCGACGAGTCCATATTACGAACCATCAAGGTCATTGTTTCCGGTAAAGCAAAGAAATTTCAACAGGCGGCCTATTCTACCAGCGCCCATCCAGTGGGATAATGTGGGCCTTTCGTTCACGATCCGGACTTTATTCGGACGCGGGCGCGGGATCGCCTCTTTGATCGAAACTACCATCTGGAATCGACCCATATGTCACCAGCCAAGAACGAGTTCCCCACGGAATCCCGGCTGACCGGGACCCAGAGCATCGAGCGCGCGCTGCTGCTGCTGCGCGAGATCGCCGCGCACAATCGCAGCGGCTCCCGGCTGCTCGATCTCGCGACGCGCACCGGGCTGCAACGTCCCACGGTGCACCGCATGCTGAAATGCCTCGCAACCGAGAACATGGTCCAGCAGGACTCCGACACGCATCGCTACTACCTCGGCTCCATGGTTTTCGAGCTGGGTCTCACCGCCACCCCGCGCTTCAACCTGCGCGAGCTCTGCCACCCGGCGCTCGCCAGGATCGCGGAGGCGACCGGGGACACGGTGTTCCTCACCCAGAGAAGCGGACTCGACGCGGTGTGCCTCGACCGGCGCGAGGGCGCGTTTCCGATCAAGACCTTCACGCTGGAAGTCGGCATGCGCCGCCCGCTCGGCGTGGGAACCGGAAGCCTCGCGATCCTCTCGGCCCTGCCGGAAGAGGAGATCGAGCAGGTCGTCGGCGCGAACAAGGTGCGCCTGCCGGAGTACGGATTGAACGGCGGCGCGCTCATCTCGCAGGTGAAGCGCGCGCAGAAACTCGGCTACGCGATGCGCGAGATGCCGGGGCTCGCGGGCGTGCGCTCGGTGGGCCAGGCGTTGCGCAACCAGGGCGGCGTTCCCTTCGCGGCGCTTTCCGTATCCACCATCTCGAGCCGGATGAGCGAGAAGCGCGCCACCGAGATCGCCACGCTGCTCAAGTCCGAAACGCGCCAGATCGAACGGCAGATCACCGCCGGCGGGGACGCGCGTTGACGCGCAGCCGGGCGAGCCGCGCCCTTGCCGCGCCGCTTGCCGCTCTCGTGCTCGGCGGGCTCGCCGCGCTCGCGCCGGCGGGGACGGCGCGGGCGCAGGCCTGGCCCGCGAAACCCCTGCGGCTCGTCGTGCCCTACCCGCCGAGCGGGAGCAACGATATCCTCTCGCGCGTCGTGGCGCAGGGTTTGACCGCCGTGCTGGGGCAGTCCGTCGTGGTGGACAACCGGGCGGGCGCGGGCGGGATGATCGGCGCGGAGAACGTCGCGAAGTCGCCGCCGGACGGCTATTCGGTTCTCAACGTCCAGGCCTCCTTCGTGGCGAACGCCGCGCTGCGGGCGAAGATGGCCTACGACCCCGTCGCGGATTTCGCGTGGATCGGCATGATGGCGAGAAGTCCCATGCTGGTGGTCGTGCACCCTTCGCTCCCGGTCCGGAACGTCCGGGAGCTCGTCGCTCTGGCGAAAGCGCGCCCGGGCAGCATCAATTACGGCTCGACCGGCACCGGCGGGATCAACCATCTCTTCACCGAGCTCTTCCGGCACATGGCGGGCATCGACATCGTGCACGTGCCGTACAAGGGCGTTGCCCCCGCCCTCACCGATCTCATGGGGGGACACGTGCAGCTCGTCATGACGAGCATGCCCTCGGCGCTGACGCAGGTGCAGGCGGGAAAGTTGAAGGCGATCGCGGTCGGCGGCGCCAGGCGCACTTCGTTCGCCCCGCAACTGCCCACGATCGACGAGTCCGGGGTGCGCGGCTACACGGCCGAGTTCTGGTGGGGACTCGCCGCGCCGGTGAAGACGCCCCCCGAGATCGTGAACCAGCTCTCGGCCGGGCTCGGCAAGGTGCTGCAATTCGCCGACACGAAGGAGCGCTTCGCGCGCGAGGGCGCCGAGCCAGCGGCGATGACGCGCGAAGCGTTCGCGTCCTTCGTGCCGAACGAGATCTCGCGCTGGCGCAAGGTCGCGCGCGAAGCCGGCATCCGGCTCGAGTGAGCGCGCCCGATCAGCGCCCGCCCTCCGACCCGCCCGCGGGCGAGCGCAGTTCGATCGCGAGAAGATCCTGCAGCGCGCGCGCCGCGGGCGAGAGCGAGGCGCCGCGCCGGCGCACGATTCCCACGGCGCGCCGGATTACCGGATTCACGAGGGGTACGCGGCGCACGCTCCCGCCGGCACCGGGTCCCATCGCGGAGGCCGGCAGCACCGCCGCTCCGATCCCGGCGAGGACGAGGCCGAGGGCCGTGGCGGTCTGCTCGACCTCGTAGCGCCCGCGCAGCGCGAGCCGCCGGCCCGCGAGCTGGTAATCCACGAGCAGCCGGTTCCCGCTGGCGCCGCCGAACACGATGAGTTCGCCCTCCCGCAGCTCCTTCCAGGCGATGCGGCTCGACGCGGCGAGCCGGTGCCCCGCGGCGCAGAAGAGAACGAAGGGATCCTCGTAGAGCGGCTCCTCGACGAGGTCGGGTTCGCGCGTGGGCAGTATCGTCACCCCGAACTCGGCCTGCCCCTGCCGCACCGCCGCCGCGACCTGCGTGCCGGTGCGATCGAGTATGCGCACACGGTTGCCGGGGTGCCGCGCGGCGTAGGCCCGGATGACGGCGGGCAGGCGCTGGCTCGCGACCGAGGCGATGCACGCGAGAGCGACGTTCCCGCTCGCGCCGTGCGACATTCCTTTCAGCCGATCGACCGAGTGCGTCAACTCCTCCACGAGGCGCCGCGCCTGCGGCAGGAACTCCTCGCCCACGGTCGTCAGCGAGACCGAGCGCGTCGTGCGGTCGAGGAGTTTCAGTCCCAGGTAGGCCTCGAGCCGCTGGATGCGCCTCGTCAACGCAGTCTGGGTGAGTCGCAGCCGCTCCGCCGCGCGCTGGAAGCCGCCGAGTTCCGCGATCAGCACGAAGGCCTGGATGCCGTCGATATCGAGCTTCATGAGTTCCACTCATCAATTGCTGACATTATTGCATTTCACATTACCACCACTCTGGCGGAGAATGCGCGGCGAACCGATTCCAGACGAAGGAGGAACCATGACGATAGACATTCCGGTGCTCTCGTGCCGCATCCCGGCCGCAGGCCCTCTTGCCGCCGCCGTGCTCGCCGCGCTTGCCGCGCTGCCCGCCGCCGCGCAGCCCGCGTGGCCGGCCAAGGCGATCCGCATCCTCGTCGGCGCCCCGGCCGGCGGCAGCAACGACATCTTCGCGCGCTCCATCGGACAGCACCTCAACGCGGCGCTGAAGCAACCGGTGATCGTGGACAACCGGCCGGGCGCGAGCCAGATGATCGCCGCCGACCTGATGGTGAAATCGCCGCCCGACGGCCACACGCTCTACGTGTCCTCGACGACCTACACCACCGCCGCCGCGATACAGCCGAAGCTTCCCTTCGATCCCGTGAACGACGTCACCGGGGTCACGCTGCTCGCCAAGAGCCCGATGGTCCTGGTGGTGCACCCCTCCGTGCCGGCGAAGAGCGCGAAGGAGCTGATCGCCCTCGCCCGGGCGCAGCCGGACAAGCTCAATTACACCTCGTCCGGTGTCGGCAGCATCAACCAGATGGGCACCGAGCTCTTTCTCTCCGCGGCGAAAATCAGGATGGTGCACGTGCCGCACAAGGGCATGTCCCCGGCGGTCACCGACCTCATGGCGGGCAACGTCCAGGTGCTGCTGGTGAGCCTGCCCTCGGTCGAGGCGCAGATGAAATCGGGGCGGCTCCGCGCGATCGGGCTGAGCACCGCGAAGCGCTCCGACTCCGCCCCGGGCGTGCCGCCGATCGCGGAAACCGGCCTCCCGGGCTACGACGTGTCGCTGTGGTGGGGACTCTTCGCCCCGGCGAAGACGCCGCGCGCCGTCGTCGAGCGCCTGAACGCGGAGGTCCACAAGTCGCTCGCGTCGGCGGAGATGAAGAAGCGCTTCGCGAGCTTCGGCGCGGAAGCGGCCCCGACGACGCCGGAGGCATTCACGGCGATGATCGCGAGCGAGATCGGCGGCTGGCGCAAGGTCGTGAAGGAGGCGGGCATCAAGCCCGAATGAATTTCGCGGGCGCCGCCCGCGAAATTCATCCAAACAACGAAACTCCGGAGCCCGCGATGGAACGGCACAAACTGCCACGCAGGAATTACGAGCCGGCGGCGAAGGGCACGCTGGATGGCGTGCGGGTGCTCGATCTCTCGCGCCTCGTCGCCGGCAACACCCTCACCCAGGTGCTGGGCGATTTCGGCGCCGAGGTGATCAAGGTCGAGCCGCCGGCGGGAGACACGCTGCGCGCATGGCAGACGGCCGGCGTGCAGACCAACTGGAAGCTCTACGCGCGCAACAAGAAAAGCCTGTGCCTGGAGCTGCGCCGGCCCGAGGCGCGCGAGCTGCTCGCGAAACTCGCGCCGACGGCGGCGCTCTTCGTGGAGAGCTTCCGGCCCGACACGCTGGAGCGGATGGGGCTCGCCCCGGAGCGCCTGCTCGAACTCAACCCGAGGCTCGTCGTCGTGCGCGTCTCCGGCTGGGGGCAGCAGGGCCCCTACCGGCGGCGGCCCGGCTTCGGCACGCTGGTGGAAGGCATGTCCGGGTTCGCGTCGTTCAACGGCTTCGCGGACCGCGAGCCGGTGCTGCCGCCGATGTACCTCGCCGACACCGTGGCGGGCCTCTACGGCGCCGCGGCCGCGATGATCGCGCTGCGCGAGGTGGAGACGAGGGGCGGGCGCGGACAGGTGATCGACCTGCCGCTGCTCGATCCCCTTTTCACGGTGCTCGGCCCCCAGGCGGCGAACCACCGCCTGACCGGCAAGGTGAAGCCCCGCACCGGCAGCCGCTCGACGAACGCCGGCCCGCGCAACGCCTACCGCTGCAGGGACGGGTTGTACGTGTGCCTCTCCTCGTCCACGCAGAAGATGGCGGAGCGCCTGTTCCGCTCGATCGGCCGGGCCGAGCTGATCGAGGATCCGCGCTACAGCACCAACGCCGGGCGCGTGCGCCACGCCGAGGAGCTCGATGCTATCATCGGGGCGTTCGTCGGGGAGCGCACGCAGGCGGAGAACGTCGCCTTCTTCGAGCGGGCCGAGGTGACGATCGGGCCGATCTACGACATCACGCAGATCGTGCGCGATCCGCACGTGCTGGAAACGGAGCTCATCGCGGATTACCCGGACGCGGACATGGGCGCGTTTCCCATGCATCACGTGGTGCCGCGGCTCTCGGGCACGCCCGGCTCGATACGCACGCCCGCGCCGCGGCTCGGCGAGCACAACCGGGCGCTGCTGGCGGAGGCGGGCGTGGACGACGCGGGCTATCGATTGCTGCTCGAAGCGGGCGTCGCCGCCGAAGGCGGCCCGGAGCGCGGGGAGGAGGCGGAATGAAGCGCGAGCTGCCGGTGTGGCGATCCCTGATGTACGTGCCGGTGAACGTCGAGAGGTTCGTCGACAGGGCGCACACCCGCGGCGCCGACGTGATCCAGCTCGATCTCGAGGACGCCGTGCCCGCGGCGGAGAAGGAGAAGGCGCGCACGCTCGTCGCCCGCAACGCCTCGCGCGTGCGGCGCGGCGGCGCCGACGTGGTGGTGCGGATCAATCGGCCGCTCTCGCTCGCCGTGCGCGACATCGAGTACAGCGTCTGCGAGGACGTCGATGGCCTCGCCATATCCAAGACCGACAGCGCCTCGCACCTGCGGCTGCTCGATGAGCTCGTCACCGAACTGGAGGCAAGGCGCGGCATCGCGGCCGGTCACACGAAGTTCCTCGCGATGATCGAGACGTGCGACGCCTTTTCGCGCATCGACGAGATCCCGCGCGCGAGCCCGCGCGTGGTCGCCACGAATATCGGCGGCGAGGACTTCGCGCTCGACATGAACGCGCAGCCCGAGGGCGAAGTGCTGCTGCACCCCAAGCAGCGCATGATCATCGCCGCGCGCTCCGCCGGCGTGATGCCGCTCGGCTTCATCGGCACGGTCGCCGACTTCAGCGACTGGGACGCGTTCCGGAAGATGGTGCGCCGCTCGCGGATGTTCGGCTTCGACGGCGCGGGCTGCATCCACCCGGGTCAGGTGAAGATCGTGAACGAGGAGTACACCCCCGACGAGGCCGAGCTCGCCTACGCGCGCAAGGTGATCCAGATGGACCGGGAGGCGCAGGCCGCCGGGCGCGGCTCGTTCCAGATCGACGGCAAGATGATCGACATTCCGGTGGTGGTGCGGGCCGCGAAACTCCTCGGGCGCCACGAAGCGATCAAGGCGCGCGAGGCGAAGACGCTCGCCGCAATGGGGTAGCCCGCGGTTCTTCGTTGAGGGAGGATGACGGCATGAAGACCCGGAGCGCTCGTGCATCATTCACGGCCGCTCTCCTTCTGGCGTGCTGCCCGTCCGCGGCGCACGCCCAGGAGACGGCAAAGGCCTATCCGGCCCGGCCGATCCGCATCATCGCGCAGTTCACGCCCGGAACGTCCACGGACATCCTCGCGCGCGTCCTCGCGCAGAAGCTCTCCGCGAGCTGGGGCCAGCAGGTCATAGTCGACAACCGCCCGGGCGCGGGCGCCGTGATCGGAACGGTGGCCGCGAAAAACGCCACCCCCGACGGCCACACGCTGGTGATGGCGGTCTCGAGCGCGTTCGGCATCAACCCCTCGCTCTACTCGAAACTCCCGTACGACGTGCTGGCGGACTTCGCGCCCATCTCCAACCTGGGCCTCACGCCGCAGACGCTCATGGCCGCTCCGTCCGCGCCGTTCAAGTCGGTGAGGGAGTTCGTCGCGGCGGCGCGCGAGAAACCCGGGCAGGTCAACTACGCCTCGCTCGGCAACGGCTCGACGAGCCATCTCAGCATGGAGATGTTCCGCGCGGCCGCCGGCGCGCGTCTCAACCACGTCCCCTTCAAGGGGAGCGCGGAGGCCCATACCCAGATGCTGGGCGGCCAGGTCCCGGTGATGTTCGACGCCATCCCGGCGGCGCTGCCGCAGATCAAGGCCGGGAAGCTGCGCGGCCTCGGCATCGCCACGCTCAAACGCTCGCCGTTCCTGCCGGAAGTGCCGGCGATCGCGGAGTCGGGCTTCCCCGGGTTCGAGGCGGTGGGCTGGATCGGCATCGCCGCGCCGGCGCGCACTCCGGCGCCGATCCTCGACAAGCTCAACGCCGAGATGGTGCGCATACTGAGCCAGCCCGACGTGATGGAACGCCTGGCGAGTCTCGCTTTCACGCCCGCCGCGGGCACGCGCGCGGAGTTCGCCGCCTTCATCAAGTCGGAAATCGCGAAGTGGGGGAAAGCCGTGAAGGACTCCGGCGCGAAGGCCGATTAGAATTGCCGCGGAGGCGCCGGGACCGCGGAAGCGTTCTCCATCGAGTCCGCCCGGCGGGCGAGTGCTGCTTCCCGGGCCGGTCTCCGCGCCTCCGCGGCCACTGAGAGAAGGGCAACCCGCATGACGCGCGAACTGGAGAAGCTCAAGGACTGGATCGGCCGGAAGGAGACCGACCTCGATTACGTAACCGTGCCGGCGGTCCATCGTCTCGCCGCGACGCTCGACCGCGACGAGCCGATGCCGAAGGCGGGCGATCCCCTCCCGATCGGCTGGCACACGATTCTCTTCCCGCGCGTGGTGCGCCAGTCGCAGATCGGTCCCGACGGGCATCCGCGGCGCGGCGATTTCCTGCCGCCGGTGCCGCTGCCACGCCGCATGTTCGCCGGCCGGCGCGTGCGCTTCGTCGCGGAGTTGCGCGTCGGCGACGCGGCGCACCGCGAGTCGGTCATCCGGGACGTGACCGTCAAGCAGGGTCGCACGGGTGAGATGGTGTTCGTGACGGTGAAGACGGACATTTCGAGCCCGCGCGGCCTGGCGGTCACGGAGGAGCAGGACATCGTCTACCGCGCGGAGCCCGCCGCCGGCACGCCGCCCCCGCCGCCCCAGCCCGCGCCGGCGGGCGCGGCGTGGCGCAACGTCGTGACGCCGGACCCGGTCATGCTCTTCCGCTATTCCGCGCTCACCTTCAACGGCCACCGCATCCACTACGACCACCCTTACGTGACCGGGACCGAGGGCTATCCCGATCTCGTCATGAACGGCGGCCTGACAACGCTTCTCGCGCTGGAACTTGCGCGGGCGAATGCGCGCGCGCCGCTCGTTTACATGGCCTCGCGCAACGTGCGCCCGCTCTTCGTGAACCGGCCGATCAGCTTCGGCGGCGAGCCTTCGGCCGATGGCAAGAGCGCGAAGCTCTGGGCGGCCGACGACACCGGGGCGCTCGCGCTCGCCGCGGACGCCGAGTTTCGCCAGGACGGGAGCGGCCGATGAACGCCGATGAACGCCGATTCCGGCGCACGCGGTCGATCGCGGCAACGGTCCTTCCGGAGAGCAATGACGCCACCGGGATCGGCCCTCCCCCCTCCCCGATGACGGCTGCCCTCCGGCCGCGTGGCGGGCATCGGCCTGCCTCGGCGCCGCTCGGCGGCTGACGGCGGTATCCACCTTCAGCCATGTCCGGCGGACCCCTCGAAGGCTTGCGCGTCGTCGACCTCACCTCGGTCGTCGTCGGCCCGCTCTGCACGCAGATCCTCGCCGACCATGGCGCGGAAGTGATCAAGGTCGAGTCGAAGACGGGCGACCTCGTGCGCAACCTCAACGGGAAATCGGTCACGCCCGGCATGGGCGCGAAGTTCCTCCATCTCAACCGCAACAAGCGCTCGATCGTTCTCGACCTCAAGCACCGCGACGGCTACGCGGCGCTCGGAAAGCTCCTCGCGCGGAGCGACGTGATGCTGTGGAACAACCGCCCGAAGTCGATGGCGCGCATGAAACTCGCCTATGAGGACGTGCGCGGCTTCAACCCGCGCATCGTCTACTGCGGCCTCCTCGGCTTCGGTCAGGACGGCCGCTACCGCGACAAGCCCGCCTACGACACCATCATCCAGGGTTCGGGCGGGATGGCGGCGCTGCACCACCTCGCCACCGGCGAGCCGCGCTTCGTGCCGATGGTCGTGGCGGACAAGATTGCCGGGCTGATCGCGGTGCAGATGATCGCGATGGCGCTCTACGGGCGCACGCGCACCGGCGAGGGCTGCTCGATCGAGATCCCCATGTTCGAGAACATGGTGAAGTTCGTGCTGGAGGAGCACATGTATCTCAGCACCTTCGAGCCGCCGCTCGGAGGGATGGGCGATCCCCGGTTGATCGACCCGCTCGGCAAGCCCGTGCCGACCGCCGACGGCTGGATCTGCGTTTCCGCGAACACCAACGACCAGGCGTTCGCTTTCTTCGACGCGATCGGCCGCCCGGAACTGAAGACCGACCCGCGCTTCTCCAGCGTTGAGGCTCGTTTCGCCAACGTGCGCGAGTACTTCGAGATCCGCATGCAGGCGATGAAATCGAAGACGACGAGCGAGTGGGTGGCGATACTCGACCAGGCGGACGTGCCGGCGATGCCGTACCACACGCTCGAGAGCCTCATGGACGACCCGCACCTCGCCGACGCCGGGTTCTTCGAGATGAAGACGCATCCGACCGAGGGCGCGACGCGCAGCATGCGCCTGCCAAACAAATGGTCGACCGGCGTGCGGGAAGACTATCGCCCCGCGCCCAAGCTGGGAGAGCACAGCGTCGAGATCCTGCGCGAGATCGGCTGCTCCGGGGCGGACATCCAGTCCATGATCGCAGCCGGGACGACGCTGGATGGTCGCATTGCGGATCGGTAAGGTGGCGCGGGCGGGGCAAGGCCCGCGCTGCGGTAGACTATCGCGCCCGCCGCACCCGACGCTCCGGTGAGCGCGCCGGCCGCCCGCGACGCACCGTACCATTCCGATGGAGACTCACATGCGATCCTTACGGCTACCCGCCGCGCTCTTGATCACGTGCCTCGGTATCCTGACCGCCGCCCTGCCCGGCGCCGCGGCGGCCCAGTCCGGCAAAGCCGACTACACCCCGCAGGTCGGCCAGGAGGGGAAGGATGTCATCTGGGTGCCGACGCCGCAGTCGCTCGTCGAGCGCATGCTCGACATGGCGAAGCTCACGTCGAGGGACATCCACTACGATCTCGGCAGCGGCGACGGCCGCACCGTCATCGCGGCCGCCAAGCGCGGCGCGCAGGCGTTCGGGGTCGAGTACAACCCCGACATGGTGGCGCTCTCCATCCGTGCCGCCGAGAAGGAGGGTGTGGCGGACAAGGCGAAGTTCATCCGCGGCGACATCTTCGAAACCGATTTCAGCAGGGCGACGGTCTTGACGCTATACCTGCTCCCCTCCCTCAACGTGAAACTGCGCCCGACGATCCTCAAGATGAAGCCGGGCACGCGCGTCGTCTCGCACGCCTTCAGCATGGACGACTGGCAGGCCGACCAGACCGACAGCGCGGAAGGGCGCACCGCCTACCTCTGGATCGTACCGGCCCAGGTCGAGGGGACGTGGAAGTGGAGCGTCAGCGGCAACGGGCCGCGCGAGTACGAGTTGCTGCTGCGCCAGCAGTACCAGCAGATCGAGGGCGTGGCGCGCCTCGACAGCAAGCTCGGCCAGTTCCGCAATTCCAGGCTCCGGGGCGATCGCATCTCCTTCACCGTGTTCGAGCCGGTTTCCGGAAGCGAGCCGGTGCGCCGGGATTTCACCGGCCGGGTGAACGGGGACACGATGGAAGGCACGGTCAAGTACCCCGGCGGCGAAGCAAAGTGGAGCGCGACGCGGGTCAAGCAATAGGTGACAGCCGGCGGCTGACGGCTTCAAGATGCGATTCCGGGCCGGGTAACTCCCGGCCTTTTTGTTGACACTCTCGGACGGAGCGCGGCATGGCGGAGCGAAAGCGGGCGGTGGCGATCATCGGCGGCGGAGTGATGGGCGGGGACATCGCGGTCATCTTCGCCGCTGGCGGCTGGGACGTACACGTGATGAGTCCCTCCCGGCGCACGCGGGACGCACTACCCGCTCGCGTCGTGGCGGGGCTCGGCAAGCTCGGCGCGCCCGGCGCCGCGGCAGCCGGTGTCGCGGTCTACCGGGAACTCGGCGCGCTGCCGTGGACCGCGATCGACCTCGTGGTGGAGGCGGTCACGGAGGACATCGAGTTGAAACGCCGGCTCTACGCCGAACTGGAACGCCTTGCGCGCCCGGACACGCCGCTCGCCACCAATACGTCGACCTTTCCCATCGGCGAGATCGGCAAGGCGCTCGCGACGCGCTCGCGGGTGGCGGGCCTGCACTTCTTCATGCCCGCCCACCTCGTACCACTGGTGGAGGTGATCAGCGCCGGTTTCACGGACCCCGCGGTCGCGGCGCGGCTCGTGGCCCTCATGAAGGAGCTCGGCAAGGCCCCGATACACGTGACGAAGGACGTGCCCGGCTTCGTCGGCAACCGCCTCCAGCACGCGCTCATGCGCGAAGCGCTCTATCTCATCGCCGACGGCGTCACCACGCCGGAGGGCGTCGACACGGCGGTGCGCATGGGTTTCGGGTTCCGCTTCATCGCCTGCGGCCCGGTCATGCAAAAGGAGATGTCCGGCTGGGACACGCACCTCTACTCGGGCGTCTCGGTCTACCCCCACCTGCACGACGAGAAGGAGCCACCGGCCATGCTGCGGAAGATGGTCGACGGGGGACGCCTCGGCATGAAGGCCCGCCATGGCTTCTGGCAATGGGACGACGCGAAGCTCGCCGCCGAGCGCGCGCGCATCGAGCGCTGCCTGCGGGCGGGAATGGAAATACTGAAGTCGGACGAGCGCTGAGACGCACCCCGCCAGCAGTCAGCCGACTCGCTGCGCGAGCGGATAGGGTACCGGCCGCCCCGAGAAGTGCGCCTTGAGGTTCGCGAGCAGCTTGCGCCCGCGTTCCTCCCGCACGTCGAGAGTGGCGCTGCCGAGGTGCGGCGTCATGACAACGTTCTCGAAGGGAAGGAGCGCGGCGGGCACGCGCGGCTCGTCCCAGTACACGTCGAGCCCCGCCCCCGCGATGCGCCGTTCTTTCAGCGCCGCGACGAGCGCGCGCTCGTCCACGACCGGGCCGCGCGCGACGTTCACGAGGAAGCCTTTCGGCCCGAGCGCTTCCAGGACACGGGCGGAGACGAGCCCGGTCGTCTCCGGCAGGTGAGGACAGGTCACGATCAGGCAATCGGATCTCCGGGCCATTTCGGCGAGGTCCGGGTAGTACGGATACGGCACGTCGTCCTTGGGGCGCGGCCCGTGCCAGCACACCGACATGCCGAACGCCTCCGCCCGGCGCGCGGTGCCGCGTCCGATCCTGCCCATCGCGACGATGCCGCAGGTCTTGCCGAGGAGACCCGTGCCCATCGGCGGTGATTCGGCCGCCCACCGCCCGGCGCGGACGAAACGGTCCGTCTCGCAAACCCTGCGCATGACCGCGATGGCGAGCCCGATCGCGAGCTCGGCGACGAGTTCCTGTATCCGGTCGGGAGTGTTGGCGACAATGATCCCGCGTTCCCTCGCCGCCGCAAGGTCCACCGTTCCATTCGGGGTGCCGAAGGACGCGATGATTTCCAGTCCTGGCAGCGCTTCCATCCGCGCGCGGTCGCAGCCCATCAGCCCGGTCGTCACGAGGCCGCGCACGTTGCACGCGACCTTCTTCACGAGCGCGTCCTTGTCGGCCGCCTCCCAGTAGTTGTGCACCGCGTAGTCGCGCTCGAGCTCGGCGAGCGTGGGCGGAAAGATGCGAGCGACGACGAGGATTCCGGGTTTCATCGGGATGAGCTTCGCGGTGACGAGCTTCGCGGTGATGCGCGTGGCGGTCCGGTCACCAGCCACGGCAGTGTCACCGTCACGCGCGAGAGCGCCGTCACCCGGCCGTCTAATAGTGCGACTTGAAGCTGATCGCCTCGCGGTACTCGAGGTCCTGGAGGTCGATGTAGGAGCGCATCGTCTTCTTGTCCACGGTGTACTGGATCTTCCTGTCGGTCTCGTTGGTCGCGCGGATGTCGAGGAGCTCGAGGTATTCCTTCACTTCCCACTCGTGGGCGCCCGCGATGCCGGCCGGCGCATAGATCATGGAGCCCGGCCCGACCTCGAACGCCTCGCCCTCGACGTTGCGTACCGTGGCGTGGCCCGCGATCACGTAGTAGCAGGCCTCGATCGGGTGCCAGTGCAACTGCTCGTACGTGCCGGGCTTGTAGGTCGCGCGCCCGATCCGGACGCGATCGGTATCCTGCACCCCCGGCCACCCGATCAGGCGCTGGTAGGTCTGGCCGTCGGTGACGCCGCGCCGGCCGGGATAGTCGGCCTGGTTGACGACCCGCAAAGTGGACTTGAGTTTCATGCCGTCCTCCTCTCGCCGCAGGCGGCAATGATGCCAGATTTCGCGGCGCGTGACGGCGTGCGCGCGCCGCCCCGCGAGCGCGCCTTCCGGTCTCCCGCCACTCCTACCGCCGAGCGCGCCGGGCGGTGGCGCGATCCTCACCGGCGCGCTACCTCGGTTTGATGCCGGCGGCCTTGATCACGTCGGCCCACTGCTGCAGCTCGTGCCTGATGAGCGCCCCGAACGCTTCGGGCCTGCCGTTCACGACGTCGACACCCTGTGCCGCGAGCCGGTCCTTCAGATCCGGGCTCGAAGCGGCGCGGGATATCGCCTGGTAGAGCCGATCGACGATCGGCCGCGGCAGCCCGGCCGGCCCGAGGATGCCGAACCACTGCGAGGTCTGGAATCCCGGCAGTCCCGACTCCGCGATGGTCGGCACTTCGGGCAGGATCTCGACGCGCTTCGCGGTGGTGACGCCGATCGCCCGGGCTTTCCCGCTCTTCACGTGCGGCAGCGAGGAGAGCACGGTCGCGAACGTCGCCGCGACTTCGCCGCCGATCAGGCTCACGAACGCGGGGCCGGAGCCCTTGAACAGGACCTGCGGCATGTCGATGCGCCCGGCCTTCAGCTTGAAGAACTCCGCGGTGATGTGCGGGCTCGTGCCGACGCCGGGCGAACCGAACATGAGCGTGCCGGGCTTCGCTTTCGCGAGCGCGATCAGTTCGCGCGCGTTCTTCGCCGGAATCGACGCGTTCACCATCAGGAGCTGGGCGGCGTCCACGACCAGCGCGACCGGAGTGAGGTCGCGCGCGGCGTCGTAGGGCATCTTCGCGATCATGCTCGGGTTGATGGTGAGCGAGGGCTGGATGATGAGCAGCGTGTAGCCGTCCGGCGCCGCCTTCGTGACGATGTCGGTTCCGATGACGCCGCTCGCGCCGCCGCGGTTGTCGACCACGACGAGCTGGCCGAGGTCTTCGCCGAGCTTCTGCGCGAGCATGCGCGCGAGGATGTCGCTCGCTCCTCCCGGCGAGGAGGCGACGACCAGCCGGACCGGGCGCGCCGGGTACGGCTGCGCCGCAACGGCCTGCACCGCCCATCCCAGTAGTGCACCGCACACCAGCGGCAGAACGGGGTTCATCGCCTTCGATCCTCCTCGTTGCGGGTAACGAACGACGGCATGTTTCCTTCGCGCACTTATGGTTCGCCCCCGGTTGCACACGAGGCGTAGTAGATGCTACTATTTTTGTTTGATACAAGACAACCGTTGCCGTGCGCACCGAGCCACAGGACGACGCAGCACCGATCGATCTGCGGGAGCGGGACGCCCGCGAGCGACTGGCGCGGCTCGTGACGCAACTCTTTGAACGCTGGGGTCTTTCCACCGCAGAACAGGCGGCGCTCCTCGGCCTTTCCCCGGACAATCGCTCGACGCTCGCGCGCTACCGCAAGGGCGAGCCGCTCGCCGACAGTCGCGACCTCCTCGATCGGGCTGGGCACCTCCTCGGCATCCACAAGTCGCTGCGCATCCTGTTTCCGCACGACCGCGACCTCGCCTACCGCTGGATGACAACACCGAACCGGCGGCTCGCCGCGCGCCCGGTGGACGTCGCCGTGCGCCGCGGCTTCGAGGGTCTGCTGGCGCTGCGGCGCTATCTCGATTTCGAACGCGGCACCTGACGGCCTTCGCGGCGACCTTCCCGCCGCGGCGAACACGGGCTCCCCATGTACGGGAATCTCTGCGCGGCGAACGCCGATTTTCACGGTGATCTCGTGCGCAACATCAAGACGAACCGCGCCTCGCAGGATCTCTTCGACGACCTTGCCACCGACCCGCGCGACCGGGCGGTGGCGATCGCGGCCGAGGCGCGAGAGCGCGTCGCGACGAGCGCCGCCGTTGTCACGCGCCCGTTCGACTACGGCACGGTGGCGAGCTATGCCTTCGATCCCGCGCACTGGCAGGCGACGCGCTTCAGCGACGCGCGCCGCTTCGGCGTGTGGTATGGCGCGTTGAATACCGAGACGACCGTCCACGAGACCGTCTTCCACTGGCACCGCTTTCTCGCCGACAGCTACGGCGCGCAGGACCGCGTGATCGTCGGCGAGCGGCGGCTCTTCGACGTGCGTTGCGACGCGCTGCTGGTCGATCTCCGCGGCCGCGAAGACGCCTATCCGGATCTCCTCGACCGCCGGAGCTACGCCTTTACCCAGCCACTGGGCGCCTGGCTCTTCGACCAGGGCGCGAACGGCATCCTGGTCGACTCCGCGCGCTCGCGCGGCGTCAACGGCGCGATCCTGCGCCGCGAGCGCCTCTCCAACGTGCGCGACCGGATGTTCCTCACCTACCGCTGCAATCCCGCGCGCGACTCGTGCGATGTCGAGCGCGCACCGGGCGAGATCTGGCTGCGGATCCCGCCGAGCACCCTCTACTAGTTCCAGTTCGCTCTCGAGGCGAGCGCGGCGACCGCCGCGCTCGCCTCCTTCACGATCTGCGCGTGGTCGAGCGCGGTGAACGCTCCGCCACGGCGCAGTATCCGGCCGTCGACGATCACCGTGTCGACGTTGCCGGGCTGGGCGAGGGAGACGAGCGCCTCGTACGGGTCGCCGACGGGGGTGATGTTGATGTCCCCGGTGCGCACCAGGATGAGGTCCGCGCGCTTGCCCGGGGTGAGCGATCCGGTGCGCTCGGCGATACCGAGGTCGACGGCGCCGTCCAACGTCGCGAGCTGCACGAGTCGCTTCGCCGTCAGGAGCACTCGCGCGCCGATGCGGTGCTGGTGCAGGTTGTAGAGCAGGCGCATGCACTCGAAGAAATCGCAGTTGAAGGTGCCGGTGTGGTCTATCGACATGCTCACCTTCACCCCGGCCTCGAGCAACTCGCCCAACTGCATGACGCCGGCGCTCGCCGGCCGCCTGGACTCGCCCACGGGCGAGATGCTGTAGCTCACGCCCCGCTCTCTCAGGATCTGGCGCTCCTCGGGCGTCGTGAGCAGCGGATGCACCAGCTGCACGTCGGGCCCGAGCAGTTTCGCTTCGTCGAGGAACGTGATCGGGCTCGGCCCCGACGTGTGTAACGTGATCGGCAGTCCGAGCGCGCGCGCTCCGCCCCAGTCCTTGCGCACGATCTCGAGCGGGATATTCCCGCGCAGCACGTTCGCGGTGTTGCCGACGTTGCGCGAGCAGATGCCGAGCGTCAGCATGCCGTCGTTCGGCATCCACTCGCGCTGGATTCTCGCCAGCCCGTCGAGGTCCATCGGCTGCTCGTTCGGCATTCCCTGCGCCGGACCGTAAGCGAACCGTCCCCGCATGCCGGTGTCGCGCATGGCGGAGAGTTCCGCGGCTGCGTGCCCGGGTGAGCGGACGTTGTGCGCCCAGTTGTGCACCGTGGTTGCGCCGGCGGCGAGCGCTTCGGCGAGTCCCAGCCGCACGCTGCGGTAGCTGTCCTCCGGGGTGTAGAAGCGCCCGAGGCGGTTGCTTACCGGGAAGTATCCGCGCCTCGCGTCGTCGATCCGCATGAGCGGGCGCAGGAAGCTCGTCCACAGGTGCCAGTGGGTATCGATGAATCCCGGCATGCATATCATGCCGCGCCCGTCGAGGACCGTCGCCGCTCCGCTGGCGAGTTCCGCGCCCACCGCGACGATGACGCCGTTGCTCACGTGCACGTCACCGCGCGCGAAATCGCCGATGGCGGAATCCATGGTAAGCACGGTCGCGCCGCGCACCACGAACTCGCCCCGGCCGGGCAGGGATTTCCCGCTCGCGCCGGCGCCCGGCTGGCCGAAGAGCGAGCCCGGCGCGAGCGCGCCGCCCGCCAGCCCCGCCGCCGCCTTTAGCGCGGCGCGCCGATCGATCCCGTTCCGGTTCATGGCTTGCCTCTCTTTTCCCGCCCGATCCGCGCGCGCACGAAGCCGGCGAGCGCGCGGATCAGGATTTCGAGGTTGCGCGCGAGCGCATCGAACCCTTGGTGCGGCTCGAAGCGGGACTCGTCCATGTAAAGCGCGCGATTCAGTTCGATCTGGATGCTGTGCCGCCGCCGGCCCGGGTTCGAGTAGGCCCGGACGAGGTATGCGCCCTTGTAGGGATCGTTCACGTTCACGCGATAACCCATGCCGGCAAGCGTGTCGACCGCGCACGCGACGAAAGCGGGCTCCGCGCTCTGCCCCTCGAGGTCGCCGACCACGAAGTCCGGCCGCTCGCGACCGGGGTCGTCGTTCATCGCGTTTCCCCGGGACTTCATCGAGTGGCAATCGACGTGCCACACCGCGCCGAACCGCGCGTGGCACTGATCGAGCTCGCGCCGCACCGCCTCGTGATAGGGCTCATAGTGCTCGCGGAAGAGCCGCTGGATTTCGGCGACGGCGAGCCTGCGCCCGTATACGGGAACACCGGGCAATGCGTAGCGCCGGATGACGCCCATGCCCTGCAGCGTCTTGCGCCCCGGGTTGATGCTGCCGGGCCATGCGCCGTCGATGAGTTCCGCATCGAGGTCGTCGGGCGCGCGGTTCGCGTCGATCATCCAGCGCGGGAAGGCGGCTGCGATGAGCGCGCAACCGTGCCGCGGCGCCGCGCCGTAGAGCCGGTCGACGAAGAGATCGGATCCCGTCATGAGCGCTTCGCGCGGCGCGGCCGGGCACACGTACGGCGGCACTTCGGTGCCGCTGTGCGGCGAATCGAAGACGAGCGGCAGCGCCTCGCCCTCTGGCCCATGGTATGTATAGGGCGTGCCGCTCATCGGCCGATTATATCGTCGGGTATATACTTGCGGCATACAACGTGGAGCCACCCCGATGCGTTCCCGACATCACGCGCGGCGCCTTCATGCCATGCCCGCCCTCACCCGCGCGACCGCGGCCGGCATGCGGCGCTCGATCCCGGCGCCGGCGCTTCTCGCCTGTGCCATGCTCGCCGGCGGGCCGGCCGCGGCGGCCGACTATCCCGCGAAGCCGATCCGCATTGTTCTTCCGAACGCGGCGGGCGCCTCGACCGACACGATCGCGCGAATTCTCGCGAGCAAGCTGACCGAGCTGGCCGGGCAGCAGGTCATCATCGACAATCGCCCCGGCGGGGGCGGAATCATCGGCATGGAGGCGGTAAAGGTCGCCGCGCCCGATGGCTACACCCTGGCCCAGTGCGGCGTATCGCAGGCGATCCGCCCCGCGCTCTACCGCAGCCTGCCCTTCGACACCGTGCGCGACTTCGCCCGGGTCGCCCAGTACGGCGCCGTGGCGAACGTGCTTGTCGTGCATCCGTCGCTGCCCGCGCGGACGCTGAAGGAGTTCGTCGCCCACGTCAAGGCGAGCCCCGGCAGGATCGATTATGCCTCGAGCGGCATCGGCTTTTCACCGCACCTCACGATGGAGTATTTCAAGACCACGGCGGGAATCGACATGGTTCACGTGCCCTACAAGTCGGCGGCCCAGGCCAACGCGGACGTGCTCGGCGGCCAGATGAAGGTGGCGTTCAACAATGTGCCCTCGCAGCTGCCGAACATCAAGAGCGGGAAGCTCCGCGGGCTCGCCGTCACCTCGGCAAGGCGCAGCGCCGAACTGCCCGATGTGCCGACGATCGCGGAGTCCGGCTATCCCGGCTTCGAGGTGACGGTGTGGTATGGCATCTGCGCGCCGGCGAAGACGCCCCGGCCGGTGATCTCGCGACTGGAGTCGATCGTCGTCAAGGCGCTCGCCGCGCCCGACCTGCAGCAGAAGTTCGCGGCGCACGGCGTGGCGCCGCGCGTGCTTGCCGGGGCGGACTTCGATCGCTACTTCCAGTCCGAAGTCGCGCGCTGGGCGAAGGTGGTCAGGAACGCCGGGATCAAGCCCGAGTAACGGCACGCCTTGCGCGCGGCACGCCGCCGGCGATCGCGTGCGGAGCGAAATCAGGCGCTGGAGCGCCGTCATGAGGGAAGCGGGGCTGAAAGGCAGTTGAGCACCTTCGCCGCCATCGATTTCGAAACCGCGAACCCCTCGTTCGACAGCGCGTGCGCGGTCGGCATCGTCGTCGCTTCCGGTGGCGCGATCGTGGCCCGCGAGCAGTTCCTCATCCGGCCGCCGGACGCGTGGTTCTGTTTCACGCACATACACGGCCTCGCCTGGGAGGACGTCGAATCTGCGCCGGGTTTCGACCGCGTCTGGCCCGCCGTGCGGCGCCTGCTGCGCGGCGTGGCGTTTCTCGCGGCGCACAACGCCCCCTTCGACCGGGGCGTGCTCGCGGCCTGCTGCGCGCGCGCCGCGGTGAACCCGCCGAAGCTCCCGTTCGTGTGCACGGTAAGCCTTGCGCGCGCGACGTGGCGCATCCACCCGACGAAGCTTCCCGACGTCTGCTCCCGTCTCGGCATCCCGCTGCGGCATCACGAAGCGCTCTCGGACGCGGAGGCGTGCGCGCGCATCGTGCTCCGCGCGCAGGAGGCGGGCTGGGCGTTCGCTGCGCCGGGCGGCCGGCGGCGGCAAGGCCGCGCGAGCGAAGGAAGCCGCCGGAAGATGCAGAGCGGCGGGCCGCACCGGTGATCGCGTCCTCCTGCCTCTTCTGCGACAGGGCCCGCCAGCGCATTCTCTGCGAGAACGCGCTCGCATACGCCACGCCCGACAGCTACCCCGTCAACAAGGGCCACACCCTGATCATCCCGCGTCGCCACGTCGCGTCGTTCTTCGACACGACGCCGCAGGAGCGTCTCGCGCTCTTCGCGCTGCTCGACGAGGCGAAGGGGCTGCTCGACGCCGCGCACGGGCCGGATGGCTACAACATCGGCGTGAACGGCGGCCTCGCCGCGGGGCAGTCGATCATGCATCTCCATGTCCACCTCATCCCGCGCTACACGGGCGACAGGGAAGACCCGAAGGGTGGCGTGCGGTGGATCTTTCCCGAAAGAGCCGCGTACTGGGAGCGGGAGTAGGCCGCGTTGCCCGCTCGCTGCGCACCGCCCGAGGAGCGGCGCGTCCTGCTCGCGCTGCTCATCCGGCCCGGAGTCTTGCCGGCGGGCAGGACCGGGGAGAACGGGGAGTGAGAGAAACCCGCGGGCCCTCGCTCCCCCGGCTTGTCCGATGCAGGAACCCGGGGCGCGACGAGGAGTGGTATTGTCACGAGTGCCGCAGCGCATCACCCCGGCGCCCGCCACCTGGCGCGGGGTCTGTCCGAAGCATGCCCCGAAAGAAGGGCGCGATGAGAAATGAACCGACCACGCACCCTGCACCGGCCGGCACATGGCGTACCGGCGCAACCTCGATCGCGGGCTTCCGCCAGTTCTACCGTGAATGGCGCCCCGGCGAGGAGCGTTACCCGCCGGTGCTCGCGCTGCACGGTTCGCTCACCCAGAGCGGGATGTGGATCGCGCTTGCCGAGCGCATCGGCGACCTGCGCATGGTGTGCCCGGACCAGCGCGGTTACGGTCGCAGCGATACGCCGCAAGGCGATGCCTGTGCGGACTTCGCGCGGGATGCGCGCCTCATCGCGGAATCTCTGTTGCCGGCGCGCTACGTCGTCGTGGGACACTCGTTCGCGTGCTCGATCGCGCTGGAGCTCGCGAGGGTCGACGCGGAGCGCGTCGCGGGCGTGGTGCTCATCGATCCCGTCGTGCGGCTGCCCGGGGCGCAGGCGCCGCGGAACCCGGCGGTTCCTCGACCCGAATCCTTCGCCACGCTCGCCGAGGCGGAACGGCACTTCCTCGAAACCGAGGAAGGCGAGTGGAACCCGGCGGCGCTCGCGCGCTTCACCCGTGACGTGATGATCGAGGCGGGCGGCGCATGGCGCTTTCCCTATACCGCCGAGCGCCTCGGGCGCCTGCGAAGCTTCACCGCTTCCGCCGGCGGCGACTACGATCTCCTCGGGAAAGCCGCCCTCGTGACAACGCCGGTGCTCGCCTGCCGCGGCGGAGCGAGCAAGCGTTTCCCCGCGAGCGCGGAGGCGGCTTTCCTCGCGGCGTTCTCCCCCCGCCCGCTGTTGGTGCCGTGCCCGAAGAGCGGGCACTTCCCCACCGCGACCGAACCGGGGATCGTCGCCGAGGCGCTGCTCGAGTTCGTCGCGCGGGCGCGCTGACCCGAAATCTCAGTTGCCCCGCCGGAAGGCCGGCCTGCGGGGATCATCCAGCCGCTCGGCGCACTTCTCCTCGAGGTAGGCATGAAGCAGGTTCATGGTCGGCTTGTCGATCTCCGTGATCATGGCTCCCGCGCTGTCGTTGTCGGCGTGCCGCACTTCGATCATGCACTCGAGAAATCTGCCCGGGTAGAGCTCGCACCGGAAGTCGAACAACTGCCCCACCTCGAGCTGCCGGTTGGCGACCATCAGGAACCCGTTGTGGCTCATGTCGAGCACCATGCACGTGAACCATTCGCTCCCGGCGCCCAATGCCCCGCGCTGAACGACGGGAATCCGGGCTTCGGCCCGCAACTCGTGCATCACCATGATCGCTTCTCGCATCGTGTATTCCGCCATGAAGAATAGCCGCGCGCACCCGGATTGTCACCACGGCAGCGACATGGAACCACGGGCGTGCCCGATTTTCGTGACCTACGCCACGCCGCGCCGCGCTTCGTGACCCGCCTTGCCGGCCGCCCGGGTGTCGGGCCGCGGCGACACTTTCGCCGCGGAACGCGAACTCTCCGGCGCGCGCCCGCAAAAAAGGCAGGGCCGCAGCCCTGCCTTTGCCGTTGCCGGCGGGTAATTACTTCTTCTCTTCCTTCTTCGTGTCGGGCCTGGTTTCGCCTTTCGCCTTGCCTTCGGTCTTCTTCGCGTCGGCGGTGCTCTTGCCATCGGCCTTCTTCGTCTCGGCTTTCTTCGTCTCGGCTTTCGGCGCCGCATCCTTCTTCGGCTCCTGCGCGAACGCGGACGGCGTGACGGTCGCGGCGGCGAAGAGCGCGGCGACGAGTGCGGAGAACAGCTTGCTCATGATGGTTCCTCTCTGGTGGTGGTTGACTGCCGACGATACGCCATGCGGCTTCTCGATCGGTCAGCACAGTAACGTCGCGCGCGTTTGCGCCGTTGACACGCCGGGCGCGCGAACGAGAAATTTTCTGCGCGGCGAAGCGACGCATGTGTCGTCGATCGGCGACAGTGCGTGCCGCGCGGGGCGCTGCCGCGTTCGCGATCCCGGCGCGCGCCGCGGCGAGGGTCCGGATTGCCTGGGATAATGAAACCCGCGGCGGGCGTTCAAGCCGCGGGATCCGCTACCGGCGCCACGCGCTTCGCACCCATGACGTTTGAATCGATCGGACGGCGTCGCTGCCTGCGTTTCGTGACCACGGCGATCGCGTCGGCCGCGCTGCCCTCGCGTGCCGCGGGCGGCGCGGATCTCACGCCAGCATTCCTCGATGTTTTTCGCCGCGACTGCGCTTTCGGCGCCGCCCACGTCGCGGCGCTGCGCGCGCACAAGGTGCTGCTCGTGCCCGGCTACTTCGGGGATGTCGATCCGGCCTACTTCGCGGATCACCTGCGCTGGCTCGATTCGCTCGGCGTGGAACGCGAGAAGGTCGGCGTGCGCTCCCGGCAGAGCGTGGCGGTGAACGCGCCGATCGTCGCGGCCGCGGTCGGCTCCTCGACGAAGCCCGTGCTGCTCGTCACGCACAGCAAGGGCTCCGTCGACGCGCTCGAAGCGCTTCGCGGCGCGGCGGCGCTGCGCGCGAGAGTACGCGGCTGGATATCGCTGCAGGGCGTTTTCTCCGGCACGCCGCTGGCGGACTGGCTGCTCGACGGGACGGTCATCGAACCGGCGCTCGCGGTCGCCATGCTCGGATTCCTCGGCGCCACGAAGGACTCGGCGGACGCGCTCACGACGGCGGCTTCGCGCGCATGGCAACGGGAGCACGCGGCGGCGATCGGCGCGGTGCTGCGCGCGGTGCCCGCAGTCGCCTTCGCCAGCGCGATCGATGGCGCCGCCGGCGCCCGCCCGCGCACGGCGCTCGGGCTGCCGCACGCCCTCATGGCGCGGTGGGGCATACGCAACGACGGGCTGGTGCCGCTGGAAGGCGCGGTGCTGCCGGGCATGGATTTCGTCAAGCTCGCCGGCATCGACCACATCGCGCCGGTGATGCCGGCGCTCGCGCCGCTCGATCGCGTGCGCATGACGAAGGCGCTGCTCGTCGTGATGCGCGGCCCGTTCCGCGGCCTGCCCCGGGACAGGGGCTGCGAGGCGCCCGACTCCCGGCCGGGCTGACCCGCGCGGAACCTGCCGCACGGCTCGCCGCCCATGGGCGGGAGCGAACCGCGAAGCCGGGATCGGGGAGCGGGGCGGTCCGGGGCGGTCCGTCAGCCCTTCGCGCCTGCCTCCTTCCTCGCTTTCGCCCGTTCGATCGACTCCCACAAGAGGGCCGGTGTCAGCGGCAGCTCGAAGGGCTCGACCCCGAGCGACTGCAGCGCCGACGCGACGGCGTTGGCGATGACGCCGCCCACGGGAATGATGCCGCCCTCCCCCGCGCCCTTGGCGCCGAGGGGATTCGCCGGCGAGGGAAAGCATTCGAGCGAGAGCGCGCGCACGCGCGGAAAATCCCCCGCGCCGGGCAGCGCGTAATCGGCGAGTGTTCCCGAGAGGAGCTGGCCGTCCCGATCGTAGGCGAGGCGCTCCCTGAGGCTCGTGCCGAGGCCCTGCACGATCGCGCCGATGACCTGCCCGTGCAGCGTGGCGGGGTTGATGATCCGCCCGACGTCCTCCACCGACACGTAGTCGAGCACTTCCACGCGTCCGGTCTCCGGGTCCACCGCGACGTGCGCGGCGTGCGTGCCGTAGCTGTAGGTGCGCCGGTTGTTCTCGAATACCCCCTCGACCTCGAAGCCGTCGCCCGAGAGCTCGGCGATCGTGCGAGACTTGCCGCGCGCGCGGGCCACGGCGAACTCCCCGGCGATCTCCACTTCGTCCGCCGCGCAGCCGAACTGCTCGCCCGCCGCCGCCCGGATCGCCTGTTTCAGATTCGCCGCCGCGACGAGGATCGCCGAGCCGCCCATCACCGTCGCGCGCGAGCCCCACGAGCCCAGCCCCTCGCGGACGAGCCCGGTGGAGCCGTGAAACACGCCGCGAATGCGCCCGAGCGGCACATCGAGTGCGTCCGCGGCGATCTGCGCGAAGATCGTCTCCAGTCCCTGCCCGATGCCGGAGGAGCCGACGTACACCGCGATCGTCCCGTCGGGCCCGAGCGCGAGCCTCGCGGTCTCGCGCGGCCCGGTCGAACCGCCCTCGATATAGCAGCCGACGCCGAGGCCGTGGTAGCGGCCGCCGGCGAGCCGCCCGGCGCGCGCGGCCTTCGCGTCCCAGTCGATCTCGGCGAGGCAGCGCTCGAAGGTCACGCGGTAGTCGCCGCTATCGGTCTCGCCTCCGGTGCCGTACGGCAGCACCTTCGGCAGCGCGTGCGGCATGTCGGCGGCCGTGAGCAGGTTGCGGCGGCGCACCTCGACGCGGTCGATGCCGAGATCGCGCGCGGCGAGATCGATGAGTCGCTCGCGGAAGAAATCGACCTCGAAGCGCCCCGGGCCCCGAAAGCTCGCCGCCGGAGTCTTGTTCGTGAGCAGCAGCGAGACCTCCACGTGGAGACTCGGCACGCGATAGGGACCCGCGGCCATCTGCGCGATGTTGCGCGGCGCGGTCATCGCGTTGGGACGCACGTACGCGCCGAGATCGGACCATGCGCGCCCGCGCAGCGCGAGGATCGTGCCGTCGCGGCGGCAGGCGATCTCCAGCTCGCACTCGACTTCGCGCGCGTGCGCGGTGGCGAGCTGGTGCTCGCTGCGGCTCTCGATCCACCGCACCGGGCGTCGCAGGAGCCGCGCGGCGTACGGCACCAGGAAGTCCTCCGGGTAGAACTCCCCGCGCGCGCCGAAGCCGCCGCCGACGTCCGTCTCCCTCACCTCCACCGCGTCCTCCGGCACGCCGAACAGGCGCGCTAGGTAGCCCCGCGTCGCGAACGGCACTTTCATGGCGCCCGACACGACGAGGCGTCCCGCCGGCTCCCGCCATTGCGCGAGCACGCCGCGCGTCTCCAGGTGATTGACGGCGATCCGCGGCACGCGGAAGCACTCGCGGCGCACGTAGTCCGCGCCGCGTACCGCGGCCTCCGCATCGCCCGCGACGCCCGTGAGCCTCCCCGCGAGGTTGGTGGCGTGCTGCTCGAAGAGGACGGCGGCGCCCGCCTCCGCCGCGGCGCGATCGGGAATCGCGGGCAGGCGCTCGATCTCCACGCGGACGCATTCCGCCGCGTCCTCGGCCTGATCGGGACTATCGGCGACGACGACGGCAATCGGCTCGCCCGCGTAGCGCACCTTGCCGTGCGCGAGGACGGGCTGCTCGAAACGCGCGAGCCCGGGCAGCGTTTCCGTGCGAATCGGGATGACCGGCGGCGGCTCCCCGAGGTCCGCCGCGGCGAACACCGCGCGCACCCCGGGGCTCGCGCGCGCGGCCGCGAGATCGAGCGAGACGATCCGCCCGTGCGCCGCCGGGCTGCGGCAGATGACGGCGTGGAGGAGCCCGGCAGGCCGGAGGTCGGCGACGAACTCGCCGCTGCCACGCACGAGACGCGCGTCCTCCAGCCGGCCCACCGCGGTGCCGACGAGCGGGGCGCGCGAGCTCATGCGCGGGCACGCCGCCCCGGTTTCAGGGTCCGCATTCCGGGCCTTGCCTCGTGAATGGCCGAAAGGCGATTCTATGACGAAATCCCGCGATCATGGACGCGCGCGCGCGATGCGTGGAGAATCCGGAACCTCACCCACCCACACCGGAGGATGGCACCATGATCTACGAGCTTCGCGTCTACCACGCCGCGCCCGGCAAGCTCCCCGCTCTCATCGACCGCTTCCGCAAGCACACGGTCGCGATCTGGAAGAAGCACGATATCCGCCCGCTCGGGTTCTGGACGGTGGACATCGGCGAGAACACGAACGATCTCTTCTACCTGCTCCAGTGGGACGACGTCATGCACCGCGAGCGGGCGGGCGCCGCCTTCCAGGCGGACAAGGACTGGATCGCCGCGCGCGACAAGAGCGAGGAGGCGGGCCCGCTCGTCTCGGCCATCACGCGCACGCTGCTCCGGCCGACCGACTTCTCGCAGTTGAAGTAGCGGCGTCAGCCGGCAACCCGCCCGCGCGTGCCGGCGAGCGCAAGGACGCTCCCGCCGGCGCGCCGGAGCAGGACGAGGGCGATGGTGAAGTTGAGCAGGCTCCAGGCGACGCCGTTCACGAAGGCCGCGCGGTAGGAGCCGGTCAGGTCGAAGATCAGCCCCGACATCGAGCCGCCGAGCGCCATCCCGAGGAGCGTCATCATGAGGATGGCGCCCAGGCGCGCGCCCGCCTCGCCCGGCGCGAAGTGCTCGCGCACGATGATCGCGTAGGAGGGCACGATGCCGCCCTGGAAAAGCCCGAAGAGCGCCGAGACAGCGAAGAGCCACGCGATGCCCTCGTAGGGCAGGAACAGGAGCAGCGCGAGTCCCTGCAGCGCCGAACCCAGGAGTAGCGTCCGCAAGCCCCCGATGTGGTCGCAGATCCACCCGGACACGAGGCGGCTCACGATGCCGAACGCGAGCATCACGGACAGCATCTGCGCGCCCCGGGCCGGCCCGTAGCCGAGATCGCCGCACCAGGCGACGATGTGCACCTGCGGCATCGACATCGCGACGCAGCAGGCGAGCCCCGCGATGCAGAGCAGTGCCTGCGCGAGCCGGGGCGACAGGTCGAACGGCCGCCTCGCCGCGGGGGCGACGGCGGCCCCCGCGGCGCAGGCAGCGAGCGCGGGCGGCCGCTCCCGCATGGCGAGCGCGAGCGCCGCCACGGCGATGGCGGTGAACGCGCCGATGCCGAAATAGGTGTCCCGCCAGCCCGCGCTCTCCACGAAGTGCTGCACGATCGGGGGCCACACCGCCCCGGCGAGATAGTTGCCGCTCGCGCAGACCGCGACCGCGATCCCGCGACGCCGTTCGAACCAGAGCGAGGTGTCGGCGATGAGCGGGCCGAACAGCGAGCCACAGCCGAGGAAACCGAGCAGGAGGCCGTGCGCGAGCGCGAAGCTCCCGATGCCGCCGGCGCGCGCGGCGAGGATGAAACCGGCGCCGAGCGCCGCCGCGCCCACGAGGAGCGGGACGAAGACGCCGTGCCGGTCGGCGAGCCGCCCCATGAACAATCCGCCGAGCGCGAAGCCGGCCATCATCAGCGTGTAGGGCAGTGACGCGCCGGCGCGCGAAATGGCGAACTCGGCCTGCACTGCCGGCAGCACGACGACGACGATGTACATCGCGCCGTTGCCGATCGTCATCAGCGCGAGCGCGAAGACGAGGCGGACCCAGGCGTAAGCGGAATCGATTCTATGCGGCGTCATCTCTCGACCCGGCCGCCCGCCTTTCGCCCGTCCTCTGCGCCGCGGCAGCGGGTGCCTCGAAGCGCGCCCCGGCGAGGCGGCTCCCGGAAACGAAGCCCGCGCCGCCCTGGCTCGCCCGGTTTCATCATGGCACGATCACCGCACGCCCGACGATCTCCTTCGCCTCGACCGCCCGGTGCGCGGCGGCGGCGTCCTCGAGCCGGAACGTCCGGTCCACGAGCGCCTTGATGCGGCCCTCCCGAAGGAGCGACACGGCGGCGGCCACATCGCGCCTGCCCGCCGAACGGTTACCCGTCACCGTGCGCTCCTCGCTGAACACCCACGTCGGCGTCTCCAGCACGCCGCCCCGCGGGAAGTAACCCATGACGACGAGCCGCCCGCCGGGGCCGAGCGCTTCCATGCTCGACTTCAGGGTTTCCCGGTTCGCGACGAAATCGAGCACCACATCGGCACCCCAGCCGCCGCTCAGCCGGCGCGCTTCGGCGTGCCAGTCCGGATTGCGCGTGGAGACGACGACCTCGGCGCCGGCCTCGCGCACCGCGCCGGCCGCGCCCATCGAGCGCAGCGCCGCGATCACCCGCGCCCCGCACGCGCGCGCGGCCTGCACCGCGTGGATCCCCATCCCGCCGCCCGCGCCGACGACGACGACGTTCTCCGCGAGCCGGATGCCCGCGGTACGGGAACAGGCCTTGACGACCGGCCCGATGGTGTTCGGGACGAGGCTCGCATCCGCGAACGGGACCGTGGCGGGCAACTCGACGCAATCGCGCGCCGGCACCGCGACGAACTCGGCGTAGCCGCCGTCGCGGTGCGCGCCGACGATGCTGCGCTCGACGCACAGCGTGTCGCGGCCCGCGCGGCAGTAACGGCAATCGCCGCAGCTCGCGTTGTTGCACACGACGACCCGCGTGCCGGGCGCCGGGCCGGTCGCGCCGGGGCCGAGCGCCGCGACGGCGCCGGCGATGCCGTTGCCGATGATGCGCGGCAGCTCGACGCCGACGGCGGCCCCGCGCCTCACCACCGTCTGGTAGAGATCGACGTTCACCGCGCCGACGCGAATCAACGCCTCACCCGCGCGAAGCGATGGCGCCGGTACTTCCTCCAGCCTGAGGTTCTCCGGCGGACCGAATTCCCGGAGAACGATCGCCCGCATTGTGACACTCCCTGCCGCATGCTTGCCGCGCGGTCGCTGAAGTATACTGTCAGCGTCCCGGGGAGATTTCCGGAATGGGCAGAACGGACGGCGCGAGGCGCGCGCGGAAACACGGATGCCGGCTCATTGCCGCCGCGCTGCTCGCGCTGGCGGCGGCGGGCGCGATTGCGCAGGACTACCCGTCGCGGGTCATCCGCTTCGTCGTGCCGTTCCCGCCCGCCGGCTCGAGCGACAACTACGCGCGGCTCCTTGCGAAGGAGCTGCAGGCGTCGTGGGGCCAGCCGACCGTCGTCGAGAACCGGGCGGGCGCCACCGGGCAGATCGGCAGCGACTTCGTGAAGCGGGCGGCGCCCGACGGCTACACGCTGCTCTTCACGTCGAACACCTCGCACATCCTGGGACCGCTCCTTCAGAACCCGCGCCCGTTCGACGCGGTGGCGGACTTCACGCCGGTCAGCAAGGTCCTGCGCTTCCCGCTGTACCTCGTGATCCATCCCTCGATCCCGGCGAAGTCGCTGAAGGAGTTCATCGCCTTCGGCAGGGCGCGCCCGGGGCAGCTCGTCTTCTCGAGCTCGGGGCAGGGCGGCGTGAGCCACCTCGTCACGGAGCTTTTCAACGACGTCGCCGGCATCAAGGGAACGCACGTCCCGTTCAAGGGCACCTGGCCCGCGGTGATGTCGGTGATGGCCGGCGAGACCCACTACATATTCAACAACATCGGCGTATCCCAGCCGCTCGTCGCCGCGGGCAAGCTGAGAGGGCTCGCGGTCACCGGCGAGAAGCGCTCGCCCGCCCTGCCCGACATGCCGACGGCCGGCGAAATGGGGATCCGCGGTCTGGAGGACGCCTATACCTGGCTCGGCCTGCTCGGCCCCGCGCACCTGCCGCCGGCGGTCCTCGACAAGCTCGCCGCCGAGGTGGTGCGCATCGCGCGCACGCCGGAGATGGAGAAGCGGATATTGAACGACGGCTACGTGCCGGTGGCGAACACGCCGGCGCAGTTCAGGAGCGAGATCCGCTCCGAGATCGCCACGTGGTCCCGGGTGATCAAGGAGCGTGGCATCAAGGCGCAGTGATCGGGAAATGACGGGACCGTACCCCACCTGGATCGACCACTTTCCGGAGGACTTCACCCGGTCGAACGCGATGCTCGTCACCAAGGGCATGGCGCCGTACGGGGCGGTCGCGCTGGAAGAGATCGAGCGCGTCGCCGAAAACCTCCGGCAGCGCCCCGACGATCCGGACGCGTGGTGGCAGGAATGGTCGGCGATGGCCGCCCGGATCGAGGGTTATGCCGACGCCGCGGCGGCGAAGGGGCGGCAGTTGACGGCCGGCAACTACTACATCCGCGCCGGCAACTACTACTTCACCGCCGATCGGCCGGTGCCGCCGGGCGAGCGCAAGTTCGGCCTCTACCGCAAGGCGCTCCGCTGCTTCCACGCGGGCTTCGAGCGGCGCTACCCGCGGATGGAGCGGATCGACGTTCCCTTCGAGAACGCCGCGCTGCCGGCGTACTTCCTGCCGGCGCAGGGCGCGAAGGGCCCGGCGCCGGCCGTGGTCGTGTTCGACGGGCTCGACAACTGCAAGGAGATGAGCGTGCTCTTCGCCGGGCTGGAATTCTCCCGGCGCGGCTTTCACACGCTCTCGATCGACGGCCCGGGACAGGGCGAGGCGCTGCGGCTGCGCGGCATCCACAGCCGGCACGACTACGAGGTCGCCGGCACGGCCGCTTACGACTACATCGCCTCGCGGCCGGACGTCGATGAGAAGAGGGTCGCCGTGATGGCGTACAGCTTCGGCGGCTACTACGCGCCGCGCATCGTCGCCTTCGAGCGCCGCTACGCCGCGTGCGTCGTGCTGGGAACGGTCGCGTGGGACATCCACGCGAAGCAGGTCGAGAGAAAGCGCCTGATCGAGACGGCCCCGAAGACGACCTCGCAGTCGCCGTTCCAGTTGCCGTGGGTGCTCGGCGTGAAGGACATGACCGAGGCGGTCGAGGCGGTCAGGCGCTTCACGCTGAAGGACTGCGCGAAGGACATCACGTGCCCGCTCCTCGTCACCCACGGCGTCAACGACCGGCTCGCCTCGCCCGAGGACGCGCGGCGGCTCTCCGAGGCGGCCGGGTCGAAGCGGAAGCTGGTGAAGCTCTTCACGCCGGAGGAAGGAGGCGCCGAGCACTGCCACGTGGACAACCGGCAGGTCGGCGTGGATTTCGTCGCCGACTGGCTGACCGACATTTTCGGGAATCCCTGATGCGCACGAGCACCCCCATGGCCCGGGGACCCGGCACCGGGCCGGCACGCATCGCGCTCGCCGCCGCCCTGCTCTTCCCGGGCGCCGCCCTCGCGCAATCGCCGGCCACCTACCCGCAACGCCCGGTGCGCCTCGTCGCGCCCGTGCCGCCCGGCAGCGGCGTCGACACGTTCACTCGCGCGACCGTGCAGAAGCTGACGGAGGCGTGGGGCCAGCAGGTGATCGTCGACAACCGCCCCGGCGCGAACGGCATCATCGCGGTGGAGCAGGTCACCCGGTCGAAGCCCGACGGCCACACCATGCTGGTCGCCTTCACCTCGCTCCTCGCCATCAACCCGCACGTGCACAAGGCGCTGCCCTACGACGTCGAGCGCGATCTCCTGCCGGTCATGCAGACGGTGACAAACACCATCGCGCTCACCGTCCACCCGCAGCTTCCCGCGCGCACGCCGAAGGAACTCGTCGCGCTGGCGAGAGCGAGGCCGAACGAAGTCCTCTACGGTTCGGCCGGCGTCGGCAACGTAAGCCACCTCGCGGCGGAACTGCTGGCCGCCGAGACGGGCATACAGGTGACGCACGTTCCCTACAAGGGAGCCACGCCGGCGATCCAGGAGACGATTTCCGGCCAGGTCGCGTTCTCGTTTCCGATTCTGGCGGCCGTGAGCGGGCACGTCCGCTCCGGGCGGCTGCGGTTGCTCGCGACGTGCGGCGAGAAACGCTCGAGCCAGTTCCCCGAAACGCCGACGCTGGTTGAGTCCGGTTACCCGCGCATGATCGTGACGGGCTGGGGCGGCTACATGGCGCCGGCCGGCACCCCGCGCGAGATCGTCGCGGCGTTCCAGCGCGACGCCGCCCGGGTGATTCAAGGCGCGGAGATGCGCGAGCGGCTGACCGCCCTCGGTACCGAGCCGGATGTCAGCACGCCGGGGGAGTTCGCGGCGTTCATCAGGGCCGAGAGCGACAAGTGGGCGCGTGTCGCGAAGCGCGCGGGCGTCTACCGGAGCCAGTAGAGGGCCGGCGCCACGTCGATCGCGGCGCCGTGCCGCGGCGCATCTCGCCGGCGAAACGGGTCCCGTTCCCCGTTCCCGCCGGGAAGAAGTTGAGCGCGCCGGATGCCGCCGCTCCGCCGTAAGCGCTTCACGGGTATCATTGCCGTGCGCCGGCCGCGACGCGCCAGCCGGGCCGCCGTATCCGGGCCGGCTTCCCCGGGACGCCGTATCCGGAACGCCTTGCGGAGCTTCTCATGCTGCTGCAGATCATCGCCGACTACGCCGTTCGCGAACAGAGCGCCAGGCCGAGACCGGAAGTCGTTCACCACGCCAAGCGCGCGGTGATCGACTGGTACGCCTCGCTCCTTCCGGGGAGCCGCGTGCCGCCCGCGACACTGCTCGAGCAGGCACTCGCGGAGGATCTCGATCGCGGCAGGGCCCGGCTCGCCTCGGGGCGCCGCGCGACGCTCCGCGCCGCGGCGTTGATCAACGGCGCGGCGGCGCACGCCGTCGAGTTCGACGACATCTGGCGCGACGCCGTCTACCACCCCGGCGCGCCGGTCATCGCCGCGGCGCTCGCGACCGCGCAGTCGCACGGGTTGAGCGGCGAGTCCTTTCTCCGCGGTGTCGTCGTCGGCTACGAAGTCTCCACCCGCATCGGCGACGCGGTGATGCCCTCGCACTACAAGTACTGGCACACGACCGGCACCGTGGGCACCTTCGGCGCCGCCGCGGCGGTCGCGACGCTCCTCGGTTGCGACCGCGAGCAGTTCATGAACGCGCTCGGCATGGCCGGCACGTTCGCCGCGGGGCTGCAGCAGGCGTTCCGCTCGCAGGCGATGGGCAAACCGATGCACGCGGGGCACGCGGCCGACGCCGGCACGCTCGCCGCGCTCGGCGCGATGAAAGGGATGACCGGCGTGCACGATATCCTGGAGGGCGAGGTCGGATTCGGCGCGGCGATGAGCGCGGGCGCGGACTGGTCGAAAGCGACGCGCGAGCTCGGCACCGACTACCGGATCACGCGCATCACCTTCAAGAACCACGGCTGCTGCGGGCACACGTTCCCGGCGATCGACGCCGTCGAGGCGCTGAAGCGCGCGCACAAGCTCGACTACCGGGACATACGGAAGATCCGCATCGCCACCTACCAGGGCGGGCTCGACGTGGTGGCGAACCACGAGCCGGAGGGCGGTTACCAGGCGAAGTTCAGCCTGCCCTACGTCCTCGCGCACGCGCTGGTGTACGGCCCGGTGCGCCTGGACGCCTACGGACCGGAGAAGCTCCGCGATCCCGCGATCCGCGACCTCATGAGGAAGACGGAGCTCGCCGCCGATCCGGAACTCTCGAGGGCTTTCCCGAAGCAGCGCGCCGCCCGCGCCGAGATCGAGCTCGCCGACGGGCGCACGCTCTCGCACTTCCAGGAAACCCGCAAGGGTGATCCGGAACTGCCGCTCACCGACGAGGATCTCGACGGCAAGTTCATGGAGCTCGCGATCCCGGTCATCGGCGAGACGGCGGCCCGCGCGCTCCTCGCCGCGCTGTGGCGCACGGACAGGCTCGCGGAAGTGGATTTCCAGGCGACCGCGGCGCGCGAACCTGCCCGCGCCGAGGGGTGAACCCAGATGAGCGACGGAATCACCGGAACCACACGGAAGCCGAAAAGAAGCGCTCGCGCCGCACCGCGACGATACCGAGTCCGGGCCGAGGATTGCGAGGATCTCATGGACCAGCCGTTGTTTCCCGTCTACCGTGTGCTTGCGTTGATTTCCGTGGCTTTTTCGCTCTTCGGCGCCGCGCAGCCCGCCGCGGCGCAGTCCGCGTTCCCGTCGAAGACCGTCCGGCTCGTCGTCCCGTTCGCGCCCGGCGGCGGCAACGACATCGTCGGGCGTGCGCTCGCGCAGAAGCTCGCCGAAGGGCTCGGCCAGTCCGTCGTCGTTGACAATCGCGGCGGCGCGGGCAGCACCATCGGCACCGACATCGTCGCCAAGTCGCCGCCGGACGGGCACACGCTCCTCGTCAACAACATCGCGCTGGCGGTGAACGCGACGCTCTTCGCGAAGCTGCCCTACGACACGCTGCGGGACTTGGCGCCGGTCACCCGGATCGGGGGGCAGGCGAACGTTCTGATCGTCCACCCGGCGCTCCCGGTGAAATCGGTGCGCGAGCTCGTCGCGCTCGCGCGGTCACGCCCGGGAGAGATCGCCTACGCGTCTGGGGGCATCGGTTCGGCGGGCCACCTGGCGACGACACTCCTGCAGATGTCCACGCAGATTCGCATGTCACACGTGCCGTACAAGGGCCTCGGTCCGGCGTTGATCGACCTGATGGGCGGACACGCGCAGATCCTCATCTCCACGATTGCATCGGGAGCGCCGTACATCAAGAGCGGAAGGGTGCGACCGCTCGCCGTCACCACCGCGCGCCGAGCGCCCGTGCTGCCGCAAGTGCCGACGATGATCGAGGCGGGTGTGGCCGGCTACGAATTCAGCACCTGGTACGGCCTCTTCGTCGCGGGGACAACGCCCCGCCCGATCGTGGACCGCCTGAACCAGGAAGCCGCCAAGGCGCTCGGCGCCACCGACCTCACGCGCCAGCTGGCGGCGCAAGGCATCGAGGCGGGCCCCACTTCCGTCGAGGAGTTCACGGCCTACTTCCGGAGCGAAGTGGCGAAATGGGGCAAGGTCGTGAAGCAGTCCGGCGCCAAAGTCGAGTAGACACAGGCCACAGAGGCGCAGAGGCCGCATAGGAAAGATGGAAATTGCCCGAAAGCTGAAAACAGCTACGGGCATCACGGCAAGCACTGTCTCCGCGGCAGTATCCGCCCCGCCGATCCGGTAACATCGTTGCATGGTGACGAGGCTGACGGCGGTCTCGGGCGGTGGCGCGAAGGGGCCCGCGTGCTTCCTCCTGGAAGCGGAAGGACGGCGCCTGCTGCTCGACCTCGGCTACGGCCCGCAGCCGGGCTTGTGGCCGGATGTCTCGCGCTTGGGAAAAGTGGACGCGCTGCTCCTCTCCCACGCGCACCAGGATCACGCCGGCGGTCTCGCGCTGCTGCCACGGGTGGGGAACCCGCCGCTCTACGTGACGGAGCCCCTCCGGCACCTCGTGCGGGAGCACGCGATTGGCGGCACGCTGCCGCTCGCCGGCACGACCCGGATACTGGATCTCGCGGTCACCACGGGCCGCAACGGCCACGCGCCGGGCGGCGTCTGGCTGCACATCGACGTCTGCGGCGGCGTGTTGTACATGGGGGACTTCTGCTGCGAGTCGCTCATCTACGCTCGTGATCCCCCGCCGCGCGCGCGCGCCATGATCGTGGATGCGTCCTACGGCGAGTACGACGCCACGCTCGCCGATTGCGCGCGGGCGCTGGAGGACCACGTCGCGGGCCGCGACGCGCTCCTGCCGGTGCCACCCGGAGGGCGCGCGCCCGAACTCGCGCTCCATTTCGCGCGCCGCGGAACGGTGCCCGCGATGGACGACGCGGTGCGCCGGGCGACGGCACGGCTCGGCGCCGAACACGCGCAGAGCGCGCTGCCCGCGGTCCGCGAGGAGCTCGCCCGGCTCGCGCGCGCGGCCCCGCCGATCACGGGACGCGGCATCATGCTCGCCGCGGCGGCGGACGGCGCCGGCGGGGAGGCGGGACGGCTCATCCGGGAGTACGGGAGCACCTCCTCGCCGGAGATCGTCTTCACCGGCTACCTCCCGCCGGGCACGCCCGCCGAGCGTTTGACCGGGAGCGGCCGCGCGAAATACGCGCGCTGGAACGTTCATCCGCGCTTCGCGGACAACGCCGCGCTCGCACGATCGGTCGCTCCGCGTTTCGTCGTGCCGGCATTCGGCGGGCCGCAGGATCCGGCGCGATGGCGCGAGGCGTTCGCCCCGGCCGAGGTGGTGCTGTCTCCGGTGGTCGAGTTGCAATGAAAGTCGACTGCAGCCACGGAATCACACGGAAAGACGCGGGAATGCTGCACGGCGCCCACCACGGCCGTTATTCGCGTTCCCCATCCTGCTCACCGGCGCAAACCATGGGCGGCGGGAGCGCCTCGCCCTGCCGCAGGCGTCCGTGTGCTTCCGTGTGATTCCGTGGCCGATGCCCTGCAGCTCACGAAGGCGCCGTTCTGGTTCCTGCGCCACGGCGAAACCGAGATAAACCGCCTCGGCCTCGTCGCCGGGCAACTCGACGCCGAGCTGAACGAAACCGGCTGGCGCCAGGCGCGCGAGGCGGCTCTCCTCCTCGCCGGACGCGGGATCGGAGCGATCTACTCCAGTCCGCTCCGCCGCGCGCGCGACACCGCCGGCTGCGTCGCTCTCGAACTGGGGCTTGACGCCGTCATCGTGCCGGGACTCGCCGAGCGCGGCTGGGGTGTGCTCGAAGGCCGGCCGCGCTCCGAGCGGGACCGCGAGGTGACGCCGCGGGGCGGCGAGAGCCGGGAGGCGTTCGCGGCACGGACGCTGGCCGGGCTCGCGGGCATCCCGCCCGCGCCGCTACCCCTCATCGTCGCGCATTCGGGAACGTTCCGTGTCCTCTCCGGGATGCTCGGCCTGCCGCCGGTCGAGACGCCGATCGGGAACGCACTGCCGTTACGCCTCGTGCCGCCGCCCGCCACCGCTTTACGGTGGACGATCGAACCGGCCGGCGGCCTTCCGGACACGACCTGATCGGCGCTCGGCGCCGAATCGGGATCGAGCACGCCGGAAGCGTTCCGGATGCCGATCGGCGAGGACCCCGCGAGGTGCCGGGGCGGGGCGAAGCGCGCGGGGCGCAAGTTCGGGGGGGCCGCGCACAGGCGCAAGTCCTTGTTGCATCAGGGATGAATCGAGAGCCTGCGACGGCTGACAGCGGTTTGATCTGTGTCAAGTGTGCTCTCCGGCCGCCGGTATAAAAACGGTGTGCAGAGAGACACGCATGCTTGAAGCAAGGCGGCGATTCCTGAAGGGCGAGTTTTCCGCGCGCGCGCGCGCCCCCGCGCTCGCCCCGTCATGCCTCGCGCTGTCCCGGGTCATGTGCCGCGCCTGCGCCGATGCCTGCGGGCCGCGCGCCATCCATTTCCTGCGGCAAGCGGGAAGCGCGGCCGTCCCCCGGGTGGAGGCGGCGGCCTGTACCGGGTGCGGTGACTGCATCCCCGTCTGCCCCGTGTCCGCGATCACGATGCGCCGCGCCATCCTGCCATCGTGAAGGGGATCACGCGATGAAGATTGCGAGTGTGGTACTGCGCGCGCGGCCCGAGCGGCTGGCGGGTGTGCGTGCCCGCGTCGCCACGATACCCGGCGTGGAGGTCCAGGCGGCGGATTACGGGCGCCTCGTGCTCACCATCGAGGACATCGATGGGCACCTTACCGCGGATGCTCTTGCGCGCCTGCACAGGATCGAGGGCGTAATCGGCCTGTCCCTGGCGTACGAATACTGTGACGACGTCATCGAGGGGGGAATCCCGCAATGAGCCTGACTCGACGCGACTTTATCAAGGCCAATGCGGCGGCGGCCGCGGCGGCCGCCGCCGGAATCAGCCTGCCGGCCGACGCGGCCGCGCCAAGGGGCGGGGTACCGGTCGCCGACCGCAACATCCGCTGGGACAAGGCGCCCTGTCGCTTCTGCGGCACGGGCTGCGGCGTGCTGGTGGGCACCCAGGGCGGCCGCGTCGTGGCGACCCAGGGCGACCCCGACGCGCCGGTAAACCGGGGACTCAACTGCATCAAGGGCTACTTCCTCTCGAAGATCATGTACGGCGAGGACCGCCTGAAGACGCCGTTGCTGCGCAAGAAGGCCGGCAAGTACGACAAGAACGGCGAGTTCACGCCGGTCTCGTGGAAGGAAGCCTTCGACGTGATGGAGGCGAAGTGGAAGGAAGCCCTCGGGAAAAAGGGCCCCGCCGCGGTCGGCATGTTCGGCTCCGGCCAGTGGACCGTCTGGGAGGGCTACGCCGCCTCCAAGCTGTTCAAGGCCGGCTTCCGCACCAACAACCTCGACCCGAACGCCCGTCATTGCATGGCGAGCGCGGTGGCGGGGTTCATGCGCACTTTCGGCATCGACGAGCCGATGGGCTGCTACGACGACCTCGAGAACGCCGACGCCTTCGTGCTGTGGGGCGCCAACATGGCCGAGATGCACCCCATCCTCTGGTCGCGGCTCGCCGATCGCCGGCTCTCGAACAAGCACGTCAAGGTGGCCGTGCTCTCGACCTACGAGAACCGCTGCTTCGAGCTCGCCGATCTGCCGGTGGTGTTCACGCCGCAGACCGACCTCGCGATACTCAACTACATCTGCCATCACATCATCTCGACGGGCAGGGTCAACAAGGACTTCGTCAGGAAGCACGTGAACTTCGCCAGGGGCGCGGCGGACATCGGTTACGGGCTGCGGCCCAATCACCCGCTGGAGAAGGACGCCAACAACAACGGTTACCCCGGGGCGGACGGCAAGCCGCGCGGTGACACCGGCAAGGCCGATCCGATCACGTTCGAGGCGTTCGCGAAGTTCGTGTCCGAGTACACGCTCGAGAAGACGGCGAAGCTCTCCGGAGTGCCGCAGCGGGATCTCAGGGCGCTCGCCGAGATCTACGCCGACCCGAAGACGAAGGTCGTGTCGTACTGGACGATGGGCTTCAACCAGCACAGCCGTGGCACGTGGGTCAACAACATGATCTACAACGTGCACCTGCTGATGGGTAAGATCGCCGAGCCCGGCAACGGGCCGTTCTCGCTCACCGGCCAGCCCTCCGCGTGCGGCACGGCGCGCGAAGTCGGTACCTTCTCGCACCGGCTGCCCGCCGACATGGTGGTGACGAATCCCGGGCACCGCGAGGCGACGGAGAAGATCTGGCAGCTCCCCGAGGGTACGCTCTCCGGCCAGATCGGGTTGCATGCGGTGGCGCAAAGCCGCGCCCTGAAGGACGGCCGGTTGAACTGCTACTGGACGATGACCACCAACAACATGCAGGCCGGGCCGAACGTCAACGGCGAGATCCAGCCGGGCTGGCGCAACCCCGAAAACTTCGTGGTCGTCTCCGACCCGTACCCGACCGTGAGCGCCATGGCGGCCGACCTCATCCTGCCGGCCGCCATGTGGGTCGAGAAGGAAGGCGCCTACGGCAACGCCGAGCGCCGCCTGCAGTTCTGGCGCCAGCAGGTCAAGGCGCCGGGCGAGGCGCGCTCCGACCTGTGGCAGCTCGTCGAGTTCTCCAAGCGCTTCAAGGTCGAGGAGGTGTGGCCGGCCGGGCTCCTCGCGAAGAAACCCGAGTACAAGGGCAAGACGCTCTACGACATCCTGTTCGCGAACGGCGTGGTCAACAAGTTCCCGCTGTCGCAGCTTCAGGCCGGCTTCGACAACGACGAGTCGAAAGACTTCGGCTTCTACATCCAGAAGGGGTTGTTCGAGGAGTACCGGCGCTTCGGGCTGGGCCACGCGCACGACCTCGCCGAGTTCGAGCTCTACCACCAGTCGCGCGGGCTGCGCTGGCCGGTCGTCGACGGCAAGGAAACGCTGTGGCGCTTCCGCGAGGGCTACGATCCGTACGTGAAGAAGGGCGAGGGCGTGAAGTTCTACGGCAAGCCCGACGGCAAGGCCGTGGTGTTCGCGCTGCCCTACCAGCCGGCCGCCGAGTCGCCGGACAAGGAGTACGACATGTGGTTGTGCACCGGCCGCGTGCTGGAGCACTGGCATACCGGATCGATGACACGGCGCGTGCCCGAGCTCTACCGTTCGTTCCCGGACGCGGTGGTGTTCATGAACCCCGACGATGCCGCGGCGCGGGGACTGCAACGCGGCATGGTCGCCAAGGTGGCCTCGCGCCGCGGCGAGATCCAGTTGCGCGTGGAAACCCGGGGACGCAACGTCATGCCCCGCGGCATGGTGTTCATCCCGTTCTTCGATGGCGGGCGCCTCGTGAACAAGCTCACGCTCGACGCCACCTGCCCGATCTCCAAGGAGACCGACTTCAAGAAGGCGGCGGTGAAGGTCACCAAGACCTGAGCGGGGCGCTGCGTCGTGACGGAAGACCGCAGGAATCCGGTCGCGCCCGTCCGCACCCGGCGGCGCATTCTCGCCTCCGCCGCGGGCGCGGCGGCGAGCGCGGCGCTGTGCACGCTCGGCGTCGGCCTCTACGCGAGCCAGGCGCGCGCGCTGCCCGCGCACGCGTTGCGCCCTCCGGGCGCCCGCGACGAGGAGGCCTTTCTCGGCGCCTGCGTGCGCTGCGGGCTGTGCGTGCGCGACTGTCCCTACGGCACGCTGCGCCTCGCCGAGCTGGGCGACGGCGTCGCGACCGGGACGCCCTATTTCAGGGCCCGGGAGATTCCATGCGAGATGTGCCCCGACCTGCCGTGCGTCAAGGCCTGTCCGACCGGAGCGCTTGACCACGAGTTGAAGAACGTCGACAAGGCCCGGATGGGGCTCGCGGTGCTGCTCGACCACGAGAACTGCCTCAACTTCCTCGGCCTGCGCTGCGACGTGTGCTACCGGGTCTGCCCGGCCATCAACAAGGCAATCACGCTCGAGCCGCGGCGCAACGAGCGCACCGGCAAGCACACGCTCTTCATCCCCACCGTGCACAGCGAGCACTGCACCGGCTGCGGCAAGTGCGAGAAATCGTGCGTGCTGGAGGAGGCGGCGATCAAGGTGCTGCCGCTCGTCCAGGCGAGGGGCGAGCTCGGCCACCATTACCAGCTCGGCTGGGAGGAGAAACGCAAGGCCGGCAAGGCGCTGGTGCCCGAGGGAATCCAGATGCCGGTGCGGCGGCCGGAGGCGCAGCCGTGAGCCTCGCGCTCCCCGGTGCCACCGCCGTCGCCGAGCGCGGTTGGCTGAGCGCGCACAAGTGGCTCGTCCTGCGCCGCGTCTCGCAGCTCGGCCTGCTCGCCCTGTTCCTGCTCGGCCCGGTGGCCGGCATCTGGGTCGTCAAGGGCAATCTGTCGTCGAGCCTGACGCTCGACGTGCTGCCGCTCACCGACCCGTATCTCCTCGCGCAGTCGGTCGCGGCGGGACAGCGGCCGCTCGCGACCGCGCTCACCGGCGCGGCGCTGGTCCTCGCCTTCTACCTCCTTGTCGGCGGGCGCGTCTATTGTTCGTGGGTGTGCCCGGTGAACCTCGTCACCGACACTGCCGCATGGCTTCGGCTGCGCTTCGGCATCGCGGGCGGGCGTACTCCGTCAAAGGAGCTGCGCTACTGGCTGCTCGCCGGGACCTTCGCGGGTTCGTTCGTGACCGGCACCATTTTGTGGGAGTGGGTGAACCCGGTGTCCATGCTGCATCGCGGCCTCGTCTACGGCATGGGACTCGCGTGGGGCATCGTGCTCGCCGTCTTCCTGTTCGACCTGCTGATCGCACGTCACGGCTGGTGCGGGCATGTCTGCCCGGTCGGCGCTTTCTACGGCCTGGTCGGCCGGCTCTCGCTCGCGCGCGTGTCGGCGGCGGGCCGCGCGCGCTGCAACGATTGCATGGACTGCTACGCGGTGTGCCCCGAACCGCAGGTCATTCCGCCCGCGTTGAGGCCGGTGCGGCCGGCGAGCCCGGTCATTTTCTCCGCGGCCTGCACCAATTGCGGCCGCTGCATCGACGTCTGCAGCAAGAAGGTGTTCCGCTTCACGACCCGATTCGACCACAGGAGTGATCCCGCATGAAACCGCGTCATCTCGCCGCGCTGGCGGCGGCCGCCTGTCTCGCCGCCGCCCCGATCGGCGCCGCTGCTCAGGACACGCCCGGGAAAAAGCCGGCGCGCGACGCCAACACCTCCATCGAGGCCACCTCGAACGCCGACAGCCTGCGCACCGAGCGCGACCGCCCGCCGATCCCGCGCGACTTCGTGCAGCAGCCGCCGCTGATTCCCCATACGACACGGGGCTACGCCATCACCCAGAACTTCAACAAGTGCATGGACTGCCACAGCTGGTCGCGTTACCAGGAAACCGGGGCCACCAAGATCAGCCTCACGCACTTCAAGGACCGCGACGGCAGGGAGCTCTCCAACGTCTCCCCGCGGCGCTACTTCTGCACGAGCTGCCATGTGCCGCAGACCGACGCCAAGCCGCTCGTCGCCAACCAGTTCAAGCCGGCGACCGGCCTGCGCTAGCGCGCGCGGCCGGCGTGCAGGCTCACGCGGGAGAGACAGATGAGCAGATTGGCCGGGATCCGGGACAAGCTGAAGTACATCGGGCCGCTCGCCACCGTCGGGCTGTTCGCCGCCGGGATCATCTTCTGGGGCGGCTTCAACTGGGCGCTCGAGATCACCAACACCGAGGCGTTCTGCGTGTCGTGCCACGAAATGCGGGAGAACGTGTTCAAGGAGTACCGCACCACGATTCACTACGCGAACCGCACCGGCGTGCGCGCGACCTGCCCCGACTGCCACGTGCCCAGGGAATGGGCCTACAAGCTGGTCCGCAAGATACAGGCTTCGAACGAGCTGTGGCACAAGCTGCTCGGCAGCATCGACACGCGCGACAAGTACGCGGCCAAGCGCCTGGAGCTCGCGCAACACGAATGGGATCGCATGAAAGGCAACGATTCGCGCGAGTGCCGCAACTGCCACGACTACAACTACATGGACTTCTCCGAGCAGGGCCGGCGCGCGCACGCCCAGCACAGCAAGGGCTTCTCGGAGCGCAAGACCTGCATCGAGTGTCACCGCGGCGTCGCGCACCTGCTGCCGCCCATCGAGCAGAACATCGGCGAGCCGAAGATCCGGCAATCGCGGGCCGACTGACCGGGCGTGCCCGGCTTGCCCTCGTCCCCTTCGTCCCGTCACTTCTTCAGCAAGTACTCCAGCGCCTTCCGATAAATCTCCGGGAGCAGCGCCAGCTCCCGCAGGTCGACGCATTCGTTGACCTTGTGGATGGTCCGGTTGACCGGCCCGAACTCCACCACCTGCGGGCAGACGTCCACGATGAAGCGCCCGTCGGACGTGCCGCCCGTCGTGGATACTTCCGCATCGACGCCCGTCACGTCCTTGATCGCGCGCTGCAGTACGTCCACGAGGTCCCCGCGCCTGGTGAGAAACGGCCGCCCGTCGTAGCTCCACTCGAGGTCGTACTGCAGGCCGTGGCGGTCGAGTACGTTCACCACGCGCGTCTGCAGCGACTCCAGCGTGCTCGCGGTGGAGAAGCGGAAGTTGAACTTCACGTGCGCCTCGCCGGGGATCACGTTCCCGGCGCCGGTGCCCGCGTTGAAATTCGAGATCTGCCAGGTCGTAGGAGGAAAGTACTCGTTGCCCTCGTCCCAGCGCGTCCGCGCAAGCTCCGCGACGGCGGCGGCGACTTCGTGCACCGGGTTACGCGCAAGATGCGGGTAGGCGACGTGCCCCTGCACGCCCTTCACGACGAGCTTGCCGGAGAGCGAGCCGCGCCGCCCGTTCTTGATCATGTCCCCGAGGCGGCTCGTGGACGTGGGCTCGCCGACGATGCAGTAGTCGATCTTCTCGCCCCGCGCCTTCAGTTCCTCGACGACGCGCGCGGTGCCGTCGGTCGCGGGCCCTTCCTCGTCTGAGGTGAAAAGCAGCGCGATCGAGCCCCGGTGGTCGGAATGCGCCTCCACGAATCCGGCCACCGCCGCGACGAAGGCCGCGAGGGAGCTTTTCATGTCCGCGGCGCCGCGCCCGTAGAGCATGCCCTCGCGCTCGGCCGGCATGAACGGATGCGAAGTCCAGTGCTCGAGCGGCCCGGTCGGCACGACGTCGGTGTGGCCGGCAAAGCACACGAGCGGCGCATGCGTTCCGCGCCGCGCCCACAGGTTCGAGACGCCGTTCGCGTCGATCCGCTCGCAGCGGAAGCCGAGCGGCGCGACGAGCCCCGCGACGAGGTCGAGGCAGCCGGCGTCCTCCGGCGTCACGGAAGGACGGGTGATGAGCTTCCTGGCGAGGTCGAGGGCGTCGAGCGACATGGGTCGGCGAATGGGCGCGCAATCGCGCGGTCGCATGCTATCAGAGCAGGTAGAATCCGGAAACGGGCATGCGGGGACGCTCGCGCGCCGATAAGAGGAGGAGATCATCCATGAAGAGCATCATCCGCCTGCCGCTACTCGCGGCCGGGTTCGCCGCAGCCGGTCTCGCGGCGGCGCAGGGCTACCCGGTCAAGCCGGTGCGCATCATCGTGCCCTACGCCGCGGGTGGCAACACGGACTTTACCGCGCGCACCGTCGCGCTGCGGCTCACTCCGCAGTGGGGCCAGCAGGTCATCGTGGATAACCGCCCCGGCGGCGGCACCAACATCGGCACGGAGATGGTGGTGAAGGCTCCCCCGGACGGATATACGCTGCTCATGGGCGGCGCCGCCAACGCGATCAACATGAGTCTGCTCGCGAAACCACCCTACGACACGGAGCGCGACCTCGTGCCGGTGGCGTGGTGCGTGCAGGGCGCGAACGTGCTCGCGGTGCACCCGTCGCTTCCTGCGAAGAACCTGAAGGAGCTGATCGCGCTCGCGAAGGCGCAGCCCGGGAAGCTCAACTTCGCTTCGTCCGGCATCGGCGGCTCCAACCACATGGCGGGGGAACTCCTCAAGGTCATGGCGAAGATCAACATCGTGCACGTGCCCTACAAGGGCAACACGCCGGCGCTGGCCGACGCCCTCGGCGGCCACGTCGAGATGATCTTCGTCGGCGTGCCGGCGCTGGTCCCGCACATCAAGTCGGGGCGGCTCCGCGCCATCGCGATCGGCAGCGCGAAGCGCTTCGTGGCGATACCCGAGGTGCCGACCTTTCCGGAAGCGGGGCTCGCCGGCTACGAATCCACCAACTGGTTCGGCCTGATGGCGCCGGCGAAAACCGCGCGCGAGATCGTCAACCGCGTGAACGTGGAGGTCGCGAAGATCCTCGCGAGCGCCGAGGTGCGGGGCCTCTTCCTGAACGACGGTCTCGACGCCAAGGGCGGCACACCGGAGGATTTCGGCAGGTTCATCCGCTCGCAGATCGAGCTTTATGCCGGGGTGGTGAAAGCCACCGGCATAAAGCAGTGACCCACGGGAGGAGGCCATGAGGTTCGTGTCGGCCGCGGTTGCGTTGGCACTCGCGGGGTGCGGAACCGCCGCCGCGCAGGGGTGGGCCCCGCAGAAGAACGTGGAGATCGTCGTGGGATCCGCGGCGGGCGGCAGCAACGACCGTACCGGGCGCTTTGTCGAACGGATGCTGCGCGAGCACAAGCTCGTCGACAAGTCGATCACCGTCGTCAACCGCCCCGGCGGGGGCACGCAGCTCGCCTTCGCCTACATGAACCAGCACCAGGGCGACGCGCACTATCTGCTCGTCGGAACCACGGCCTTGCTCACGAGCTATCTCACCGGGCAGGGCAAGTACTACTACGTGGATTTCACGCCGGTCGCCTCGCTCTTCAACGATTACACGGTCTACGCGGTGAACGCCTCCTCGCCCATGGCGAGCGGCAAGGACCTCCTCGACCGGCTGCGGAAGGACCCCGGCTCGGTGTCGACCGGCTTCGCCACCGCGCTCGGCAGCCACAACCACATCGCGGCCTGCCTGCTGCTGAAAGCCCTCGGCGCCAACCCCCGGCAGTTGAAGGCGGTCGCGTTCAAGGGCGCCGCGGAGGCGGTGACGCAGCTCCTCGGCGGCCACCTCGATCTCGTCACCACCGCCGCCGGCAATGCGGCGCGGCACGTCGAATCGGGGCGCATGCGCGTGCTCGCGGTGGGCGCGCCGAGGCGCCTCGGCGGCGTACTCGCCAATGTGCCGACGTGGCGCGAACTCGGCACCGACGTCGTCATCGGCGGCTGGCGCGCGATCGTGGCGCCCAAGGGCATCACGCCCGCGCAGGTGGCGTACTGGGAAGGGGTGCTGAAGAAGGCGACGCAGGTCCCCGAGTGGCGCTCCGACCTCGAGAAGAACTACTGGACCGACGATTTCGTCGGATCGGCGCAGTTCGCCAAGGATATCGAGAAGGACTACGCCGAGATGAAGGCGATCCTGACCGACCTCGGCCTCGCCAAGACACAGTAAGGAAGTGCCAGAAAAGTCCCGTTGTGGTTGTCTACCGTTTGGGGGCACTTACGCACCCGCCGCGGGCTGGCCCGCAAGCTCGCGGCCCTGGAGCGGCGCATCGATACCCGGGACGAGACCATCGTCGAGATGCTTGCCGCCATCCGCAAGATGACGGCTCCGCCGGCGCCCGGGAAGAAACGCCCGATCGGGCTCATCACGCCCGAAGAGAAGTAACCGCCCGACACGACGGCGCCCGCGCGAGGCGGGCGCTGCAGGCGTGGCGGGTGGCGGGAATGTTACTCCGCGCCCATTTATCCTCAACGCGGGATGAAGCCTGCGTAATGGCCCGGCGGAAACTGCTGCTCGCTCCAGGTGGGAAATGTTCCGCAGGTGATCGACAGGAAGCTCGCAGGTCCGGACGGATCGGCCACGATCTGGTGGGGGATTACGCCATCGAAATGAATCGAGTCGCTTTTCCCCAGTCTCCACCGCTCGTTGCCCAACACGACGACGACTTTGCCCGAAAGGACGTAGAGGCACTCTTCCGACGTGGTGCCGTGCCCCACCGGACTTGCGGTATTCGCCGCGCCGGCGGCCAGGTGCCCGATGTAGAGCTGGACATCTCGCCTGGGATCCAGGGACACCACTTCATATTGGGTAGCCGAGTCCGGAAAACGCATCCGGGGACGCTCGGCGGCGCGACTGATCGTTGTGCCGCTTCCGTCACCGCTCAGCAGCGCAAATAGCGGCACACCAAGCGCTGCAGCCAAAGCGCGCATGGCTGCCAGACTGGGCGCCTCGAGGCCGCGCTCGATGGCCGAGAGGTAGCTTGGACTGATGCCGGAACGCCCGGCCAGTCCCCTGACGCTCTGCCCCTGGCGCTGCCTGATGCGGCGTATCGCATTGCCGCTGAATGCCAGGTCCCGCGGGGCGCTGCTGACCTGCGGCCGGCTATCTTTCGACTTTCGTTTTTTCAAGTATGTTTCGCCCCCGGAAACCCTGCTCCGGCCCATCCGGCGTAATGATGACGAGGAACTCGTTCCAGTCCCGCCCGGAATTCTGGTGCGAATGCAACGTGTGCGGGAGAATGGCGCCTCCATCCCCGGCCTCGTACGCAAACGAACCCTGCGGCGTGTTGATGCGCAGCGACCCCCGCACGACGAACAGTATTTCCGTTTCTTCTTTCTGATGCTTTTCGGTTTCCCCGCCGGGCGGCATCGTAACGACCGATACCGAAGCACCGCGGACACCCATCGTTCTGTCGACCAGGATCTTCGTGAGGCGCGAAGTACCGACGTAGGTCTCGCAGTCGGCCTGCTTCGTTACCACGACCCCTTGTTTCGCCTGTGCGGTTTGTGCGCTCATCAAAGTTCTCCTTTCAGCCCGCTACGCGATAGCCCTGCTCGCGCAGGAGCCCGCTCAATTCCCGGCGTTCATCGGGATCCAGGCCCGTCAGCGGAGGACGCTGCGCCCCGAGCGGTCGCCCCATCAGCTCGGAGGCATCCTTCACGCACCGGGAAAGCGCGTGCTCCTGGCAGAACCTGAACAGGGGCGCCAAATCCTCGAACCGCCGCCGCGCTTCGCTCCAGTCCTTCCTCACGATGGCGAGCTCGTGCATTTCAAGGCAGGCCTCGGGGAAAACGCTCGCCATTGCGGTACAGACCCCTGCCGCGCCGAGCAGATACGCGGGCAGCATCTCCATGTGGTTGCCGTGCAGGATCGAGACGCCAGGGCCGCAGGCGCGCACGACTTCGGTGACCCGCTGGATATTGCCCGAGCTATCCTTGCTCAGCTGCGCGTTCGCTTCCACCATCAGGGTTCGATACATGTCCGCCGTAAACTTCGCGCCGCCGAGGCCGGGGTTGTCGTAGATGCCGATCGGAAGGGAGGTCTGCCGGGATATCGCCTTGAAGTAGTTTATGACCTCCGCTTTCCTTAGCGTCCAGTATTGGATCGGCATTACCATGACCGCGTCCGCGCCGGCATCCTCGGCATGTTTGGCGAAGAGAATCGCCTCTTTCGTTGTGAGCGCCGATACACCGACGATGACCGGGACGCGCTTCGCCACATGCCGGACGACCTCCCGTGCCACCGTCTGCCGCTCGGCCTGACTGAGATAGGGGTATTCGCCCGAACTGAGCAGGCAGGCAACACCGTGGATGCGGCGCTCCAGGAGAAAGTCGATCAGACCTTTCATCCGATGAATATCGAGAGCGTCACCGGTATCATCGAATGGCGTGGGAAGGTTCGCGTAAACCCCCGAAAACCTGCTCATCGGGCACTCCAAGCTTGGCTGCTATCGGACAATCCGCCTACGACGTGCATTCGCGCGCGGCGACGGTCGCGGTCTCGATCCTTCGCTCGTCCTGGCTCGCCGCAAGAATCGAGTATGCATCCGGCATCCGGTGGGCAAACACGTCGGTATTGCGGCTCAGCATTTTCACTCGCGCCGTCATCGGCACGATCAGCTGTCCGACAAAACCGACGCGACCGGCACCGAGAGCGCTTCTCAAGGCCGGTACAGGATAGGTTCGCGGGGAGACCACTTGCGAGTGGCCGGTGCCGTGCTCCGCCGGGCTGGCGACAACGATATACACCTGGTTTTCCAGCGCGCGCTCGAGGGGCAGCAACTCGCTCGCTCGCTGCCCGGTCCATCGAGTGGGCCATGCCAGAATTTCCGCTCCCTTGAGCGCAAGTACGCGCGGAATCTCCGTTACGACTCCTTCATTGCCGAGGAGCACCCCGATCCGGCCGATGCTCGTTTCGAACACCGGGAGGTCGTTTCCCCGGATGAACCGGTCGGATTCGCGGGCGTGAAGGTGCGTCTTCTGGTAGGAGCCCAGCATCTTCCCGCGGTCGATGACGCATGCGGAGTTCGCCACGCCCATGCCGTTGGCAGACTTCTGCGGCAGACCTATGACGAGAACCGAGCAAGTCGACCGGGAGAAGTTCACGAATGGCTCGATGAGCCGGGCGCTTTGCTCGCTCCGTTGCCGGAGCTCGCTGTCGTCCTCCGGGTTTTCGACGGTGAACAGCTCCGGCAGGACGAGCAGCTGCGCCTCGTCAAGCCGACAGGCTTCCTCGCAAACGCGAAGCGCTTCTTCTACCCGCGCCGATACGACTTGGCAGGCCGCCACGTAGCATCCCGTAATCCGGCTCGCATCGTCTTCGAACAGCGGGCGGCCGGCCTGCGGGTCGCATAACATCCGGTAGAGATCGGGACGTCTGTCCGCGAAGCGTTTCCGTCCTTCGACATGGTCCGCTTCGGTCGGGTCGATATCGACGACGAGCAGTTCTTCGTCGAATTCGCTCGCCTCCGCGATGATGCGCCCATCCGGATTGACTACCTGGCTGTGCCCGGGATAGCGAATTCCCGGTTCGCTCCCCACCTTGTCGGCGGAGATGACCCAGCAGTGGTTTTCCAGCGCGCGTGCCGGCGCGTGAATTTCGTACTGGTCGGGTCCTCCCCAGTTCGAAACGTTGAACAGCACCTGCGCACCGGACAACGCCGTGCAGCGCGCAGGTTCGGGAATGCGCATGTCCGCGCAAATGACCAGTCCGACCTTGCCAAATGGAGTGACGACCGCATCGAAACACACACCGCCGTGTCGCATCCAGATCTTGTCCGAACGGATGAAAAAGGTCTTGCGGTACCTCGAGTGGATGTTGCCGTCGGGCGATATCAGGAGCGCGTTGTTGTAGATGCCTTGCGGCGCGCGCTCGAGCAGCCCGATCGCGACCCAGACGTTCAGTTCCTGCGCCAGGGCGCGGACGGGGTCGATGAAAGGGCCGGGAATCGTCGTTGCGGCTGCCTCCGCCTCCCGGATATCTTGAAAAACGTATCCGTTGCTCATTCCCTCGGAGAAAACCGCGACCTTGGCGCCGGCACGCGCCGCGCGGCGCATGTAGTCGCATACCTTTTTCAGGTTCCTCTCCTCGGCCCACGGTTCGACATGCAATTGCGCTATCGCGACGCGGACGCGGTTTTTCTGCACGAAAACCTCCCTGCGCTATGCGTGAAATCCAGCTGGACTCACTCGCGTACCTCCCCGTCCCGTGGACCGCTCGCACGGGCAGTCCGGCCGGTAACGGGAATCCAACTGCGGGCCGCTACGACCGCACCCGCCGGCCGCCGGGATCAGTCGACCTTGATTTTCGCTTCGCGTATCACCCTCGCCCATCTTTCCGTCTCCGCCTTCATGAACTTGCCGAACTCCTCCGACGAATTCCCAACCGGTTCCGCGCCCTGTTGAAGCAGCTTCTCCTTGACATCCTGGGAAGCGAGCGCCTTGACCACGGCCGAATGAACGCGCGCGCGAATGGCTGCGGGGGTTGCGCCGGGGATGACCAGCCCGAACCAGTTCGTTACGTCGTAACCCGGGACCGTCTCTGAGACGCTGGGAACGTCGGGCAGCATCGGAGCCCGCTTCCCTCCCAGCACGGCGATCGGGCGAACTTTCCCCGCCTTGATGAATTGCTGCGTCAGAAGTATGGTATCGACGCTCAACGGCACCTCGCCGCCCACGAGCGCCGTCAGGCTGGGCGCGCTGCCTTTGTAGGGAACGTGAACGAGCTTTATCTGGGTCAGCATGCCCAGCAACTCGCCCCCCAGGTTCAGCAGGCTTCCCGTGCCGCTCGACGAATAATTGATCCCGCCGGGCCGGCCTTTCGCGAGCGCAACCACATCTTTGACGGACTTCGCCGGAAACGATGGATTCGCAACGAGGATCAGCCACGTGTTGGCTACCTGCGTGATCGGCGCGAAATCACGAGACATGTCAAACGGCGTCTTGTATAGGCTTGGATTGACGGTGAGATTGCCCGCCGTGCCGAGGAAAATGGTGTAACCGTCTGCAGGCGCTTTCGCGGCAAGATCCGTGCCAACGAGTCCGTTCGCGCCGCCTCGATTGTCGACCACGATCTGCTGGCCCAGGTTCTCGCCGAATTTCGGCGAGAAGATGCGACCCAGGATGTCGGTACCCCCACCCGGCGGAAAGCCGATGATCATCCGAATCGGCCTGGCGGGAAAATTCTGCGCGAGGGAAAGGCTGGTGAATCCGCCGAGCAGGAATGCGGCGACAAACACGTTCAGCCTGCACATGGACGGTCTCCTTCTGCGGGTTCCTGGGGAAATCGGGGCGATCGCCGGGCGATGTCTCGGGAGATGCGTCGCGCTGCTGACTCGGACTCCGTTCCGCATGCTGTACAATGTACGGTATGACTGCACAACTGTAAAGTTGCAGCGCTCACCGTTCAACGGCGATCGGGCCGAGCGGCCCCCTTTTTCCAGGGCGAGACTAAAGGGATCGTGCGTGGCTGGTGTGTCTGAACAGGGATTGGAACCACATGAGCGTGCCCCCTTGAGCGGCACGCCAAGCTGCTCAGAACTCGCGCCTCCAAGTTTGCAATGCTCGGCACCTGTGGGCGTCTCAGCGCGCTTACGGTTCTTGTTGCGCCGCAACGAGACTCTTGAACAGAGCAAGGTTCTGAGTAACCATTCGGGGCGTCGCGGGCGTCGCGTGTTACTCAGCATAACCAATTTGCATGGCAGCATCGACCCATGGCGCGACGGGCCCGCATCAGCCTGCCGGGGGTGCCCCAGCACGTCATACAGCGGGGAAACAACCGGCAGCCGGCGTTCTTCGCCGAGTCGGACTACCGCCACTATCTTGAATTCCTGGCGGCCGCCGCGCGCCAGCACGGAGTCCTCGTCCCTGTCTTATCGCTGGCACGCGCGGGGAGCACCCGACTCCCTGATCGCGAGTCACGAGCAATACGAGCGCCTCGCCAGGGCTCCCGAAGAGCGGCAGGCAGCGTATCGGGCGCTCTTTGCCCTCGTGCCCGACCCGACCGGGCTCTTGGAGATCCGCGGCACAATTCAGCACGATCGGCCGCTGGGGAACGAGCGCTTCAGGAACGAGATCGAGGCAGCGCCGCGGGCGGCGTCGGAGGCGGGTTCCGGATGATGCAACGGTTACTCTGACCCCAGTTCCATCCCGTCGCCGGGGGCGCTGCAGCTCAGCTGCAGCTACGAACGATCAGGTGGGGGAATTTGAGGTGGCCACGGGCGGGGGAATTTGGGTGGCCGGCGGGGTGGTGCTGCGCTTCGGTGCGCATGCGCTGTGCACGTGTCGGCGCGATGGGCGCAGGCGGGCACAAACCTTCAACTTCCTCGGATTCACGCACTACGTCCGACGCACCCGAGGCGGAATTGCCTTGGGA
>JADZGE010000087.1 GCA_020854035.1 Burkholderiales bacterium | reverse complement strand
TCCCAAGGCAATTCCGCCTCGGGTGCGTCGGACGTAGTGCGTGAATCCGAGGAAGTTGAAGGTTTGTGCCCGCCTGCGCCCATCGCGCCGACACGTGCACAGCGCATGCGCACCGAAGCGCAGCACCGCCGTCTTCGTCGGCTCGAGTTGCAGACTGAACTGACCCAAGCGCTCTTGCAACGCCGGAAGAAACCGCTTCGCGTCCCCTTCGTCCTCGAAGCACGCCACGAAATCATCCGCATACCGCACCAGATACGCACGGCCACGGCACGCTCTCGCGTAGCGCTTCTCGAACCACAGGTCCAGCACGTAGTGCAGATAGATGTTGGCCAGCACCGGCGAGACCAGTCCGCCTTGCGGCGTGCCGGCCTGCGTCGCACTGAACACCCCGCTCTCCAGCACCCCCGCCCTGAGAAACCGCCGCACAATGCGCAGCAGCCTTTCGTCGGCAATACGGTGTGCCAGAAATTGCATCAGGTGCTCATGGCTCAGACCATCAAAGAACCCCTTGATGTCTGCCTCCACCACCCACTGCGTTCGCGCTTGCGTCACGATCTCCCCCAGCCGCGCCAGCGCCTGGTGAGCATTGCGGCCAGCTCGAAACCCAAAGGAGCACTCCCCAAACTCCGGTTCCCAGATCGCTTGCAGGATGCAGCTCAGCCGATCCTGCACGATCCGGTCCTCGAAGCTCGGTACCCCCAAGGGCCGCCGGCCCCCGTCGGACTTCGCGATATACACCCTGCGCACCGGCTGGGGCCGATACCCCAGCCGGCGCACCGCCGAGGACAGCTCCACCAGCCTGCCCTCGACGCCCTGCGCATACTCCTGCTTTCGCACCCCATCGACCCCGGGCGCTTTGTCGCCGGGTTGCCTCTGGAAGCTCTCGCGCAAGCCTTCCGGCTCCGCCAGCAGCCCCATCAGCGCATTGAACCGCGCTCCCAGCTCCGCTTGCGCCCGCCGCGTGAAACAGATCAGTCGCGTTGTCATGGACAGAGTCCGCTCAGTGTCGGGCCATGTGTCCCCGATCCGTTATCTCGCGCCGGCACCCCTTCGCTCCCCCAGCGTTACCCGGGTTCATCGCTACTACTATGGGTGCCTCCGACTTCCGAGCCCCACTGCCCTCTTCCTCGCTGGTTAGACTTGTCGGAGGGTGCGCGACTGCTCGCGCCGTGACCCGGATCTCCATGGTTACCGCCTGTTCCTCGTCAAGCTCGATGCGGCTTCACATCCCGGGGGTGGCGACTCAGACTCGCCGATTACGTCTGCGTCGCTGTTGCCTGCCAGCGTCTTGAAACTATCGGCCTTCCCCAATGCGGTCATTTCGGGACTTGTCACCTTCACGGCCGGCTTCACCCGGTACCATTGCGCCTCGCTTGCTTTCGTGCCTACGCATCAAGCGCCCCGTCTCCGGAGTACCTGCAAGGCTCGATATACCAGACCCGTGGCTAGCGGTTATCTGGGCGGGACTCTCACCCGCTGGAACATGCGGCATCGCCATGCCGCAACCAAGAACTGACCCCTTACTCCTTCAGCCCGCGAGCCTCATCGACTTGCCGGTGCGCGCGGATTCCTCGATCGCCAGCGTGATCTCGAGGGTGCGGCGCGCATCCGCCGCCGTCGCCATCGGGCAGGGCCGCCCGCGCGAGAGGTGATCGAGCCACACGCGGGATTCGTCCGCGACCGGGCCCCAGTAGTCGCCGAGGTGCCAGTTGCCCGGGGTCGACGAGGACAGGAACGCGGTCCCGAATTCCAGCCCCGGAATATAGGCGTGCGGGATCGGCTTGTTGGTGACGAGGAGCTCGTCCGTATGGTCGTCGTTGAGAATGAGCGCGCCTTCCGTGCCGTAGACCTCGATTCGCACGCCCATGCCGAGCTGCGGCGCGTGCGCCGGCAGCGCAAAGTAGACCCCGAGGCTCACCACGGCGCCGTTCTCGTAGGTGATGAGCGCGAAGGTGCCGTCGTTGACATCGAAGCCTGCCGCGCGGAACACGGTGCCGTGCCCGCGCGCGGTGACTTCGCGCGGGCGCACGCCCTCCAGGAACCATCCGGCCACGTCGACCCAGTAGGTCAGCACGTCGACCACGGGCGTCGCGGTGGCGGAGCGCCTGAGGATCTCGATGCCCTGCGCGCGCGTGTTGCAGGCACGCCCCGCGAGCGCCGTGATCTCTCCCAGACGCCCCTCCCGTATCTGGTCCTTCGCGGACAGGTAGCGGCGCTTGAAGCGCTGCGCGTAGCCGACGTGGAGCGGCGTGCCCGTCTCCCCGGCCTTCGCGATGATCCGGTCGGCGTCTTCCAGCGTCAGCGCGATCGGCTTCTCGACGAGCACGGGCTTGCCGAGCTCCAGCGCCCGCATGACCGGCGCGAGGTGCTCGTGCTCGCTCGTGGAGACGATGACGGCGTTCACCCGCGGGTGCCCGATCACCTCGTCGTTGTCGCCCGAGGAGCAGCCGGCGCCCGCCGTCTTCGCGAGCCGCGCCGCCTTGCCGGCATCGAGATCGGAGACGGCGAGGAATCGCACCGCCGGGTGCCCGGCCGCGAGCCGCGCCCGGAGCGAACCGATCCTGCCCGCGCCGATGACGGCGACGCCCAGTTCCCGTGTTTCCATGACCGCTTCGCTCATTGCGCCCGGATGTTGCCCTGCTTCACGACCCGCCGCCACTTGGCGATATCCTCCCGGATTTCGCGCGCGAACGCTTCCGGCGAGCTGCGCGCGGGCTCGTTGCCGCCGGCGCGCAGCCGCTCGACGAGTTCCGGCTCCGCCAGAACGGCCCCGAGCGCGGCGTTCAACTTCGCGACGACGGCGCGCGGCGTGCGCCCGGGCGCGGCTACCCCGTACGGAAACGCGGCCACGTAGCCCGGCACGGTCTCGGCGATCGTGGGGACCTCCGGGGCGGCGCGCGCGCGCTTCTCGCTGGTGACGCCCAGCGCGCGGAGTTTCCCGGCTTTCACGTGCGCGATCACCAGCGGTCCCGGCGCCATGTAGAGCTGCAGCCGCCCGCCGAGGAGATCGGCGATCGCCGCCCCGCCGCCCTTGTAGGGCACGTGGACCATGCGGGCGCCGGTCATCTGGCAGAAAAGCTCCATCGTGAGGTGAGTGAACGTCCCGGCGCCGCCGGACCCGTAATTGAGGTTGTCCGGCTTCGCGCGCGCGAGTTCGATCAGCCGCTTCGTATCGGTCGCGGCGACCGAGGGGTACGCGGCGAGCCAGAGCGGCCCCGAAGCGATCAGCGCGACCGGCGCGATGTCCTTGACCGGGTCGTAGGGCAGCTTTTCGTGCAGCGCGGCGGTCCCGGCGTAACCGCCGGAGATCATGAGAAGCGTGTAGCCGTCCGGTTCGGCGCCCGCCACGATCGCGTTGCCCACGACCCCGCCGGCGCCCGCGCGGTTGTCCACGATGAACTGCTGGCCGAAGTGCGCCGACAGGCGCGCCGACACGTAGCGCGCGACCGTGTCGACGCTGCCCCCGGGCGCAAGCGGCACGACGACGCGCACGGGGCGCTGCGGCCATGACGTCCCCTGTCCGCGCGAGAGAGGGGATGCCACCAGGCAAGCGAGCAGCAGCAGGGCGGAGTATCCCGCGACGCGCATCATCGGTTCACCCGTATGCCCGCGTTCCGGAACACCCTGTCGAGGCGCTCCGTCTCGGACCTGATCTCCGCCGCGAGAGCCTGCGGCGTGCTGGCGACGACTTCCGCGCCCGCGCCGAAGAAGCGTTCGCGCACCTGCGGCGCCGTCAGCACCTTGACGATCTCCCGGTTGAGGAGCGCGAGGATCGGCCGCGGCGTTCGCGCCGGCGCCCACACGGCGTAGATCGCCTCCGCGCTGTAGCCCGGCACGCCCGAGGCGGCGATCGTGGGCAGGCCCGGCGCGAGGGGCGACGGTTCGGCGCTGGTGATGGCGAGTGCCTTGAGCTTGCCGGACTTGACGTGGATCCAGGTCGAAGTGGTCGTCGAGAATATGAGCTTCACCTGTCCCGCCATCACGTCGATCAACGCCGGACCGGAGCCCTTGTAGCCGATGCGCGTGAGGTTCACGCCCGCCATTGCCTTGAAGAGCTCCGCGGCGATGAAATTCGAGGAGCCGACGACGCCCGAGGCGTAGTTGATCTCGCCGGGGGCGGCCTTCGCCGCGGCTATCAGATCCTTCACCGAGGTGGCGGGCAGCGATGGGTGCGCCGCCAGGATGTTCGGCGTCCGGGCGGTAAGCGTGATGGGTACGAGTTCCCGGAAATGATCGTAGGCGACCTTCTCGAGGAGCGGCGCGACCCACACCGTGTTGTTCTGCACGAGGATCGTGTAGCCGTCGGGCGTGGCCTTCGAGACGGTGAGCTGCGGAATGTGCGAGCCGCCGCGGTTGTCCACGATCACCTGCTGGCCGAGATTGACCGCCAACCCCTGCGCGATGATCCGCGCCGAAAAATCGTTGCCGCCACCGACCGCGGCGGTGACGAAGCGGATCGGGCGGCTCGGGAAATGATCCGGGGCCGCCGCGCCGGCGGCGGCGCAGGGGCCAAGCAGGAGAAGCGCGATCCCCGATCCCTGATGGGTAATCCGTGTCATATCCCTCCTCCGACCGCCTCCCTTCCGTGACCGCCCGCTCGACTCACTGCACCGGCCACTTGAATACCCTCGTTGCCGTGCCGTGCATGATCGCCTTAACGTCGGCCGCCGGCAGATAGGCCGCGGCATACTCGCGGATGATGCCGGCATTCTGCGCATAGGTCCCGCGTCTCTTGCCCATCGTCTGGGTCTGGTCCGAGGCCCACATCAGGCGCTCGGCGCCATAGGCGGCGTGCACGCGCCTGATCAGCGGATGCAGGTCTTCGTACTCCGGCGGCTGGCTACCCGACACCAGCGGCAGGGACGACACCTTGACCTGCACGTTGCGAAAGCGCGCCAGCGCGATCATGGCCTGCACCTTGCTCTCGCGGGTCTCGCCCGGGACGGCCCAGGCGAAGTGGTCGATGATGAAAGTGAGATTCGGATATCTCTCCAGTACCGGCTCCATCAGGGCCGGGCCGCTGCGCGTCCAGACGGCGATCGCCATGTCCTGGTCCAGGCACGCCTTCCACACCGGTTCGAAGGCGCCTTCGGCAAACATTTTCCGATGCTCGGGCTCGTTCATCGACAGGCGCAGGCTGCACACGCCGGGCTGATCCAGCCAGCGCCGCAACAGTTTCCATTGCTCGGGCAGCGCGGGAACGAACCACGCCATGACGCGAAAGCGCTTCGGGTACCGGGCGGCGGCGGCCTGTGCACAGGCGGGGCTACGGTTCGGAGCGACACCGGCCGGGGAAATGATGGCGCGGTCGATTCCGGCCTCGTCCATCAGCCCGAGCATGCGCTCGGCTGGCATGGGATCGGAAAGGTGTGATTCCGCCCCCGGGCCCCATGGCTCCTCGGGAGTATTGGCGTTCCAGATGTGGACTTGTGCGTCCGTGATCACGCGATTCTCCTTGGGCTCGACGGCGGCCCGCGGCGCCGGCCGGTCACCTTCGTGCGCCTTGCGCGCCAAGTAGTATATGCCGCGCCAGCGCCCGAAGGGGCCGGGAGGCCGGGAGATCGAGTCCGCTCTCACGGGAAAAAGCCGTGCCGCCCCAGTGCCCAGCGCACATGCTCCCGTACGAGTTCGGAAGGGTGACCGGCCCGGGCACGCAGGGCGGCGATGACGGCGTCGGATCCGGGCGCGTTGCCCAGCCCCACCGCGAGATTTCTGAGCCACCGCTCGTAGCCGATCCGCCGGATCGCGCTCCCTGCGAGGCGCTCGTTGAATTCGGCCTCGCTCCACCCGAAAAGCTCCACGAGCGTCGCGTCGTCGAGGCCGTTTCGCACCGCGAAGTCCGGCTCCCCGCTCGGCCGCGCGAACCGGTTCCACGGGCAAACGATCTGGCAATCGTCACAGCCGTACACCCGGTTTCCCATCAAGGGGCGCAGTTCCACCGGGATTGCGCCCTTGTGTTCTATCGTCAGGTACGAGACGCAGCGGCGCGCGTCGAGCTCGTACGGTGCCGTGATCGCCCGCGTGGGGCAAACCTCGATGCACTTCGCGCACGTTCCGCAGTGCCCGGACTGCGGTGCGTCCACCGGCAGCGGCAGGTCGGTGTAGAGCTCCCCGAGGAAGAAGTACGAGCCCGCCTCTCGGTCGAGGAGCAGCGTGTGCTTGCCGCGCCAGCCGAGTCCCGCCTTCGCCGCCAGCTCCACCTCCATCACCGGTGCGCTGTCGGTGAAGACGCGATAACGGAACTCGCCGACCTCTTCGGTCACGCGGTCCGCGAGCTTCTGCATGCGCGCGCGGAGAAGCTTGTGGTAGTCGCGCCCGAGCGCGTAGCGTGAAACGAACGCCCGGCTGCCGTCGGCCAGCACCTCCTCCGCGTCGCGCGCGCCGGGCGGGAAATAGTTCATCCGCGCCGTGACGACGCGCAACGTCCCGGGGACGAGAGCGGCGGGACGGGATCGCTTCGTGCCGTGCCGCTCGAGGTAATCCATGTCCCCGTGCCGGCCCCTGGCGAGCCAGTCGAGGAGGCGCGTTTCGGCCTCGGCGAGTTCGCAATCGGCGATCGCGACCTGCTGCAACCCCAGTTCGGCACCCCACGACCTGATCCGCCCCGCGAGGTCGACGAGTGACCGGGGATCCGCGATCGGTGATGGGTGCTCCAGCATCTCGGTTCGCTCGCCAGAAGAGCCACGGGGAACACAGGGGCACTGCCATTCAATTCGCCGCGGCCTCTGCCTCTCTGTGGCAAGGCATCTCCGTCGCCTTCCATCATAATCGCCCGGTGCCGAATCTGACCCGTTACCTCCCCGCCGAAGCCGACACCCTCGCCCTGGGGGCCATGCTCGCTCCCGGGCTCACCGGCGGAATGATCGTCGCGCTTACCGGGGAGCTTGGTAGCGGCAAGACCACGCTCGTTCGCGGAATCCTGAGGGCGATGGGCCATGCCGGCCGGGTGAAGAGCCCAACGTTCACCGTGGTTGAACCTTACGAACTTTCTAGGTTATACTTCTATCACTTTGATTTTTATCGTTTCACTGATCCGAGCGAACTGAATGACGCCGGGCTGGAGGAGTGTTTCAACCCGGACGCCGTCTGCCTGATCGAGTGGCCCGAGAAGGCGGCGGGGACGCTTCCTCCCGCCGACCTGGAGATCGAACTGACGGTGCCAGGCCCGGGCAGGCAGGCGGTATTGCGATCCGGATCGGAGGCAGGCGAGCGGTGTCTGGAAAGGCTCCGGCAGTAGCACCTTCCCTGCGCGGCGCGCGAGCCGTGCGGATGCGCCTCGCCCTGCTCCTCCTCCTTGCCGCTTTCCCGGGTCTCCTTGCGGCCACCGCGGGGCGCGCCGCCGGCATACAGGTTTCCTCGGTGCGTGTGTGGTCGGCGCTCGACTACACGCGGGTCACGCTGGAAAGCGAGACGCCGATCCGGCACACGCTCATCACGCTGAAGGATCCCGACCGGCTGGTGCTCGACCTCGAAGGCGTGGAGATCACGGCAACCCTCACCGGCCTGGCCGAAAAGGTCGGCGCAAACGACCCGTACGTGAAGGGCACGCGCATCGGCCGCTTCCGCCCGGGCGTCGCGCGGCTCGTCTTCGACCTGAAGAGCGAGGTGAAGCCGCAGGCTTTCGCGCTCGGGCCGATCGGCGACTACGGCCACCGGCTCGTGCTCGACATCTACCCGCTCGTGCCGCCCGACCCCCTGCTCGCTTTCCTGGAACGGCACCAGGCCCGGCAACGCGGGGAGGCGCCACCGGCAACGCCCGCGGCGGGCGATCAGCGCCCGCCGGCCGGCGCGAAACCCGTCCCGCCGCCCCCGGCGGAGCAGCTGGACCCCCGGCGTCTCGTCATCGTGGCGCTCGATGCCGGTCACGGCGGCGAGGATCCCGGCGCGCGCGGGCGCGGGGGCACCAACGAGAAGGACGTGACGCTCGCGATCGCGCGCAGGCTCAAGGCGCGCATCGACCAGGAGCCGAACATGCGCGCGGTGCTCACGCGCGAGGGCGACTACTTCGTGCCGCTGCACGTGCGGGTGGAAAAGGCGCGCCGGGTACGTGCCGACCTCTTCGTGTCCGTGCACGCCGACGCGTGGATACGGCCGGACGCCAGGGGCTCGTCCGTGTACGCCCTGTCCGAGAACGGCGCGACATCGGTCGCCGCGCGCATGCTGGCAAAGCGCGAGAACGACGCCGATTTGATCGGCGGCGTCAACCTCGAGGGCAAGGACCGCTACCTCGCGATGACGCTCGCCGATCTCTCGCTCACCGCGCAGATCAACGACAGCCTCAGGCTCGGGCGCGTGGTGCTCGACGAACTGGGCGGCATCAACGACCTGCACAAGACGAACGTCGAACAGGCGGGCTTCGCGGTGCTGAAGGCCCCCAACATCCCCTCGATCCTGGTGGAGACCGCGTTCATCAGCAACCCGCGCGAGGAGCGCAGGCTGAAGAGCGAGGCCTATCAGGAACAGCTGGCCGAGGCGCTCTTCACGGGGATCAAGCGCTACTTCGCGAAGAATCCGCCGCTCTCGCGCGAGCGGGTTGCGTCCAGGGAAACACTGAACCACCCCGGTTCCGTCGTTCCCGCGAAGGCGGGAACCCGGTAGGCGGCGCGCGCGGCGCCGGAACGAGAAGAACCGCGCGGAGCGACAACGGCGGCACCGTGGTCGGGGCGAGCGCGCGGGCTTCCGCTTCCGGGCTCGTGCCCCCGGTCCGCAGCGACCCGCGCCTCTATCCCCCGCTGTCGTGGCGCTGGCGTGTCGATGACCTCGTCCCGGGCGCCGGCAACACGCGCAAGCGCACCGGGGATTCCCCGGTATCCCCAACCTGCACACCGCGCGCATCCGGATGATCGTCGCGGAGAGGGCCGCGACAAACCGGGCAGGTGGCAGGAGGTGACGCGCGATATCCGCGACCATCAGCCCTTCAGGGCCGCCAGCACCTCGTCGAGCGTCTTCTTCGCGTCGCCGAAGAGCATGCGGTTACTCTCCCTGTAGAAGAGCGGGTTGTCCACCCCCGCGTAGCCGGAAGCCATGCTGCGCTTCATCACGATCGAGGTCTTCGCTTTCCACACTTCCAGAACCGGCATCCCGGCGATCGGACTCGTCGGGTCGTCCTGCGCCGCCGGGTTGACGATATCGTTCGCGCCGATGACCATCGCGACGTCGGTGGCGGGGAAATCCTCGTTGAGTTCATCCATCTCGAACACGATGTCATAAGGCACCTTCGCTTCCGCCAGCAGCACGTTCATGTGACCCGGCATGCGGCCCGCGACCGGATGTATGCCGAAGCGGACGTTGACGCCCTTCTCGCGGAGGAACTTCGTGATCTCGTACACCGTGTGCTGCGCCTGCGCGACCGCCATGCCGTAGCCCGGCACGATGATGACGTTCTTCGCCTCGCGCAGCAGCTCCGCGGTCTCGAGCGCCGACACCGCGGTCACCTCGCCCGCGGGCCGCGGGCCGCCGCTCGCGGCGGAGGCCCCGCCTTCGGTGCCGAACCCGCCCGCGATGACCGAGACGAACTGCCGGTTCATCGCCCGGCACATGATGTACGAGAGTATCGCGCCGCTCGATCCCACCAGCGCCCCCGTCACGATCAGGAGATCGTTCGAGAGCATGAAACCGGTCGCGGCCGCCGCCCACCCCGAGTAGCTGTTCAGCATCGACACCACCACCGGCATGTCCGCGCCGCCGATCGCCATCACCATGTGCACGCCGAAAAGGAGCGCGACGGCGGTCATCACGACGAGCGGCGTCATGCCCTCGGCGACGCCCGGCGAGCCGACGAAGCGCCAGCCGAACCAGACGACCACGAGCAGCCCCGCGAGATTGATCCAGTGTCGCCCGGGCAGGAGCACCGGCCTGCCGCTGATCTTCGCCGAGAGCTTGCCGAAGGCGATCACCGAGCCGGAAAAGGTGACCGCCCCGATCAGGATGCCGACATAGATCTCGATTTCGTGGATCGCCTTTTCGGCGCCCGCGTACGCGCCCGCCGCCGCCGGGTCGATGTAGTTGGCGAACCCGACCAGCATGGCGGCGAGGCCGACGAGACTGTGCATCAGGGCGACGAGTTCCGGCATCTGCGTCATCCGCACGATGCGCGCCGCATACAGGCCGACGGCCCCGCCCGCGACCATCGCCGCGAGGATCCACGCGTAGCCGGCGGGCGTCACGCGCGGGCCGAACACCGTCGCCAGCACGGCGAGCGCCATGCCGACGATGCCGTAGAGGTTGCCGCGCCGCGAGGTCTCGGGATTCGACAATCCCCCGAGGCTCAGGATGAAGAGTATCGCGGCGCCGAGGTAGGACACCGCCGCCAGTGTCTGCGACATGCTACTTCCTGAACATCTGCAGCATGCGCCGCGTCACGGCGAAGCCACCGAACATGTTGATCGACGTGAGCGCGAGGGCCGCGACGGCGAGCCCCAGTATCCATGCCTCCGGCCGGTCCTGCCCGGCTGCCGCGGCCAGCGGCGGCGCCATCTGCACCAGCGCGCCGATGGCGATGATGCTGCTGATCGCGTTGGTGACGCTCATGAGCGGCGTGTGCAGGGCCGGCGTCACGTTCCACACCACCATGTAGCCCACGAAGCAGGCGAGCACGAACACCGTGAAGTGGCCGAGGAAGGAGGGCGGGGCGTAGGCGCCGATCATCCAGAAGAGCGTCGCGCCGGCGCCGAAGAGCATCGCGACCGCCCTCGCCGAGGCCGGCCCGCCCGCCTCGCCGTGCCCCTTCCGGATCACGGGCGTCGTCGCCGCGGCCCTGGCCGCCGCGGGTGGCGCCGCGGAAAGCCGCGGCGCGGGAGGCGGCCACGTGACGGCCCCCTCCTTCACCACCGTCGTGCCGCGAATCACTTCGTCTTCCATGTCGACATGGAGCGCGCCGTCCCTGCCCTTGCAGAGCTCCTCGGTCAGCCGCAGCAGGTTCGTCGCGTAGAGCGTGCTCGACTGGCGGGCGAGCCGGCTGGGGAGATCCGAATAGCCGATGATCGTCACGCCGCCGTGCACCGCCACTTCGTGCGCAACGGTGAGCTCGCAGTTGCCGCCCTGCTCGGCCGCGAGATCGACGATGACGCTGCCGGGCCGCATCGAGCGCACCATCGCCGCGGTGATGAGCTTCGGGGCGGGCCGGCCCGGGATGAGCGCGGTGGTGATGATGATGTCGGCATCCTTCGCCTCCCTGGCGAAGACGGCGGCCTGCGCCTTGAGGAACCCCTCGCTCATGACTCTCGCGTAGCCGCCGGCGCCGCCGCCTTCCTCCTCGTAGTCCACGTTCACGAACTCGCCGCCCATCGACTTCACCTGGTCGGCCACCTCGGGACGGGTGTCGTTCGCGCGCACGATGGCACCCAGGCCCGACGCGGCGCCGATCGCGGCGAGCCCCGCGACGCCCGCGCCGATCACGAACACCCGGGCGGGCGGCACCTTGCCGGCCGCGGTGATCTGGCCAGTGAAAAAGCGCCCGAAGCAGTGCGCGGCCTCGATGACCGCACGGTAGCCCGCGATGTTCGCCATCGAGGAGAGCGCATCGAGCTTCTGCGCGCGCGAGATGCGCGGCACGCTGTCCATCGCCAGCACCGTCGCCTTCCTCGCCGCGAGCCGTTGCAGGAGTTCCGGGTTCTGCGCCGGCCAGACGAAGGACACGAGCGTGGCGCCCTCGCGCAGCCGATCCGCTTCGCCGGCGCTCGGGGCGCGCACCTTGAATACGATATCGGCTCCCGCCCAGAGCTCGGCCGCCGTGCCGGCAATGCTCGCGCCGGCGGCACGGTACGCTTCGTCACTGAAGTTCGCGTGTTCGCCCGCCCCGGACTGCACGAGGACGCCGAAGTTGAGCTTGACGAGCTTTTCAACGACCTCCGGCACCGTGGCGACCCGCTTCTCGCCCGCGGCCGTTTCCTTCGGGACCCCTATGATGAGTGGCATGACTTTCCCGGTAGTACGGCAGGCCGCATTATAAGTGAGCGTCGCGGTGTATCGTGGCCGGCAGCATTGTAACTGCCTGCGTGCGCCGTGATGAGCCGGTGCTATCATGTGCCGGCACCGTCGAAATTCCGCGGAGTCTCCATGCGATCCCCGTTCCACGCACTGCTGCTGTTCGCGGCCGCGGTGTTCGCCGCGCCGATCCTGCACGCGCAGGGTTATCCCGCCAGGCCCGTGCGCTTCCTCGTCGGCTACCCGCCCGGCGGCGCGACCGACATCAACGCGCGCATCGTCGCGCAGAAACTCTCCGAGACGTGGGGCCAGCAGGTCGTGGTCGAGAACCGGCCCGGCGCGAGCGGCACGATCGCCGCGGAACTCGTCGCGCGCGCGGCGCCCGACGGTTACGCGCTCCTCGTTGCGCCGCAGACGAGCGTGGTGGCGGCGCCCCTCATCCTGCGCAAGGTGAATTTCGACACCTTCAAGGATTTCGCGGCGCTGTCGATCATGGGCTCGACACCGCTGCTCCTCGTCGTGCATCCGTCGCTGCCGCCGCGCGGCTTCGGTGAGTTCACGGCGTTTCTGAAGGCGAACGCGGCGAACCTCTCCTACGCATCGGGCGGCATCGGGGCGACGCAGCATTTCGCGATGGAACTGCTGAGCCTCTCGCTCGGCGTGAAGCTCGTCCACGTGCCCTACAAGGGGGAGAACCCCGCGATCGCGGACATCCTCGGCGGCGAGATACCGTTCATGTTCTCGAACATCTCGGCGGTCCTGCCGTTCGTGAAGTCCGGCAGGGTGCGCGCCCTTGCGATCTCCAGCCCGAAGCGCTCGCCGCTCGCTCCCGAGTACCCGACGGTGGCCGAATCCGGCATGCCGGGCTTCGACGTCGCCACCTGGTCGGGGCTCTACGCGCCTTCCGCGATCGCCCGTGATCTCGGTGCCCGGATCAGCGCCGAAGTCGCGAGGGTCCTGCGGTTGCCCGACGTGAAGGAGCGCATGATCGGCCAGGGAATCGACCCCGTCGGCAGCACGCCCGGGGAACACCTCGCGTACCTCAAGAGCGAGTTCGCGCGCACCGCGCGGGTGGCGAAGGAAGCGAACATCCGGGCCGACTGACGTAAGCCCGGATCAGGGAGACAGGAGACTCGGGACTGGAGACCGGGGACGAGCGACGGCTCACGGCTCACGGCAGTCAGACCCTCTCCTGTCTCCCGTCGCCCGTTTCCCGTCTGCGGCGCCTTATATAATCGCGCCATGCCGTCCATCCGGGTCCTGCCCGAGCCCCTCGTCAGCCAGATCGCCGCGGGAGAAGTGATCGAGCGGCCCGCCTCGGCGCTGAAGGAACTGCTGGAGAACAGCCTGGACGCCGGGGCGCGCGAGATCAGCGTGCACCTGACGGGCGGCGGAACGAAGTCGATACGCGTCATCGACGACGGCGGCGGAATTGCGCGCGAGGAACTGGCGCTGGCACTCACCCCGCACGCCACCAGCAAGATTGCCTCGCTCGAAGACCTCGAGCGCGTGGCAAGCCTCGGCTTCCGGGGAGAGGCGCTCGCCAGCATCGCGGCGGTCTCCCGTCTCACCCTGTCGAGCCGGCGCCCGGGAGACAGGCACGCGTGGGCCGTAGCGGCATGCGGCGCGGAGATCGCGAGGGCGGCGCCCGCGGCCCTCGCGAAGGGCACGAGCGTCGAAGTGCTCGACCTCTACTTCAACACGCCGGCCCGGCGCCGGTTCCTGAAGTCCGAGGCGACCGAGTTCGCGCATTGCGAGGAGACGGTGCGGCGCATCGCGCTCGCGAGGCCCGATGCGGGGTTCACCCTCCATCATAATGGGCGCGCGGTCGCGACCCTGCCGCCGCAGCCGCTCACCGAGCGCATCAGGACATTGATCGGCGGCGAGTTCCAGGCGGCGGCGCTCCCCGTGGAGAGCAGCGCACCGGGACTGCGGCTCGGCGGGGCGATCGGCCGTGCCGCGCATGCGCGAAGCGGCCGCGACCGGCAGTATTTTTTCGTGAACGGGCGATTCGTGCGCGACCGGCTTGCCGCGCACGCGATCCGCCAGGCGTACCAGGACGTTCTGCACCACGACCGTCACCCCGCTTACGTCCTCTACCTCGAGATCGATCCGCGGCAGGTCGATGTCAACGTTCATCCCGCCAAGACCGAGGTGCGTTTTCGCGATTCGCACGCCGTGCACCAGTTCATCTTCCACACGCTGAACCGGGCGCTGGCGGGCCCGGTCGCGGGGGCCGCGCCCGCCGCGGCTGCCGCGGCCGCCGTTCCGGCGGCGGCGGGCGCGGTGATCGCGGGCACGGGCGGGCCCGCCGAGCCGCGGCAGAGCATGGCCCTCGGGCTCGCCGAGCCCTCCGCCTTCTACGAGCGGCTCTTCGGACGGAGCGCGGGCGGCGCCGCGGAGGCGCCGCCCCGGCCGGAGGATGCGATGGGGGCGCCGCTCGGCTACGCACTGGCGCAACTCGCCGGGATCTACATCCTCGCCCAGAACGAGCACGGGCTCGTCATCGTGGACATGCACGCCGCGCACGAGCGCACGACCTACGAGGCGCTCAAGGAAGCGCTCGACGCCCGGGCGATTCCGATGCAGCCGCTCCTCGTGCCGGTCACCTTTTCCGCGGATGCGCTCGATGTCGCGACGGCCGGGGAGAACCGCGACGCGCTGCGGGAAATCGGTTTCGACGTGGCGCCGGCCTCGCCCGCGACGCTCGTCGTGCGCGCATTGCCGGCCGCGCTCGCCGACGCCGACGCGCGCGCGCTCACCCACGGCGTGCTGCGCGAACTGCGCGAGTACGGCGCGAGCCGCGTCCTGACCGAGCGGCGCAACGAACTTCTCGCGACGATGGCCTGCCACGCCGCCGTGCGCGCCAATCGCCGGTTGACCGTGCCGGAGATGAACGCGCTGCTGCGCGAGATGGAGGGGACCGAGCGCTCGGGCCAGTGCAACCACGGCCGGCCGACGTGGCGGCAGATCACCCTCGCGGAACTCGACCGGTTGTTCATGCGGGGCCGGTGAGCGATCGGAAAGGCGTGAGGGATGATCACTCATCACCCGAAGTCGCCACCGGCCATCCTGCTGATGGGCCCCACCGCCAGCGGCAAGACCGCGGTCGCGCTGGCGCTCGCCGCAAACCTGCCGTGCGAGATCATCAGCGTCGACTCGGCGCAGATCTACAAGGGCATGAATATCGGCACGGCGAAGCCCGACGCGCGCGCCCTCGCCGCCGCACCACACCACCTGCTCGACGTCATCGAGCCGCACGAAACCTATTCCGCCGCCCGCTTCCGGGACGATGCCCTCGCGCTCATGCGCGAGATCACGGAGCGGGGCCGCATCCCGCTGCTGGTTGGCGGCACGATGATGTACTTTCAGGCGCTGACCGAGGGCCTGAACGACCTGCCGCAAGCCGACCCGGTGATCCGGCTCGTGATCGACACGATGGCGCAGGAGCAGGGCTGGCCGGGCGTGCACGCGAGGCTCGCGCAGGTGGACCCCGAAACCGCCGCGCGCCTCTCGCCCACCGATGCCCAGCGCATCCAGCGCGCGCTGGAGATCTACTACATCGCCGGCAAGCCGATGACGGAGCTTCTGAAGAAGCCCAAGTACGTCTACTTCCCCTACACGCCCATCCGGATCGCGCTCGTGCCGAGCGACCGCGAGGTGCTGCATCAGCGCATCGCCTCCCGCTTCGACGAGATGCTGGAGCGGGGCCTCGCCGCGGAATTGAAGCAGCTGCGGGAGGAGTACGGGCTCGAGCCCGGCATGCCATCCATGCGCTGCGTGGGCTACCGGCAGGCGTGGGACTATCTGGAGGGGCGCATCGGCGCCGGGGCGCTGCGCGAGCAGGGCATCGCCGCCACGCGCCAGCTCGCGAAGCGCCAGCTCACCTGGCTGCGCTCCATGCAGGACGTGACGGAGTTCGACTGCCTGTCGGCGGACCTGCCGGAGATGGTGCTCGAATACCTGAGGCGGGAGCTGGAGGCGTTGCTGGTAAGCTAGCGGCGCCTGCGGCGCGAACCCGCAGGCGGGAGCCGATCCGCCCGGGAATATCGATGGAGACGCACTGGATGAAACGACCCGGCATGGCTCTGATCCGCGGCGTTCTCGCTGTGGCGGGCATCGGCATGCTCGTCCCCGCGCCCGCGGCCCCTGCCGCCGAATGGGCGCCGATAAGGCCGGTACGGCTCATCGTGGGTTTCCCCCCGGGCGGGGCGACCGACCTCGTGGCGCGGGTGATCCAGCCGAAACTCTCCGAAGCGCTCGGCAGGCAGGTCGTGGTCGACAACCGGCCCGGCGCGAACGGCACGATTTCCCTCGACATGGTGGCCCGTGCCGAGCCCGACGGGCGCACCGTCGCGTTCGGCCATATCGGCGGGCTCGTCATCAGCGCGGCCATCCAGAAGCTGCCCTACGACCCGTTGAAGAGCTTCACGCCGATCGGATTGATGGTCACCCTGCAGAACATCATCATCACCCACCCGGGCGTCGCGGCGAAGAACCTCGACGAGTTCGTCGCTCTCGCCAGGACAAAACCGGGCCGGTTGAACTACGCCAGCGCGGGCGTGGGCAGCCCCGGACACCTGGCGGCCGAACTGCTGGAGGCCATGACCGGAGTCAGGATGAACCACATTCCCTACAAGGGCGGTGGTCCCGCCATCACGGATCTCCTGGCGGGTCACGTGCCGAGCTTCTTCGCGGTGATATCGACCGTGGTGCCGCACGTGCAGTCGGGAAAGGTACGCGGCATTGCCGTCACGGGCGGGAAGCGTTCACCCGCGCTGCCGGCCGTGCCGACGATAGGCGAAACCGTGAAGGGCTACGTGGCGACGAACTGGTACGGGCTCCTCGCGCCGGCCGGCGTGCCGGGGGCAGTCGTCGAGCGGCTGAGCCGGGATCTCGTCTCGGTCCTGAGGCAGCCGGAGATCGCCGGCCAGCTCGCCGCCCGCGGTATCGAGTCGACGCCGACGTCGCCGGCCGACTATGCCGCGTTCATCCAGTCCGAGACCGGGAAATGGGCGCCGGTGATCAGGCGGGCAAACATCGGCAACTGAGCTCTCGTGAGCGTGCCTGGACGGTTTGCGGCGGTAGGCGCGGCGCGTCGGGCGCGGGTCAACATGCCCACCGCGCCCCATCGCGTCGTCGAGGTTCGGGCTGTCGGAAACGGCCTTGGCCTTCGGGTCGTGAAAGTGCAGCCCGTGCTTGCCGAAGCCGGCGGCGCGGGTGGCGCGCTGCCAGACCGAGTTGAACGCCGTTTCGCTGAACGCCTTGCCCTGGCGGTTGAAGAACAGCGGGGCGGTGTCGAGGTAGTCCCCCTTGGCGGGAGCTACGGACCGCCATCAAGCCGCCGCAGGTTCGTGCAATAGCCACATCAGTTGCCTCTCCGGCACTGCGGCGGTTGCGTACGTCTTGCCGTCAAGGTCGTTGAACTTGACTTCGTAAACCTGTGGCGCGAGCAACTCGACGATCGTTCCGACCTGCCTCTTGGTCAGGCCTTTTTGCGGCAGGCCCTCAGTCAGAGCGACAACGTCCAGTGGTTTCATGGCACTAGTCCCTGAGTCTCGCGATGTCAACGAAGGCGCGCGCGACATTCGGCAATTTCATTGTTGCTCCTCGTGTCAGTAACGCCGGTACCGTCAGTCGCCAATGCGGGCCAACTTCATGGCATTCACCTATTGATCGCCGTACGCGCGCGCGATCGCGTCAGCGGCCGGGACCATCTGGATGCGACCCACCTCAATCTCAGCGACGCGACGCTCGACCTCTGAGGCCCAAGCTTCCTCGATATCGTTGTCGCCAAAGACACTGGCAAGGAGTCGATCCGCGAGCTTCACACGCTCCTCCGGCGGCAGATCCATCGCTTCCGCTTCCAACGCTTCGAGCCGACTCGCCATAATGCACGCCGATTCGTCGTTACCTCTGCCTATGGCGGTGCGCGAAAAACTGCGTGAGCACAAGCGAGCGGACAACCCCGTCGTAGCCGTCGTCGATGGCGGGGTTGTCCTCATCCCGCCGTCCCGGATCATGGTCCAAGATCTGGCGGTACGCGGTATCGCAGAGACCGTCGATCAGTCCTGGCTTTCCATCCGTTGATTGCTGCGCCGGCGCGCGCGATGGCATGTGCGGCCGGGACCACCCGGATTCGTAATATCTACCCCGGAAAGCCGCAATCTCAAAGCCCCAGGGCGAGCCCGCCCGGCCGCGGATCGCTCGCCCCGCGCAGCACGCCGCGGCTGCGGTCGAACTGGATCAACTGCACCGCGCCGCCGCCCCCCCACGGCTGAAGCGTCTCGATGCGATGTCCCATCGCCGCGAGCGCGCTGCGGCTCGCCCCGGGCACCCGCTCGTCTATCCTCACCACCTGCGGCTTGCCGAGGCTCGCGGGATCGGTTCCGGGAAAGCTGTACCACCGGGGTGCCTCGACCGCTTCCGGCAGCCTCATGCCGTGGTCGACCACGCCCGTCACCATCTGCGTGTTCCACTGCGTCTGCTGATCGCCGCCGGGCGTACCGCCCACGAGCCATGGCTCGCCGTCGCGGAAGATCATCCAGGCGTTCAGCGTGTGCATCGTGCGCCGGCCCGGGGCGATCACGTTGGGGTGCACGGGATCGACGCTGAAGCCGCGTCCCGCGCGGTTGTTGAGGGTCACGCCGGTGTCGCCCGCGACGACACCCGAGCCGAACGAGTTCGACAGGCTGTGGATGAACGACACCGCGTTGCCCGCCCCGTCCGCGACCGCGAAGTAGCTCGTATCGCCGCCGTGCTCCGCCACGAGCGCGGGTTGCGCGTCCCGCGCGCGGCGCGGATCGATTTCGCCGCGGCGCCGCGCCGCGTGCTCCTTCGAGATGAACCGCTCGAGCGGCCAGTCGACGAACGCGGGATCGCCCGCGCAGCGGTTGCGATCGGCGAACGCGAGCTTCTTCGCTTCGACGAGGAGGTGCATGCGCTCGGCGCCGAAGGGCTCGAGCCGGGCGAGATCGTAGCCCTCCAGGATGTTCAACTGCTCGAGTACGAGGAACCCCTGGGAAGGCGGCGCGGTCTCGTACACCCTCAGCCCGCGGTACTCCGTCGAGATCGGACGATGGACGAGGGCCTGCTGCCGGGCGAAATCGCCGGCCTCGAAGAGCGCGCCCTCGCGTTCGAGGAAGGCGAGCATCCGCTCGGCGATCTCGCCGCGGTAGAAAGCCTCCGCGCCCCCCTTCGCCACGGCCTTCAGCGTGCGCGCGAGCTCCGGCGCCGCCCATCGTTCGCCGGTTTCGGGAGCGCGTCCTTTCGGCAGGAACTGCGCGGCGGAATGCGGGTAGCGCGCGAGCGTTTGCGCTTCCGCGGCGATCTGCGCGCTGATGTACGCCGTGATCGCCACGCCCTCCTCGGCGAACCGGATCGCCGGCGCCCACAGCTCGGCCCACGGCAGCGTGCAATGGCGTTTCCAGAACTCCTCGTAGACGCTCACCGCGCCGGGCACGCTCACCGAGTGGACGCCCTTCAACGGCATCGTGCGGTGGCCGCGGCTCGCGTAGTAATCGACGGTGGCGCCGGCCGCCGCCACGCCGCTGCCGTTCATGGCGAGCGTCTCGCCGCGCTTCGCGTCGTGCAGCACCACGAACGCGTCCCCGCCGAGCCCGCACTTCATCGGCAGCAGCACGCCTTCGGCCGCCGCGACCGCGATCGCCGCATCGAACGCGTTGCCGCCGCGCTCGATGACCGCGATGCCGGTCGCGGCGGCGAGCGGGTGCGCCGAGGCCACCATACCCCGCGTGCCAAACGCTTCCGGCCGCCGCCGCACCCGGTCGGCCCCGTGCGCTGCCGGGCTCCGGGAACCGTCGTCGGGCATCACGTTCTCGCTTCCCGCCAATGTATCTCGCGAAAATGAAAGCGGCGCCGCGAAAGCGCCGGGGGTTTCATCTTATCTGGGAGTTGATGTAGCGCAGCCGCTCTGCGAGCGCCTTCAGCAGCGACAGGCTGAAGTCCGGCTTGGTCTTCACGAACACGAGGAAATCGCGCCGGTTGATCGTCAGCATCGAGCAATCCGTTTCCGCGACGGCGCTGGCGATGCGGGGGGACTTGTCGACGAGCGCCATCTCGCCGAACACGCCTCCCGCCCCGAGCTTCTCGATGACGCGCCCCTTGATCGACACGCCGACCCGCCCCTCGAGCAGCACGTACATGAACGCGCCCACCTCCCCCTCGGTCATGATCACCTTGTTCTTCGGCGCGTGCACCGGGGCATGCCCTTCGAACTCGCGCTCGAGATCGGCGAGGAGCTTGCGGTCGAAAACGCTCCTCCTGCCGAGCGTCTCGTCGTCGGAGCGCACGTTGCTGCCCGTCAACCGCGTGATCGAGTGGCGCAGCCGCTCGATGATCATGCTCATCAGCATCAGCGCGAAATCCGGCGCCTTCTCGATGGCCTTGCGGAACTGCTTCTCGTCGAGCGAGATCACCTGGCAATCCGACCGCGCCACCGCCGTGGCGCTGCGCGGCATCTGCCCGATGGAGGCCATCTCGCCGAAGACCTCGCCCTTGCCCACCGTGCCGATCACCTTGCTGCCCGCCGTGAGCCCGACTTCACCCGTGACGAGCAGGTACATCTTCGCGCCCCGGGAAAAGAACCCGCCGGGCTTCTCGTTCTCGGAAAAAAAGGGCTTTCCCTTGCCGACGTTCTCGACGGTGCCGGCCGACTTGAAGAACGTCATCGCGACGGCTGGATCGTAGATCTTGCTCTTCGGGGCTGGGGCGAAATCGAGGTCTTCCATTACCACTCCCGGTAGGCACGGCGGGTGCTCCCGGGGCTCATCCTACTCCTTGTGCCTTACCTCGACACCGGCGCGGCCCCGGGCAAACCGTATGTTCAACGGCTCGCCGACCGAGAGTCTTGAGGCGTCGCGGACGATGGCACCCGCCGCGGTCTCCGCGATGCTGTAGCCGCGCTCCAGCACCTGCTGCGGGTCGAGGTGCCCGAGGTGCGAGGCGGCCGCGGCGACCGCGGCCCCGGCGCTCTCGACGCGACGGCGCGCCGCCTGCCGCAGCCGGCGGGCGAAATCCGAGTTCCGCGCGGCGAGCGCGGCAACATCGGGCGCCGCGGCGGTGAGCCGCCCCGCGAGTTCGCGGGCCCCCCACGCGCGACCCGCGAGGCCGTGCCGCGCGGCGCCCGCGAGGCGGCGCGCGAGGTGCCCGAGCTCGGCGAGCCGCGCCCGCATGCGCTCGCCCGGGTGCGCGAGCCGCCGCGACAGGTAATCGAGGCGCTGCATCCGGTCCTCGAGGCGCCGCGCCGCGGCGCGCCGCAGGCGGGCGGCGGAGTGCGCCACCTGGCGGCGCAGTGCCACGCGATCCGGGCTCACGCGTTCCGCGGCGCCGCTCGGCGTCGGCGCCCGGAGGTCCGCGGCGAAATCCGCGATGGTGAAATCCGTCTCGTGCCCGATCCCGGTCACCACCGGCACGGCGCTCGCCACGATCGCGCGCGCCACGGCCTCTTCGTTGAACGCCCAGAGGTCCTCGATGCCGCCGCCGCCGCGGCACACGATCAAGACGTCGCATTCCGCGCGCGCGCTCGCGACACCGATCGCCGCCGCGATCGAGGCGGCCGCGCCCTCGCCCTGCACGGGCGTCGGGTACAGGATCACCGGCAGTCCCGGCATGCGGCGCGCGAGCGTCGTCAGGACATCGCGCAGCGCGGCGGCCTGCGGCGAGGTGACCACTCCGACCCGGCCTGGCCAGCGTGGGGGCGCCCGCTTGCGCTCCTGCGCGAACAGTCCCTCGCGCTCCAGGCGCGCCTTCAACCGCGCGAACGCTTCGTAGAGCGCGCCCACGCCGGAACGGCGCATCGTCTCCACGGCGAGCTGGAACTTGCCGCGCGCCTCGTAGAGCGTCGGGCTCGCCCTCACCTCGACCTTCATGCCGTCCTGCGGCTGCCACCCCAGCAGCTGCGAGCGGTGGCGGAAGAACACGCAGTCGACCTGCGCGGCGGAATCCTTCAGCGTGAAATAGGCATGCCCGGAATCGTAGCGCTTGAAGTTGGAGATCTCGCCCGCCACCCAGGCGAGCGGCAGTTCGCGCTCGATCACGCCCCGCGCCGCGCGATTGAGCTCCGCAACCGAGATCACCCGCGCCGGCGCCTCGCCTGCCGTGTCCGGGACGCACTCGTCCATGGATCGATTCTATTCCGAACTTCAACTTGCTGAAAACCGCATCCGCGGATAAATTACGGCCAGTTTCAAGGGGGGATGCAGCGCGTGTTCGCACTCGTGGAAGCGGCGGGCTGGCCGATCTGGCCGCTGATACTCGCATCGGTCATTGCGCTGGCGATCATCGGCGAGCGGCTGTGGTCGCTGCGCGCCGGCATCGTGATGCCGCCGAAGCTCATGCCGCAGGTGGTGCAGGAGTATCGCCAGAACGGGGTTTCGCCCCAGTCGATGTCGCGCCTGGCGGGCGGGTCGCCGCTCGGCCAGGTGTTCGCGGCGGGGCTGAAGAACGTCAAGAGCCCGGCGTCGATCGTCAAGGAGGCGATCGAGGAGGCGGGGCGCTCCGTCGCGATCGACCTCGAGCGGTTTCTCACGACGCTCGGCACCATCGCCGCGATCGCGCCGCTCCTAGGGCTCTTCGGCACGGTCATCGGCATGATCGAGATCTTCGGTTCGCAGACGCCGCAGGGCAGCAATCCGCTGGTGCTCGCGCACGGCATTTCCATCGCGCTCTACAACACCGCCTTCGGGCTGGTGGTCGCCGTGCCCTCGATGATTTTCTACCGTCATTTCCGCTCCAAGGTCGACGCCATGCTGGTCGACATGGAGCTGCAGGCGATCAAGCTGGTCGAGATCGTGCAGGGCGAGCGCCAGGCATGAGACTGCGTCCGCGGGCGTTCCGCGAAGAGCCCGAGATCAACTTCATCCCGTTGATCGACGTGCTGCTCGTGATCCTCATCTTCCTGATGGTCACGACCACCTACTCGCGATACGCGGAGCTCCAGATCAACCTGCCGACCGCCGAAGCCGAGCGCCAGCCCGAGCGCGCCGACCAGATCGACGTCGCGGTCGACGCGCAAGGCAACTACTCGGTCAACAAGCGGGCGCTGGCGCAAAGCGGCTCGGCGCCCTTGAGCCAGGAGCTGAAACGCGTCGGCGGCGCCATGAAGGAGCCGATCGTCGTCATCAGCGCCGATGCCCGTGCCCCGCACCAGTCGGTCATCACCGTGATGGAAGCGGCCCGCATGGCCGGCTACGGCAGGATCACCTTCACCACGCAGGCCGCCGCGAATTGACCGCCGACCGGAGCGCGGCGAGCGGCGCATGCGGGCCGCGCGGTTCCCCGGTCACCCGCACATGAGCTGGCTCGCCGCACACTGGGAACGCGTCACCCCGGTCTCCGCGCTGCTCTTCCCGTTGAGTCTCCTCTTTCGCGCGGCGGCCGGCCTGCGGCGGGCCGCCTACCGGAACGGCCTCGCTACCGCGCTCACGCTGCCGGTGCCGGTCGTCGTGGTGGGCAACCTGCGCGTGGGCGGCACCGGGAAGACGCCGGCGGTGCTGTGGCTCGCGAACTTCCTGCGCGCGCGAGGCCGCGAGCCGGGCATCGTGAGCCGCGGCTACGGGGGCCGTCGCACCGCGCCCTGCCGCGTGACACCGGACACGGACCCGTCGGATTGCGGCGACGAGCCGGTGCTCATCGCGCGCCGCAGCGGCTGCGAGACCTGGACCGGCGCGGACCGCCGCGCCGCGGCAGGCGCGCTGCTCGCCGCGCGGCCCCGCTGCGACGTCCTGATCAGCGACGACGGCCTGCAGCACTACGGGCTCGCGCGCACGGTGGAGCTTTGCGTGGTGGACGCCGCGCGCGGCCTCGGCAACGGCTGGCTCCTCCCGGCGGGGCCGCTGCGCGAGCCGCCGTCGCGACTCTCGTCGGTCGACGCGATCGTCGTCAACGAGGGCGATGACGCGACGCCCGCCCCGGGCGGCCCGCGCGCGGCGGGGGTGCCGCGCTTCGGCATGACGCTGCGGGGCGGGGAGTTCTACAACCTCGTGAACGAATCGCATCGCGCCCTCCCCGGTGAACTGCGCGGCCGCCCGCTGCACGCCGTCGCCGGAATCGGGGACCCCGACCGCTTCTTCCGCCACCTGCAGCGGCTTGGCCTCACGTTCGTCGCTCACCCGTTCCCCGACCATCACCGCTTCCGGGCCGCCGACCTCGATTTTCCCGGTGCCGGAGCGGTCGTGATGACCGAGAAGGATGCGGTAAAATGCCGCGAATTCGGGTGCGAAACGCACTGGGTGCTGCCGGTGGAGGCCGAGATGACGGCGGGTTTCGGCGAATTCGTGCTCCGGCGGCTCGACGCCGCGGCGGGCGCCGGGCCGGGGCGGCGGCCGTGAGCGCGCCGGAGCTTCACTGATTTCCCCGACAGGTCTGCCTGCCATGGACAGCAAGCTGCTCGACGTGCTGGTCTGCCCGCTCTGCAAGGGCCCCCTCCTCTACCGCAAGAGCCCGGGGGAGTTCGTGTGCCGCCCGTGCCGGCTCGCCTACCCGGTGGTGGACGACATTCCGGTGATGCTGGAGGAGGAGGCGCGAAAACTCCCGCCGGAGGAAGAAATCTAGGATTCCGGATTCAGGATCCAGCCGCCACGTTCACGCCGCGCGGCGGCGCTCCGAATCCCGGGTCCCGGATCCTGATTCCCGATGAAGTTCTCGGTCATCATCCCCGCTCGCCACGCATCTCGCCGCTTTCCCGGCAAGCCGCTCGCCGACATCGCCGGCCGGCCGATGGTCGTGCGCGTCGCCGACCGGGCGAGGCGCAGCGGCGCCGCGGAGGTCCTGATCGCCACCGACCACGCGGAGATCGCCGCGGCCGCCGCCCGCTTCGGGCACGACTTCGTCATGACGAGCGCCCGTCACGCCTGCGGCACGGACCGGCTCGCGGAAGTCGCCGCGCGCCGCCGCTACCCCGCCGGGCACATCATCGTCAACGTGCAGGGAGACGAGCCGCTCATCGATCCCGGACTCATCCGCGACGTCGCCACCGGGCTCGCGCGGCGTCGCGCGGCGCAGATGTCGACGGCCTGCCATCCCATCCGCGAGGTGCGCGAGTTCGCCAGCGCGAACGTGGTCAAGGTCGTGCTCGACCGCGCCGGCTACGCGCTCTATTTCAGCCGGGCGCCGGTGCCGTGGGCGCGGGACGCCTTCGCGGGCGGCATCCGGCGCCTGCCGGCGGGCCTGCCCGCCTACCGGCATCTCGGCGTCTACGCCTACCGCGCCGGATTCCTGCGCCGTTACGCGCGCCTCGAGCCCGCCGCGCTCGAACGCTTCGAGGCGCTCGAGCAACTGCGCGCGCTCGCGAACGGGTATCGCATCGCGGTGGCCGTCACGCGGCGTTCGGCCGGTCCGGGCGTGGACACGCCGGCCGACCTGGACCGGGTGCGCGCGCTGCTTCGCTGAACGTCTCGTTTCCTCCCGCGCGATCGCGCGGGAAATGCTACATTCCGCCGCGGGAGATCGCGATGAAAGTGATGCTGTTGGGCATGCCCGGGGCGGGCAAGGGTACGCAGGCGCAGTTCCTGATGGACCGGTACCGCATTCCCCAGATTTCGACCGGCGACATGCTGCGCGCGGCGATCAAGGCCGGCACGCCGCTCGGCAACGAGGCGCGCCGCTACATGGACCGCGGCGAGCTCGTGCCGGATCACGTCGTGATCGAGCTCGTCAAGCAGCGCGTGAGGGAAGCCGATTGCGCCAACGGCTACATCATCGACGGCTTTCCGCGCACGATTCCGCAGGCGCGGGCATTGCAGGAGGCCGACCTCGACTTCGACTTCGTCATCGAATTCCGGATCGACGATGACGAGGTGCTGCGGCGGCTCACCGGCCGGCGCGTGCACCCGCCATCGGGACGCACCTACCACGTCGTCTACAACCCGCCGAAGGTCCGGGGCAAGGACGACGTGACCGGGGAAGACCTGGTGCAGCGCGCCGATGACGCCGAGCCGACCATACTGCGCCGGATCACCACGTATCATGCCCAGACGAGGCCGCTCGTCGACTATTACGTCGAGCGCTCGAAAAGGGGACCGCCGCGCTACGTGAGCATAGAAGCGACCGGCCCGGTGGAGCGCGTTCGCGACGCCATGTTCGCCGCGCTGGGCGGGCAGTAGGGGCGCCGCGCCGCGCGCGCCGCGCTCGCGTGCTGTAGAATAGCGCCCGGCTTGCCCGGCATTCCGCATCATGGCCAGAAAAAACGCTTTCTACGCGCAGTCCGGCGGCGTTACCGCCACCATCAACGCCACCGCGTGCGCGGTGATCGAGACCGCGCGCAGGCACCGGGAGCGCATCGGGAAGGTACTTGCCGGACGCGACGGCATCATCGGGGCGCTCACCGAGGACCTCATCGATACCTCGCGTGAATCCGCGGCGGCGGTGAAGGCGCTGCGCTGGACGCCGGGCGGCGCATTCGGCTCGTGCCGCTACAAGCTGAAGGGCCCGGACGAGCATCGCGCGCAGTACGAGCGCCTGATCGAAGTCTTCCAGGCCCACGATATCGGGTACTTCTTCTACAACGGCGGCAACGATTCGGCGGACACCTCGTTCAAGGTGTCTGAGTTCGCGCGGGAGCACGGCTACCCGCTCTCTTGCATCGGGATCCCGAAGACGGTTGACAACGACCTCGCGGTGACCGACTGCTGTCCCGGGTTCGGATCGGTCGCCAAGTACGTCGCGACGAGCATCCGCGAGGCGGGCTACGACGTCGCTTCGATGTGGCGCACGTCCACCCGGGTCTTCAGACTCGCGGTGATGGGCCGCCACGCCGGCTGGATCACGGCCGCCTGCGGGCTCGCCGCCGAGTCCGAAGGCGAGGCGCCGCACGTGCTGCTGTTTCCCGAGATCGAGTTCGACGAGGACAGGTTCCTCGCGCGCGTGGAGGACACGGTGCGCCGTCACGGCTACTGCGCCGTGGCCGCGTCCGAGGGGTTGCGCCGGCCCGACGGCAAGTTCCTCTCCGAGTCCGGCCTGCGCGACGCATTCGGTCACGCGCAACTGGGCGGCGTCGCGCCGCTCCTCGCCCAGCTGGTGAAGGACAGGCTCAAGCACAAGTACCACTGGGCGGTGGCCGACTACCTGCAGCGCGCGGCGCGCCATGTCGCGTCGCGCACCGACGTCGCGCAGTCCTACGCGGTGGGCAAGGCGGCGGTGGAACTCGCCGTGAAGGGCAGGAGCGGCGTGATGCCCGTCATCGTGCGGAAATCGAGCAGGCCCTACCGGTGGGAGATCGGAGTGGCCGACCTGAAGGACGTCGCCAACGCGGAGAAGATGATGCCGCGCGACTTCATCACCGCGGATGGCTTTCACATCACGCCGAAGTGCCGCAGGTATCTCGCGCCCCTTGTCGTCGGGGAGGACTACCCGCCCTACCGCAACGGGCTGCCGGCGTACGTGAAGCTCAGGAACGCGCCGGTGGCGAAGCGGCTCGGGAGCGAGTTCAGGATCTGAACGCGCCCGCGCCCGCCGGGCGGATGCGAGGGAAGGACCTGTGCGCCCGATGCCCCGCCCGACGGAGGCCGGGAGGCGGCGCGGGGCAGCCGGCCGGCGACGCCGGTGATCGAACAACCGAAGGGGAATTGACATGTCTCAGGGATTGCTGTTTGCGTTCGCGTGCGCCGTCATCGCCATCGTCTTTGGCGGCATCTGGATCCGGTGGATACTGGCGCAGCCGTCTGGGAGCGAGCGCATGCGCGAAATCGCGGCGGCGGTCGAGCAGGGCGCGACGGCCTACCTCAACCGCCAGTACAGGACGATCGCGATCGTCGGCGTGGTGCTCTTCGTGCTGATCGGCGCCGCGCTGGGCTCCTGGTCGACCGCGATCGGCTTCGCGATCGGCGCCATCCTCTCGGGATTGACCGGCTACATCGGCATGAACGTGTCGGTGCGCTCCAACGTGCGCACTGCGGAGGCGGCCCGGCAGGGCCTCAACGCGGCGCTCACCATCGCATTCCGGGGCGGTGCGGTAACCGGCATGCTGGTGGTGGGTCTCGCACTGCTCGGCGTGACGGCGTTTTTCTGGGTCCTGCACGGGTCGGCCCCCCACGGCGCCTCGATAAAGGAAATCGCGCAGCCGCTGATCGGCCTCGCCTTCGGCGGCTCGCTCATCTCGATCTTCGCGCGGCTGGGCGGGGGCATATTCACCAAGGGCGCCGACGTCGGCGCCGACCTCGTGGGCAAGGTGGAGGCCGGCATCCCGGAAGACGATCCGCGCAACCCCGCGGTGATCGCCGACAACGTGGGCGACAACGTCGGCGACTGCGCGGGCATGGCGGCCGACCTCTTCGAGACCTACGCGGTCACCATCATCGCGACCATGCTCCTCGGCGCGCTGCTCCTGTCCAAGCCGGAGGTCGCCGGCCTCGCGGCGACCTATCCGCTCGCGCTCGGCGGCGTGTCGATAATCGCCTCGATCATCGGCTGCTACTTCGTCAAGGCGAGCCCGGGCTCGAAGATCATGAACGCGCTCTACAAGGGCGTCATCGTCTCGGGCGTCATCGCGGCGATCGGTTTCGTCGCGGTCACCTACGGCATGATGGGCGGCATCAGCGCGCAATACCCGGAGTTGACGCCGTTGAAACTGCTCGGCGCGGCGCTGGTGGGCCTCGTGCTGACCGCCCTCATGGTGGTGATCACCGAGTACTACACGGCGACGGAGTTCGCCCCGGTGCGCCACGTCGCCGCGGCCTCCACCACGGGGCACGCCACCAACATCATCGCCGGCCTCGGCGTGTCGATGCGCGCGACGGCATGGCCGGTGATCGCCGTGTGCGCGAGCATCTACGCGGCCTACCACATGGCGGGCCTCTACGGGCTCGCCATCGCGGCGACCGCGATGCTCTCCATGACCGGCATCATCGTCGCGCTCGACGCGTATGGCCCGATCACCGACAACGCGGGCGGCATCGCGGAGATGGCCGAACTGCCGAAGGAAGTGCGGGCGATCACCGATCCGCTCGACGCGGTCGGCAACACGACGAAAGCGGTCACCAAGGGCTACGCCATCGGCTCGGCCGGCCTCGCCGCGCTCGTGCTCTTCGCGGACTACACCCACGCGCTCGAGGCGGCGGGCAAGCCGATCGTGTTCGACCTGTCGGACCCGGCGGTGGTGATCGGACTTTTCATCGGCGGGCTCGTGCCCTACCTCTTCGGCGCGATGGCGATGGAGGCGGTGGGCCGTGCCGCCGGCTCCGTCGTGGTCGAGGTGCGCCGCCAGTTCAGGGAGATCAAGGGCATCATGGAGGGAACCGCCAAGCCGGACTATTCGCGCGCGGTGGACATGCTCACGCGCGCGGCGATCAAGGAGATGATGATCCCGTCGTTGCTGCCGGTGCTGGTGCCGATCGTGGTCGCCCTCGGCATGAACTGGCTGATGGGGCCCGGCGCGGGCGTCAAGGCGCTCGGCGGCGTGCTGATGGGAACGATCGTCACCGGGCTCTTCGTCGCGATCTCGATGACGACCGGGGGCGGCGCGTGGGACAACGCCAAGAAATACATCGAGGACGGCAACCACGGCGGCAAGGGCTCCGACGCCCACAAGGCGGCCGTGACGGGCGACACCGTGGGCGATCCCTACAAGGACACCGCGGGTCCGGCCGTCAACCCGCTCATCAAGATCATCAGCATCGTGGCGCTGCTCATCGTGCCGCTGCTCTGAGCGAGTCATGAAGTATTCCCTCGGCGAGCGGCGCGTGCTGTGCAAGGGCGACTACTGGATCGCGCCCGGCGCGGTCGTGATCGGCACGGTGGTGCTGGAGGACAACGCGAGCGTGTGGTGGAACTGCGTGGTGCGCGGCGACAGCGAGGTCATCACCATCGGCGAGAACTCGCAGATACAGGACGGCTGCGTCCTGCACGCCGACCCGGGCTTTCCGCTGACGCTCGAGAGGAACGTGAGCGTCGGGCACATGGCGATGCTGCACGGCTGCACGGTCGGCGAAGGCAGCCTCGTCGGCATCAAGAGCGTGATCCTGAACGGGGCGAAGGTCGGGCGCAACTGCCTGATCGGCGCGAATTCGCTGATCACCGAAGGCAAGGTCATCCCCGAGGGGTCGATGGTGCTCGGTTCGCCCGGCAGGATCGTGCGGCAACTCACTCCCGAGGAGATCGCCGGGGTGAACCGGATCGCCGCGAGCTATTCCGCCCGCTACAAGCGCTACCGGCAGGAGCTGCGCCCGGATGAATCCTGACGGCGCGTGCCGCCGCGGGACGCGGGGCTGATCGCCCCGCCATTGCCCGGCAGCCTCGCGCGCGGCATCGGCGGAGAGCCGGCGCGGCTCACGGCGCGCGGACCTTCTCGCGGGCGATGAGTCCGATGACATCTTCCAGATCGAGACCTTCCTTCCGGATGACCGGCGTGAGCTCCTGGCACTCGAGGATCGAGCACTGGCGGTAGATCTGGTTGATCTTGCGCTCGGCCTCCTCGCGGTCGCGCGCGTGAAGCTGGAGGTTTTCCACCAGCATGCCGCCGCGAGTGCGTATCCGGAAGCCGTACTTGTTCACGGGATCTCGCCGCGGGCTATTGCATGAACCCGCTCGTCTCCAGTTCATCGAGCAGTGCCTCGTGGTCCCGCGCGCCGCGGCTCTCCGGCGCGTGGGCAAAAACGTCGCGGCCCTTCGACGGGCTTTCCGCGAGGCTCACGCTCTCGGCGATGCGCGTTGCGCAGACGTCGGCGCCGTAGCGTTCGCGAAGCTCCCGGTCGATCTCCCACGAGAGCTTCCGGCGCGAGTCGAACCGGGTGAGCACGTAGCGGCGCTCCATGCGCTTCTTCAGCACGTGCTCGAGCGCCCGCAGCGTGCGCTCCATCTGCTCGGCGCCGCGCGTGGCGAGGTAATCGGCCGAGATCGGCACCAGCACACGGTCCGCGGCGAACACGCTGTTCAAGGAGAGCACCCCCAGCGTCGGGCAGACATCCATGATGATGGGCCGGTCGGTGTTGAGAGTCTCGCGGACGATGCCCGCGTTCAACCGGTTGAGCACGTTGGGGCCCTTGCCGAACTGGGTATCCACCTTCGAGAGTTCGAGATGCGCGGGAATCACCTTCAACCCCGCGCCGATGAACCTGATGAGCCCGGCGAGCGAGGCGCCGGCGGCATAGAACCCGTAGAGACTGCGCTCCGGCGCGGCAACCGCAACCCCGCAGACGTTGGTGAGGTGCGCCTGCGGATCGAGATCGAGGATGAGCGGGTCCCGCCCGCGCCGGGCAAGCAGGGCGGCAAGGTTCAACGTGGTGGTGGTTTTCCCCACGCCGCCCTTCTGATTGAATACGGCAATCCTGGCCAACGTGCCCCCGCAGCGATGACGGCCCGGACGAGCGGCGCTCCCCAGCGCCGATCCGCGGCGCAAAAGGGGAATCCGGGAAAGGGAGATAAGATTAGACTCGCAATCATGGGCTTGGCAAGGGGAATTGGCAGATTGGCTTAACAAGTTGTCTGAACTCTTTGTGCGATAACCTCCGGCAGTGGCGATGCCTGGCCGCAGTGCAACCGTGTCCGTATACAAGCCTGCAATATGGAAAAACTCCAAAGAATCAAAGGGGCTCTCCTCGGCGAGACGCTCGATCGCCCGCCATATGGGTTCTGGACGCACCTGCCGGGAATCGACCTCGACCCGGCCAGGCTTGCGCGGGAAACCGCTGATTTTTCAATGCGCTACGACATGGACTTCGTCAAGACCATGCCGAACGGCCTGTATTCCGTGGAGGACTGGGGCTGCGTGTGCGACTACAGCGAGATCGCGAGCGGTGGTGCGGCGCGAGTGACACAACCTGCCATCCGCAACGCCCGGGACTGGGAAACATTGGCGGAACTGCCGGTCACGAGCGGCGCGCTCGGGCGCGAGCTCGACCATTTCGCGCGGCTCACCGCACGGGTCGGCGCCGGGGTCCCCGTGCTCGCCACCGTCTTCTCGCCACTTAGCACCGCCGCCAAGCTCTCGAACGGGGCACAGCGGCAGCACATCATGAAGGACGGCGCCGCGCTCGCGCGCGGGCTCGAGACGATCTGCCGCGTGACCTGCGCCTTCGCACGCGCGGCGGTCGAGCGCGGCTGCGCGGGGGTGTTCCTGGCAATACAGGAAGCAAACCGCGAGGCGCTCGATGCGACTTCATACCGGAGCTTCGGCATTCCCTACGACCGCCGTGTGCTGGAGGCGGCCACGGGCGCGGGCGCATGGTTCAACGTGGTGCACCTGCACGGAGAGAACGTTCTGACCGAGCTCCTGCCGCAATACGACGTCGCGGCGCTCAACTGGCATATCGGGGAGACGCCACCCTCGATCCGGGACTACCGGGCCGGGGGCGACAACCGGGCCATCCTGGGCGGGCTTCGGCGCGCGAACCTGACGCGACGCGACCACGCGGGGATACGCGCCGACATCGCCAGGGCGATGGCGGAGAGCGGCGGCCGGGGTATGCTGCTTGCGCCCGCGTGCGTCATCCGGCATCCGGTGGACGAGGCGACGCTCCGATTTACCGCGGAAACCATCAGGAATCTCCACCACTCGAGGCCATGAGCATGGGAGGCTGCCGCATGAAGCTTGCTGGCGATGACCCTCGCACCGCGGCGCCGTCAATGGGCGAGCGCGCTTGTCGGGTCGCAGGCGTTGGTGCCCTCGCTCTCTCCGCGCTGCCGGGCGTCCTCGCGACCTTTGCGTTCGCGACGGCAGTTGTGTCGGCCGGAGTCCTCGCGCAGCCGTTCCCGGCGCGGCCCGTGCGCTTCATCGTGCCCTTCACCCCCGGGGGCTCGCAGGACATCATCGCCCGCCTGACCGGACAGAAGCTCGCCGAGCGGCTCGGCCAGCAGTTTGTCGTGGACAACCGCGCCGGCGCGGCGGGTCTCATCGCGGCGGAGGCGACGGCGCGCGCCCCGGCCGATGGCCACACCATCCTCATGGCGACCGCCGGACCGATCACGATCGCGCCGCATCTGCACCGCAAGCTCGCCTACGATCCCGCCCGGGATTTCGCCCCGGTGATTCACTTGGTCGACACGCCGATGGCGCTCATTGCAAGCGGCGCGCTGCCCGCGAAGACGGTCGCCGAAGTGGTCGCCCTGGCGAAGTCGAGACCGGGCGGACTGAGCGCCGCCTCCACCGGTAACGGCAGCATCTCGCACCTCACGCTGGAGCTTTTCAAGATGCGAACCGGGGCGGCCATCGTGCACGTGCCGTACAAGGGCGCGGCCCCGGCGTTCACCGACCTCCTCGGCGGACAGGTGCAGCTCCTTTTCACCACGACGGCTTCGGCGCAGCCGCATGTGCAGTCGGGCAAGGTCCGCGCCGTCGCGGTCGCGGCGAAGCGACGCTCGGCGATGATGCCCGGCACGCCCACGACGGCGGAAGCGGGCCTCAGGGACTTCGAGGTGCCGGTATGGGCGGGAATACTGACCACCGCCGGCACGCCGCGGCCCGTCATCGAGAAGCTCTACCGGGAGTTCCACGCGGCGTTGCAGGAAAAGGCGGTGCAGGCGCGCCTCGCGCAGCTCGGCTCCGACATCGCGGGCGACGGCCCCCAGTCCTTCGCCGAGCTCATCAAGGCCGACTTCGCACGCTGGGCGCAGGTGGTCAGGACCGCGAACGTCCGGATTGACTGAGAAACGCCCGGACCATGAAGTCTCGCGAGATCCGGGCCACCCGGTTCGCGACACCCGTCCCGGCTCAACGCTCGCGCCACGTCCCGGGCGCGGACGAGCCGGGATACCCGAACTCCCGCGGCGCGAGCCCCGCCTGGAACCACGTGACGAACGTGTAGACGGTGAAAATCGGGATCCGCAGCCGGCGGTTCAGCGCCGCCGCATAGGGCGCCATGTTGTGATTCTCGGTGACGATGGCGCCCACCTCGGGATGCCGCGACAGCAGCTTCTCGCCCGCCTCGAGAATGTCCTGCTCGGCCGCCTCGTAGTCCATGTCGATCGTGTCGCCCAGCATGACCCGGGTGAATTCGCGCCCGCCCTCGGTACCCATGACCGGGGTGTCGTGCGGCGCGCCCACCGCGTCCCAATGCTCCGGGGTTATGCGATCGCCCTGCACCGAGAGCACGCCGACGCGCTTGCCGGGCGGCAGCAGCCGCTCGACGAGCGGCACCTGCATGAGAGAGGAACTCGCCACCGGCACGTTGACGTGCGCCGCGAGTTCCCGCTGGAAAATCGCGAGGAACCCGCCCGTGGTCGTGATGCCGTCGGCCCCCTCCCGGACCAGTTCCTGCGCCGCCTTGAGGAACGCGGGGCCGAGCCCCCTGCCCTGTTCGTGGATCACGACGCGGGCGCTCGCGCCCGGCACGACCTTGTAGAGCACGGGAAACGGCCATGTCAGCGCATTGCCGGTGTCCCCGGGCGGGCGCGGCCACTTCGTGTCGAGCATCAGGATGCCGACGCGCGCGCCGTATACCGTCTTGCCGCCGTATCCCTGCCGTCCCGTCATTGGCGCCTCTCCGTTCCGCGGATGGATGAACCGTTGCGGATTGTACCGATTGACCGGCCTTCCGACATGCCGCTACGATCACCCGGGGGAGGAGCGCCATGAACGCGACACGTGCGATGCATTTCCTGCTGATCGGGCTGGCGCCGGCGTTGCCCGCCGCGGCGCAGGGCTATCCCGCCAAGCCCATCCGGATGGTCGTGCCGTTCACGCCGGGCGGGCCGACCGACATCCTCGGGCGCCTTGCCGGCCAGAAGCTCGCCGAATCGTGGGGCCAGCCGGTCGTAATCGACAACCGCACGGGCGCTAGCGGCATGATCGGCACGGACGCCGTGGCAAAGTCGCCGGCCGATGGCTACACGGTGCTGGTGAGCGCCTCGGTCCACGTCATCGCCCCCAGTCTCTTCCCGAAGATTTCCTACGACGCGATCCGCGATTTCTCGCCCGTGACGGTGCTGGCCAGTTCCCCGCTGGTGCTGGTCGTGACGCCGACGCTCCCGGTGAGGAACGTGAAGGAGTTCATCGCGCTCGCGAAAGCCCGCCCCGGCGAACTCTCGTTCGCCTCGTCCGGCGCGGGTTCCTCGACGCACCTCACCGCCGAATTGCTGAAATCGGTCACCGGCACGAAGATGACCCACGTCCCGTACAAGGGACAGTCGCAGGCGTTGACCGACGTCATCTCGGGCCAGGTGCCGTTCATGTTCAACAGCCTCCCCCCGATCATGGGATTCGTGAAAGCGAATCGCCTGAGGGTTCTCGCGATTACATCCGGGAAGCGTTCGGAGCAGCTCCCCGCGGTGCCGACGTTCGCCGAGACGGGCTATCGCGACCTCGTCACCGGGTCGTGGTACGCGGTCTGGCTTCCGGCGAAGACGCCGGAGGCGATCGTCTCCCGGCTGAACGCGGAACTGGTGCGGATCGTCGGCGCACCCGACGTGCGCCAGCGCATCATCCAGCTCGGCGCGGACCCCGTCGCCAACACGCCGGCCGAGTTCGATGCGTATCAGAAGGCGGAGATGACGCGCTGGGCGAAGGTCATCCGCGATTCCGGCGCGAAAGTCGAGTAGCACCCCGCCCGGTCCGAGCCGGCGCCGCACCCCCGAACGCCCGGGTCGCCGGCAGGTTGCGCGCCCCCGCCCTCAGCCGAAAAGCCCGCCGACCCGCGTGCCGGCGATCCGGTTGACGACGTAGAGGCTCGCCGCGCAGAGCACGATGAGGATCACGCCCAGCGCCGCCGCCTGGCCGTGCGAGCCCGCGATGTAGTAGGTGAAGATCCCGATCGGGATCACCTCCCAGCCACCCAGCACGAGGAAGAGCGTGGCGGAAGCTTCCTGTATCGACATGAGGAACGAGAAGAGCGCCCCCACGAGGATGCCCTTCCACACGAGCGGGACGGTGATGTCCCGGAACGTGCGCAGCTTCGTCGCTCCGACGTTCTCGGCCGCTTCTTCCATCGACCGGTGCACGAGCAGGAGCGACGAATAGCTGCCGCGCACGGTGTAGGGCAGGCGGCGCACGGCGAGCACCAGCGGCAGCACGAACCACATGCTCGTCAGCGCGAGGTCGATGCCCGGCAACGGGTAGTGGAACGCCCGGATGTAGGCGATGCCGATCGCGGTTCCGGGAATCGCGAGGATGAGCGTCGTGAGCGCATCCATCGCGCCACGCCCGATCGTCTGCGTGCGGCTCATGATCCACGCCATCGGCACGCCGATCAGCAGGCAGATCAGCACGGCGAGCCCCGAGAAGAGCAGCGAGTTCACGATGAACTTGGGCGTCTCGATGCTCACCTGCCGGAAGTAGTCGGCGGTGTAATGCACCGGCAGCGGTGTGAGCGCCCAGCCCTTGCCGACGGCGGCGAGGAGGACCCCGACCTGCGGAATCGCGGAGACGGCGAACAGCGCCACGAGAAAGCCCACGGCGAGCCAGCGCTTCGCCCGCCCCAGGCGGCGGCGCTCGACCTTCGAGTAGGCGAGCGAGCTGTAATCCTTGATCGCCACGTAGTGGCGCGCCACGAGAACGAACACGACCGCCAGGAGGACGAGCAGCGCGGAGATCACGATGCCCATCCGGAAGATGCGCCGGTCGACGAACTGGACGATGTTGAGATAGGCCTGCACGGCGAGGAGATCCTGCACGCCCACGACGAGCGGTGTCACGAAATCGGCGAACGTCCAGATGAACACGAGGAGCGCCCCGGAAACGTAGCCGGGCGTGGTGAGAGGCAGCGTGATGTCCCGGAACCGCCGCCACCCCCGCGCGCCCATGCCTTGCGCCGCCTCCTCGAGCGACGGGTCCACCTTGGACATGGCGTCGAGGATCGAGAGCGTCATCAGCGGGAAGAGGTGCACCGTCTCCACCAGCAGGACGCCCTGCATGCCGTACATGAAGTTGACGGGCTGCGCGAGCCCGAACCAGTCGTGCAGCAGCACGTTCACCGTGCCCGCCCGCCCGAGGATGAACACGAAACCGAGCACGCCCACGAGCGGCGGCAGAATGAGCGGCAGCATCGTGAGGTAGGCGAAGAGGTTGCGGCCCGGAAAATCGTAACGGATGATGAGAAACGCGACCGCGATCCCGATCACCGAGGTCGTGATGACCGCCGCCACCCCGAGCAGGAGCGAATTCCAGAGCGATCGCAGGTAGTAGCGGTCGGTGAAGAACTCGTGGAAGTTGGTGAAGCTGAAAGCGCCGGCCTCGGTGGTGAACGCGTCGTAGAAGATCCGGGTGAGCGGATAGAGAACGAACACGATCAGGAACGCCCAGATGAGCGCGAAGCCGATCATGGACACGGCCGGCACGCGCGGTCCGCGCGCGGCTGGCCGGGCGAGCTCCGCCGCGGGCATGCCCGCTCTCAATCCGCGGCAATGGCGAGCGTGCTCGCCACCGGACAGGTGAGCGTCACTTCGCGCCCCATCTCGTACTGCTCGTGGTGCCAGGGGTCACCGATATCGGCCTTGAAGCTCACCCCGCCGCCGAGATCAACGTCGTAGCGCAGCGTGTTGCCGAGGTAGGCGGCAAAGGCGACTCGCCCCGTGAAGCGGTTGCCCCCGCCGCCGGACGGGCCGTCGACCGCCGCGTTCTCGGGGCGTATGCACAGCACGCAGCGATCGCCCACGGAGAGCCGCGCCTCGTGTATCGCCACGATCTCCCCCACCGCGGTTTCCACGCGGACGCGTTCCCCCGCGCCCTCGACCGCCCGGACCGTGCCCTCGACGAGGTTGTTGATGCCGATGAAGTCGGCGACGAAGCGGTTCGCGGGCCGCTCGTAGAGCGCGCGGGGCGGCCCCACCTGGAACACCTTCCCGCGATTGAAGACCGCGATCCGGTCGGAGAGCGTGAGCGCCTCTTCCTGGTCGTGGGTCACGTAGACCGTGGTAATGCCGAGTTCCTTCTGGAGCTTGCGGATCTCGGCGCGGACCTGGATGCGGATCTTCGCGTCGAGATTGGAGAGCGGCTCGTCGAGCAGCAGGATCTGGGGATTCAGCACGAGCGCGCGCGCGAGCGCCACGCGCTGCTGCTGCCCTCCCGAGAGCTGGCCCGGGTAGCGCTCGCCGAGACCCTTCAGCTCGACCTTGTCGAGCACGGCGCGCACCCGGTCACCGAGCTCGGCGGCGCCCACCTTGCGCAGCTTCAGCCCGTAACCGACGTTCTCCGAGACCGTCATGTGCGGCCACAGCGCGTAGTTCTGGAACACCATGCCGATGCCGCGCTCGTGCGGCGGCACGGCGTTCACGACGCGCTCGTCGAAGCGGACGACGCCCTCGTCGGGCGCGTAAAAACCGGCGATGAGTCTCAGGAGCGTCGTCTTGCCGCACCCCGAAGGGCCGAGGAGGGTGAACATCTCGCCCTCCTCGATGGAGAGACTGACGGCGCTGATCGCCGCCTGGGCCCCGAAAAGCTTGGTGAGGTTCTCGACCGAAATGCGCACGAATCACACCGCCGGGCGGGGGCCGGCGTCACTTCTTCAGTTGATCCGCCACCGCCTCGATCTCCTTGCGGTACTGCTGGTTGACCGCTTCGTAGCGCTTCTGGGCGAGCTCGTCGTCGTAGATGTTGGTCACGTCGACGTCGAAGTAGGAGCGCAGCCCCCCCGTGAACTCGACCGCCATCTCCGCGTGCGAGCCGGGCTTGCCCTGCACCCGGTACTTCGGCGTGATCGGGAACACGCCCCGTTCCATGGCCACCCTCTGGCCGCGCTCCGAGAGCACGTACTCGACGAACGCGCGCGCCGCCCGCGGCCGCCGGGTGCCCGCGATGACCGCCATCGGCTCGGGGGTCACCCACGCCGTTTTCGGCGCCACGAACTTCACCTCGTAGCCCGCCAGCCGGTCCTCGAACGCCATGTAGCTCGGCACCGCGAACCCGGCGGCAAACTCGCCGCGCGCCACTACCGAGGGCACGTCGCGGCTGCGCGCGGTGAAAATCCCGGTGTTGCCGGCGAGCCGCTTCAGCCACGCCCAGCCCTTGGCGTCGCCATCGCGCTGGAGGATCACTTCGTAGGTCGCATGGCTGCTCGACGAGCGCGTCGGCGCGCACTGGGCGACCTGCCCCTTCAGGCGGGGATGCAGCAGGTCATCCCAGTCCTTCGGCTCGGGGACACCGAGCTTGGCGAGCAGCTTCGGGTGGTAGACGAGCCCGTAGGGCTCCAGAACGGTACCGGTCCAGAAGCCCTTCGGGTCCTTCAGGGCGATCGGCTTCGGCTTGCCGATGGTCGGGGGGATCGCGTCCATCACGGCCTTCGGGAGATCGAGCTTCGCGAGCAGCCCCTGCTCGGCGAGCTTGTCGTAGAGCGCGCTCTCGCCGCCCCAGAAGATGTCCGCGTCGGGCCGCCCCTTCCACTCGACGATGCGCCCGTAGGCGACCGGCGTGCCCGCGGCAATCGAACTCGTCTTCACGTCGACGTTCCACCGCTCCTTGGCGTATTTCGCGAAGTCCGCGAGTATCGGATCGGTGAGCGTCCGCGCGACGGGCGTGATGAGGACAAGTTCGTTCTCGATCGCCTGCCCCGCGGCGGGCCCCGCCCACGCCGCGGCCGTGACCAACAGTACGCCGAAAATCCTCGAGTGCCTGATCATGATGTCCCCCCTCCGGGATGTGGAACTCCGGTCGCTGCGCGAGTACTCTCTCAACGCCCGGCCGCCCCGGGGTTGATGCAGATCAAACCCCCGCGACGGACCGGCGCGCAGGCGCCCGGCCCGATCACTCTACGTGAAAGCCCGTCGGGACGCCACCGATTCCGGCCCGGCGGGATGCGCGAGCAGGCACTCGATGGCTTCGTCGAGGGCGGTGCCGTGGTTTAGCACGGCATCCACCGCGAGCGCGATCGGCATGTCGACGCCATGCCGGCGGGCGAGCACGGCCACCGATTCCGCGGAATGCACTCCCTCCTGAACCGTGACCCGCTCGGCAAGCACGTCGGCGAGGGGCCGGCCCTGCCCGAGCGCGATACCGAGCGAGGTGTTGCGCGAACTCGCGCTGCCGCAGCTCAGGCTCAAGTCCCCGGCCCCGGAGAGCCCCATGAACGTCTCCAGACAGCCGCCGAGGGCGAGTCCCAGTCGCGCCATCTCCGCGAGCCCCCGCGCGAAGAGCGTCGCCCGGGCGCTCTCGCCCAGCCCCCGGCCCATCGCGACGCCGCTCGCGATCGCGAGCACGTTCTTCAGCACTCCGCCCACCTGGGCGCCCGTGACGTCGCTCGACACGTACGCACGGAAACGCGGCGTGCCGACCGCGGCGGCAAGCGTTGCGCCGAGCAGGGGATCCGCGCACGCGAGCGTCACCCCGGCGGGGCGCCCCGCGGCGATATCGTGCGCGAAGGAAGGGCCGGAGAGTACCGCGAGCCGCGCGGCGGGCATCGTTTCCGCGATCACCTGCGACATCAGGGCGCAACTGCCTCGTTCGATGCCCTTCGAGCAACTCACCACGGGAATGCCGTCTGGTACGAGCGGGCGAAGGTCGCTGGTGACCCCCCGCATATGCTGCGCCGGCGGCGCGAGCAGCAGGAAGTCGGCACACGCCACGGCCGCCGCAAGGTCCGTGGACACTCGTACGCCGGGCGGCAGCACGACGCCGGGAAGAAACAGGTGGTTGACCGCCTCGCGGTCGATGGCCGCGACGACCTCCGGCTCGCGCGCCCAGAGCACGGTATCGTGACCCGCGCGCCGCATGACGCAGGCGAGCGCCGTGCCGAACGCGCCGCCGCCGATTATTCCGACTCGCGCCACGCTGCTTACTCCGCCAGCGCGCCGCGACGGCCCGCGCCGCGCGGGCGGCGCATCACGGTTCGCCCGGGGCGACGGCGAAGCGGTCGGCTCGACTCCGCGCGGCGGTTCGCGCCGGCTTGATCCAGCGCAAGGAGCATCGCCGCGACGGTGGGACGATTCTGGCCATGACTCATGTTACGCTCGGGCGCGCGTGGTGCTATCATGAAACCACGAAAAGCGATGGACGGTTTCCCGATCCAGCGCGGCGCTAACAATACTCCCTCACAAGCGTTCCTCAAGAGGCGTTGCCAGGAGTACTCAGCCATGGCTTTCTACGCTTTCTACGTGGTTGCGATCGTGGTCCTGATTCTGCACTTCACCGGCTGGTTGAAGCGCAACAACCTCGAATGGATCGTGCTGGTGCTTGCAGTTGCGACGTTTCCCGCTGTAATTTACCTTTGAGTAATGGTGCGGCGCGGAAGGGCCGCGCCGGCCTGACGATCTTTCCTTCCACGCACACACGCGACCGAGGCGCCCCGCGCGTTTGCGGGAACGGGTGACGAAGATGCAACAGGAACTGGCGCGGCTCGCCGCACTCGTCGACGCCGCGGTAGACCACGATGCGGAATCCATGGGACGCGCGGTACTCGCCGCGTTGCGGGAGGCGACCGCCACCCCCGTCTGGCTGCCCCTCGAGCGGCGGCGCGTGAACCACGAAAACTACGCGCGGCACCTGCTGCACGGCGACCCGCGGGGCCGCTTCTCGATCCTGTCGATCGTCTGGGACCACGGCCAGCAGAGCCCAGTACACGGCCATCACTGCTGGTGCGCCGTGGGGGTGTACCTCGGCACGCTGACGGAGACCCGGTATCGGGAGGAAGTCGCGGGGGTGCCTCTTTTCGCCGGGACGAAGGCGCGCCCGGCCGGCAGCCTGTCCTTCGATGCCGCCGGCGCCGGGATACACCGGATCGCCAACGAAAGCGGCGGGGTCGCGATTTCCCTGCACGTGTACGGCGTGGGAGCGAGCGAGATTTCCACGCGCGTCAATCGCATCCTCGCGCACGCGGCATGACCGCCGCCGCGCTGCCGCGCCTCGAGCGCGGCGAGCCTGCGCTCACCACCATTGGACCGACCCCATGAAAGCGACAGTGCTCGAGCGGCATGGCGATATCGGAGACCTTCGCCATGTCACGGACTTCCCCGATCCCCGGCCGACGGAGGGGCATGTCGTCATACGCGTGCGCGCGTGCTCGCTCAATTACCACGATGTGTTCACCGTGCGCGGCATGCCGGGAATCAGGGTGCCCCTGCCGGTCGTGATCGGCCTCGACATGGCGGGCGAAATCGTGCAGATCGGACCGGGCGTGGATAGCGCGTGGAAGAGTGGCGACCGCGTGCTCGTGAACCCGTTGAACCGAGACAAGGGACTGATGGGCGAGATGCTGAACGGCGGACTCGCGGAGAAGTGTCTCGTCGCGCAGCACCAGTTGATCCGCATGCCGGACGGCGTCACGTTCGAGGAAGCCGCGTCGCTGCCCGTCGCCTACGGCACGGCGCACCGGATGCTGATCACCCACCGCAGCGTCAGGTCCGGCGACAAGGTGCTGATCCTCGGGGCAAGCGGCGGGGTGGGCACGGGCTGCGTGATCCTCGCGAAGATGCTGGGCGCCGAAGTGATCGCTTGCGCGGGCGGAGTGGACAAACTCGCGCGCCTGAAGGAACTCGGCGCCGATCACGTCGTCGACTACCGGGAGACGGACTTCTCGAAGTGGGTGATCGAGAAATACGGCAAACCCCAGCGCCGCGGCTACGACGGCGGCGTCGACGTCGTCGTCAATTTCACCGGGGGCGACACCTGGCTGCCCTCGCTGCGGTGCGTGAAGCGCGGCGGCAAGATACTCGTCTGCGGCGCGACCGCGGGCCACGACCCGAAGGAGGACCTGCGCTACGTCTGGAGCTTCGAGCTCCAGATCATCGGCTCGAACAGCTTCTACGACGAGAACCTGCAGGCATTGATGGGTCTCATCGCGCAGGGCAGGATGAAGCCCGTCATCGACAGGGTGCTGCCGCTGAAGGACGCGGCCGAAGGCGTGCGCCTGATCCGGGACCGGGAGGTGTTCGGCAAGGTTGTCATCACGCCGTGACGGGCGGCGGGGGGTGGATCGCCGCATGACACGAACCGGGGCACCCGATCGCCGGCCGCGCCGCTCTCGATGATGGTTCCCCGGCCACACCCCCGCGGCTACCCGGGCAACCTCGGGCTGCTGTTCGCGGCGCACGCGAACTCGGATCGTGCCGCGATCATCGATCTGCGCGATGCGGCGAGGCCGCGGCCGGCAAGCTTCAGGGAACTCGACGCCGGCTGCAACGCCGTCGCCCGGGGACTGTCGCGCGCGGGCCTCGCGCCCGGCGACCGGGTCGGCATCCTGTCGCTGAACCGCATCGAGTTCGTGATGACGGTGCTCGGCGCGATGCGCGCCGGCGTCGTGCCGGTTCCGGTCAACGTCAAGCTGCCCCCCGAGGGCGTCGCGTACATCCTGAAGGACGCGGGAACGCGCATCGTCTTCGCCGACGGCGCGTCGCTGCGACTCGCTCCGGCGGGAACGCGCGCAGTGGACTTCGATTCGGACTTCGGGGACTTCCTCGATCCGGGTCCTTTCGACGCGTTCGAGCCGGGCCCCGAATCCGTCGCCGTGCAGCCCTATACGTCGGGTTCGACGGGGCGCCCCAAGGGCGTGCTGCTCTCCCATTTCGGACAGAACTGGAGCCGGCTCATCCTCGCGCACACGCGCGGCACGACGCAGGAGGACGTGATCCTCGTCGCGGCGCCGCTCTACCACAAGAACGCGCTGAACGCGATCAAGCAGGGACTGACCGCGGGCGCGACGCTGCCGCTCCTGCCCCAGTTCGACGTGGCCCGCTACATCGAGGCGATCGGGCGCTACCGCTGCACCGTGATCTCCGGCGTGCCGACGATGATGGCGATGCTGCTCACGCGCAGGGATCTCCTCGCGAAGATCGACACCGGGAGCGTCACCACGGTCATGATGGGCTCGGCGCCGTCGTCCCCGGCATTCATCGCGGACGTGAAGGCGAGTTTCCCGAACGCCGAGCCGCTCGTCGTGTACGGCGTCACCGAGGGCGGGCCGGTGCCGCTCGGCCCCGATCTCTCCGGCAGGCCGCGCCCCGCCGGCTCGATCGGCGTGCCCTACCCCGGCACCGGGGCAAGGCTCGTCGGCGGACCCTCCCCCGACGAGGGAGAACTTGCGCTGCGCAACCCGGGGAACATGCTCGGCTACCACAACCTGCCGGAGGAAAGCGCGAAGCGGTTGCGCGAGGGCTGGTACTACACCGGCGACATCTGCCGCCGCGACGCCGACGGCTTCTACTGGTTCGTCGGCCGCACCGACGACATGTTCGTGTCCGGCGGCGAGAACATCTTTCCGGGCGAAGTCGAGGCCATGCTGCAGCGCCATCCGGCGGTGCACCAGGCGCTTGTCATGCCCTTCGATCACGAGCTGAAAGGCCAGGTTCCCTACGCGTTCGTCGTGCCGCGGAACGGCGTCGCGGTATCCGAGGACGAGATCAAGCAGTTCGCGCTCGCCAACGCGCCCGCCTACCAGCATCCGCGGCGAGTGTTCCTTCTCGATCAGTTCCCGCTCGCGGGCACCAACAAGGTGGACCGGGAGCGCCTGCGGCAGATGGCAGCCGCGGCGAAGTGACCGCGGCTGCGCCTGTTGACGGCATTTGACGGCAAATTACGGGGTGAGGGACGGCGGGTCGGTCCCCGCTCTTCACCCGCCGGCCGGGGCGCCGGGGTTACTCGGGCGCACCGGCCCCTTCCGATCACACCGCCATGCGGGACATGACCCGCCAGAGATCGCCCTTCGCCTCGAACCCCACGCCCGGCGCGTCGGGCATGCGCACGTAGCCCCTCTCCACGGGAACGCCGTCGGCGAAACCGCCGTAGGGCTGGAACACGCCCGGGTAGGATTCGGTTCCGCCGAGCCCCAGCCCGGCGGCGATGTTGAGCGACATCTGGTGACCGCCGTGCGGGATGCAGCGGCGCGCCGACCAGCCGTGCTCCTTCAGCATGGCGAGCGTCCTCGTGTACTCGACGAGGCCGTAGGAGAGCGCGCAGTCGAACTGCAGCCAGTCGCGTTCCGGGCGCATGCCGCCGTAGCGCACGAGGTTGCACGCGTCCTGCATCGAGAAGAGATTCTCGCCCGTCGCCATCGCGTGCGGGTAGTGGTTCGCGAGCTCGACCTGCAGCGCGAAATCGAGCGGATCGCCGGCTTCCTCGTACCAGAAAAGCCCGTACGGCGCGAGCGCCCGCGCGTAGTCGACGGCGGTTTTCAAGTCGAAGCGCCCGTTCGCATCCACCGCGACCTTCTCGCCTGCCCCCATGACCGACATCACCGCCTCGACGCGCCTGACATCGTCGGCGAGGGCCGCCCCGCCGATCTTCAGCTTCACCACCGAGTAGCCGAGATCGACGTAGCGCTTCATCTCGTCCTTCAGCGCCTGGGTGTCCTTGCCGGGGTAGTAATAGCCGCCCGCCGCATACACGAACACCTTCTCGTCCGCCCTGCCGCCGTTGTAGCGGTCCGCGAGAAGCCGGTAAAGCGGCTTGCCCTCTATTTTCGCGACCGCGTCCCACGCCGCCATGTCGAGCACGCCGACGGCAACCGAGCGCTCGCCGTGGCCACCCGGCTTCTCGTTCGCCATCAGGCACGCCGCGATCCGGTGCGGGTCGAGATTCGTGCCCGCGTCGTCGAGCAGGCTCGCCGGGGCGGCACCCATCAACCGCGGGATGAAACGCTCCCTGAGCAGCCCGCTCTGGGCGTAGCGCCCGTTCGAGTTGAAGCCGTAGCCGACGACGCGCCGGCCTTCGCGCACGACGTCGGTCACCAGCGCGACGACGCTCGTCGTCATCCGGCTGAAGTCTATGTAGGCGTTGCGGATCGCCGAGCTGATGGGAACGGCGGTTTCGTGGATCGCGGTGATGCGCATGAGAGGCGGCTGGCGGATGCGGAAATGTCGGCTATCATCCCATTCTTTCCCGCATCGGGACAGGTGATCGATGAGCGAGGAGATGCTGAATTGCGACAAGCTGGGGCAATTGCTCCGGCGAGGACCATTCAACCGGTGGCTCGACTTCACCGTCCTGCGCGTGGACGGGGAGGGAATCGAAGTCAAGGCGACGTGGCGCGAGGAGTGGGTGGTCAATCCCGACCGCGGCTACACCCATGGCGGCATTCTCTCCGCGATCGTCGACGTTGCGTCGGACTACGCGATCGCCGCGCGTCTCGGGCGAGCCGTGCCGACCATCGATCTGCGGGTGGACTACCACCGGGCGGCGATGCCGGGCGACATCACGGCGCGCGCCCGCGTGCTCCGGCTCGGCAGCCAGTACTCGACGGCGGAGGCCTCGCTCTACGACAAGGACGGGGAGCTCGTGGCAAGCGGCAGGGGAACCTACTTCACGGCGCAGCCGAAGTGAGCCGCGGGCTGCAGGCTGCGGGCTGTGAGCTCTGGGCTCTGGGCTCTGAGCTTTGCGCTTTGGGCTCTGGGCTTTGCGCTTTGGGCTCTGGGCTTTGATCTCTGCGCTTTGAGCGCTGGGCTTTGAGTTCTGGGCTTTGAGCTTTGGGCGGTAGGCCGCTCGCGGGGCCCGCAAGGAACTCACAGCCCATGGCTCATAGCTCGAAGCGCATGGCTCATGGCCGGTTCCTGCGCCTGGGCCGCCGCGACTTGATAGGATATGGTCAGGAACCCCATGAGTACTGCCAGAAAAGTGAGCAGCGGGCGCAAGAAGCGGCTGATCGTGGCGATGACCGGCGCGACCGGCGCGATCTACGGCGTGCGCATCCTCGAGACGCTGCGCGCGATCGGCGGGTGGGAAACGCATCTCGTCGTATCCGACGCCGGGGCGCTCAACGCCTGGTACGACCACAAGTTGACGCGGAAAGACCTCGCGAAGCTCGCCGACGTGGTGCACAACGTACGCGACGTGGGGGCTTCCGTTTCGAGCGGCTCGTTCGTCACCCACGGCATGGTGGTCGCGCCCTGCTCCATGAAGACGCTCGCCGCGGTCGCGCTCGGGTTCTCCGACAACCTCGTCTCGCGCGCCGCGGACGTGATATTGAAGGAGCGGCGCAGGCTGGTGCTGATCGTGCGCGAGGCGCCGCTCAACCTCGCGCACCTGCGCAACATGGTGCAGGTGACGGAAATGGGCGGCGTCGTCTTCCCTCCGGTGCCCGCCTTCTACAGCCACGCGAAGACCGTGGACGAGCTTGTCAATCACACGGTGGGGCGCGTGCTCGACCTCTTCGGCGTCGAGCATGACCGCATCAAGCGCTGGCAGGGCATGAAACACCCCCCGTCGGTGTAATGGCTGCAAGGACGCAGAGGAAGCAGGAGATGCAGAGGAATCGCCGGGTTGACGGGACCAGCCGCCTTGCCCCGGTTTCTCCGTGGTCTCCGTGCCTCTGTGGCTGAATCTCTCCCTTCACAACATTGAAGAACATGGACGGGATCGACGTCAGGCACGAAACCTTCCGCCAGTTCCTCGACCGGCTGCGCGCGGAGAAGGAACTCGCGGACATCCGCCAGCCGGTGGACATCCGGCACATCGCGACGCTCGTCGATCAGGCGGACACCGCCCTCCTCTTCCACGATGTCATCGGTTACGACATGCCGCTCGTCTCCGGCATCATCCGCTCGCGCCGGCGCGCGGTGCTCTCCATGGGCTGCGGCGACTACCCGGAAATCGAGCGCCGGCTGCAGCGCGGGATCGACCACCCGATCGCTCCGAAGTTCGTCGAGACCGCGCGCCACAAGGAAGTCGTCGAGACCGGCGCGGACGTGGATCTTTTCCGGCTGCCGGTGCCGATGTCGTCCGTTCACGACGGCGGGCCGATGATCACCGCGGGCGTGGTGATCGCGCGCGACCCGGAGTATGGTCTGAACTCCGGCATGTACCGCTTCATGGTGAAGGAGAAGAACCTCACGGGCATCGACATCGTGACGCCCAACAACATGCGCCTCTTCGCGCAGCGGGCGTACGAGGCGGGGCGCCCCTGTCCGATCTCGATTTCGATCGGTACGCACCCCTTCGAGATCATGGGATCCGGCTTCCGGGCGCCGCTCGGCGTCGACGAAATGGCGATCGCCGGCGGCATCCGCGGCGCGCCGGTCGAACTCGCGCGGTGCGAGACGATGGACCTGCCGTGCCTCGCCGGCGCCGAAATCGTGCTCGAAGCGGAGATACTGCCGACCGGCTGGACGCATCCGGAGGGCCGCTTCGGGGAATTCACGCGCCTCATGGGCGGGCTCCACTGGAATCCGCTCGTCCGGGTGACGGCGGTCACGCGCCGCCGCGACGCGATCTACTACGCGCTGCACATGCCGTGGGAGAACACCTGGCTCGCCGCGCCGACGCGCTACTCCGCGATCCGCCGGGCGCTCGCGAGCGCCGGCGTGCAGGTGAAGGACATCAACGTCACGCTCGGCGGCTGCGGGTTCTGGCACGCGATCGTCTCGATCCGCAAGCAGGCGGGCGAGGGCAAGAACGCGCTTCTCGCGGCGCTCACCGCGCAGGACATCAAGCACGTGGTCGTGGTGGACGACGACATCGACGTCTTCGACGCGACCGACGTCGAGTGGGCGATCGCGACCCGGGTGCAGGGAGACCGCGATGTTATCGTCGTCCCGGGGGCGCGCGCGAAGCCCCTCGACCCGAGCCTCGCGATCACCGCGCCCGGCGTCGTGCCGACCGGCGCCAAGGTCGGGATCGATGCCACCATCGGCGAGGGCATTCCGCACGAGCGTTTCGAACGCATCGCGTACGCCCGCGCCGATCGCGCGAAGATCGGCGATTACCTCGAGGGGAAGGCCGATGCACGCCCGCCCGCGGCCCGGCCCGGCGAGGCGGGCGTCGCCGGGCTCGCGGAGGAAATCGCGAAACTGATCGAGGCCGCGCCGCGGTATTACCAGGAAATCGCGGAAAGGCTCGGCGAACACGAGTTCGCGACGGTCGCGCGAGCCCTCGGGCGCCTTCACGCCGATGGCCGGCTCTGGCAGGACCCGCGGGGGCGGCTCTGCCTCAAGGGGTCCCCGTTCGCCGCGCAACCGCCGCAGTCCGCAAGACGGACGTGACGTCGTCCGGCGCGCGCCTCGCTGCCTTCCGGCCGGCTCTCCGAATACCGACCTCGCGTCGCGCGATCATGCCAGCGAGACTCCGCGTCCTCATCGTCGATTCGCCCGGCAAGCACCCGCTCTACCGGATCACGCGGGAGCAGTGGCGCGCCGCCTGCGCGCGCCATCCGGCGCCCGCGCGGCGGGTCGCCGCGCGCATCGTGCGCGACGGGCCGGCGCTCGCGCCGGCGCTCGCGCGCGCCGAGGCCGTGATCGGCGTCCCGGCGCGGCGTGACGAGCTTTGCGCGGGCGCGCCGCGCCTGCGCTGGCTGCACCACACCTCGGCCGGAGTCGACGGCCTCGTCCCGCTCGACTGGCTGCCGCGCGGCGTCGCCTTCACGAACAACAGCGGCGCCCACGGCGCAAAGGCCGAGGAATACCTGCGCATGGCCTACACCATGCTCAATTGCCGCATGCCCCGGATCATCGCCGACCAGCACGCCCGGCGCTGGCGGCAGGTGTTCTCGCCCGGCCTCGCCGGGCAATCCGCGCTGATCGTCGGCCTCGGCGATCTCGGCAAGGCGGCGGCGCGCGCCGCGCGAGAGCTCGGCATGACGGTGACGGGCGTGAACCGCAGCGGACGGCGCGTCCCGGAAGCCGACGCGGTGCATCCGGTCGCGCGCCTCGACGCGCTCCTGCCGCGCGCCGATTACGTCGTGCTCGCGACGCCGCTTACCGCGGCCACCCGCCGGATCATCGACCGCCGGCGGCTCGCCCACATGAAGCGCGGCGCGTGCCTCATCAACATCGCGCGCGCCGGGGTGCTCGACGCGGCCGCGCTTTCCGCGGCCCTCGCCCGCGGCCGTCTCGGCGGCGCCATGCTCGACGTCGTCGAACCCGAACCGCTGCCGCGCTCCTCGCCGCTCTGGCGCACGCCGAATCTCGTCATCACGCCGCACGTGTCGTGCGACGACAGCGAGCGCTACAGCGACATCACGCTCGACCTGTGGTTCGCGAACCTCGAACGCTTCCTCGCGGACCGGGCGCTGAAGCACCGCGTCGATCCGCGAAAAGGCTATTGAGCCGCCGATGACGTTCACGACTGACGCGGCGCGTGCACAGCTGCCCGAGGCCGGCGCGCTGACGCTCGACCACGTCGCGTATTTCGTGCCGCACGTCGAGGCCGCCAGCGATGCGCTCGATCGGCTCGGCTTCACGCTCACTCCGTTCTCCGCGCAGTCGCACCGGCTCGAACCCGGCGGCCCCCTCGTTCCCGCGGGCACCGCGAACCGCTGCGTCATGCTCGAGCGCGGGTACCTGGAGATCCTGACGCCCACGGGCGACACCGGCGTCGCGAACCAGCTGCGCGTGGCGATCAAACGCTACACGGGCATGCATTCGATCGTGTTCGGCACCGTGGCGCCCGACGCCGATCATGCCCGCCTGGAGCATGGCGGGTTCGCGCCGTTGCCGCCGGTCTCGCTCCAGCGCGAGATCGCGACGGACCGAGACGTCCAAACGGCACGCTTTACGGTCGTTCGCGTGCCACCCGGCGCGATGGCGGAGGGCAGGATACAGTACTGCCGGCACCACACGCCCGAGCTCCTGTGGCAGGAGCGCTGGCTCGCCCATCCCAATCGCGCCACCGCGTTGACTGGCGTGGTGATTTGCGTGGCAGACCCGGCCAGCACGGCGCGGCGCTACGAGCGGTTCACGGGTCTGCCGGTACAGGCCTTCGGCAACGTGTGGCGCATGGACAGCGCCCGCGGTTGGCTGCTGTTCGTGGACCCGCGGACGCTGGAGCGCGCGCTCGGCATCACCGCGCCCTGCGTGCCGTGGATCGCCGGACAGGCACTGGCGAGCAGCGACATCGAGTCCACACGCGCATTCCTTAGCGATCGCGGTGTCCCCGCCGGCGACCTCGCAGGTGGCGCCCTCCTGTTGCACCTGTCACCGGATGTGGGCGGAATGATGATCCTGGAGCGCGCGGGAACGACGATGGCGCCGGCCGCCTTCTCACCCGGGGTCTGAAGCCGAGGTCCCGAACGAAGCACGGCGCACCCTCGCCGCGTTTCTCGATGATGCTCTTCGAATTGAAGGAGGCACCCGGCGTTCCGCTCGAGGACGTTATCGAGGCGTCGAATCATGTTCGTGCGCCCGGGCACGGCGTAAGGCGGCTGCGCGGGCGCTTCCCGCTTTCGAACCGCCTGGTCCGCGAGGTGCGCGAGATCCGGCTCTCGCGGGGCCGGGCGCGGGAAAGAGCCGCCTGTAGGGCTCAGGGCCGCACTCTGGCACGTCCAGTTCGAGACCATCCATCCCTTCCTCGACGGCAACGGGCGCGCCGGGCGGCTCATGGTCACGCTGCCGACGATCGCCAAGGCCCTCGATGTTCTGGTGGACAGGTCGTCAGTGAGACGACCGGGAAGAAACAAAATCGCGTCTACCGCTACGATCGGTATCTCGAGATCGTGAACGAGAGGGCAGAACCGCTGCGAGCCCCGGGCTCTCCAAGCCCGTCTTCGGGGACGCGATCGAGTGCGCCCTCCTCCGGCACGGCCCGGACGCCTGCGCGGGCGAGTGCGCCGATGCGCTCGCCGCGCTTCCGGCGCATGTGGAAACGCTCGAAGCGCGCATGGCATTGTTCGAAGAGTCTGCCTGGGAGATTGCGCGAATGACCTGGCCTGGCGCAGTTGACATTGCGTTTCTTTCGTTCTCGTCCATGTGCTTCCGTGTTTCCGTGGCCGAATCGCCCTCGACCGCATCGGCGGCCATCGGCGGCCATCGGCGGCCATGATCTTCGACCTCCCCGCCTACTTCGCCCGCATCGGCTACGCGGGCAACCCGCGCCCCGACGCGCAAACGCTGGAAGCACTGCATCTCGCCCACGCCACGCACATCCCGTTCGAGAACCTCGACATCCTCCTCGGCAGGCCGATCCGGCTCGATCTCGAGAGCATCCAGGCGAAGCTCGTCGGCGGCGCGCGGGGCGGCTACTGCTACGAGCACAACCTGCTCCTCGCCGTGGCGCTGGAGGCGATCGGCTTTCGCGTCACGCGGCTCGCGGCGCGGGTGCGCTACCGCACACGGCGCGCGCTGCCGCGCACGCACATGCTGCTCAAGGTGGAGGTGGAAGGCGCCGACTGGATCGCCGACGCCGGGTTCGGGTTCTCCGGGCCGCTGCTCCCGCTGCCACTCACGCCGGGCCGGGAGTCGACCCAGTATCGCTGGAGCTATCGACTCGTCCTCGACGCCGGGCCGTGGACGCTCCAGACCCGCGGCGCCGGGGAATGGGAGGACCTCTACGCCTTCTCGCTCGAACCGCAGGAACAGGCCGATTTCGAGATGGCGAACTACTACGTCTCCACGCACCCCGAATCGCGCTTCCTCGCGACGGTCGTCGCCCAGGCAAGCACGACCGCGCTTCGCCGCATGCTGCGCGGCCTGGAGCTGACCGAGGACGACGGCGCGGCGGTTTCGACGCGCCTGCTCGCGGGCGAGGCCGAGCTGCTGCAGGTCCTCGCCGCCGATTTCGGCATCCGCCTTCCCGCCGGCATGCGCCTGCCCTTCGCCCGTGCGGATCGCCGGGTGGAACCGGGGGCGCCCCCGGTCCCCCCGCCGGCGGCGCAGCCTACTTCAACGTGATGCCGGCGGCCTTGATGACCTTGCGGTACTTCGCGAGCTCGACCGTCATCAGCTTTGTCAGCTCGGCGGGCGTGGCCGTCACCGGATCGGCGCCGTTCGCCTGGAACGGCCCCTTCATCTCCGGCGACTGCACGATCGCGACGAGCTCGGTATAGAGCCGCTTCAGCACCGGCGCGGGCGTACCCTTCGGAGCGAAGAACCCGAGCCACAGCGAGACTTCGAAATCGGGGAAGCCGGACTCGGCGACGGTCGGCACACCGGGCAGGGCCGAGGAGCGCCTGGCCGTGCCCACGACGACCGGGTGCAGCCTGCCCGCCTTCGCATGCGGCAGCACCGCAGGCATGCTGCCGAAGAGCGCCTGCACCTGCCCGCCCATGGTCGCGACCCCCGCGGGCCCGTTGCCCCCGTAGGGCACGTGGACGACGTCGATCCCGGCGGCCAGCTTGAGCATCTCCATCGCGATCTGCGTCGTCGTGCCGGTGCCGGCGGAGGCGTAGTTCATCTTCCCGGGCTGCGCTTTCGCCAGCGCGATGAAGTCCTTCAGCGTCTTCGCCTTGACGCCGGGATGCAGCACCAGCAGGTACGGAGTGCTCGCGACGAGCGTGACCGGATCGAAATCCTTGACCGGGTCGTACTTGACGTTCGGGAAAATCGCCGGCGCGATGACGTGCGTGCTGGTCGTCCCCAGCGTCAGGGTATAGCCGTCCGGCGTGGACCTTGCGGCCATGTCGGTCCCGATGGTGCCGCCCGCGCCGCCGCGGTTGTCCACCACGATCTGCTGGCCGACGCGCTCGGCGAGTTTCTGGCCGACGAGCCGCGCGATGATGTCCGTCGAGCCCCCCGGCACGAACGCGACGATCAGGCGAACCGGTCGCGCCGGATAGTTCGCCTGCGCGGCGGCGGTCCCTGCGGCCGCGCCCAGCGCCAGCCCGGCGCAGGCAAGGGATACGGCACGGAACGAGGTCTTCATGATTCCTCCTGGCAAAAAAAGAGGCGCACGGCCTCGCGCCGCGCACCTCCTCGTTGTCATGGGCGGCAATTCTACAGGCATTCCGCGCTCCCGCAAACGAATGCCCGCCCGCCCCCGCGCGACTATTCGACCTGCACCGCGCCCGCCTTGATGAGCCGGGTGAGGCGCTCGGCTTCGGACCGGATGAAATCGCCGAACTTCTCCGGCGTGCCGCCTTCCACTTCCAGGCCGAGCTGGTCGAGCCGCTGGCGGACGTCCGGCAGGGCGAGCGCGCGGTTCACCTCGCCGTTCAGCTTCCCGACGATGCCGCGCGGCGTCTGCGCGGGGACGGCCATCCCGAACCAGACGATCGCCTCGGCGTTCCTGATCCCCTGCTCCTCCAGGGTCGCCACGTTCGGTAGCACGGCCTGGCGCTTCTTCGCGGCGATCCCCAGCACCTTCACCCGCCCCGCCTTGATGTGCGCCTCCGCGCTCACGCTCGTCGTGTACATCACCTGGATCTGGCCGCCGATGATGTCCGTGAGCGCCGGCGCGGTGCCCTTGTAGGGAACGTGCGTCACCTTCACCCCGGTTGCCATCTGGAATACGGCGAGCCCGATGTGGAGGCTGCTGCCCACGCCCGAGGACGCCCAGTTCACCCTGCCCGGATTCGCCCGGGCGTAGTCGACGAGTTCCTTCGCGGTGTTCGGCGGGAACTTCGGGTGCGCCGCGATGATGAGCGGCGCGTAGCCGATCCACACGACCGGCGCGAGATCGCCGATGCGGTACGGCGGCTGCCGGTGCAGCAGCACGCTGTTGACGTTCGGTGCCGGGTTGGCGAGCAGCAGCGTATGGCCGTCGCGGGCAGCCTTCGCCACCACCTCGCCGCCGATCAATCCGCCAGCCCCCGGGCGGTTGTCCACCACCACCTGCTGGCCGAACGCCTCGCCGAGCTTCTGTCCGACGAGCCGCGCGATGATGTCGTTCGACGCACCCGGCGGGAACGGCACGACCCACCGCACGGGGCGACTTGGATATCCCGCCGCGGGCTCCTGTGCCCACGCGGCGCCGGCGAGCAGGAGGGCTGACAGCAGGAACGCCATACGGGACGAAATGTTCATGCAAACCCTCGCTGCTGCTGATCCGGGGCCGGAGACCATGGGAACCGGGGACCGGGCATTACAACTTGTCGCTCGCAAGACGCAGCCCGCGGCTCGCAACCGGCTGCCTGCGACTCGATCCAGGCGGCCTCCCCCGTCACGCTCCCCGCGCGCCGAGCGCTCCGGGATTCACGACGTTCACCGGCTTCCCGGCGGCAAAGGCGAGCACCTGATCGAAGATGGTACTGAACGCAGCCTCCATGCCATCGCGCTCGACGTAGCCGATGTGGGGCGTTGCCACCACGTTCTCCATGGCGAGCAGCGGGTGCGCGCCGCCGGGAACCGGCTCCTCCTCGTACACGTCGACGGCGGCCATCCCGGGCCGTCCCGCCTCGAGCGCCGCGACGAGCGCGCCCGGCTCGACGATGGCGGCGCGGCTGGTGTTGACGAAAAGCGCGGTGGGCTTCATGCGCGCGAGATCGGCCGCGGTGACGAGCCCCGCCGTGTCCTTCGTCGCCCGCGCATGCACGGAAAGAACGTCGGAGCGCTCGAAGAGCGCCTCCTTGCCCACCACCTCGTGGCCGTCCGCGCGCGCGCGGTCCGCCGAGCCCGCGCGCCCCCACGCGAGCACGTTCATGCCGAAGGCCCTGCCATAACCGGCCACCCGCGCGCCGATGCGCCCGTAGCCGAGGATACCGAGCGTGCGCCCGCGCAATCCCGTGCCGAGCATGGTCTGCCAGCCTCCCGCCTTGAGCGCGGCCATCTGCCGGGGGATGCCGCGCATCGCGGCAATCACGAGACCCCATGTGAGCTCGGCCGTCGCGAACGACGGGTGCCCGGGATGCATGTCGGAGGAGACGACGATGCCGCGACGCGTGCAGGCGTCTATGTCGATGTGCGGGTAGACGCTCCGCTGCGAGATCAGCCGCAGCCGGTCGAGCCGTTCGATCAGCGGCGCGCGTATCGGCGTGCGCTCGCGGATCAGCACGAGCGCTTCCGTGTCTCGCAACCGCTCCGCCAGCGTATCGGTGTCCTTGGTGTGGTCGTTCCAGATCCGCACCTCGTGGCCCGCGAGCCTGGCAAAGCATGCGAGATGCCGGATGGAGTCGAGCGTGTCGTCGAGAATCGCTATCTTCATTGCGTCGTCACATCGGGTAGGGAAACGGGATCGAGGAACGGGAAACGGAGCGCTCGCGACCGCGGACAGGGAATGAGGGGAGAGGCGATTTCGGATCCCGGTCCCCGGCCCCGCGCCTGCCGTCTCCCGCCTCAGCCGATCCGCTCGAGTATGTGCAGCCCCCGCACACGGTCGAGAAGGTAGATGAGACCGCGCTCGTCCACGGTTACGTCGTTGCTCTGCACGCGCTCCGAGCCCCGCGGCACGTCGGGCAGGAAAAAGGCCACCTCCTTCAGCGCGTGCGGCCGCGAGATGTCGACCACGCGCAGCCCCCACGCGAACCAGGCGACCGGGATTTCGGTGCCCGTGACGAGCCGCTCGGCCGGCTGGTGGCAGCCGGTCATGTACGGCTGTGGCTCGTCCGGCATGCCCTCGATCTGGAAGGTCGACACCTGCTGCGGGTGGCGCTCGTCGGTGATGTCCACCAACCACAGGAACGACGCGGGGTACGGCGGGCACCCGTCGAGGCGCCCGACGTCCTCGTCGGAGACGACCATGAAGTCGCGGTTGCCGATCTTGAACGGAATCGGCAGGCAGGTGTGCGTCGGCCACGGAAACGGCGGGCTCCAGTCCACGTGCGAGACGAGCTTCGGCTTCGCCATGTCCTCGATGTCGAGGATCACGAAGCCGCCGTACCAGTAGCTCGTGTAGAGGCGGTTGCCGTGACGCAGGGGGTGGTGGCACTTGTGGTTGGTGCCCGTCCAGCCGGGTTGCTCTCCGCCCGCGGTCCACTGCCCGGGCAACCACCACCGGCCCGCTTCCTCGGGTTTCGCGGGGTTCTTGAGGTCGAGGATCATGACGATGTTGCCGAGGTAGCCCTCGCACGTCGGGGAGATGTAGGCGTAGCGGCCGTCGAAGTCGAAACGGTGCACTCCCGTTCCCTGGCCGGTCGAGCCGGACACCTCCCAGTTCGTGACGAGCCGCGGCTTCGCGGGGTTCGCCACGTCGTAGATGCCGAGCCCGCCGCGGTAGCCCGCCGGCGGGACCTCGCCGCGCGCCGCGCGCTCGCCGAGGATCTCGTGGTTGGTGACCATGATGTCGCCGGCGACGCGCACCTTGTGCGAGTGCGTGCCGACGGGCATTTCGACCGCGGCGAGCTGCTTCGGGTGCCGCGGGTCCTTCACGTCGATGACGAGCGTGCCGTGCGGGTTGCGCATGTTGCCGACATAGGCGATGCCCCTCTCCACCACGATCTGGCCGCCGCCCGCGCAGTCGAACCACGACCTGGACGAGAGCCGCCCGCCCGGCCCGGCGTGCGCATGCGCGACGCCCCCGCCCTGCCTCACGTCCACGTAGCCGACTTCGCGTATGCCTTTCGACTTGCTCATTGTCTCTCCCGGTGACGGAACGACAGGGGGACTCGGTGATCGAGCGCCCGGGTTACTGGATTATCGGCCGATTCGGCCAGCGGCCGCCCGCGAATCCCGGGCGCCCGGTCTCCCGGTCGCCGAATCACGCAATGCCGCGATCACCATCAGCGCGTCGCCTCGAGAACGATGTTCGCCTCGCGCACGAGCTTGCGCCACTTGTCGACCTCGGACTGGATATGGGCCGTCAGCCCGGCGGGCGTGCTCGCCGCGATGATGCTGCCTTCCTTCGCGTACCGTTCCTTCACCTCCGGCGTCGTGAGCAGCGCGACGATCTCGCGGTTCAGCCCCGCCGTCACCGCGCGCGGGGTCGTCTTCGGGGCGAGCACGGCGTACCACCCGCTCACGTGATAACCCGGCACGCCCGCCTCGGCGAGGGAAGGCAGTTCCGGGGCGCCGGGGGAGCGGGTGCGGGTCGTCACGGCGAGCGCGCGCAACTGGCCGGCACGCACCATCGGCATCGTCGACAGCACCGTGCCGAACACCATGTGCACCTGCCCCGCGAGGAGATCGTTCACGCCCGAACTGCCGCCGCGGTACGGGATGTGGACGAGGTTCACGGCGGCCATGTTCTTGAAGAGCTCCGTTGCAAGATGCTGTATGCCGCCCGTCCCCGAGGAAAGATAATTGAGCTTCCCGGGATTCGCCTTCGCGTAGCCGATGAACTCCTTCACCGACTTCGCCGGCACGCCGAGATGGATCGCCATGACGAACGGCTGCTGGCTGACGAGGGTGACCGGCTCGAACGCGGTAACCGGGTCGAAGCTCAACCTGTAGAGCGCCGGATTCGCGCCGTAGCTGCTCGAGACGAGCAGGAGCGTGTAGCCATCCGGCGCCGCCTTCAGCACGAGTTCCGTGCCGACGGTACCGCCCGCGCCCGGACGGTTGTCGGCCACGACCTGCTGGCCGTAGCGCTCCGAGAGCTTTTGGGCGATCAGCCGCGCGGAGATGTCGGCGCCACCGCCCGGAGCGAACGGCACCACGAGCCGGATCGGGCGCGACGGATACCGTTCGCCGGTCGCTGCCGCACCCGTGACGCCGTGGAACGCCAGCGCGCAGGCCAGCACCGCGGCGCTTCCCGCCCGCGCTGAGCAACATCGCCTGCCGTCGATCCGGTTCATCCCGTCCGTCCCGCCGCTCCGGCGCGCGACGATGGCGAGTGGTCGTGACGATGGAGGAGCGGACACATGGTCATGTACGGTCGAATCACCGCGCAAACGGGTCCGCACCGGGCACCCGCCAAACGCGGACGCCGGCGTGCGCCAGCGCCGCGCCTGCCGCATGTTAGTATAAAAATCCCCGGCCCGGCAGCCGGTACATCCCGGGATCGCAGCGAGTCCTCCCACATGAAACTGCCCGAGACCATGAGCGTTGTCGAGATCAGCGCGCCCGGCGGACCCGAGGTGCTGCGCCGCGCGGAGCGGCCCGTCCCCCGGCCAGGCAACGGGGAGGTGCTGATCGAGGTGGCCGCCGCCGGCGTGAACGGCCCCGACCTCATGCAGCGGAAAGGGCTCTATCCGGCGCCGCCGGGCGCCTCCGAGCTTCCCGGACTCGAGGTCGCGGGCGTCGTTGTCGCTTGCGGTGCCGGCGCAAGCCGCTGGTCGGCCGGCGACAGGGTCGCGGCGCTCACGAACGGTGGCGGCTACGCCGAGTACTGCGTGGCCGACGCGGAGCACTGCCTGCCGGTGCCACGGGGCATCGATCTCGTGGCGGCAGCGAGCCTGCCCGAGACGTTTTTCACGGTATGGAGCAACATTTTCATCGGCGCGGGCCTCGCCGCGGGAGAAACGCTGCTCGTCCACGGCGGGGCGGGCGGCATCGGCACCACCGCGATACAGCTCGGCAAGGCCTTCGGGGCGAAGGTCATCGCCACCGACAGCCCGGCGGCGCGCTGCGCGATCTGCCGCGAACTCGGCGCGGACCGGGTCATCGACTACCGGGCGGAAGACTACGTCGAGGTGGTGCGCGCGGAGGGTGGCGCGAACGTGATTCTCGACATCGTCGGCGGCCCCAACATCGAGCGCAACTTCAAGGCGGCCGCCCACGATGCGCGCATCGTTCAGCTCGCGTTTTCCGCCGGCTCCAGGGTTGACGTGAACCTGATGCCCATCATGCTGAAGCGGCTCACCTACACCGGCTCGACGCTGCGCACCCGGCCCGCGGCCTACAAGACGCGCGTCGCGCGGGAGCTGGAGGCGCGCGTGTGGCCGCTCATCGAGGCCGGTCGCGTGAACGCCGTGGTACGCGCGACCTTCGTTCTCGGGCAGGCGGACAAGGCACACGCCCTCATGGAGTCGAGCGGGCACACGGGGAAGATCGTCCTCACCAACGCGATCAGGTGATCGGCGTGCGGCGGGTCCGCGGATCGGCTATAGCGGATCGCCGTTCCCGCCGGCGGCCGGCCGGTCGCCCGAATCCGCCGTCTTCTCCGATTCGGTGGTGGGCGCCGGGCGGCGGCGCAACAGCGCGATGTCGCCCGCCACCGCTATCTTGCGCGCGTAGCCGATGTTCTTTTCCAGTTCGTCGAAGTAGACGTGCTGGCCGCCAAAGTGCCGCTCGACATAGGCGTGGCAGCCGCCGAGATCCTGGTTGAGGCGCTTGGCCGCACCCTGGTAGAAGCGGGGCGTCTTGAATATGAGGTCGGCGGCCGAGGCGAAGATCACCTCCTCGGTGCCATCGCCGTTCCTGCGGCGCGCGATACCGCCGCGCACGAATTCCGGGTACAACCGGTCATGGCACTTTTCCAGGTAGCAACGGTCCGCCATCTGCGCGAGGATATCGGCGCTGCCCAGGAAATTGCCGATCAGCCGGAACTCGGGGCCAGGCAGGCGAATCCTCCCGATTGGTATCTCGTAGCCGGTGAAATGGATGACGTTCGCCGCGACCCCGGCAAGATCCGCCATGCCGAGCGCCGGCAGGTACTCCTCGATGAAACGCGCGCCGCGCGACACATGCACCATGGTGTAATCGGCGCCGTTACGGTGCTTCGTGTCCCGGCGGTAGCGGATGTAGCCGCAGTCGTGGTAGAGCGCCGTGATCACGCCGAAGGCGAATATTCGGGCGCTCACGAGCCGTGCGTCCGTCGCCCGCACGCAACCGTCCATCATCCGCGCCATGGCGAGCGTCACGTCCAGCACGTGCTGGATGTCGTGGTACGAGGTGTCGCACTCGTGGAAGCCGGGAAACTCGCCGCGGTAGAGCCGGCCGAGATCGTCGAATGCCCGGCGGAGGGACGCTGGGGCGTCCTCCTGGTACAGATCCTGATAGATGCCGGAGATGGCGCCGCCGACCTTTTCGGCGTCCGTGGTATTGACGGAGTTGGTAACGTCGAAATCGTTACGCCGAACGCTCATCTCAGGGCCATGTCCGCTACGGGGAACCCCCTAGCCGTTGATTTATTACACTATACTGACACCCAACTTGCAATGGCGATTGCCGCGCCGGACGCCGCGAACCGGCACGGGACCGCCGGCCCGGGCGTGCGCGCGACCGGGTGCGAGGTTGTATTGCGGCGGAAAATCCGAAAAAATCCCTTCCCATGCACCCACTGACCGTTTTCGCCAAGACCGCCAAGGGCGTTCTCGAAGTCCGGAACAAGACTATCAAGCTGTCGCGGGACGTGGGCCTCGTGTTCCTCTCGGTCGACGGCAAGTCGACCATCACCGATCTCGAGCAGAAGTCGGGCATGCCGGGGCCCAAGCTCGCGGAGGCCCTCGAGAAACTGGTAGCCGAGGGCTACATCAAGGTCTTTTCCGCTCCGGCCGCCCCGGCCGCCGCTGCCGCGGCGCCCGCGGCAGCGGCGGCCCCCGCGGCACGGGCTGCCCCGCCTCCCTCTTCGCCGCCCGGCGCGCAGGACATCGGCGACGATCTCGACTTCACCTCGCCGCAGGCGGTCGCGAAACTCAATGCGGAGGCCGAGGCCCGGATCAAGGCGGAGGAACTGGCAAAGGCGCGGGCGCTCACCGCCGCGCGCGCCGCCGCCGAGGCGAAGGTGAGACAGGAAGCCGAGACGCGGGCGCGCGCCGCCGCGGAAGCGAAGGCGAAGACGGAAGCCGAGGCAAAGGCCCGCGCCGAAGCGGAGGCGAGGGCGGCGGCCGAGGCGCGAGCGAGGGCGGAAGCCGAGGCGAAGGCGGCGGCCGATGCCAAGGCCCGGATCGAAGCCGAGGCGCGCGCGAAGGCCGCGATGGAGGCGAAAGCCCGGGCGGACGCGGAAGCGAAGGCACGCGCGGAGGCCGAGGCGCGGGCCAAGGCGGAGGTCGAAGCCAAGACCGCCGCGGAAGCGAAGGCGAGGGAGGAGGCCGAGGTGCGGGCGCGCGCGGAGACCGAGGCGCGGGCCCACGCGGACGCCGAGTCGAAGGCAAGGGCGGCCGTGGAAGCGCAGATGAAGGCGCTGCAGGAGGCGCTGCACCAGGCCGAGGCGCGCGCCCGGCAGGAAGCCGCGCAGCGCGCCCGCGTCGAGGAGGAGATCAAGGCGCGCGAGGACGCCGAGCGCAGGGCGCGCGAGGAGGCGGAGGCGCGCGCCAGGGCGGCCGAGGCCGCCGTGGTGCAGGCACGCGCGATGGCGGAAGAGGCGGCACGCGCGAAGGCCGAGGCCGAGCGCAGGGCGCGCGAGCACATCGAGGGCGGCGAGGCCGAAGCGCGCTCGCGCATGGAATCCGCGATGAAGGCGCTCGAGGAGGCGAAAACGAGAGCCCGCGCGGAAGCCGAGGCGCGCGTGGCGGCCGAGGCCAAGGCGAAGTCCGAGGCCGAGGCCCGCAAGCGCGAGGCGGAGGAACTCAAGGCGCGCGAGGACACGCTGCGACGCGCTCGCGAGGAAGAGGAAGCGCGATCGAAGGCGCAGATGCGCGAACTGCAGGAGCAGTCGCGGCGCGCTCGCGAGCAGGCTGAGGCGAGCGCCGAGGCCGAGCGGCGCGCGCGCGAGGACGCCGAGGCGAAGTTCGCGGCCGAGCGCCGCGCGCGCGAGGACGCCGAGGCGCAGGCCGAGGCCGAGCGCCGGTCACGCGAGGACGCGCTGGCGAAGGCGCGCGACGAAGCCGAGGCGAAGGCACGCGCCGAAGTCCAGGCCGCGATCGAGGCCGAGCGGCGCGCGCGCGAGGACGCCGAGGCGCGCGTCGAAGCGGAGCGCAAGGCGCGCGAGGACGCCGAGCGCAAGGCGCAGGCGGAACTCGCGGCGCAGTTCGAGGCGGAGCGCAGGGCGCGCGAGGACGCCGAGCGCCAGGCGGAGGCCGCGCGCCAGGCGCGCGAGGAGGCGGAGCGCAAGGCGCGCGAAGCGGCGGCGGAGGATTCCGCGCAGCGGCGCAAGGCGCTCGCCGAAGCCGAGGCGATGGCCCGCGCCGCCGAGCAGGAGGTCGCGAGGGCGAAGGCGCTCGCGGAGGCCGCCGCGCGCTCGAAGGCGCAGGCCGAAGCGAAGGCCGAGGCCGAGCGGCTCGCCCGCGCGCAGGCGGAGGATCGCGCGAAGGCCGAAGCGGTCGCGCGCGTGGTGAACGAGCAGCAGATGCGCGCGAAGGCCGAGGAAGAGGTGAAGACGCGCGTCGTCGCGGAACTGAAGGCCCGCGAACTCGCCCAGATGGAGGAGGACGCGCGCTACCGGCAGGAGGCCGAGGCACGCGCGCGGTCCGCGGCCGAGGACCGCAGGAAGCGGGAGGACGAGGCGCGCGACGCGGCGATCTCGATCCGCGAGAAGAAGCCGCGCGGCTGGCCGAGGACGGCGGGCATCGCGCTCGCGGCGGTGATCGTGCTCGCGCTGGTGCTGCTGCATTTCGTGCCGCTGACGGGCTACATCTCCGGCGCGCGGGACGCGATTTCCCGGCGGCTCGGCGTGCCGGTGGATATCCGCGACCTGCGCTACGCCCTGCTGCCCACGCCGCAGTTGACGCTTCAGGACGTCGCCATCGGCAAGCTGCAGGAAATCAAGGTGAGTTCGATCGTGGTGAGCGCGGGCCCGTTCTCCCTGCTCTCGGCGGTGAAGGACATCGACGAAGCGGTGGTGATCGGCCTCACCGGGGACCAGGACGCTCTCGCCATGGTGCCGGGCTGGATCGAGGCGCCGAAGGCGCCGCAGCCGCTGAAGCTGCGCAAGGTGAGACTGAAAGGCGCCAAGCTCGCGTTGCGCGACATGGAGGCGCCGCTGTTCGACGCGGACGTGACCCTCGGCGCGAGCGGGGCTGTCGAACGCGCGATGCTCGCCGCGAGCGCCCTTCGTGTCGACATCGCGCGCAAGGACGGCACGTGGCGCGCCACGATCGACGCGCGCGGCTGGCCGCTGCCGCTCGGCCCGGCCTTGACCTTCGACGAGCTCAACGTCGTCGCGGTGTTCGCGCCGGGGCGGATGACGGTCACCAGCATGGAGGGCAGGATCGGGCGCGGAACCGTCAAGGGCAGCGGCAAGGCATCCTGGTCGGGTGAAGCGATACGCGCGGAAGGCGAGGTGAGCGTGACGGGCGCCGACGCCGCGACGGTGCTCGGAGCGATCACGCGCGATTTCTCGATGACCGGCACGGTCAGCACCACCGCCACCTTCGCGCTGCAGTCAGCGACGCTGAAGGCGCTGTTTTCCGAGCCGCGGGTCGAGGGCACTTTCAGCGTGGAACGCGGAGAGATCAACAACGTCGACGTCGTGCGCGCGGTGCAATCTCCCGCGCGCGACGGCGTGCGCGGGGGCAAGACCCGCTTCGAAACGCTGACCGGCTCGATCCATGCGGCCGGCAAGCAGGTTTCCTACCGCAAGCTCGTGCTCGGGTCCGGGCCGATGAACGCGACCGGCACGGTCGACGTCGGTGCGGGCGGGGAGCTCGCCGGACGCGTGGTCGCGGAGCTTGGATCGAGGACGGTCGTGGTCGCGCGTGGCACTCTCAACGTGACCGGCAACATCAAGTCGCCGATCCTGCGCCCGTAGCGAACCTCGCCGCGTGCGGGCGTTGCCGCCCACCGGCCGCGGCCGGGCTCGAGCAGACGATCCTGCGCGCGTGGGCCACGCTTTCCCGTGGCGGTGGGCTCCCGCCCCGTGGTCGGACCGCCGCGCTCAGGCGCGGCGCACCGGGCTCACGCGCTCGGGCCGGTCGGCCGCGCGCAGCGCGGCGATGCGCTCATCGAGCGGCGGGTGGGAAGCCATCAGCCGCATGAGCGCGCCCCCGCCGGAGATGCCGAAGGCGGCGACCTGCGGCGGCAGGCTCGACTGCTCCTGATTCAGCTTCAACCGCTCCAGCGCGGCGATCATCTTGCCGCGCCCGGCGAGGCTCGCGCCGCCGGCGTCCGCGCGGAATTCCCGCCACCGGCTGAACCACGCAACGATGACGGCCGCCAGTATCCCGAGCACGAGCTCGGCGACGATGGTGGTCACCCAGAAGCCGGGCCCCGTGCCACGCTCGTTCCTTAGGAGCACCCGGTCGACCACGAATCCCACCACGCGCGAGAGAAATATCACGAACGTGTTGAGCACCCCCTGGACGAGCCCGAGCGTCACCATGTCCCCGTTCGCGACGTGGGAGACTTCGTGACCCAGCACGGCTTCGGCTTCGTCCTGGCTCATGTTGTTGAGCAGCCCCGTACTCACCGCCACGAGCGCGCTGTCGCGGTTCCAGCCGGTGGCAAAGGCATTGATCTCGGGCGCCTCGTAGATCGCGACCTCGGGCATGCCGATCCCCGCCTTGTCGGCTTGTCGCCTGACCGTATCGACGAGCCAGCGCTGGGTCATGTCGGCGGGCACTTCGATCACGTGCGCCCCGGTCGCCATCTTCGCCATCCACTTCGAGATGAGCAGCGAAATGAACGACCCGCCGAAACCGAACACGGCGGCCATGGCGAGGAGCCCCGTGAGGTTCAGCCCCGCGCCCTGCGCCAGCACGCGATCGATTCCGAGCAACTGCATGGTAATGCTCAGCACGGCGAGAACCGCGAAGTTCGTTACCACGAAGAGCAGGATGCGCTTCATATGAGCTTGTGCCCCGGTTGTGAATGGCGAGGGTTAGATGAGGGTGGACTGGCGCAGTTCAATAGCCGAGTGTTTCTGTCGAGAATACTGAATACTAACGGATTTTCCACGCCCCCGGGAGTACACCCCTGCCGGCCCGGGGAGCCGCCGGAACGCGCCGCCACCTTGGCGTCGTGCTCGCCCCCGTCCTCCCTCCGCCGTTCACCATCACGTCGTTCCCCGGCCCGGCCGGAACTGGCTCGCATCGTCGTAGTAGTCCCCGCGCTCGTTCTCCGCGCACCAGCCCGGCACCCCGAGTATCGGCACCGGCGCGAGGTCCCGGGTCACCGCCAGGCGCGCGGGGTCCCGGATCGTCTCGGCCGCGCGGGCATCGAGCGCGCGGATGAGTTCCGGATACGGCGCTTCCAGGAGCGCGCACGGCACGTCGAGCACGATGGCGCGCGCGGTGATGCCGCGGAACGGCGCGAGGGCCTTCTCGAAGATGGCGTGATCGAACACGACGAAGCGCATGGCGGATCGCACGCGCTCGCGCCGCTCGTGGAACAGCGCCTTCCAGCGGCGTGCCCGCATCAGCCCGGTGAGTTCCCCGTCGCACGAGGCGACGATCATCCCGCCCTCGTCGAACAAGGTGAGGGCGTCCTGCGCGGGGCTGCGATTTCCCCAGCGCGGGCGCCCGCGCGCGTGCGCTCCCGGGTCGCCATCCGGCGCGCGGGACGCGCTCGCCGCGCGCGCGCGCTGCGCCGGAAGTTCCGCGTAGTGGCGCGCGTTGAGCGCCGCCTTCGCCAGCGGGAAAACGAGCCACACGAGCACGTTGAAAAAATCGTGCCAGCTATCCTCGCGCACCGTCAGTTCGCCGCGCAGGTTGAGGCGCGCTTCGTAACGGTCCTCGAGGCGGCCTGCATCGCGAACCGGGGCGGCGAGGCGCAGCGGCAGCCCTCGCGCGGTCACGACGGGCGGGTCGCGGCGCTCGAGCAGCCGCTCAAGTTCCGCGCGACCCGGCCGGGTCGGGCCGAACACTCCGGTGACGATCGCGTGAAGCGGCTCGAATACCGGCGAGCGCGGGATGAAATCGGGAGTCCAGTCCATGAATTTCCGCGACGTGACGGCGGCGACCGGCGTGCGCTGATCGCCGCGGTTTGCGACCGGGTGGCAACGTCGAACCCGCCGGCGGCGCGCGCTCCTGCGCTACACTTACCCGCTTTGCGCGGCTGGCGGCATTATGACGGAGAAAGTCGAGTGCGTCGTGATCGGGGCGGGCGTGGTGGGACTCGCGATCGCCCGGCGTCTCGCCCTCGAGGGGCGGGAGGTCGTCATACTCGAGGCCGAAACCGCCTTCGGCACGCACGCGAGCTCGCGCAACTCGGAAGTGATCCACGCCGGCATCTACTACCCGACCGGCTCGTTGAAGGCGCGTCTCTGTGTCGCCGGGCGACAGGCGCTCTATCGCTACTGCGCGGAACACGAAATCGCCCATCGCCGCATCGGCAAGGTGATCGTCGCCTGCGATGCGACCGAGCTCGCGGGGCTGCGCCGGTACCGCGAGCAGGGCGCGTTGAACGGAGTCGACGATCTGCGCGAGCTTGCCGCGGACGAACTCGCGGCGCTGGAGCCCGAGTTGCGATGCGTCGCGGGCTTCCTCTCGCCGTCGACCGGCATCATCGACAGTCACGGGCTGATGCTCGCCTGCCTCGGTGACGCGCAGCGCCACGGCGCCGCCCTGGCGCTCGCGAGCCCGGTGTGCGCCGGCCGGGTCGGCGCCGGAGACATCACGCTCGAGGTGGGCGGCGCCGGGGCGATGACGATCGCCTGCCGCATCGCGGTCAACGCGGCCGGGCTGCGGGCCCAGGAGGTGGCGCGCTCGCTCGCGGGGCTCGGGCGGGAAGCGGTGCCGCCGACCCATTACGCGATCGGACACTACTACACGCTCGCGGGGCCCTGCCCGTTTCGCCGCCTCGTCTACCCGGTTGCCCGGCAGGACTGGCTCGGCGTCCACGTCACCATCGATCTGGACGGCCGGGCGCGGTTCGGCCCCGACTTCAACTGGATCGACCGGATCGACTACCGGTTCGATGCCGCCCGCGAGTCCGCCTTCTACGATTCGATCCGCCGCTATTATCCCGGGCTCCGGGACGGCGCGCTGCGGCCGGGCTACACCGGCATCCGCCCGAAAATCCACGGCCCGGGCGAGCCCGTGCCGGATTTCGTGATCCAGGGTCCGCGCGATCACGGGGTGCCGGGTCTCGTGAACCTCTTCGGCATCGAATCACCGGGGCTCACCTCCTCGCTCGCCATCGCGGATCACGTGGCGGGCCTCGTGCAATAATCCCGCAATCAGCGAGAGTCGAGCCATGCCCAGCAATCTCGTCTACAAGCTCACCGACCGGGGCCGCGCCGAAATGTCGGCCAAGGCAAGCCGCCTGAGCGCAACGGTACGGGCGCTGCTCAACACGGTCGGCGAGGGAGCGAGTTTCGAAGAGATCTGGACGACGGTGCCGCAGGTGGTGGAGGGCAAGCTGCGCGACGTGCTCCAGAAACTCGTCGCGCGGGGCATGCTGGAGGCGGTTTACTCCGACCTCACCGCCTCCGACCTCGACATCACGCGCTTTTTCAACCGTGCCGTGGTCGAGCCCACGATGATGCAGAAGCGCGAGGCGGAGCGCGCGACGATACGCGGCATGCGCACCCTGCAGCAGGCCGGCTACTTCGTGAAGATCGTGAACCGCTCGGCAAAGCGCATCCCCCCGCATTCCGGGGACAAGCACTCCGTTCTCGTCGTCGATCCGGACGAGAACAACACGATGCTGGTGGCGCGCGCGCTGCTCGTGGCGGGTTTCGACACGCGTACCGCCGCGAGACGCCAGGACATCATCGCCGAGCTCAACACCCCGCCCCCGGTCGATGCGATCGCCATGGACGTGGCGCTCCCGGACGTGATCGGGCTCGAACTTCTCGGACGGCTGCGGGCGCACCCCGTCTACAGGGATGTGCCGGTGATCGTCATGACCTCCAAGGTCGAGCACGACGACATCGTCGCCGCGCTCGCTTACGGCGCCAGCGGTTACCTCACCAAGCCGTTCAAGCCCGAGACGCTGCTCGAGAGCGTGAAAGCGGTGCTCGGGCTGGCGTAGGCGTCATCCCGGCCGCGGATCACCGGCCGGCCGCCGCCCGTTCCAGAAACGCGCCCGTCGCCTCGACCCACGCCCGGCGCATGAAGACGAAGCCGTCGTTGTGTCCGCCGGACAATTCCAGAAACGCCTTCGGCTCGGCCGCCGCCGCGTGGAGCGCGCGGCCGTGCCGGTAGGGAACGATGTCGTCCTCCGGGCTATGCGCGATCAGTATCGGGGCGCGGATCGAGCGCACCGCTTCGATGGTGTCGTAGCGGAAGCGGCTCACGAGACGCACCGGGAGGAAAGGATAGAGCTCCGCGCCGAGGTCCGGCACCGATGTGAAGGTCGAGGCGAGTATCACGGCGCGCGGGCGCTCCCGGGCCGCGAGCCAGGCCGCCACCGCGCCGCCCAGCGACTCTCCCATGATCACGATGTCTCCGGGACGCGCGGCGCGCCCGTGGCGCAGGTACTCCCACGCCGCGGCCGCGTCCCGGTAGGTACCGGTCTCGGAGGGCGCGCCGGTGCTCAGGCCGTAGCCGCGATAGTCCACGATCAGCGTCGAGTAGCGCAGCCGGTGAAACATCTCGAGGTACTCCAGCCGGTGCGAGATGTTGCCGGCATTGCCGTGGAAGAAGAGGACCGTGCCGCGCGCATGCTCCGCCGGTACCCACCATGCATGGAGCCGCTCGCCGTCCTCCGTCGCGATCGTCACCGCCTCGAAGTCGAGGCCGTACGCCCGCGGCGTCGCGGCCATTTCGCGCCCGATTCCGGGGAAGTAGATGAGACGCGACTGGAACGTGACGGCGAGCGCCACGATCGCCGCGTAGGCGAGCGCGACGGAAACGACGAGGCTCCACAGCATGCTGAGCGGCCGCATGCGCCGGATCAGGCGGTTGCGCCCCGCCCGGCCGCGCTCAATGCGCGAGCGGCGGCAGGGCCGCGGCGCGCACGAACGCCGCGGCGCCCGGGCCGCGGTCCGGCAGCACCGTGCCGGCCACGCGCACATCGTGCAAGCGGCACTCGGCCGCGAAGCGGCGCACCGAGTCCGCGATCTCGTTGGGGTCGTCGAGCGGGTGCAGCGGCCATCGGTAACCCTCCAGCAGCGTCTCGTCGAGCGCCGCGCTCACGCTCACCCTCAGCTCGGCCGCGCCCGCCTCGGGTTCGTGGATCGACACGACGAGTGCGGGCTCTCCGGCCGCGGCGCGGGCGCGCCGGATCGCGTTGCTGAGAAAGAGATCGAGCGCAACCCCCAGCTGGGCGCGCCGTCCTTCGTAGGTGGCGCGCAGTATCCCCCGGGGCGGGCGCGCCAGCACCAGCAGTTCGACACCGGGCGCCGCCAGCTGCCGGCGCAGTTCGCTGCCGAACGCAAGTCCCCACGCGCCGACGTGCGAAGCCGTCTCCAGCAGCGACGGCGCGGCGGCGGCTGTGACGGCGGCCCCGAGGAGAAAGCGCAGGTGCACTTCCTCGCCCGGCCGCACGGCAATCGCCGCCGGCGGCGGCGCGTCGCGGCCCTCACCCGCACCGCCCGACGAGCGCCATGCGAGCACCGAACTCGCGGCGAGCGCTTCGAGCGCATCGAGCGCGACGAGCGCGTTTCCCAGTCCCGCGTTGCGGCTGGCGCCGAGCGCGCCGGCGCGCTCGAGCACGGCGAGGAGCGCCCCGGCGTCGCCGGCGGTTCCCGGAAGCACCGCCCGCCCGCGCGCGCCGGTGACGATCACGAGGGGCAGCGCGTAGACCGTGGCGACGACGGACTCGCCGCTCGCACCCGCGCCCTCGCTCGCCGCGCAAAGCGCATGCCACAGGCGCGCGTGGGTCGCGCGATCCGGCGCCGCGGCGAGCGCCCGCCGCGCCTCCCCGTCGGCCCCGCGCAGGAGCATCTCGCGCAGCGCTCCGACGAGCCGCGGCGCGCCCTCGGGGCCGGCCGCCGCGAGACCGACGAGCGGATGCGATTCGCCCGTCCCGTAACGCCGGGGATCCGGGAGCTTTCCGTCGTGCGCTGCTATCGCGGCCAAGCCGGCTCCAATGCGGCCACGGACTCACACCTGAAACGACGAATGATGCGGATCATTATAGACAGCTGTCGACGGCCGAGACGATACTCCCGGCGATGCGCTGCCGTGCCGCGGGCTCGCGCAGGCGCATTTCCTCGTCGCGGTTGACGATCACCCCTGCTTCGAGGAGGAGCGCCGGCACGGTGGCGCTCTTCAGGACCGCGAGATTGTCGAAGTAGTGCACGCCGTTCGCCTCGTCCGCGAACGGCCGGTTCTCCCCGAGGAGCGGGTCGGCGTGATAGCGGGACGGCTTGAACCCCGCCCGGCGCAGCGCGGCACCGATCGCCGAGGCGCACTTCAGGCTCGCGGCGAGGCGGGGATTCGATCGGGAGACGAACAGCGAGAACCCCGCAAAGCGCTCGCCCGCGTACGAGCGGGCCGCCCCTTCGTGCTCCCAGGCCGAAAGAAAGCGCGGCTGAACCGAATCGTGGTGGACGGAAATGAAGAGGTCCATGCCGCTCGCGCGCCGCGCGCGGGCAGCGAGATCCGCCGCCTTGCCATCGTCACCGATCAGGGAGACGTGGTGCCCCGCGCTCCGAAGCGATTCGGAAATATCGCGCGCGAGCCGGAGGTTGTACTCGAATTCCGGGACGCCGCGGGCGCTCATCACACCCGGCTTCGCGAGATAGTGCCCGACGTCGATGGCGACGCTCGCGCCAAAGGCAGTCGGCGCGAGCAGAGCCGCGAGAACCGGAATCAGCCGCAGATGAACGAAGATAAACGTGGATAACGGCCAAGCCGAAGCAGGAAGCTCAGCCGCCGATGAACGCCGATACACGCCGATCACGCCGAAGGATCGGGAAAATCCTATCGAGCGCGTTCAGCGGCGTCCACTCGCAGGTGTCCGCTGCAAGGCATTACTAGGCATCGACCTCACCGCTGCTTCGAGCGACAAGATCCCGCGCAGTCCAGGAACGTCCATGTCCTTACGCCAACACACACAAAGGACAGAGGCATCTATCGGATGGCCATGGGCAAGATACGTAGAACTCAGGAATTCGACTTCCGTCGGAATGACCTCTGTGCCATTTCGCAAAGTAAGGTCGGGAAATTCAATCTGAGCCGACTGGATCTCGTAGCCAAGTCTTGGTGCGAGGAGCGCAAACAAGACCAACGTTTCGGTTTCATTCCGCGGAACATACAAGAGCGGGATACTGAGTCCTAGTCTTCTTGGCTCGACGCTGGGTTTCTCCTTGCTGTTTCTTGCTGTTTTCTCGATTGGAAACGTGAACCGCCCTGCGGCCCCCTGGGTTATCGCATCCACCGCTTCGCGCCAAGACCCAAGAGCTCTTTGAAACGGAGAACGGGACATCCTTGAGTTCGCCGAGAACAACGGATGCGAAGGAATGCGACCGAGCTTATTCGCTACCCGAACGAACTCATCGACAAGGGCTTGGCGGTCAAGCTTGTTGCTGGGTGGCTCGCCGATTGGATTTGGTGCCAGACCAGCCGCCTCGACCGCATTAGTCCAATTTCCGAAGGCTCGGAGAATCTGATCATACGAAAACGCGGTAGTGCGTCGCTGACGCTTGAACTCCGTAATCGTAGGTGTTCGGCCGAGCTCGGTCGCAAGGCGACGAATGTCGCCGGTCATCGCCGATTGCTCGTCCTGCTGGTCGAACTCGTGCATGATTCCTGGATGCGTAACGGCAGCTCGCGCCGTTGCTTCTATCCGCGTTTATTCGTGGCTAAATTCCCGTCTCACCTGCTTCGTTCCCCCGGCCGGCGGGACTGCCGCGGCACGTTCACCCGCCGCGCTTCCTTGCGGATGTCCTCGCGACCGGCCTTGCCTTTCCCGGCGCGCGGTTCGTCGCGGGGAGCGCCGAAACGTCTGTCGCGGTCCTTTGCCGACGTCGATACCGCTGCCTTCCCCTTGCCGCGCTGTTGCGACGCCGGCCGGGCCCGCTTCGTCTTCGCCGCACCTTCTCCCCTGACCATGTCCGCCTTCACGTCACCCTCTCCGTTCCACTCGAATCTGTCGGCGTGCATCGGCGTGCATCGGCGGCTTCCTTCCGCCACTTCTGCGCGCCTCTGCGCCTCTGCGGTTCATGTCCTACCAGCCCAGCACGTACGCCGGGCGCCGGGGATCGGCCCCGCCGTGCAGCACCCCGTTCTCGTGGTCGTTCACGATGGTGCACACGGCGCCCGCGAGCCAGGTGCCCTCGTCCCACTCGTACACCTTGTGACCCATGTCGCGCAGTTCCTCGCCGAAATCCTCGTAGAGGCTTTTCTCCATGTGGAGCCGCCCCGGGTAGTAGGGGTGCGGCTCGAACGAGCCGGGGAAACTGTAGCCCGCGAATCGCGGCGCCTCGACCGCCGCCTGGGCCGGCATGCCGAAAACGTTGATGTTGAGGAACACCTGCAGCATCGCCTGGCACTGCACGTCGCCGCCCGGCGTGCCGAACGGCATGTGGACGCGCCCGTGCCGGAAGGCCATCGCCGGGTTGGGCGTCAGCCGCGGCCGCTTGCCCGGCGCGACCGAGCTCGGATGCGAGGAATCCGACCAGGACTGGGTGCCGCGCCCGGAACAGAGGATACCCACGCCGGGAATGATCGGCGTCTTGTCCGAACCGTCGCTCGGCGTGCAGGAGAACGCGTTGCCCTCGCCGTCGATCACGCAGAGGTACGAAGTGTCCCCCGGCCCGGGCGCCTCGTCCGGCTGCGGCGCCGGCACGCAGCGCTGCTCGATCCGGGCGAGCGTGTCGGGATCGCCCGCGGGCGGCATCCCGGCCCACGCCTTCTCGAGGCTGATCAGCGAGCGGCGGTGCTGCGCGTAGCGTTCGGAGAGCAATCCCTTCATCGGGATCTTGACGAAACGCGGGTCGCCGAAGTGATGGTGGCGATCGGCGTAGGCGAGCTTGAGGGCTTCCGTCACGACGTGCACGTACTGCGGCGAGTTGTGGCCCATCGCCTTCAGGTTGCAGCCCTTCAGGATGTTGAGCGCCATGGGCAGCACCGGTCCCTGCGACCACGGGCCGCAGGCGTGGAGTTCGATGTCCTCGAAGCGGGAGCGCACGGTGGGCTCGAAGCGCACGCGGTATTGCGCGAAATCCTCGAAGCGCATCGGCCCGCCCTCTTTCTCGATGTACTTCGTCACCGCGCGCGCGATGTCGCCCTTGTAGAAGGCGTCGCGCGCGGCGCCGAGACCGGCCCTGCGTCCCTTCCTGCGCGCCGCCCGCTTCTCCTCGTCGGCCATGTACTGCAGGGTTTTCGCGAGATCGGGCTGGCGGAAGACCTCCCCCACCTCCGGCGCCCGCCCCTTCGGCAGGAACACCTTGCGACTGCCGGGCCAGCGCCGGTAGTTCGCCTCGTTCTTCCGGATGAACGCCGCCATCATCGGGTGCATCGGGAAGCCCTCGCGCGCGAAGCGGATCGCGCTCGCCGCCACGTCGCCAAAACTCATGGTGCCGAAGTGCTCGAGCGCCGTGAGCCACGCATCCGGCGCGGCGGGCACCACGCAGCGCTCGACGCCCGGGGGGATCCTGCCGCCGTGGCGCTTCTCGAAGTAATCCGGCGTGATCGCCTTCGGCCACACGCCGAGTCCGTCGATCGAGGTCACCTTGCGGTTCTTCGCGGTGTAGACGATCTGGGGCGCCACGCCGGCGAAGTTCACCTTGTCGGTCTGCAGGACGCCGATGGCGATGCCGGCGGCGACCCCGGCGTCGATCGCGTTGCCGCCCGCCTCGAGCACCTGGAAGCCGGCATGCGCGGCGAGATAGTGCCCGGCCGAGACGACGTGCCGGGTTCCCATGATGGACAGGCGGTTGCGGGACATGGCCGGGTCTCCGTGAGTGAGGTCGCGCGGGCTCGCTTGGCAGAGTCGAGCGCCAATGATGCGCTCATTCGGTATTCGGCGCGACCCCCGGGCCCGCCGCCCGATGCGGCCACTCGCGCTCGGCTCCTCGCCGCCGGCGCTCGGCCCGGTGCTCGCCGAGCCGGGACTCGCGCGGCAGCAACGGGCGCGCGCGGGGCGTGTAGTATCATTCGCGAGCCCGTTCCACCGATATCAACCACGGAGGAAAACCGGATGGCCTTGATCGTCTCACGGCGCTGGCTCGCCTGCGCCGCAGCCTCGGCGCTCGCCTGCGGCGCGCCCGCCGCGGCGGCCCAGGCCTATCCCGTGAAGCCGGTGCGCCTGATCGTGCCGTTCGCGCCCGGCGGCAACACCGACATCATCGCCCGCGTATACGTGCCCAAGATGTCCGAATTCCTCGGCCAGCAGATCGTCATCGACAATCGCGGCGGCGCCGGCAGCGTCATCGGTACCGAGCTTGCGGCGAAGGCGCCCCCCGACGGCTACGTGCTGCTCATGGTTTCCGCCGCGCACACGATCAACCCGGCGATGGCGAAGAAGCTGCCGTACGACTCGGTGAAGGACTTCGCGCCGATCGGCATCATCGCCGACGTGCCCACGGCTTTCGTGGTGCACCCGTCCCTCCCCGCGAAGAACGTGAGGGAGTTTCTCGCGATCGCCCGCACACGCCCCGGAGAAATCTTCTATTCGACGGCCGGCCGCGGCACGGTGGGCCATCTCGCCGCCGAGTTGCTCAACTCGATCGCGAAGATCAAGCTGACGGCCGTGCATTTCAGGGGCACCGGACCATCCATGATCGATCTCGTCGCCGGGCACGTGCAGATGCAGTTTCCGAGCATGCCCGCCGCGGTGCAGTACACGCGTCCCGGACGGCTCCGGATGATCGCGCAGACCGGGGAGAAGCGCTCGAGCGCCGCGCCCGATACCCCGACCATGCGCGAGCAGGGGCTCAAGGATTTCGTCGTGTCGAGCGGCTTCGCCATGTTTGCGCCCGCGGGCACCTCCAGCGCGGTTATCGACCGCGTGCATGGCGCGCTCGCGAGAGCGTTGAACGATCCCGGCGTCAAGGGCAACCTGACGCAGCAGGGCGCCGAGGTCGTCGCCAGCACCCCGGCGCAACGCGACGCCTTCAACAAGGCCGAAATCGCCAAGTGGATCATGGTCGCGCGCGAGGCCGGCATCCAGCCGGAGTGACCCGGCGGCGGGAAGCGAGCCGCCGTGATCATCCCGCAAACATGACGCAACCCCCTATGACGCCCTTCGACTGGACTTTCCCCTACCCTTCCCAGCGCATGCCGGTGCTCGCGAAGAACATCGTCGCGACCTCCCAGCCGCTCGCGGCGCAGGCGGGGCTGCGCATGATGCTGAAGGGCGGCAACGCAGTGGACGCGGCGCTCGCGGCGGCGATCACCCTGACCGTGGTCGAACCCACGAGCAACGGCATCGGCAGCGACGCCTTCGCCATCCTGTGGGACGGCGACCGGCTGCACGGACTCAATGCGTCGGGACGCTCGCCCGCCGCGTGGACGCCGGATCGTTTCAGGGGCCGCAGCGCCATGCCGGATACCGGCTGGGACTCCGTCACGGTGCCCGGCGCGGTCTCGGCATGGGCGGCGCTTTCCGGGCGTTTCGGGAAACTGCCTTTCGCCGATCTCTTCGAGCCCGCGATTCGCTACGCATCCGACGGCTACATGGTCTCCCCCGTCATCTCGCGCCTGTGGGCAAGGCAGGGGCCGCTCCTGAAGGACGTGCCCGGATTCGCCGAACACTTCCTGCCCCGCGGGCGGGCGCCCCGTACCGGGGAGCGATTCATCGCGCCCGCGCACGCCCGCGCGCTCGAGCGCATCGCCGAAACGAAGGGCGAAGCGTTCTACCGGGGCGACATCGCCGGGAAGCTCGCGGCGCACGCGCGCGAGCACGGCGGCGCGCTCACCACCGCCGACCTCGCGGCGCACGCGGTGGACTGGGTCGAGCCCCTGGCGCACGGTTATCGCGGCCTTACCCTGCACGAGATCCCGCCGAACGGCCAGGGCATAGCCGCGCAGATCGCGCTCGGTATACTCGAGGGGTTCGACCTCGCGGCGCTTCCCGCCGATTCCGCCGACAGCCTGCACCTCCAGATCGAGGCGATGAAGCTCGCGTTCGCCGACGTCTACGAGCACGTTTCCGACGCGGACACGATGCGGGTGAAGCCGGCGGATCTTCTCGACCGCGAGTATCTCCGCGCCCGCGGCCGCCACGTCGACTTGAAGCGGGCGCGCACGCCGCGCCACGGCGTGCCGGGTCGCGGCGGCACCGTGTACCTCACCGCCGCGGACGAGTCGGGCATGATGGTTTCCTATATCCAGTCCAACTACGCGGGCTTCGGTTCGGGCGTGGTGGTGGACGGCGTGAGCCTGCAGAACCGCGGTTACGGTTTCGTGCTGCGTCCCGATCATGCGAACGTCGTCGCGCCGCGCAAGCGTCCCTTCCACACCATCATCCCCGCCTTCGTGACGCGCGAGGGGCGGCCGGTGATGAGCTATGGCGTCATGGGCGGGTCGATGCAGGCGCAGGGACACGCGCAGATCATGCTGCGCCTCGCCGATCATCGCCAGAATCCGCAGGCCGCCGCCGACGCCCCGCGCTGGCGCGTCGATCAGGGACTCACGGTGAATTTCGAGCAGGGCGTGCCGGCCGAGACGCTCGCCGAACTTCGCCGCAGGGGACACGCCGTCGTGCGGGCGGAGGCGACGAGCACGGACTTCGGCAGGGCGCAACTCATCCATCGCATGGAAGACGGCTACCTCGGCGCCTCGGAGCGGCGCGCCGACGGCCAGGCCGTGGGCTTCTGACGCGGCCCGCGTGTCGAGTAACCGAATCCAGTCACGGAGGCCGGTGACCGCCACGGACGAAATCGGGGAGGTGCTCGAATTCTGGTTCGGCGACTGCGGGCCGGACGGTTCTCTCGATGCCGCGAAGCGGCGCATGTGGTTCGGCGACGGCCGCGGGCACGACGCCGGGATCCGGGAGCGATTCGGCGCGCTGCACGCGCGCGCGGCGCGCGGAGACCTCGTGCCCGACTGGGCGCCGGCCCCGCGCGGGCGGCTCGCGCTGATCGTCGTGCTCGACCAGTTCTCCCGCCATATCCATCGCGGGGCGCCCGCGGCCTTCGCGCAGGACCCGGCCGCGCAGCATCTCGCCGCGGACGCCGTGGAAAAGGGCATCGACCGCGCGCTCTTTCCCGCGGCCCGTGCCTTTCTCTACCTTCCCTTCGAGCACGCGGAAGACCTCGCCCTGCAGCGGCTGTCGGTGGCCTGCTTCGAGCGGCTCTGCGACGAAGTATCGCCCGGGTGGCGCGGGGACTACGAAGGGTTCCTCGACTACGCGCGGCGCCACCACGACGTGATTGCCCGCTTCGGCCGTTTTCCCCACCGGAACGCCGCGCTTGGCCGGGAGACGACGCCGGAGGAAACCGCATTCCTCGGCGAGCCCGGCTCGTCCTTCTAGGGACGTCCCCGTTCTTCTACCGTGTACCGCCGCGCTCCGGTTCCGGCGCGTCGCGGCGGCGCCGCAGCCAGTAACCCACGTAAAGGGCCACCGGCACGCAGGCCGCGATCGCGAGGCCGCGGTCCGGATGCAGCAGCACGACGAGGGCGAAGCCCGCGAGCACGATACGCAGGAGCGCGTCGATCGCGGAATTCCCCGCGAACCTGGCCTGCAGGCTGAACGTGACCCCGACCATCGCCACGAGTATCAGCAGCATCGCCCCGATCTGCGCGGCGCCGGGCTCGATCACGAGTTCCGGGCGCGTGAAAACACCGGCCATCAGGATGAAGAGGCCGACGCAGATCAGTATCGCGTGATACAACGTGTGCATGAAGGACGTTTCCGCGATCTTGGAGGTCACGGCGGCCGACACCGACGTGGGCGGCGTGACCTCGCCCCAGACCGCCACGAAGAACGCGAAGAAATGGACCACCCACGGATCCACGCCGACCTTGATCATCGGCGGCACGATGACGAGAGCGGTGATGATGTAGGTCGGCGCCGGCGGCAGCCCCGTGCCGAGCAGCGCGCCGAAGAAGAAGGCGACGAGCACCATGGCCGCGAGGTTGACGCCAGCGGCCTCGATGAGCAGGGAGCCGACCTTCGTCGGCACGCCGGTGATGACGAGCGCGCCGGTCATGATCGACAGCGTCGCGAGCAGCAGCGTGAGATCGGCGGTCATTTCGGCGAAGTAGTCCACGAAGCGCCCGAGCGTCGCCCCGAGGCCGCGCCAGGAGCGCCCGGGCGAGCGCGCGGTCACGATCGCGTGCACGAGCACCAGCACGCCACCCACTCCGAGGAAGACGTAGAGCGCGGCGAACATGGGGGCGAGGTGCAGGACAGCCATCACGGCGACCAGCCCGCCGACGACCGCCGCGAACGCGGCCATGTTCATCCAGTCCGTCCAGCGCATGCGTTCCACGACGACGGTGCCGAGGCGCGCGCGGTGGCGGGTCGACAACAGGTAGACCGAAACGCTCACGCCCACGTAGTAGAGGATGGCGGGCGCGTAACCGCGCGCGACCACGTCGAAATAGCTGCGCCCCATGAATTCCGCCATCAGGAACGCGGAGATGCCCATCACCGGGGGCATCAGCTGGCCGCCCAGGGAGGAAGCCGTCTCGATCGCGGACGCAATCGGTCGCGGCATGCCGGCGCCGATCATCGCGGGGATGGTCGCCGATCCCACGGTGATCGCGTTGGCCGCGCCGCTGCCGCTGACGGTCCCCACGGCCATCGAGCCGAGCACCGCCGATTGCGGCAGGGCGTGCGGCGAGCGCACGGCGATCTTCTTCGAGGCGCGCAGGATCGAGTCCACGCAGCCGAAGGCGCGCAGCGCGGCGAGCACCATGATGAAGGAGCCGATCAGGGTCAGCGCGAGCTGGGGCAGGTTCGAGAAGACGCCCGTGCTCATCTCCACGCTCATCGCGCTCGCGATGCGCTCCCACGTGAGTCCGGGATGGAAGAACATGCCGGGCACGACCGAGCCGTACACCGCGTAGAGGATCAGCACGGCGTTCAGCACGAACAGCACCAGGTGGCGCCTGCGCGTGTACTCCAGGATGAGCACCACCATCAGGGAGCCGATGGCGAGGTCGGCCGCGTTCCAGATCCCCGCGCGCACCGTCCCGATTTCCACGTACTCGACGAACATGTAGACGGCGACCACGGCCGCGGCGAGAACATACGCCGCGCCGGTGACGAAGCTCGCGGCCGGCGGCAGGCCCGGATAGAGCTCGCCCTTGCGCAGTTCATCCAGCGTGAACAGGATGAAGCTGACCGGAACGAGCGCCAGCGCGAGGCGGGCCGGCCCGCCTTCGCTCGTCCAGTAGTAGAAGAACAGGTAGCCGAAAAAGAAAACGGCCGTGACGAAGTACAGCACATTCGCCGCGGCGCGAGCCCGCGTCACCGCCGCGGGTGTGGCAGTCGTGTTCATGCGAGAAGCGCCACGGGCGCCTTCTTCGGCCCGTGGCGGCCCGGGGTCAGCTGCCCTCGCCTACTTCTTCGCGACCCGGGCGTCCCACTTCGCGTCCCAGGCGCCCTTTTCCCGCATGTACTTGGCGAGGCCCGGGTGGATCGGCACGAAATTCACCGCGGATTCGATGCCCCTGCGCTGGAAGCCCGCCATGTCCTTGGCGATCTGGGCGTAGCTCGCATCGGCCTTGGCGAGGCCGCCGACGTTCTTTTCGACCACCTTGAGCATCTGGTAGACGTCGTCCTCGGGCACTTCGAGGCCGACGTGAAAGCCGTAGTAGAACGGCAACAACACCACCTTGTCGGTGTGCACGTCGCGCTTGAAGACCTCCGGTTTCACTTCGATCACGGCAAACCCGGCCTTCCTGAGCGTGGCGACCTCCGCGGCGCTCGGATTGACCGCCGCCCAGTCCGTCGCCAGCGACGCCTCGGCGATCCAGGGCGGCACCGAGGCTTCGCCGTTGCTGTAGAGGCCGAACCCGTCGATCCTGCCGCTCTGGAGCAACGACCCCGCCGCGGACAGGTCGACCTGGCGGTACTCGTACTTGATCCCGAGCGCCTCGAACGCGCGCTCGAGTTGCGCGCGCGTATCCCACGGCGGATTGCCGGTGAAGAGGGCCTTGCCGACGAGATCGTGCCAGCTCTTGTACTTGCCCTTGTCGCGGGCGTGCACCGCCATGCCCATGTCGGTGGTGAACACCCAGAACGACTGGACCGGCTGGCGCTTGATGCTCGCCTTGAAGCCCTTGAAGCGCTTGATGTCGTTCGCCATCTCGTAGAAGGCGATGTCGGACCCGTAGTAGCCCTCGAACTGGCCGGTCGCGTAACCCTTCACCGAGACGATCGCGCCCGGCGTCGGCTGCACGGTGACCCGGTACTTCGGCATCTCCCGGTTGAGCATGTCGGCGAAAACGACGAGCGCCTTGTGCCCGGCCGATCCGACCGCCGAGGTACCCCAGGGAATTTCCTTGACTTGAGCGAGGGCCGCTGCGCTCCACGAGGCCGCAATGACCGCCAGCACCAACGCACTGACACGCTTCAGCATGACAAACTCCTCCTGTGATGGTGGCCGGGGGCGCTTCTCCGTCGCCCGCGTCCGGTCCGATTGTATTACAACTTCGTCCCCCCGCGGTGGGCGGGGGCGCACGGCCGGCGAAGCGCGTTCCCCGCGGCACGATGCTAGAATGAAGGATCCATGGTTCTCCGCCTCGCCGCGCTCGCGATCGCCGCGTTCGCCGCCGCCTCCGCCCACGGCGCAGGCACGGCCTACCCCGCGCGCCCGCTGCGGATGATCGTGCCGTTCGCCCCCGGCGGCGGGCTCGACATCAGCACGCGCCTCATCGGCCAGAAGCTCACGGAGGCCTGGGGCCAGAACATCGTCGTCGATACCCGCCCCGGCGCGGCGACGATCGTCGGCACGGAGGTCGCGGCACGGGCGGTCCCGGACGGCTACACGTTCCTGATGATCACCACCACCTTCGCGATCAACCCGGGGCTCCACCGGAAGCTGCCCTACGACCCGGTACGGGACTTCGCGCCGGTGACGCAGTTGAACTCGCAACCCAATATCGTGGTGGTGAGCCCGGCGCTGCCCGCGCGCACGGTGAACGATCTCATCGCGCTCGCGCGGTCGAAGCCAGGCGAGCTCGCCTTCGCCACGCCGGGCGCCGGCTCCGCTCCGCACCTCTCCGCCGAGATGTTCCAGCGCGCCGCCGGGATCGCCATGATCCACGTGCCGTACAAGGGGATACCGCCGGCGGTGACCGACGTGATCGGCGGTCGCGTCGCCATGCTCTTCACGACGACCATTTCGGCCGCGCCGCACGTGAACGCCGGGAAGCTCCGCGCCGTCGCGATCACCAGCGCGAAGCGGCTCGCGGCCATGCCCGACGTGCCGACCGTCGGCGAGACGCTTCCAGGCTACCGTGCCGAGGCGTTCCAGGGCATGGTCGCGCCCGCCGGCGTGCCGGCGGAGATTCTCGCCAGGGTCGCGGCCGAGGTCGGTCGCATCGTCAGGCTGCCCGAGATAGCGAAGCGCTTCGAGGCGGACGGCGCCACGGCGGTCGGCAGCACGCCGGCGGAGTTCTCCGCCTTTCTCCGCGAGGAGATGAAGAAGTGGGGCGCGGCGATCCGCGAAGCAGGGATCAAGCCCGGGCAGTAGGAGGAAGCGCCAGGCGCCAGCGGTCAGCCTGTACGGGCAGTTGACCGGGTGAGCGTCGCCGCCGGCGGCCGGTGGGCGAGGGCTTCACTTGTTCCGAAGGACTTCGAGCGTCCGCGACCGGAACTCGCGCTGGTGGAGCACGTAGACCACGCCGAGCGTCACGGCGATCATCAGCACCGGGTGCAGGAACCACGCCAGCGCCGCCACGCCGAAATAATAGGCACGCAGCCCCTGGTTGAAGTTGCGGTTCGCGAAGCCGGTGATGACGGCGAGCCGCTCGACATGCGGGCCGTGCATCGCCGCGTCCGCCGGTCCCTTCGCCGCCGCCCCGACGAGCACCGATGCGAAACCGTACTGCCGGATCGCCCAGGAAAACTTGAAGAAGCCGTAGACGAAGATGAGCAGCAGCACGAGTATCTTGATCTCCCACAGCCGCTGCGAGACCTGCTGGGTGAACGGCAGCTGCGCCACCAGCCGGGCGGCGGTTTCCGCGTAGCCGAGGAGCGCGACGAGCGCGCCGAGGATCAGCATGGTGGTGGACGCGAAGAACTGGGAGCTGCGCGTCAGCGTGCGCAGGATATTGACGTCGATCATGCGGTTGTCGCGCTCGATCATCCGCTCGTACCACTCCCGCGTGTAGCGGGCGAACTCCATGCCGAGCCGCGGCCGCGGCGTGGCGCTGTAGTCCGCGTACCAGCCGTAGCCGAACCACAGCGCGGCGAACAGCGCCACCGCCACCACGTCGAGCCAGCCGAGCGCCAGCACGGCGGGAAGTCTCTCCAGGAACGCGATCACATGAAGATCGTCAGTACGCCGGTGTAGCCGTAGAGCCGGTTGTGCGAGATCTCGCCGTTGCAGAAAAAGCCCGCCAGCGGAAACTCGCCGAGCGCCTCGCGGATCATGCCGAGCTCCCCGGAGTCGGGGCCGAAGAGGGTCGCCCCGCGCCCGATGCAGGAGTAGTACACGCCGCCGCGCGGCCGGGTGAACATCCCCTGCCGGATGCTCTCCAGCATGCGTTTCATGTCCTCCCGCGCCGTCCTTGCGTCGCGCCGGCAGAAGAGAACGCTCGAATTCGCCTGGACCATGTCGCCGATGGCGATCAGCTTGTTCGCCGGGTCGATGCCGACGAGATTGCGCACCACGTAGTCGCCGGTATCGCTGCCCGCGATCGGCAAGCCGGCGAACACGTGGCCGCCGATGCGGCTGAGGTCGCGGGCGAGTGTTTCGCCGATGTCCTCGCGAAAGACATCGAGCGCCGGGCGCCCGTCGAGCGTGATGATCACGTTCTGCTGGCAGCCCGTGATGGCGTGCTTGGGCCCGAGCGGCGAGCACCCCTGGGTGAGGCGCGTCGCGATGGTGACCCCGTCCGAGAACGCCACCCCCGAAATGCCGCCCTCCACCACGCCGTCGGCGAACTGCAGGTTCTCGCGCCGCGAGCTGGTGAGCCCGCCCACGAGAAATCCGCTCTCGACCCTGCCGGCGAGGCGCGAGACGAGATCGGCGAGCCGCCCGTTCGCGGGATCGGCGTGCACGATCGCGAAATTCGCCGGCGCCCCGCCGCATTTCACCCCGACGTTCTCCACGTCGGAAGCGCTCGCGACTCCCGAGAACACCTGGAACGAGCCCGGCTCGAAATCGCCGGCCATCACCGCGACCGCCGGCTCGTCGAAGTATTCACGCCCGCTCGCGCACACGCCGATGCCGACGGTACCGACCCAGTGCGGAATGCCGGTCGCCTTCCTGAACGCGGCGAGTATCTCCGCCGCATGCTCCGCGAGGAGATCCGTGACGTACACGAAGCCGAGGCTCGCCGGCCCACTGCCGAGCCGCTCGATGCAGGAGGCCACCGCCTCCCGCCAGTCGGCGTTCGCGGCGTGCGCATGGCGGAAATCCGGCATCGCGGAACCTGGGCGTGACGAGCTGCGAGTGATGAGCGACGAGCCGTTGCGCGGTTCGCCCCGGCGGGAGCGGCCATCCTAGCATGCGCCCCGGCATCGGGCCACGACGCGACCGCGGGTCCGCTCGCCGCGCCCCGGTACGCGAAAAGGGCGGCTGGCGGGCCGCCCCGCGAGCCGGCGCCGGTGCCGCTATCGTCCCGCCCGGAGATTGATGTGCGAGAGCTGCACCTTCTCCAGCGCCTCGAGCTTCTGCAGGCGCTTGTCGATCGTTTCGAGCGCCTGGCGGGTCTCCTTCAGGTGCTGCACCCCGTTGAAGAGGAGCTGCGTCCAGTCCATCTTCGCGAGCTGGTCACGCGCCTTCGTGGTCTCGGCGCGAAGGCCACGCAGCTGCGCCGCGATCGCGGCCATCAGCACGACCGCGATGACGAGCAGCACGGTCACCATACCGAGCAGCACCAGCACCCAGATTCCGCCCGCCATGTCCATCCTCCTGCCCCCTCGCCGGCCACGCCGACGAAATTACGACATTGCCTCCGGTTCCCCCCGGGACCGCCCCGACGCGTGTTCCGGGGTCGCCCACCCGCCCCAATGAATTCAAGGACTTCCGCCGACATCCCGCCACACGGCCCGGACTTGCCGCCGACGCCTCGCATGGTGGTGATTATATGCACATTCCAGGCCAGCCATGAGCGCCGGCGGCCATGGCGCTGCAGGGTAGCGGCGAACCGCCTTGCCCGACCGGTTGACCTCGGCGGGGCGCTCCGCGCGGGGACCAATGCCCCGCACGGCTCACGCGATGCCGAGCAGCCGCGCCGGGTTCTCGCACAGGATCGCCGAGCGCTCCTCGTGCGTGAGGCCCGGTATCGACTCGACGAAATCGACCGGCTGCCTCACCGACATGCCCTGCGGAAAATCGGTCCCCGCGACGATGCGGTCGACGCCGACGAGATCGATGAGGTTGCGCATGATGACCGGGTGGTGCGTGATGAGATCGTAGTGAAAGCGCCGCAGGTACCCGGCCGCCGGCTTCGTCATGTGCCCGAGGTCCGCGCTCACCCGGAATCCGAGGTCGAGCCTTCCGATCAGCCACGGAAACGTGCCCCCGGCGTGCGGCAGGAAAACCTCCAGCTTCGGGAACGCGTCGAGGACCCCGCCGCAGACCAGGCTCATCGCGGCATAGCCCGCCTCCTGCGGATTGCCGAGAACGTTGATCATGAAGAAGTCCTTCATCCGTTCCGCGCCGGTCGGGTAGAGGTTGGTCAGGAAAAGCGGCAGCCCGAGCGCCTGCGCGCGCTCGTAGATCGGCCAGAACTCCTTCTCGTGCAGATTCTTCCCGTTGATATGCTCGGCGATGAACACCGCCCGCATGCACGGGTACTTCGCCATGCGCTCCAGTTCCTGCGCCGCGAGCTTCACGTCCTGCATCGGCAGGATGATCGTGCCGAAGAAGCGCTGCGGGTACTTCCGGTGCGCATCAACGCAGGCGTCGTTGTGGGCGGCGGCGAGTTCCAGCCCGAAGCCGGCCGGTGCCCAGTACATGAGCGGATTCGTCATCGACAGCGCATAGGTGTCCACCTTGCGCCGGTTCATGGCCTCGATGATGTCGTCGAGGCGGGTCATGCTCCGGCGCATGACCGAGGTCTGCGTGCAGCCCGGAACGGACAGCACCACCGGGTTGCCCTCGCCATCCTCGCCCATGACGGCGCCGTTCGCCGGCCCCTTCTTCTTCATGAGATCGACGAACGCCTCCGGATACCAGTGCATGTGGGCATCGATGACGCGGCGGTAGCGGCGTGTGCCCGCGGGCTTCCCCTCGCTCCCGGGCGCGACATCGTGCTTGACGGCGGACGGGTACGGCTCGTTGGCCAAGACGGCTCTCCGGTTGGTGGACATCTGCGCGCCGCAGCGCGCTTCACTCGATTCCCGACGCGCAGTTTATCAAGCAACGTCCGCCCGCGGGCGGATCGTGCGGGCACTCCGCTCAACATCGCGGAACCCGCAACCGCGGCGCTGCTCGGTCTCGATTTCCTCGCTTCGCGGTCGATGGCGACGATGCGCCGCTGCGGCTTCACACCGTCCGGCAGCCCGCGACGGGCCGGGGCCGCATCGGGCCGTCCCACACCACCCGGGATCGCCCCTCTCCGTCGGTGCCGGTGACGACGAGCCGAACGGGTGTCAGTGCCATGATCTCCCCTTCTCCATCACTGCCTCGGGAGCCCGGCGGCGCGCACGACGACCCCGTAGCGCTGGATGTCCGCGCGCAGCAGTTCCGCGAGCTCCCCGGCGCTGCCCGGCCACGGATCGACACCCATGGCGATCAGCCGGTCGCGCACGTCCGGCGCCTGCAGCGCCTTCACCAGCCCGGCGTTCAAGCGCGCCACGATCTCGAGCGGCGTTGCGGCCGGCGCGAACATGCCATACCACAACGGCATCGTGAAGCCCGTCACGCCCGCCTCCATGCTGGTCGGGACCTCGGGAAGCACCGCGACGCGCTTTTCCGTCAGCACCGCCAGCGCCCGCACCCTGCCCGCCCGGACCTGCGGCAAGGCCGTCGTGACCGGCATGACCACGTTGTCCACCTCGCCGCTCATCATCGCCGTCATCGCCTGGGTGACGCCTTTGAAGGGCACGTGCACGAGATCGATTCGCTCGAGGTGCTTCAGGAGCTCGTTGGCGAGATGGTTGGTCGTTCCGGCGCCGCCCGATCCGAAGTTGAGTCTGCCCGGGTGCGCCCGGGCGAGTTCGACGAATTGCCGCAGCGTCCGCGCCGGCACCGATGGGTGGACCAGCAGCACGTTGGGGATCGAGGTGAGCCGGGCGACCGGCGCGAGATCCCGGACGGCGTCGTAGCCGGGGTTTGCATAGAGCGAGGCGCTGACGGCGATGCTCGCGGTCGCGATGACCATGGTGTAGCCGTCGGGCGGGGCCTTGGCGGCGACGCCGATTCCCAGGTTTCCGCCGACGCCGGCCCGGTTGTCCACCACCACCTGCTGGCCGAGTTCCCCGGCCATCTTCTGGACCAGCATCCGCCCCACGATATCGCTCGACGCCCCGCCGGGGAAAGGCACGATGAGCCGTATCGGCTTCGCGGGCCAGCCGGCCGGCGCGGCCGGCTGCGCGAGGGCGGCGGCGCTCGCCAGCGCGACGAACATTCCGCAGGCGAGGGCAGCACCGCGCGCAGGAACAAGCGCCATGGACTCCTCCCCCGTAATCGGCGCAGACGGCGGATGCGACCCGCGCCTCGATGCGCGCGCGGGGCCGTGCCCGCACGCCCGCCGGGGAAATCCTACCTCAGATGGTCTTGCGGGTCTTCAGCACCTCCACCATCCAGATCGGCACGACGACCACGTTGCCCACCATCCACCAGCGCGGGCGGCGAGTCTGGTATTGCTCGGTCACCGCCTTCATATGGCGTTCGTGGGTGCAGCCATCGCAGGCGCTCCACCGGTTGCCGAGCACCTCGGGCAACACTTCGGGCGAAGTTGCCCAGTCGCGGCAACGCCCACACGGTTTGGACGACACGATGCTTCCCCCTGGATCCTCGCAATTGCCGCTCGCCACTCGCCGGACAGGAGCGTGGCACTTTGTCCATCGCAAGTTCCGTGCCCGGTGCACGGAGCTGACTTGGGACCCGCCGGAAGCCGACGTGCGGCGCCTCCCCGCGGAGCACCCGGCTGCCGCACCGGGAAAACCCGCTCCCTGCCCCGCGAACCGGACGGATCTCACGCTCGCGACGCCGAGGGTTCGACGCCCGCCCGGTGGCGATCGCTTCGTGCAACGCCCTCATGTATCGGCGCCGCCGCCCGAGGCTTGAGCCCCGCCTTATCGCCCCGGTGCGCGACCGAGCGGCTACAATCCCGGCTCGGTCCGTTTCGCACATCCCCGGGAGGAAGCACGTGCGCATCAACCGCGTGAAGCAGCTTTGGCGTGAGGGCCGGCCGGCCGTCGGCGGCTGGCTCTCGATTCCGCATTGCCTGCCGGCCGAAGTCATGGCTCATACCGGGCTCGACTGGCTCTGCATCGACATGCAGCACGGCTGCATCGACTACGCCGACACGGTGCCGATGCTGACGGCGATCTCGACGACCGGCGTCACGCCGTTCGTGCGGGTGCCATGGAACGAGCCCGCGATGATCATGAAGGTTCTCGACGCCGGCGCCTACGGGGTGATCGTGCCGATGGTGAGTAACCGCGCCGAGGCCGAGCGCGCCGTCGCCGCCTGTCGCTACCCCCCGGCGGGCATGCGCAGCAACGGGCCGAACCGCGTGCTGCTCTACGCCGGCGCCGACTACCAGAAGCACGCGAACGCGCAAATCGCGTGCGTGGTGATGATCGAAACGCCGGAAGGCATCGCGAAGCTCGACGAGATCGTCTCCACTCCGGGCGTGGACGCCGCCTACATCGGGCCGACCGACCTCGCGCTTGCCCTGGGGCTGCCGCCCGTGATGGACAACGACGATCCGCAGCACGTCGCGACCGTCAACCGGATTCTCGACGCCTGCAACCGGCACGGGATCGTCGCGGGCATACACACCTCCAGCTCGAAATTCACGCAGCGCTACCTCGACCAGGGTTTCCGGATGGTGATGCTCGGCGCCGATCGCATCGCCATGGCGAACTTCATGAAGGCGGAAGTCGCCCGGCTCACGGGCTGGAAGCCGCTCGCCCCCGCGGCCGCCGGCGGCTATTGAGGCCACGGCCGGCGCCGCATCGCGCGCCTCACCTTGCGGGTCCCCGATCACCCATCCCGCACCGATGCCAAGCGAGCGGCCCGGAGGCGAACGAGCACTCGATGCAGATCGCGCGCTGCGACCGGCTCAGGGCGGGCTGCCCATGCACGGACAGGACGAGGTGACGAGAACCATGCGTAACCGCGTGCCGGCGCCGCAGCATTCAGGCCCTTCATGCACCCGAAAGGAAGCGAGGTACTCCATGTGGAAATCGCTGCTTTGTTCGGTAATGGTTGCGCACGCGAGCTGCGGCGTGTGGGCCGCGAGCGATAGAACCGATGGCTACCCGACCAGGCCGATCCGGGTACTCGACGGCTTCGCCGCTGGCGGTGGATCGGATTACGTCGCGCGCGTGATCGGCCCCAAGATCACCGAGAGCCTGGGTCAGGCGGTGATCGTGGACAACCGGCCCGGCGCGGGCGCGACACTTGCTGCCGGGATCACGGCGCGCGCGACTCCCGACGGGTACACGCTGATGCTGGCCGGTTCGACGCTCGCGACGAGCCCAAGCATCTATCCCAAGCTCGACTACGACCTGCTGAAGGACTTCGCGTACGTGTCCCTGGTCGCGGCGGGCGCATTCGTGATGGTCACGCATCCATCCATGCGAGCGAAGTCACTGGCGGATCTATTGTCCGCGGCACGAGGGAAACCGGGGGAAATCGGCTATGGCAGCTCGGGAGTGGCTGGCGGGGGCCACCTTGCGATGGAGCTCCTGCAGAGCCGCTCGGGAACGCGATTTCATCATGTTCCCTACAAGGGCGCCGCGCCCGCCATCGTTGCGCTCGCGGCCGGCGAGGTTCCGGTAGCCCTCGGAACGACCGCATCCGCGATGGCCGTGATCAAGTCCGGGCGTGTCCATGCAATTGCCGTGACGAGCGCGAAACGCATCGAAGTGCTGCCGGAGGTGGCGACGATTGCCGAGTCCGGCTTTCCGGGATACGCCGTGACCGTCGACTACGGGCTGATCGCACCGGCCGGGACGCCTGGTGCGGTGATCAGGGCGCTCAATACGGAGATCCGCAAGATCGCGAAGATGGGCGATGTCAAGGCGAAGCTCGCCGTTCAGGGATTTGAGCCCGCGTGGAGCACCCCCGAGGATTTCAGGGCCATGACCAGGGCGAACATGGAATTGTGGGCGCGCGTCATCAAGGACGCGCGTATCACCGTGAAGTAAGGCGCGGCAGCGCCATGTCCGACCTGCACTTTCTGACCATTGCCGAAGCCGCGGGACTGATCCGTTCCCGCAAGCTCTCGCCGGTCGAACTGACGCAGGCGTGGCTGCGCCGTATCGAGTCGCTCGATGACCAGATCAATGCATTCATCACGGTGACGGGAGAACTCGCGCTCGAGCAGGCGCGCCGGGCCGAAGCGGAGATTGCCGCGGGCAATCACAGGGGACCGATGCACGGCATTGCCTTCGGCCTCAAGGATATGTACGCCACGGCTGGTGTGCTGACGACCAATCACTCGCGCGTTTGCATGAACCATGTCCCCGTGGCGAACGCCGCGGCCGTGGACAAGCTCTTCCAGGCTGGCGCCGTGCTGCTCGGAAAACTCTCGATGACCGAGTTCGCACACAGCGCACCGTCTTTCGATGCACCCTGGCCGCCGGCGCGCAATCCGTGGAATACGGAGCATTTCACCGGTAGTTCTTCGAGCGGTTCGGGGGCTGCGGTGGCGGCGGGATTTCTTCCCGGCGCGCTCGGTACCGATACCGGCGCATCGGTGCGCGGACCCGCGTCAATGTGCGGCACCGTCGGCCTCAAGCCGACCTATGGTCTCGTCAGCCGCCATGGCGTCACGCCGAACTCGTATTCATTCGACCATTGCGGGCCGCTCACGTGGACCGTCGAAGACTGCGCCATCGTGCTGGGCACGATAGCGGGTTTCGATCGACGGGATCCGGCGAGCGCCGATCGTCCCGTCGCCGACTATCGAGCGGCGCTCACGCCGGACATTCGCGGCATACGCGTCGGGGTGATCCGGCATTTCTGGGAGGAAGACCTCGTCACGGACCCCCGGCTTGCCCGCACGATGGACGAAGCGCTCGACGTGCTGGGGCGCCTCGGGGCCACGGTCGAGAACGCGCGAATGCGGCCATTGCAGGACTACACGGACGTGAAAACCGTCATCGCGGAAACCGAGGTGTTCGGTGTCCACCAGCGCGACCTGTCCACGCGTGCACGCGAATTCGGATTGAATTTTCTCTCGCAGACGCTCACGGGATGCCTGTTCCAGTCGGTCGAGTACTTCGCCGCTCAGCGCGAGAGAAGGCGCATGCAGCTCCAGATGAAACCGCTCTACGAGAAGTACGACGTGCTGGTCACCGCGAGTTCGGGCCCGGCGCCGCGCTTCGATCAGTACTCGCCGCGAAACGCGTGGGAGAAGCCGAACATCCATACCGCGTTCAGCGTGACCGCGGGGCCGGCGCTCGCCATCTGCAACGGCTACACGAGCGATGGATTACCGCTCTCGATGCAGATCGCGGGCGCTCCGTTCGAGGAAGCGAAGGTATTGCGCGTCGCGTACGCCTACGAACACGCGACGCCATGGCGCGAGCGCCGGCCGAAGCTTGCACCCGGCGCGCCGCGTGTACCCGTTACGCCTCCATCGGCATTCACCGGGATCCCCGTCGACGGCGCGACCCGTTCGGCGGTGAGCGCGCTCGCCCGGCGCGCGGGCCTCGATCTCGACGAAAAGGAGCTCACGCTCCTGTGCGAAGTAGCCCCATTTGCGCTGGCGCGCGCCGCGCGCGTGCGCCGCCACCACGAGTGGAGCGATGATCCGGCCTTCGTGTGTCCCGTGCCGGTCTGAACCCGTGCCGCTCTTCAGGGCCGCGGGCGCGTTCCACGACGACGCACATCGACTCCCCGAAGCCGCCTGCGTGGCAGCCGATCATCGCTCTCGCGGCGGGCCTGCGCCCGGGAACATTCGCGGCCGGTATCGGCGCCGAGCCGCTGCCGCCGGGCTTCGCGGGGAAGCGCGTTCCTGTGATACGCTGGAGCGAGCGGGCGGCACATGCGCGCAGGCGAAGCGGACCTCATCCTCTGCAACGGCAAAGTCATCACCGTGGACGGGCGGTTTCGCATCGCCGAGGCCGTCGCGATCTGCGCTGACCGCTTTGTCGCTGTCGGCGGCGACGCCGAAGTCCGGGAACTCGCCGGCCCCGCCACGCGGGTAGTCGACCTCGGCGGGCGCGCGGTTGTGCCCGGGTTGATCGACGGCCATGCGCACGTCGATCGCGAAGGGCTGAAGCTCGTGTTCCCCTCGCTCGGCAAGGTGCGCTCGATCGCCGATATCCAGGAGCGCATCGCGGCGCTCGTGCGTGGCGCGAGACCCGGGGAATGGATCGTCACGATGCCGATCGGCGATCCGCCGACCTACTTCAACGTGCCGGAGATCCTCCGTGAGCGCCGCTTCCCGACGCGGCACGATCTCGACCGGGTCGCGCCCCGCAATCCGGTCTACATCCGCTCGATCTGGGGCTTCTGGCGCCACACGACTCCGCTCGTATCGATAGCCAATACGCGCGCGCTCGAGCTCGCCGGCATCACGCGCGAGACGGCTTCGCCGCTGCCCAGCGTCGAAATCGAAAAAGACGCGAGCGGCGAACCGACCGGCGTGTTCATCGAGAATACGCTGATGCCGGTGGTGGAGCTCACGCTGATGCGCTGCGCCCCGGGGTTCTCGCATGCGGACCGCGTGCGGACGTTGCCCGATGCGCTGCGTGCCTACCACGCTTTCGGAACGACCAGCGTGTTCGAGGAGCACGGCGCGTCGGCGGAAGTCCTCCGTGCCTACAAGGAGGTCCGCCGCCGCGGCGGGCTCACGATGCGTACGGCGCTGGTGGTGAGCCCCGACTGGACGTTCCTCGATGGGGTGGCGCTCGAGCGCGTCGTGACCGGGTGGTTCGGCTGGCTGTCCGAACCTTCGCTGGGAGACGCGTTCCTGCGCATCACCGGCATCTACGCGAACATCGACGTGGAGGAAGAAAACCGGGTCCGCTCGAGAGCGCTGCCGTATACGGGCTGGGCCGGTTTCCATTACGACACCTCGCTCTCGCGCGAACGCATGCGCGAGCTGCTCGCCGCCTGCGCGCGCAACGGCATTCGCGTGACGACGACGCGCCGCAACATGCTTGCGCTCTACGAGGAAGCGAATCGCGTCGCGCCGATCCGCGACCTGCGCTGGGTTCTCGGCCACGTTTCGACACTGACACCCGGCGAGGTCTCCCGCGTGCGCGACCTCGGACTCATGGTGACGACGCACACGAATCGCTATATCTACAAGGAGGGGCACCTGCTGCAGCAACGTCTCGGCGCCGAGCGCGAGGACGAGATCTCGCCCCTGCGCGCGCTCTCGGAAGCGGGCGTGAGAGTGTCTCTTGCCACCGACAACGTACCGGTGTCGATGTTCTATCCGGTCTGGCAATCGGTCGCGCGCACGAGTCTTTACACCGGGCGCGCCGTCGCGCCCGGGCAGAGGCTCTCGCGCGAGGATGCCTTGCGCGGCGCCACGGTGAACGGCGCGTGGCTGACTTTCGAAGAGCGGGAGAAGGGCTCGATCGAGCCCGGTAAACTCGCCGATCTCGCCGTCCTGAACGCGGACCCGCTGACCGTCGACGAGGACGCGCTGAAGGATATCGCCTCCGACATGACCGTGGTGGGCGGCAAGGTGGTCTGGGAAGGAAGTCGAGCCCCTTGAAGGCCATCACGAGAACAGGATCAACCGGTATGCGCACCATCGAATCCCGGGCTGCGCGAGGGAATGTGCCGCGCGGACGCTCGCCGCGGATCATCGCGCCGGCCGCGCTCGCCTGCCTCGCGCTGGGTAATGCCTCCGCCCAGCCGGTCGCTTATCCCGTGAAACCCGTGCGCCTGGTCGTCGCCTATGCGCCGGGCGGCTTGAACGACATACTCGGGCGCATGGCCGCGAGGAAAATCTCGGAAGCGCTGAGGCAGTCCGTCGTGGTCGAGAACCGCCCGGGAGCGAGCGGACTCATCGGCCTCGATCTCGTCGCCAAGGCCTCGCCCGACGGCTACACGCTCGGCATGGGCAGTTCGGGGAATCTCGCGATCCTGCCGCATCTCCAGAGCGTGCCCTACGATGCGCTGCGCAGCTTCGCGCCGGTCTCGAACACCGCGCTCGTTCCCTACGTACTTGCCGTCAACGCGGCGGTGCCCGCCAGGAGCGTGCAGGAACTGATCGCGCTCGCGCGCAAGCGCAGTGGTTTTCTGAGCTACGCGTCCGGCGCGCCGACTTCCCGGCTCGCCGCCGAGCTGTTCAAGTCCATGGCGAGGGTTAACATCGTCTACGTACCTTACCGCGGGACGGCGCCGGCCCTGGTCGAGCTGGCAGGCGGTCACACGGACATGATGATCGCGGATCAGGGTCTCGTTCGCCCGCTTGCGAGGGGCGGCAAACTGAGAATGCTCGCGACGACCGGGTTAAGGCGCATTCGCGTCCTCGCGGAGCTGCCGACACTCGCGGAGTCGGGCCTTCCCGGCTATGACATCACCGCGTGGTCCGGCGTCGTCGCGCCCGCCGCCACCCCGAACGAGATCGTCAGGCTGCTCCACGGCGCGATCGCCGCGGGCATGCGCGCGCCGGACGTGCAGGCCCAACTCGACGAACTGGGTTATGAACCGCTCGGCGATACCCCCGAACAATTCGCCGCGAAGATCCGCTCCGAGCTCGCGTTGTTCGGCAAGATCGCTCGCGACGCCGGCATCAAGGGCGAGTGAGGAGACCGGATCATGAACGAGCCAGCCGGGACGATCGCCGGGGCGCCGCGGGGCCGCACGCCATGAGCGAGCACTCGTCGAGCCAGATCGACACGGTTTCGTGCGGGATCGCATCGCGCTTTCGCCTCGATGGCCGCGTCGCGCTCGTCACGGGGGCGGGCGTCGGGATCGGTCGCAGCGTGGCGGCGGCACTGGCGCAGGCCGGCGCGGAAGTGTGGCTGGTGGCGCGCACGCTCGCGCGCGTCGAGGAAGCGGCGGCGGAGATCCGCGCGGCGGGCGGCCGGGCCCACGCCGAAGCCTGCGACGTGACCGATGCGCCGGGCATGCGCCGCGTGGTTGCCGCGATGCCGGCGCTCGACGTGCTCGTCAACAATGCCGGCTCGAACATTCCGGAGCCCTTTGTCGACGTCACCGAAGCGCATCTCGACCGGATACTCGAGCTCAACGTCAGGGCCGCGTTTCTCGTGGCGCAGGCGGCGGTGAGAAGGATGCTCGCGAGCGCCGATCGCAACGTGCGCGGCGGCTCGATCGTCAACATCACCTCGACGATGGGGCACGTGGGCGCGGAGAACCGCACCGTCTACTGCCTCACCAAGCACGCGATGGAGGGACTCACGAAGGCGCTGGCGGTCGAGCTCGCGCCGCACAACATCCGCGTGAATTCCGTCGCGCCGACGTTCATCGATACGCCGATGACCGCCCCCATGTTCGAGCGTCCGGGCTTCAGCAAGTGGGTGCATGACCGCATCCCGATGGGACGGCTCGGCCGGCTCGACGAAGTCGTGACCGCGGTGCTCTTCGCCGCTTCCCCGGCGGCGTCGCTGATGACCGGCACGAGCATCGTCATCGACGGAGGGTGGACGGCGAGATGACGGCGGGGGGCGGGAAGCCCTCCGCGACGAGGCCGGCGTGCCCGCCAGGGAAGGCGTCTTCCCTCGCCCGCGGGCGGGACGCTTGCACGCACGCGGCGCGATCACAATGTGGCTTCATCCTTGCTTCGCGCCATTCCTTGTCGTAGATTCGCCCGTGACGTGACACCGTCGCCGTCGCCGCGCCCGGAAGCGCGCGCACTCCGATCTTCGATCGAACGGGAACGATGCAAGGAGTCGAGGCATGAACAGCGCACCACCACCGGCGGCGCCCGCGCGGGAGCGCGATCCCGCCGGCGGCGATTCCGGCGAACACGAGACGTTGCGCAGGCTGCGCCGGGCAATGAAGGACGCCGGCTGCGACGCGCTCGTCGCCCTGTCGCAGGACAACGTGACCTACGCCTCCGGCTTCCTCGTTCCCAGCCACGCGACGAACCGCTTCCGCCGCACGATCGTGATCCTCGCCGGCGACACCTTCGCCGCGCAGATCGTGGTGAACGTGGAGGAACTGCAGGCGAGATCCCGGTCCCGGTTCCGGGACATCCGCTCCTACAACCAGTTCACCGAGAATCCGGCCGACACGCTCGCCGACGCCCTCGCCGAGGCCGGCGTCGCCGGGGGACGCATCGCGATCGAGCTCGACTTCCTGCCCGCGCAGGACTACATACGGCTCGTGAAGCGCCTGCCCCGCGCCGAGTTCGAGGGCTGCGCGGAGCTTTTTTTCCGCACGCGCATGATCAAGAGCGAGGAGGAGATCGCCACCCTGCGCCGTGTCGGCACGCTCTCCGAGCGGGTGATCAAGGACGTGCTGGGCGGCGTGCGGGTGGGGATGACGGAGATCGACGTGTCGCGGCGCCTCGTCGACGGCATGATCGCGGGCGGATCGTCGAACTTCAAGTACCGCGTGGGGTCCGGCGCCAACAGCTCCATCACCAACTGCGGCACGACCTCGAAGAAGATCGAGCCCGGCGACACGATCCGCATCGAGGTGCTCGGCGACATCGACAACTACCGCTCGAACGTCACGCGCACCGCAGTCGCCGGCCGCCCGGACGAGCGGCAGGCGCGCACGTGGGCGACCCTCATGCGAGCGCGCGACGAATGCGGGAAGCTGCTGCGGCCCGGCACCGCCGTCGCCGAGGTCTGGCGCACCTACCTGCGCATCTGCCGCGAGGGCGGCATCGAGCCGACGCTGAAGTTCCTGGGACACGGCATCGGCCAGACGATACACGAGGAGCCGTACCTGACCGAGACGAAGGACATCGTCTTCGAGCCCAACATCACCTTCACGATGGAGCCGCTCTACATGATCCCGGGCGAGATGGGCTTTCACGTCGAGGACATGTACGTGATCACGAAGAACGGCTGCGACGCGATCACCGGGCGTATCTGCCCGAACGACGAGCTGATCGCGGTCGGCTGACATGGAGCGCGTTCTCGAGCTCGCCGCGCTCGACACCTTCGTCGTCGGCCTGCCGGTCCGCCGCGCGCACCGCTGGGTGGGACTCGACTCGCCGATCGGCTCGGGCTACGTCGTCACGCGCGCGAGGCTCGCGGACGGCTCGACCGGCTGGGGCGAAGCGCAGGTGATCAAGACGTGGGGCGGCGACGACGCCAGCCGTTACGGCGAGACGCCGAAGACCACCGTCACGATCATCAACGACTATCTCGTTCCGGCGCTGAAAGGCGTCGACGCGAGATGCTTCGAAGCGGTGCACGCCGCGATGAACCGCACGATTCGCGGCTATCCGTACGCGAAAGCGGCGGTCGAGGTGGCGTTGCTAGACGCCGTCGCGCGCGGGCTCGGCGTCCCCGTCTACCAGCTTCTCGGCGGGCGCGTTCGCGACCGGGTCGAGCTCGCGCACAGCATCGGCCTCATGGAGATCGACGACGCGGTCGCCGAAGCCGAACAGGTCGTGCGGGAAGGCATCGCCACGCTGAAGATCAAGGTGGGCGTCGACATCGAGCGCGACGTCGCCCTGGTTCGCGCGGTGAGGCGCGCCGTGGGCGATGCCCCGCGCATCCGCGTCGACGCGAACCAGGGCTACAGGAGCTGGCGCGAGGCGGTCGCCGCGATCGGCCGCATGAGCGAATTCGGCATATCGTACGCCGAGCAGCCCGTCGACGGGGTCGAGGCGATGGCCGAGGTATCCGCGCGCTGCGGGGTGCCGGTCATGGCGGACGAGAGCGCGTGGACCGAGCGCGACGTGACGCGGATCGCCGCCCGCGGCGCCGCGCAGTACCTCTCGGTCTACTACACCAAGCCCGGCGGCCTGTGGAAGGCGAAGCGGCTGCTCACCGTGGCTGGTGCGTTCGGCATGCAATGCGACATCAACGGCTCGGCGGAAATGGGCATCGGCAACGCCGCCAACCTCCAGCTCGCGGCCGCCGCGCCGGAGATCACGCTCGCCGGCACGATCCCGGTCACTTCGACGGCGGAAGTGCAACGCACGAAGGTCGCCGGGCGCAAGTATCTCGACGACATCATCGGGATGCCCTTCGAGTACGAGGACGGGCGCCTCGTCGTGCCGCGGGGGCCGGGTCTCGGCATCGAGGTGGACGAGGCGAAGCTCCGCAGGTACGCCGTGCAGCCGTAACGGGGAGATGCACATGTTCGGACATGCCGTCCTTGCCGCGCTCGCACTCACGCTGGGCGCCGCCACGCCGTCGCTCGCGCAGTATCCCGACAAGCCGCTTAAGATCGTCGCGCCGTGGCCGCCCGGATCGACCACCGACGGCTCCGCGCGGATCATCGCGGACGCGCTCGCCAAGCGGCTCAACCAGCGGGTCATCGTCGAGAACCGGCCGGGCGCGAACGGCACGATCGGTTCCACCTACGTCGCGAGATCGGCCGCCGACGGCTACACGCTGCTCATGGCGAACGGGGACACCCACTCGATCAGCCCGCACGTCTACAAGGCCCTGCCGTACGACGCGCTCCGGAACTTCGATCCCGTCGCGCTGGTCGCGACCGCGTCGTTCGTGCTGATCTCGCGCCCGACGCTCCCAGAGAACACGCTGCAGGAAGTCATCGCCGCGGCGAAGCGCAACCCGCGCAAGATGACCTACGGCACGTGGGGCATCGGCAGCGCCGGCCACGTCGCGTTCGCCCTGCTCGAGTCGGCGACCGGAACGCAGCTCGTGCACGTGCCGTTCCAGGGCGCGGCCCCGGCGCTGACCGCGCTCGTCGGCGGGCACGTCGATCTCATGATCGGCAGCCCGCTCGCCGCCTACACCAACCTGCCGCAGGGCAAGGTCAAGGTGCTGGGCGTCGCCGCGTCGCGCCGCGCGCTGCCGTGGCTGCCCGAGGTGAGGACGTTCGCCGAACAGGGCGTGCACGGCGCGGAAGCGGGCTCGTGGTACGGCGTGGTCGGCCCGGCCGGCCTGCCGCCCGACATCCGCAGGCGCCTCGGCGCGGAAATCTCCGGCGCGCTGCAGGATCCGGCGGTCGCGAAGCCCATCGCGGCCTTCGGCTGGCACGTCGCCACCGACGCGAAGCCGGAGGAGTTCGGCGCGTTCCTCAAGTCCGAACTCGATCGATTCGGCGCCATCGTCAGGGCGAAGGGCATCGAAAAAGAAGACTGAATGAAGCCGAACCCGGTCGTGGCCGTCGTGGGCGCCGGCAACGGCGGTTGCGCCGCGGCGGTCGATCTCGCGTTGCGCGGTTGCGAGGTGCGCCTCTACGGCCGCAGCCCGTCCACGGTGCAGCCGCTCAGGGAGCGCGGCGGCGTCGAGCACGAAGGCATCTTCGGTGAAGGTTTCGTCCCGATCGAGGTCATCACGAACGACGTCCGCGAAGCGATGAGCGGCGCCGGGGCGGTCATCATCATGGCCCCCGCGCAGGCGCACGAGGGGATCGCCGCCGCGGTGGCGCCGCATCTCGAGAAGCGGCAGATCTGTTTCGCAGCCCCTGGCCATACGCTCACCCTCGTACCCGGGACGCTGCGTCGCCTCGGCCACGCCCGGCCCGTGACCTGCGGCAGCTCGACGCTGCCCTATATCTGCCGCAAGACGAGCGCCACGCGCGTGCGCGTATCGCGGGCGTCCGCGAAGCTGCGCTTCGCCGCGTTTCCGGCGTATCGCACCGCGGAGCTCGCCGAGCGGCTGCGGCCGCTCTTTCCCTCGCTCTTCCCGGTCCCGACCCTGCTCGACACGCTGTTCCCTTACACCAACGCGATCCATCACCCGCCGGCGCTGCTCTGCAACATCGGCCGCGTCGAATCGACCGGCGGGGACTACTGCCACTACTACGAGGGGATCACGCCCTCGGTCGGCGCGCTGATCGACCGGCTCGACGAGGAGCGCCGCGCGATCGGCGCCGCGTACGGCTGCAGCGTCGACAGGCTGTCGGAGCATTTCTTCCAGATGGGATACACCGATGCGAACGGCCGGGCGGGCGGCACCGCCTACGCCGTGTTTCACAACAGCGAGCCGAACCGCTGGATCAAGGCGCCATCGTCCATCGACCACCGGTTCTTCAACGAAGACATCCCGTTCGGCCTGGTGCCCTTTTCGGAGCTGGGCGGGCTCGCGGGCGTGCCGACGCCGGTCACCGACGCGGTGATCCTTCTCGCGAGCACGATTGCCGGCAAACCGTACCGCGAGACCGGACTGAACGCCCGCAAGCTCGGCATGCAGGGCCTCGACGCGCCGCGGGTGCGCCGGCTCGTCGAGGACGGCTATGCCTGAGTCGATCCGCTTCGGCGTGAGCTTCGACGGCTTCACGCCGGTGCGCGAAACCGCCGAGGTCGCGCGGCGCGCCGAGGCGGCCGGGGCGGGATCGTTCTGGATCGCCGATCACCTCGGCTACCGCGAGGCGTTCGTGACGGCCACGGCGATCGCGCTCGCGACGCGCGAGGCGGTCCTCTATCCGACCGCGATCAGTCCCTACCTGCGACACCCGGTACCGGTCGCGATGGCGCTCGCAAGCCTCGCGGAGCTCGCCCCGGGCCGCGCCGGTGTCGCGATCGGTGCCGGCAATCCGATGTTCCTGCGCGAAGCGGGATTCGAAGCGGAGAAACCGCTCGAGGCGATTCGCGGCTACGTGCGGGCCCTTCGGGCACTGTTCACCACCGAACCCGCGCACGAGGAAGGGAGCACCTTCAGGCTCGCGGGCGCGCGCGTGGCATTCGGGGCCGGGACCGGGCCGCCGATCTACATCGCCGCGATGGGTCCGCGCATGCTGGAGCTCTCCGGCCGGATCGCCGACGGCGTGGTCGTTTCAGCGGGGCTCTCCGCGGATTACGTGACGCGCAGCCTCGCCATCGCCGCGCAAGGGGCGCGCGCCGCGGGGCGGGATCCGGCGCGCCTCGCGAAATCGGGCTACGTCTATTTCATGGCCGGGGGCGAGCCGCGCGAATCGCGGCGCCGGGTCCGCGAAAAGCTCGCCTTCGTCTTTCGCAACCGGACGATCAGGGAAAACCTCGAGCTGAGCGGTCTTCCGATCGATCAGGACGCGGTCATGGCGGCCGTCGCCCGCCGCGATCTCGCCGGCGCCGGCGCGCTGGTGCCGGACGAAGCCGTGGATCTCTTCACGATCACCGGCGATGCGGTGAAGTGTCGCCGGCGCGTTCGTGACTATCGCGACGCGGGTCTCGACGAAATCGTGCTCGCGCTCGTGGGAACGAGCGAAGACCGGATGCGCGGGATCGGCATGCTCGCGCAGATCCTGAGCGATTGAATTCACGCTATCACGGGAGCGTTCCATGAAAGCCGGTGTGAAACTCGTACTCGTTTCGTTTGCGCTTTCCACGGCGGCGGGCGCCGCCGCGCAGAGCTACCCGTCGAAGCCGATCCGTATCGTCGTCTCGTATCCGGCGGGCGGCAGCACCGACATCGTCGGGCGCGCGCTCGGGCAGAAGCTCTCGGATCTCGCGGGACGCTCCGTCGTGATCGAGAACCGCGCCGGCGCGAGTGGCACCATCGGCGCGGATTACGCGGCGAAGTCCGCGCCCGACGGTTACACGCTCCTCCTCGCGGCCGGAGCGCACGCGCTCGCGCAAAGCCTGTACCTGAAGCTTCCCTACGATCTCACCCGGGATTTCGCCCCGATCGGCCTCGCGGCGAAGAGCGCTTATCTCCTGGTCCTGCACCCGAGCGTGCCCGCGAAGTCGGTGAAGCAGCTCGTCGCGATCGCGAAAGCGACGCCCGGCCGTCTCAACTACGCCTCGACCGGAATGGGCTCGACTCCGCATCTCGCGGCGGAACTGTTCAACACGATGACCGGCGTGAAGATGACGAACGTCCCGTACAAGGGCGATGCGCCGGCGATCGCCGATCTCCTCGGCGGCCACGTCGATCTCTCCTTCATCGGCATTTCGTCCGTGTCGCAGCACGTCACCGCCGGCAAGTTGCGAGCGCTCGCGGTCACGGGCGCCCAGCGCAGCTCGGCGCTTCCCGCCCTGCCGACGATCGCGGAAGCGGGCGTGCCCGGTTACGAGTTCAGCACGTGGTGGGGACTCGTGGCGCCCGCCGGCACGCCGCGCGACATCGTCAGCCGGCTCGCGCAGCACACGGCGAAAATGGCGCGGATGGCCGATCTCAGGGAGCGCTTCACCGCGCTCGGCATCGACGCGGCCTCGACCGGCACGCCGGAAGAGTTCGGCGCTTTCATCAGGGCCGAGGTGGAGAAATACGCGAAGATCGCGAAAGCCGCCGGCGTCGAGCCCCAGTCGATACATTGAGCGGTTTCCGCGACGGACAAGGGAGCGAGTTGCATGAAGAATGCCCTCACCGAAGCGCTCGCCGAAGCGGGGGTCGATTTCGTCTGCGTCTTCCCCTCGAGCGGGATGTCCGCCACGCAGAAGGAGATCGACGGCGACCCGCGCTTCACCTGCATCTACCCCAGCAACGAAGGCGAAGGCGCGGCGATCTGCGCGGGGGCGTGGCTCGCCGGGAAGCGTCCCGCGCTGCTCATGGAGAACTCCGGCATGCTGCTCTCGGCCTACCAGCTCATGCGCCTGAATGCGGCGTACGACGTGCCGCTCCTGATGGTGCTCGATCACCGCGGCGGGCCCGGCGAGGGAAACTGGTGGGCGATGCCGCTCGGCTGGTCGATGACGCCGGTGCTCGACGCGCTGCGCGTTCCGTGGCTCATGGCGGATACCGCCGCCGATGTCGCGACGTTCGTGCCGCGTCTCGTGCGCAGCATGCTCCACAGCAAGTACCCGGTCGCGCTCATCCTGCGCCGCGGGATCGGGCTGGAGCGATAGCCATGCGCCGATTCGATTGCCTGAAGCGGCTCGCCGCCATGATCCCGGAGGAGACCCTGGTCGTCTGCAACCTCCAGGATACGACCTACGAATGGCAGCACCTCAGACCGAGCGACGGCAACCTGTTGCGCCAGGGCATGGGCTGCGTGAGCCCCGTCGCGTTCGGCCTCGCCCTCTCGCTGCCGAAAGAGCGCGTGGTCGCGCTCGACGGCGACGGCAGCATGCTCCTCGGTCTCGGGATGCTCACCACGCTCGGACGATATGCGCCGAAGAACCTGCTCGTGCTCGTCTTCGACAACGAATGCTACTTCTCCACCACGCGCGCGTTCAGCCCGGGCGGGGTGCAGCGGAGCGCGACGGCGTTCGGGGTGGACTTCGAGCCGATGGCGCGCGGCGCGGGCATCGGGAACGTCGTCACGGTAACGGATGTCGAACGCTTCGAACAGGCCGTCGGCGCCTGGCTGCGCGCGCCCGGGATGTGCCTCGTGGTGGTGAAGCTCGACGACCACCTGCCCGAGAAAGTGCCGATGCCGACGATCGACGGCAAGGAAAACAAGTATCGCTTCATCCGGTTCGTCGAGCGCATCGAGCGCCGCGAAATTCTGCCGACCGAGGAGGAGAAGTCCTTCCGCACCTCTTGAAAACCATGACCGAGGAGACATACCGATGCTGCGAACCACCACCGCCGCGCTGCTGGCCGCGCTCGCGAGCGGCGGCGCGCATGCCGCCGCCGGCGTCGCCGAATACCCGGTGAAGCCGGTGCGGATCGTCGTGCCGTTTCCGCCGGGCGGCAGCACCGACATCGTTGCGCGCCTGATGGCGGACCAGCTCCAGCAGGGGCTCAGGCAGTCGTTCATCGTGGACAACCGCGGGGGCGCGGGCGGCAACCTCGGGGCGGAGCTGGTCGCGAAAAGCGCCCCCGACGGTTACACGATGCTGATGAGCTCGCCCGGCCCGCAGGCGATCAACCAGTTTCTCTACTCGAAGATGCCCTACGACACGGAGAAGGATTTCGCGCCGGTCGTGCTCGTGACGCGGCAGGGCAACGTCCTCACGGTCCATCCGTCGGTGGGGGTGAAAACGGTGCCGGAGCTGATCGAGAGAGCGCGAGCGAAGCCGGGCACGATCAATTACGCCACCGGCGGAAGCGGCACCAGCGCGCACCTCGCGACCGTGCTTTTCACGTCGATGACGAACATCAATCTCGTGCACATTCCGTACAAGGGATCGGGGCCCGCGCTGCTGGCGCTGCTCTCCGGCCAGGTCGAGATGATGTTCAACACGCTGCCGGCGATGGTGCCGCACGTCAGGGCGGGCAAGGTGACGGCACTGGCCGTGTCCACCGCGCAGCGCTCGGCCACGTTGCCCGATCTACCCACGATCGCGACCTATGTGCCCGGATACGAGGCGAGCTCGTGGCTCGCGCTGGTGGCGCCGGCCGGCGCCCCGGCACCGGTCATCGCGCTGGTGAACGCCGAAGTGAACCGCATGCTGCGCAAACCCGAAGTACGCGACAGGCTCGTCGCGCTCGGCGCCGATCCCGGCGGCGGCTCGCCGCGGGACCTCGCGAAGCACCTCGCGGCCGAAACGGAAAAATGGCGCAGGATCGTGCGGCTCTCCGGCGCGAAGGCCGATTGATGCGCTACCTCGTCGCGGCGGACCTCGCGGAGGCGATCCGGCTGCGGCGGCAGACCGGATTCCCGCTGCTCGCGGGCGGCACCGATCTCTACCCGGCGCTCGGCCAGGGCGTTCGCGCCGCGGGCATGATCGACATCTCGCGAGTGGCGGCGCTCCGGGAACCGATTCGGCGCGCGGAAGAGGGCTGGGTCATTCCGGCGCTCACGACCTGGACGCAGCTCATCGAGGCGGGGCTGCCGCCCCGATTGCGCGCGTTGACGCAGGCGGCGCGCGAGATCGGCGGCCGGCAGGTCCAGAATGCCGGGACGGTCGGCGGCAACATCTGCAACGCGTCGCCGGCCGCCGATGGCGTCGCGGCGCTGCTCGCGCTGGAGGCGACCGTGGTGCTCGCGGGCGCGGCGGGCGAGCGTCGCGTCCCGCTCGGCGATTTCATCCTTGGCAACCGCCGCTGCGGGCTCGAGCCCGGCGAGATCCTGCGTGGCGTGATCGTGCCCGAGCGCAGTGGCCGTCACGGCTCGACGTTCAGGAAGCTCGGCGGCAGGCGCTATCTCGTGATATCGATCGTCATGGTCGCCGTCGCGATTGAACTCGACGACGCGCGGCGGGTGCGAAGCGCCGGGATCGCGGTCGGGGCGTGCGCCGATCGCGCCCTGCGGCTTGCCGACGCCGAACGGCGCCTTGCGGGTGCCGACGCGCGCCGGCTCGACGCCTTCCACGTGACGGATTCCGAGCTTGCCGCCCTCGCGCCGATCGACGACGTGCGGGGAAGCGCCCCGTTCCGCCGCCACGCCGTGAAATCCCTGGTCGACGAAACGGTGCGCGAACTCGCGACCGAGCTCGCCTCGTGAACGACGAGATCGAAAGCCTGCTCACCGTGAACGGCGAGACGCGCCGCGTGAGGGCGCCCCTTTCCCGGCGCCTGTCCGAGGTGCTGCGGTCCGATCTCGGTCTTACCGGTACGAAGGTCGGTTGCGACGCGGGTGATTGCGGCGCGTGCACGGTGCTGCTCGACGGCAGGCAGGTCTGCAGTTGCCTCACCTCCCTTGGCCAGGCGCGCGGACGCGCCGTGCTCACCGTCGAAGGTCTCGAGCATGACGAGCGCCTGCGCCGGCTTCAGGAAGCGTTCGTACTGGCCGGCGCCACCCAGTGCGGCATCTGCACCCCGGGAATGCTGATGGCGGCCGCGGAGCTCGCGTCGCGCGGCACCGCCCCGACGCCCGAAGAGATCCACGACACCCTGGGCGGCGTGCTGTGCCGCTGCACCGGCTACATCAAGATCGTGGAAGCGGTGCAGGCGTGCCTGCACCGCATCGCGCTCGCGCCGCCCGCCGGCGGCGGGAGCACCGGCGCCGTCGGCACGCGCCTGCCGAGGGTCGACGGCTGGCCCCGCGTCACGGGACGCGCGAAGTACGGCGCGGACGAGGTGCCGCGCGACGCGCTTTGCCTGCGGATCGTGCGATCGCCTTTCGTCCACGCGCGCTTCCGGATCGGGGATACCGGGGACATTCTCGCCCGCCACCCGGGGATGGTTCGCATCCTCACCGCGCGCGATGTTCCTCACAACGTTTTCAGTGTTTTTCCGAGGCTGCGCGATCAGCCCGTGCTCGCCGACGGCTACGCTCGCTACCGCGGCGAGGCCATCGCGGCGCTCCTGGGCGAGCGCGACGCGGTGGAGCGGTTTGCGGTGGCGGAGCTGCCGGTCGCCTGGGAGGAGCTTCCCGCCGCGAGCGGCATTGCTGCGGCGCTCGATCCGCGGGCGATGACACTGCACGCGGGGCGAGCCGGCAATGTCCTCGTCGAAGGGCGACAGATCACCGGGGACGTCACCGCGCAGGCCGGCGGCCGCGGCGTGACCGGCCGCTTCGAAACCCCGTTCGTCGAGCACGCATACATCGAGCTCGAAGCCGGCATGGCGCGGCGGATCGGCGATCGCATCGAGATGTTCGTTTCGACGCAAACACCGTACATGAACCGCGACGAGATCGCGTGGGTGCTCGGCATCGAGCCCGCGGCCGTTCGCATCGTTCCGTCCGCCGTGGGCGGCGGTTTCGGCGGCAAGATCGACATGTCGCTGCAGCCGGTCCTCGCGGTCGCCGCATGGCTCGCGGACCGGCCGGTGGTGTGCGCGTATTCGCGCGGCGAGAGCATGTGCGTCACGACCAAACGCCATCCGGCCGTGATGGCGGCGAAGCTCACCTGCGACGAGAGCGGAAGGCTCGCGAGCTACGAGTTTCACGCCGATTTCAATACCGGCCCCTATGCGTCCTGCGGCCCGATCGTCGCGAGCCGCGTGCCGATTCACGCCGCGGGGCCGTATCGCGTCCGGGCGCTGCGCGCCACGACGCGCGCGGTTCACACGAACGACGCGATCGGTGGCGCGTTCCGGGGCTTCGGCGTGCCCCAGTGCGCGATCGTTCACGAGGCGCTGGTGGACGAGCTCGCGGAGGCGATCGGCATGGACCGGCTCGAGTTCCGGCTGCTGAACGCGCTCGACGAGGGCGACAGGACGGTCACGGGGCAGAAGCTCGAGCACAGCGTCGGGATGAAAGCATGTCTCGAGCGGCTGCAGCCGGTGTGGCACGAGCAGCTCGCGGCCGTTACGGCTTTCAATGCGACGCCCGGACGCACGCGCCGGGGAGTCGGCATCGGCTGCATGTGGTACGGAATCGGCAATACGTCCCAGCCGAATCCCTCGTCGATCCAGGTCGGCATCGACGCGCGCGCGCGCATCACGCTCTTCAGCGGCGCGGTGGACATCGGCCAGGGGGTCAGCACGGTACTCCTCCAGATCTGCGCGGATGCGCTGCGGGTCCCGGTCGGCGCGATCGAGCTCGTCTCCGGGGACACCGACAGGACGCTCGACGCGGGGAAAAGCTCGGCCTCGCGGCATACCTTCATCTCGGGCAACGCGGTCCTGCTCGCGGTGGAGGACCTCAAGGCGCGGATCCGGCGGCACGCGGGAGCATCGGCCGGCGCACAGGTCGTGTTCGGGAAGGGCACCGTCGCCGTCGGGGCGGGCGGCGCGTCGACCGGGCTCGCGCTCGGCGCGCTGCCAGCCGATGCGGCCGGCATGGTGGTGACCGGCACCGGGTTCTACAACCCTCCGACGACCGAGCTCGACGCGAACCATCGGGGTTCGCCCTACGCCACCTATGCCTTCGGAGCGCAGCTCGCGCTCGTCGAAGTGGACACCGTGCTCGCGCGCGTCAAGGTGCGGCACGTCTGGGCCGCGCACGACGTGGGGCGCGCCATCAACCCGACCCAGATCGAGGGGCAGATCCACGGCGGCATCGCGCAGGGGATGGGCCTCGCGCTGATGGAGGAGTACGTCCCGGGCAGGACGGACAACCTCCACGACTATCTCATCCCCACGTTCGGCGACATGCCCGAAGTGACGATCTTCCTCGTCGAGGCCGGAGAGCCGCTCGGCCCGTTCGGCGCCAAGGGCATCGGCGAGCCCGCGCTCATTCCGACCGCGCCGGCCATTCTCAATGCCGTCGCGCACGCCGCCGGCGTGCGACCGCGCAGGGCGCCGCTCACGCCCACGCGCCTGTGGGAGCTGCTGAACGCGCGAGACTCCTCGCCGAACCCGCTCGAGTCGTTCGTTACCTTGCCTGGGGATACCCGATGAAAAACCCGCTCCTCCTCCTCGCCGCCGCCGCGTTCGCGGTGGCGCAGCTCGCGCCCGCGCTGGCGCAAACCCACTCGACGCTCGCACCGGCGTATCCCGCGAAGCCGGTGCGCCTGATCCTCTCCTACCCGCCGGGCGGCGCAACCGACGTGCTCGGACGCATGCTCGGCCGGGCCCTGTCGGAGACCTGGGGCGTGCAGGTGGTGCCGGACAACCGTCCCGGCGCCTCGGGCGCCATCGGCACGAACCTCTGCGTGAAATCCCCGCCGGACGGCTATACCATGTGCATGGTGGCGCCCGCGCAGGCGACGGCTTCGCGCCTCTCGTCGAACGTGCCATTCGACTCGCTCAAGGACTTCGCGCACGTCACGCAGGTCGTCTCGATGCCGATGCTGCTGCTCGTCCACCCCGCCCTGCCGGTGCGAAACGTCAGGGATCTCCTCGCGCTCGCGAAGCGCAGGCCCGGCGCCCTGAACTACGCTTCGAGCGGCGGCGGGGCGAGCCATCACCTCGCGATGGAGATGCTGAAACAGCAGGGCGGAGTCGACATCGTTCTCGTCACCTACAAGGGGGGCGGCGCGCAGCTCGCCGACCAGCTCGCCGGCCGCGTGGAGACCGCTTTCAATCTCGCGGTGGGCGTCATGCCCCACGTGAAGAGCGGCAAGCTCCGGGTGATCGCGGTGTCGACGAAGCAGCGCTTCCCGGCGCTGCCAGAAGTGCCGAGCGTGGACGAGTCCGGCTTGAAGGGTTTCGACGCGGCTTCGTGGCAGGGGCTGTCGATGCCGGCCGGCGTGCCGCGCGAGATCGTCCGGCGCGTGAGCGCAGACGCGGCGCGATTCCTCAGGACGCCGGATGCGGGCGCGAGGTTGCTGGAGATGGGCGGCGTTGCCGTCGGCAGCACCGCCGAGGAGTTCGACGCCTTCTTCAAGGCGGAATCCGAGAAGTGGTTCCAGGTCGCGCGCAAGGCGAACATCAGGGTCGACTGAGGGGGCGGCGCCATGCGCATCATCACGCTGGAGGAACACTTCGCCTCGCCGATGCAGATCGAGCTGACGAAACACGTGGCGAAGCCCGTCTTCAGGGACCGGAGCCCGCACGTCGGCCACGACATCGAAGCGGAACTGAACGACATCGGCGAGCGGCGGATCGCCGCGATGGACGCCGCCGGGATCGACCTGCAGGTGCTCTCGCTCGGCCAGCCGGCGTGCGAGACCATGGATCCCGGCCCCGCCGTCGCCCTCGCGCGCGAGGCGAACGACCTCATGCACGAAGCGGTGAAGGCGCACCCGACGCGATTCGCCGGCTTCGCCGCGTTGCCGACGCCGGACCCGGAAGCCGCGGTAAAGGAACTCGACCGCGCGATAACGCGCCTCGGCTTCCGGGGGGCCATGGTAAACGGCCACGCCCGGGGCGTGTTCCTCGACGACCCGAAGTACTGGGGGCTTTTCGAGTGCGCGGAGTCGCACGGCCTGCCGATCTACGTCCACCCGGCGGCGCCGGTTCCCGGGTTCACCACCGCGTACCTGGAAGGCTACCGGGAGCTCGCGTTCGCCCCCTGGGGCTTCGCGATCGACGCCAGCATCCATTTCCTGCGGATACTGTTCTCGGGGGCATTCGACCGGTTTCCCGGGCTGCGCATCATCCTCGGGCACATGGGCGAGGGGCTGCCCTTCGGCATGCACCGGCTGGGCGATCACACCGGCTACGTCGCGGCGCGACGCGGACTCAAGCGGCACCCGCTCGAGTACATGCGGGAGAACCTCGCCATCACGACGGCCGGGGCGTTCTCGGTACCGGCGCTCCTTTGCAGCATCCACACGCTCGGCGCCGACAACATCATGTTCTCGGTCGACTGGCCCTACGAGTCGAACAAGGTCGGCACCGCCTTCCTCGGCTCGGCGCCGATCAGCGAGAACGACCGCGAGAAGATCGCGCACGGAACCGCGGAGCGCCTGCTGCGGCTGTAGCGGGCGTCGGCCCGGAAACGGCCGGCCGCGGATCCGCGCGCCGGCACGGTCAGCGCGCCGGATGCACGGCCGCCAGCAGCTCCTTGATCTGCGCGGCGTCGCGCGTCGCCGCGAACACCGCCTCGTCGAGCCCCGCCGCGTGGTACTCGGCGAGGCGCGCGCGCACTTCGGGCGGGCCGCCCACGACGGCGTGCCGGTGGAGGACATCGTCGGTGATCGCCGCTTCCACCGCCGCCCAGTCCCCGCCCGCGACGGCGGCCCGCAGTCGCTGCTGGTCAACGCGCGTGCCGGCGAGGTCCATGTTGTGCTGGTGGTGCGGCTGGCGGAGCAGCATCGCGAGGAGCCGGCGCAGGCGCGTCACCATGCCGCCGTCCGCGCCGGTCGCGGCGTAGACCAGCCCGCTCACGCGCACCGGCCGCCCGCGCGACCCGCGCCGTATGTGATCGAGGCACCAGCGCACGAATTCGACGGAAGCCGCGCCGCTGATCAGCACGCCGTCCGCGTGCTCCCCCGCGAGTTCCAGCATGCGGGGCCGGGACGCCGCGAGCACGACCGGCACGGGACGCCGCCCGGTCGCAAGGGAACGCTCGCGCACCTTGAAGGATTCGCCCTCGTAGCGGACCTTCTCGCCGGCGAGCAGGGCGCGCACGATCTCCAGCGCTTCGCGCATGGCCTTCAGCGGCCGGGTGGACGGTATCGCGAGCGTGTCGAGATCGGCGGGGCCGCCGGAGCCGAGGCACAGCGTCACCCGCCCGGGGTGGAACTCGTCGAGGGTCGCGGCCGCCATCGCCGCCTGCACGGGGTGCATCGTGAACGGGTTGACCGCCATCAGCGCCGCGCCGAGGCGCTCCGTCCGGGAAAGCGCGCGCGCCGCGCGGGTGACCGGATCGCGCTGGAAGAGGTGGTTGGCGACCCAGATCCTCGCCGCGCCACCCTCGTCGCCGGCGGCGACCTTGAGATCGAACGCCGCCGGCGGATCGTCGCGGCCGTCCGAGGAGATGCTCGTCACGAGCGCGCCGCCGCCCTCTCCCGCGTTCCCTTCGCTCACAGGCTTTGCCTCGCGTACGGTCCACTACATCCCGCCGCTTCCGCCCGGCGGCGGCCCCGGTGAAGCCGGTCAACGATTCGATTACGACGGCGCTGCCCCGTCCCGAGGCCGCCCCGCACGGCCGGCCGCCATTGCTTCCCCGCCCGCCATCTGGTATCCAGCAACACGGGGCCGGTGTCCCTTTTCGCGGTTTCGGCCGCGGTTCGCGCGCGTTGCAACGGATGGCGCCAGCACGGACGGCGGCTCGACCGGGCTTCACCACCAGCGGGAGCGCACCTCGTGGAAGTTCGTCCCATCGGCATCGTCAGGTGTTCCGTCAACGAGACTTCCCGCGGGAACTGGGCGGAGGTCGAGTCCCGCGTCGAGATCGACCCGGTCCATTCCGGCGGGCTGCGGGGACTTGCGGAGTTCTCCCACGTCATCGTCGTGTTCTTCCTCGATCGCGTTCCCCCCTTCGACCCGGGGACGCAGCTCCTGCGCAAACCGCGCGGCCGCGACGCTCTCCCCGCCGTGGGCGTGTTCGCACAGCGCACCCGCTTCCGCCCCAACCCGATCGGCATCACCGCCGTGAAGCTCCTCGGCATCGAGGGCAACACGCTCCGGGTTCGGGGACTCGACGCGCTCGACGGCACACCGGTTCTGGACATCAAGCCCTACATGCCGCCCTTCGACGGCCCGGCCGACGCGAAGATGCCCGAATGGGTCGGACATTTCATCGAGGGTTACTTCTGAGGGGACGGCACCCCCGCGCGCCGCGCGCGGGACGAGACCGGTTCCGCCCGTGACTCACGGCAGAAATATCCTGCGCGCGTAGACCGGGACGGACACGACGGCGAACGGGTGCACGGCGCCCTCGAAGAGCTGCGCGAGCCTGCCGCCGGCCGCCTCGAAGGCAACCTCGGCCGGACGGCTCGCCCCGGCCGGCGGGCGGACGACGTCGACCGCCTGCTCGACCCGGTAGATGCGGTAGAACCGGGGCCGTACCTGCGAATAGACGCGGGACTCGACCTCCCCCACGGAAACGGGGCCGCGGCTGAACCGCAAACGCAGCGACACGCGTTCCCCGCCGCCGGCTTCGAAATCCCACGCTTCCTCGATCGCGGTGCCGGCCCCGTCGTGGCGGATGCGCCGCTCGACCCTCGCTTCAGCCTCCGAATTGGTACCGTAAACCCCCGCGCCGCCCGTCGACAGACCCGCGACGAGGAGCCACGCCGCGGCATCCGTGTCCGGCGCTCGTACCGGAATCTCGAAGAGCACGTAGCGCATCGTGTCCTGCGGCTCGCCCCCGGCGTCAAGTGCAGTCGACTGGTCGACGAACGCGGCGAGGAGATTCGCCCCGGCCCCGGGCCCGGAACCGGGGGGACGGACTTCGAATCCTTCCGGCACGAACTGTCGCAGCGCCGGCCCCGGCACGCGGAAGTAGAGGAACGTGCGCGACTCGATTCCCCGGCCGACGAACGTTTCGCCACGGACCGCCATATCGTCCTCCCGGATTTCAACCGGTGAGAAACGGCGCCGCCTTCGCGCGATCCGCGAGGTCCACCCGCACCTCGAACGATCGCCCCATCCGCCGGCCGCTCCAACCCGCGGGCACCGCGAGTTCCGCGGCCGACGCGAGGCCGTGCCCGACTATTTCGATTTCTGCACGCGGATGACGTCGCCCCACTTCCTGTACTCCTTGTTGAGATAGGCCGCGAGGTCCTCGGGGCTTCCCCCGGCCGGGCGCGCGGTAATGGTCGCGAGGAGCTTCCTCACTTCGTCGTTGCGGAGTACCTCGTTCATCGCCGTGTTGAGCTTTTCCACGACAGCCCTTGGAACGCCCACCGGACCGGACAGACTCCACCACTGACTCGCCTCGAAATCGCGCAGACCGGCTTCGTCGGTGGTCGGCACGTCGGGCGCGATGTCCAGCAGGCGCTGCGGGGCCGCAACGGCAAGCACCTTGACCCGCCCTGCCTGAACGCCCGCGATAACGCTCGCATAGGTGGATATCAACCCGTGCGTCTCTCCCCCTTCCATGGCGATCGCCGCCGGACGGGTACCCTTGAACGGCACCGACAGGATATCAAGGCCCGTGCGCTGGCCGAAGAGGACGGCGGCGAGATCGCTCAACGAGCCCGCACCCGCATTGCCCAGCTTGAGCGGTCCCCCGCTGGATTTCGCGTACCGGATGAGCTCGGCAAGTGAACCAATTCCGAGCGAAGCGTTGACCGAGATCACGGACGGCGCCACGGCAAGAAACGCGATGCTCGTGAAGTCCTGGCGCGGATCATAGTCCGCCTTCCTCACGTTCGGTATGACGGACATCTGACTCGCCGAAGCAAAGAGCAGCGTATAGCCATCGGGCTTCGCGCGCTTGACGTATACCGCCCCCGTCTCGCCGCCGGCTCCCGGCCGGTTCTCCACGATGAAACGCTGATCGAGCAATCTCCCGAGGTGCTGCGCCAGCAGGCGCGCAACCGTATCTCCGCCGCCCGGTGCGAAGGGGGCCACGATCGTAACCGGCCTGTCGGGATAACCCGGCGGCGCGCCGAAGGCCGGCACGCCCGGCGCAACAAATAACGACAATGCGGCAACTACCACGGCTCCTCGTATCATGACCATCCTCCTTTGTGCCCGATCCCGCAGCCGATTGCCCGGTGCGCCCGGCGCCCGAAGTCGCGTTCCGCGCGATCCCTGCTCTCGCCGACCCTGGCCATGCGCGAGGCCGCCCGTCACTTCAAGCCGGTGGCCAGTGACCGAATTGCCTCCTCGAGACGCGCATTGGCGGCGTCGAGCTTCGCGCGACGCGATTCGGTCCTCGTCGCGTCGGCGTCGAGCCGGGCCGAGAGCGTCGCGAGCATCGCCGTGAGGTCGCTGCGCGCCGGGCTGCCGCTTCCCGCCCGGCGTTCGACGGCGCGGCCCGGGTCCAGACCGTCGCGCAGCGCGGCCTCGTCCAGCGTCACGGCCCGGCCCAGGATTTCCCGTCCGGCCCGGGCGATGTGCTCGGGCGAGATCCGGTCCGCGGTGAGGCCCTGCGCGAGCGCGAGGCGCACGACGCGGCCGATGACATGGTGCGCTTCCCGGAACGAGAGTCCGGCATCCTTCACCAGCAGGTCGGCAAGGTCCGTGACGGTCGAAAAATTGGCGCGTACCAGCGCATACATGCGCTCCCTGTCGGGGGTCGCCCTTTCGACCACGACCTGGCACAGGGTGACCGCGGCAACGCTTTCCTCCAGGGCATCCCATGCCCAGCGCAGGCCCTCGTTGTGGCCATCCTGCATGTGCGTGTAGGGCGTCGCCTTGTACGCGGCGAGCGCCGTCACCAGCGCGCCGGTCAGGGGTGCGACGCGCCCCTTGAGGCACTCGAGCACGGCCATGTTCTTCTTCTGCGGCATGATGCTCGAGGTCGCCGCGACGCTGTCCGGCAGGTGGAGCGTCGAGAATTCGTGCGTGGTCATGTTGTAGAAGTCCTGCGCGAGCCGGCCGATCGTGCCGGCGAGCAGCGCGCAATGACCCACGAGCTCGATGACGCTCTCGCGCGTGGCGACCGCGTCCTGGGCGTGCGGCATGACCTCGTCGAAGCCGAGCAGGTCGGCCGTCATGGCGCGATCGATCGGGAACGACGTTCCCGCAAGCGCGCAGGCGCCCATCGGACACTGATTGAGCCGCGCGTAGCACTCGCCCAGGCGCTGGAAATCACGCTCCAGGGCATGCGCGACGCCGAGCAGGTAATAGCCGAAGGTGACGGGTTGAGCCGGCTGCATGTGCGTGTAACCGGGCATCACCACGTCCGCGAAGAGCGCGCCCCGCTCGTGAATCCGCGCCCGCAGTCGCAGCAGCCCCTGCATGATCCGCAACGCGTAGTCCCGCGCCCGCATGCGGTCCTGGGTCGCCTTGATGTCGTTGCGACTGCGCGCAACATGGAGATAACCGCCGACATCGGCGCCGAGGCGCCTGTTGAATTCCGCTTCGTAATTGAAGTACGCGTCTTCCAGCGCGCCGTCGAGCTTGAACGCATCCGGGCCTTCGCGCTCGAGCTCGAGTATGGTCGCGGCGAGCCTGCGGCAAAGCGCCGCATCGACGATCCCGGTCCGCGCCAGCATCACGAGATGCGCCTTGTTTATCGCGGTGATCGGCGGGAGGGACGCCGGGAAAAGCCGCTTGAGCGCCGGCGCAAGGAGGTTCTCCTGGATCTCCGGCGCCAGAGGCTCGGAGAGAAATCCGCTGAGCTTCGATTCCACGCGGCAGCCTAACGACGGGTCATTGGCCGTGACCCGTGAACCGCGGCCGGCCGGCCGTTCCCGGGAGCACCGTCAGTCGCCGGTCGAGGTTCACGGCTCCCCTCGATCCCGTAGATTGCCCACCCAGACGCTCCAGTCTCCCGGATAAATGCGGGGAATGGACCGATAGCCGATGACGATGCCATCGTGAGGGGCTCTCACGACCTCGACTTCGTTGTCCAGCAGGTCGCTGATGCGGGCGAGCGGCTCGCCCTTCGCCACTTTCTGGCGGAGTCGGACTTCGCTCCTGAAGATACCGCCGTTGTCCGCGTGCAGGAAGAAACCATCGAAGAAACGGTAGCGGGAAGGAAGGTCGGCGGGCTCGTGCTCGATGATACCGAGAAAACCGAGGAGATTCCGGATCCCGCGGACTTCATATTCGACACTGGTTTCGTCGCGGTATCCCTCGCTCGCAAGCTCGGTCATGATGACCGGCACCCCCATTTTCGCGACGGCGTTGCGCAGCACCGTCGGGGAGGCCGATCCCGTCCACAGGAGATCGCAGCCGAAAGCCCTGGCGTAGTCGAGGTAGCCTTCGGTGTGCTCCGGCGCCCCGCCCTCCCCGACCAGGGAGACGAAGGCGGTCATCGCGTGGGCCGCGCCCGTGATGATCTCCAGCGCGTAGTCCGCGTGGCTCACGATCTTCTCGAGCACGAAATGGGCGATTCGTTCCGTGAGGTAGCCGCTCCTGCGCCCGCCCGAGGTGCGATTGAGCATGAGACCATCCGCGCCCGCCTTGGAGATCCGATCGAACGCGGGCGTATTGAGCATGGGTATCGCGAGGACCTGACCGCGCATCGTCCCGGGATCCAGCGCGCGAAACACCCTCAGGATGGCATCCATGCCCGCGTAGTTGTCCCCGTTCAGTCCCGAGACGACGTAAAAGCACTTGCCGGGTTTCGTTCCGCTCGCGCCCAGAAACGGGATGCGGATAGGACCCGAAAAATCCTCCGCGATGTCGAGCCAGGTCCTGATCTTTTCCCCGGGCTTCAGGACGACCTTATCGACGGTGATCGGTCCTTCCATGCGCATCTCCCGCTCGCGGCGGCGCGTTTCACCAGATGATCCGCTCGGGCAGCGGCGTCGGAGCGATGATTTTTCCGCCCTTGTAGACGGCCTTGATCCTGCCGCGGTCCTGGAACACCCGGATATCGGAAAGCGGATCGCCGTCGATGACCAGCAGATCGGCGTACTTGCCGGGCTCGATCGTGCCGATCCTGTCCGACATCGCGATCGCCTCCGCGGCCATCGACGTCGCGGCCCTGATGGCCTGCATCGCGGTGAGGCCGCCGTCCTGCATCAGCAGCTCGAGTTCCTTGGCGTTTTCTCCGTGAAGCGCGATCGATGCCGTATCCGTGCCGCACACGATCTTCACGCCGGCATCGCACGCCATTCTCACGCTGCGCAGCCGTATCGGATGGACCCGGTGCGCTTTCTCGAGCGCATGCTCGGACAACCCCGACTCCCTGCCGCGCACCATCTCGGCGTGCCCCACTGTCAGGGTCGGCACCAGGTAACTGCCGGCCTTCAGCATCATGTCGATCGCTTCCTCGTCGAGAAAGATGCCGTGCTCGATCGTGTCGACGCCGCCGCGGACGGCATTCTTGATGCCGAGATTCCCGTGAGCATGGGCGGCCACCCGCCTGCCGATCGCGTGCGCTTCGTCGGTGATCGCCATGATCTCTTCCAGCGTGTAGTTGCGCCAGTCGGGCTCGTCGATCGCGGATGTCACGCCGCCGCTCGTACAGATCTTGATGAAGTCCGCGCCATTCCTCACGTGCTGCCTCACGCGCTTTCTCACCTCCCACACGCCGTCCGCCGTGTCTTCGGGCGCGCGGGGCAGTGCGGGATGACGAATGAGATCGATATGCCCGCACGTCATGTCCACGATGCCGGATACGAGCAGCCGCGGCCCCTCGATCACGCCGGCCTCGATCGCCTGCTTGACCGCCATGCATTCCTCGCCGCCCATCGTGCGCACCGTCGTGAAGCCCGCATCGAGCGTGAGCTTCGCGTGCTTCGCGGCGTAGAACGCCTTCAACATGGGTGACGCCGTCACCTGGTACCTCAGTCGGTCCGGAACGGACCGAAACGCGAGGTGCACGTGGGCATCGATCAGGCCGGGCAACACCGTCATGCCGGTACAGTCGATCACCGTATCCGCGGGCGGCTCCTTGCCCCCGGAAAAGATCCCGCCGATGCGATCGCCCCGGACGAGGACGGAATGGTTCTGCAGCGGCAAGTCGCTTTTCCCGTCGATCACCCGCGCCGCGCGCAACAACGTCGAAGAGGCGGTGGCCATCTGTTCTCCTCGCTACGCTCCCTTTGCCTGCGACCCGCGCTGTCCGTGGTGATCCACGTCTTGCGCGCCATTCATTTCCACACGGCCTGCATGACCCTCAGGAAATTGCCGCCCAGCAGTTTCCCGACGAGCTCCCTGTCGTAGCCCCGCTTCACGAAGGCGGCAACCATGTTCACGATATCGGACTTCCGGGTGAAGCCGACCGTGCGCCGCGTCACGTAATCCGCGCCCCTCGTCATTTCCGGGTAGTACCACGGCGTGACCCAGTTCACCCTGGTCCTGCCGTCGTTCATGTCGGTCGCGAACCCGACGTGATCCGGGCCGATCACGTTCAGCGCATGGTCGAAGTGATCGACGTAATCCTCGATCGTGGGCTGGCGGTCGGAGCGGATGAGCGAGGCAAACGGGGTGATGCCGACCACGCCGCCGCGTTCGGCGACGGCTTTCATCTGATCGTCCGTCACGCAGCGCGGATTGTCGTTGAGCGCCCGCGCCGCGGTATGCGAGATGACGATCGGCTGCGCCGAATGCCGCGCCGCATCGAGCGTTGTCCGGATCCCCACGTGCGAGCAGTCCACGAGTATGCCGAGGCGATTGCATTCCCGCACCACCTGGATGCCGAAATGGGTCAAACCGCGATTCTCGGGCTCCAGGCAGCCGTCGCCGAGGAAATTCCGCTCCATGTAGGTGAGCTGCAGTATCCGCAAACCCAGCTTGTGCAGTATGCGAACGCGATTACGATCCTGCCCGATGCAACTCGCGCTTTGCAGACCGAAGATCACGCCGAGCCGGTTGTTCTTCTTCGCCTCCAGGATGTCGGCGGCTTGCTCGACGTGGCGGGCCGTCGGATTGATCTCGAAGTTGACGAGATTCTCGTGGATCGCGGCGAGTACCTCGTCGAAGGTGGGCGTGTAGGTCGGCTCCGAGACGAGCGTGACGTTGATCGCCGTGTAACCGTAACCGAGCAGCGATTGCTCGTAGGTTCCCTCGGCGACGTGAGGGCTCGGATGCACGACCGCGCCCCCCAGTCCGTCGATCACGATGGATTCGCGAAGAAGCTCGCCTGCCCGGGCCAGATGCTCGGTCATCCCAATCTCTCCGTGTCCGTCCTGCCAGCTCGCCGCGGATAACCGGGGAGCGCCGGCACTACCGGCGCTCCCGCCACCCGGCGAGGATACCCGGTCCCTTCACGATTCCCCGCCCGCCGCCGCCGGCACCCGGGCGCGGGCAGCCCGACGCGTTCCACCTCGAAGGAGCGAGTGTGCCCGATTATTGCGGTTTCTGCGCCGCTTTCTGCGCACGAATGACATCACCCCACTTCCTGTACTCCTTCTCGAGGTAGGCGGTCAGATCGTCGGGGCTTCCGGTGACCGGGCGTACCGCAAGCGCCGACAGGCGCTTTTTCACCTCGTCACCGCGCAGCACTTCGTTCATCGCGGCGTTGAGCTTTTCCACGACGGGTCTCGGAACGCCCGCCGGGCCGTACAGGCCCCACCACTGACTCACGTCGAAATCACGCAGTCCGGCCTCCTCGGCCGTCGGCACGTCGGGCGCGATCTCCAGGCGCTCCGAGGCCGCGACGGCAAGTACTCTGGCTCTGCCTGCCTGCATGCCCGCGATGAAGCTCACGTAAGAGGCAATGAGCGCCTGCGTCTCTCCGCCCTGCATCGCGGTCGCCGCCGGGCCGGTGCCCTTGAACGGCACCGACAGGACGTCGAGACCCGCGCGCTGGCCGAACAGAACGGCGGCGAGATCGCTCAACGAGCCCGTGCCCGCGTTGCCCAGCTTGAGCGGTCCCGGATTCGACTTCGCGTACTTGATGAGCTCGGCGACCGAACCGATTCCCAACGAAGCGTTGACCCCGATCACGTACGGCGCCACGCCGATCAAGGCGATGTTCGTGAAGTCGCGTCGCGGGTCATAGTCCACCTTCCTGATCTGCGGATTGACCGACATCCCGCTCGCGGTGCCGTAGAGCACGGTGTAGCCATCCGGCTTCGCGCGCTTGACGTACACCGCCCCGATTTCCCCGCTCGCTCCCGCCCGGTTCTCCACGATGAAGCGCTGATCGAGCGCCGTTCCGATGTGCTGCGCCAGTAAACGCGCAACGGTATCGGCCGCACCCGGCGCGAACGGCGCCACGATCGTCACCGGCTTCTCGGGGTAGCCCGGTGCCGCGCCGAACGACGGTACGGCCGGCGCAATCAGCAATGATAGTACGGATACCACGACGGTTCCACGCATCATGACGACCTCCTCTCTGCCCGATTCCTCGTTCGATCGCCCTGCTGCGCCCGGGGCGCGCATGACCGTGTTCCACATCCTCCACCATCTCGTCGAGCACGGTCACGCGCGCGGGGCCGCGGGTTACTTGAAGTTGGCCGCGTTCGTGAACAGGTCCGTCGTGAAAGTCTTGTAATGAATGTGCACCGCGCCGTGCTCGCTGTAACGATGCGTGTAAAACGCCTTGATTCCACCGGGGCCGTGCTCGGGGGCAAGCTCGCCGTAGGTCGGCGCGTTCTCGAAAGCTTCCGCGCTTTCCAGGCTGTCCCAGCCGCTCACGAAGATCACTTCGTTCTCGTGGCCTTCTTCCACGCAAAAACCCCGGGCGCTGAAGAGCCGTCCCTTGTTGGTTTGAGTCGCTGGAACAAGTTTCGAATTGATGAACTTCAGGAACTCTTCCTTCTTCCCCGGCAGCAGCGTCGCGTGTACGATTCGAAGTATCATGCGTCTCTCCTTGGTTGGTACATCGGTCAGACCTTCCAGCTTGCCTGTGTCATGGCGGTGGATGCCGCCTTGCCACGGGGTTTCGGCACGCTCGGGTACATGGATTCATGCCCCCGAGCGAGACGGTTCGGCGCGGCACGCGTGAGCGCGAGGTCTCGCCGACGCGGTCAGGTCGCGGGAAACGAGCCGCGGCGCGAGCAGCGGCACGACATCGCGCCAGTCGCCGACGATCCCGATATCGGCGTCCACGGAATTGAGCCCGCACGTCACCAGGTCGACGGCATCGATTTTCCGCAGCGCGGCGGCGAGCGCACGTGCAGTCGCGAGCGTGTCGGAGCCGGAAAAGGCCGGGTCGGAAATCAGGATGCCGTCGTCGGCACCCGCCGCCAGCGCATCGCGGATCACTTCCTCGCCGGATTCCGGCGCGAGCGTGAGCACGGTGCAGCGCCCCGCTGTCCTTGCGCTCAGCATGATCGCGAGCGACACGGCGCGGCGGCAGTATGCGTTCATTTCGAGCACCACGCCCGCCCGGACGAGACGCCCTTCCCGATCGAGCTTCAGCGACTCGACGGCGGGGATCTGTTTGATGAGCGCTGCAACCTTCATCACGGCGGTTCCGCGACACCCGGATTTCACCCGTTGCCCGTCCCCCTCCATTGCCGGCGGCAGGTTCTCTCCCGTATTCGTTGAAAGGTAAGTGTCGCTGCATCTGCTGTAAAGTATTATTATCTTTAAAGCATCGAACTTTTCGTTATAAGCGACCGATTCTCCTTCCGGCAGCCGCGAGATGACGCTGAAACAACTGCGCTACCTGCTCGCGGTGATAGAAGGAGAGATGAACATTTCGAGCGCCGCGCGGGCGCTTCACGTGTCGCAGGCGGCGGTCAGCAAGCAGATCAAGCTGCTGGAAGACGAGCTTGGCGTTCAGTTGTTCCTGCGTCAGGGCAGGAAGATCGCCGCCATCACGCAGGCCGGGCGCGAGATCCGGTCCATCGCCGAGAAAATGATCCGCGACGCGGAGAATATCAAGCGGGTGTCCGGGGACGTGAACGAGGAAGCGGGAGGCCGCATGACGATTGCCACGACACACACGCAGACCTGCTATGTGTTGCCCGACGTCATCGAGAGATTCCTGGCCCGGTATCCCGGCGTGCAGATCGAGATCCGGCAGGGAACGCCGACCGAATGCGCGGAATGGGTCGCGAGCGGCAAGGCCGACGTGTGCATTTCCACGGAAGTGATGGAGGAATTCCGAGGCATCGACATCCTGCCCTACTACAAGTGGCGACGTTGCGTCATCGCCCCGGTCGGACACCGGCTCGTACGCTGCCGGCCCCTGAGCCTCAAGGAGGTAGCCCGCTACCCGATCATCACCTATGGCGCGCTGTTCGATTCGGATTCGAAAATCCGCCGCGCGTTCACGGCGGAGAACCTGAAACCCACCGTGCTGCTGACGACGCAGGACTCGGATGTCATCAAGACCTACGTGCGCCGGGGCCTGGGGATCGGCATCATCTCCGAGCTCGCGGTGAGGGAGGACAACGCGAGACTGGAAGTCCTTGACGCGAGCCGGCTCTTCGAACCCAGTACTGCCGCGCTGGGCATTCGCCGCGGCCATTACGTCGGCCGCCATCTCGCCTACTTCATCGAGCTGTGCGTGCCGGGTGTCGAATCCTGACCGGGGTACATCGCGCGCTTTCCCGCGAAGCTCCCGGAACGTGATGCAACGTGCGGGGTCTTCGGTCGTGCCGCACCGGCCCGCTTCTTCCGTGCCGGCGCCTCGGAGCTCCAGCAGGCGATACGCGCCGCTCGACGCTTACCTCCCCCCATTGCGCGGGTGTATAGTCCCCTCATACGGTGTCCGGTGTCGTCGCGGCTGCCTCTCGACTGCGGGCGGCACTTCACGAAAGGGGAGAATGGCTTCATGATCAAGCGGCAATTCATGCAACCCGGGGACATGTGGCGGCGGTTCGAAAACGGTCATTTGCTGTATTCTCCGCTCGCCACGATCCACGGCGCCGACCATGCCCACGTTTACGTCGCGGGCCAGATGGCCCGCATGCCGAGCGGGGAGATCGTCGGGAAAGGCGACTTGCGCGCGCAGCTCCGCAGGACCTGCGAAAACGTGGAGATCGGTCTCGCGCATGCCGGCGCGACCTTCGACGACGTGGTGCGCACGACCACGTACGTCACCAATATCGTCGAGTACTACAAGGTCTCGGACGAGCGCTTCAAGTTCTTCCGGAACAACCGCCCGCCGAGCGTCCTGATCGAGGTCTCCCGGCTGGGCCATCCCGACGCGATGGTGGAGATCGAGGTGGAAGCCATCATCGAACCGGAACGTCTCAAGCAGGCGGTTGAATAGGCGGCCGGCGGAAATGTCCGGGCGATCCTCGTCATCGCGGTCGCGCGCGCCGGCCTGTGTCGCCGCCGGGCCGTTCCTGTTCTTCAGCGGCCAGATGGGCAGGGCGGCCGACGGCCGGAGATTCTGTTCGAGTTATTCGGATGTCGCGGGAGAAGCTCCGGGGCCGGGAAACGCATTTGCCTGGGTGAGCACGATGGAAGCGCCGGTCGGCGCGCAGGCGATCGCGATTTACCGGCAATACCGCTCCTTGTTCCGGCGCGAAGGCGCGACGTTCGCCCATCTGCTGCGTTACCACGTGTATCAGCGCGACAAGCGGTTTTTCCCGGTGTTCGACCGGGTCCGCAGGCACCATGAAACGGCGCCGCCCTCGAGCACCGCGGTCGGCCTGGGACGGTTCGAGCCCACCGGCCGGGCGCGCCTGTGCATCGACGCGGTGGGGCTGCGCCCGGCGGCGGAACGCACGCTCGGGCGCCGCGAGGTCCTGACCGGCGCGGCGTCGTACGCCGCGCCCGCGACTTTTTCGCACGTGATCGGCGCCGGCCACTATCTTTTCGTCGCCGGACAAATCCCGATCGACACCGCGCAACCGGGCGCACCCCTCATTCGCAATTACGAGGACATCCCGGAGGCGGGGCGCTTCCTGCGCGTGGGACGCAGCCACGAGGACACCCGCAACGGCCCCATCGCGGCGCAAACGTGGTTTACCTACGACGTGATCCGCCGGCATCTCGAAGCGATCGGCTCTTCGCTCGCCTCGATACTGAATCTCGTCGTATATCTCCAGGACATCCGCGATTTCCCGACTTTCCACCGCGTGCACGAACGCTTCTTCGGGTCCGACCCGCCGGCATTGACGGTCATCGAGGCGAACGAGGTGGGACACAAGGGTACGTTGATCGAGATCGAACCCACCGCGATACTCCCGGGCCGGAGCGCCAAGCGCAGGATCTTCAACCCCCGGGACTGGCACGCTCCCGCGCACATGAGCGCACTGGTCGAGGCGGGCGGGCTTGCGTTCCTTTCGGGTCTTCTCGGCGTGGGCGACTCGGGAGCGCCCGTCGATTCCTTGAAAGCGCTTCCCGCCGCGGTCCGTGCCCGGGTCGCCCGGGACCTGGCGCGCGATACCGTCGCGTTGCAGTGCGCCGCGATTCTTCACGCGCTGAAGCGGCTCCTGCAGGATGCAGGTCACGGTCTCGACCGCGTCGCGCACCTCACCGTCTATCTGCGGGACATCGAACGCGTGACATCCGTGGAGCGCCTGCTTGCCGGGGCGTTCGGACGATGGCGCCCCGCGATGACGATCCTGGAAGTGCCGCACCCGGCCCCTGTTCCCGGTGTGGAGGTGTCGATTTCCGCGACGGCCTGGTTCGGAGAAGAGAAGCCCGTAGCCTGTTGACCGGTGCACGGAGGAGGCCATGAAACCCTTGTCGCAGTGCGTCGCGGTCGTTGCTGTCTTGCTGATCCTCGCACTCCCCGCGCACGCCCGGCCCGGAGCGGCCCCTGACGCATCGGCACGGGATTACCCGGTTCGCGTGGTGCGCATGATCGTGCCGTTCGGTGCCGGCGGCGCCTCGGACTTCGCTGCGCGTATCCTGCAACCGAAGCTGACCGAAGCGCTGGGCCAGCAAGTGGTCGTGGACAACCGCGTCGGCGCCGAGGGCAATATCGCGGTGGAGATAGCGGCACGGGCCGCACCGGACGGCTACACGATGTTGCTCGGCCACGTGAGTCCCATGACGATCAACCCGAGCGTTTATCCGAAGTTTCCCTACCGGCCGGCGCGGGATCTCATCGGCATAACGCTCGTCACCGATCTGCCGGGTGCCATGGCCGCCCATCCTTCCGTGCCGGCGGCGAACGTGCCGGAATTCGTCGAATATGCCAGGAGTCGTCCGGGAAAGCTGAACTTCGGATCCGCGGGACCTGCCAGCCCTTCAACGCTGGCATTCGGCTTCCTCATGCGGAAGTCGGGGATCAAGGTGGTGGAAGTCCCCTATAAGGGGGGTGCGGGCGCGGCCACCATCGCGGTGCTGAGCGGCGAGGTGGCGGTGACCATGGCGACCGTCGCGTCCTTCATACCTCACGTGAAAAGCGGCAAGCTCAAAGTGCTCGCCGTGATATCGCCGAAGCGCGCCGCGCAGCTTCCCGGCACGCCGACCATGGCCGAGTCCGGATTCCCCGAACTCGTCACCGGCTCCTGGCAGGGACTCTACCTGCCGGCCGGCACGCCGCCGGCCATCGTGAAGAAGCTCCATTCCATCATCGTCAAGGTCATGGCGGATCCGTGGGTGGTCGAGCGCCTGGCAAGCGGCGGTGCGGAGGTCCTGACGAGCAAGTCACCCGCGGAGTTGGCCGCCTTCATGAAGAGCCAGACCGAATTCTGGGCGGCGATCGTGAAAGACCTCGGGGTGGCGGTCAACTGATGCATCGACGGGAAGGCGCATCGACCCGCCGCATTCCCACTCCCGGGGTCGAAGCGCGGTTTGCGACTCGCTCCGGGGCGCCTGAGGGACCGGCGCCGGCGCATCAACCGGAGCGGCGCAGGAGCTCCAGCTTGATCTCCTCGATGGCGCGTGCCGGGTTCAGTCCCTTCGGGCACACCTCGGTGCAGTTCATGATCGCGCGGCAGCGGTAGAGCCGGTAGACGTCGTCGAGGAAATCCAGCCGTTCGGCGCTCGCGCGGTCGCGGCTGTCGGCGATGAAGCGCTCGGCCTGCAGGAGACCGGCCGGGCCGACGTACTTGTCCGGGTTCCACCAGTAGGATGGGCAGAAGCCGGTGCAGCACGCGCAGAGGATGCATTCGTACAGGCCGTCGAGCCGGGCGCGTTCCTCCGGGGACTGCAGGCGCTCCCGCTCGGGCGGCGGCTCGTCGTTGACGAGATAGGGCCGGATCTCGTGGTAGTGAGCGAAGAACCGCGTCATGTCGACGACCAGGTCGCGGATCACCGCAAATCCGGGTAGCGGCGCCAGCGTCACGGGCTCGCGCAGCCCCGCGAGCGAGGTGATGCAGGCGAGGCCGTTGCGGCCGTTGATGTTCATCGCGTCCGAGCCGCACACGCCTTCGCGGCAGGAGCGGCGGTAGGCGAGCGAATCGTCCTGCGCTCTCAAGCGCTCGAGCGCGTCGAGAAGCATGCGGTCCGACGGCGCGAGTTGCACCTCGTAGTCCCGGAAGGCGGGCTTCGCGTCCCGCTCCGGGTCAAAACGCAATATGCGAAATCGCATGGCGGGCGAGGATGAAAAGTGTCCAGGCGGCGAGCGCGGCAAGACCGGTCGCGGCGGCGCCGAGAACCGCGAGGCGCAGGGCGAGTGGGTGCACGTAGTCGAGCACCACGTCGCGCAGCCCCACCCAGGCGTGCGCGATGAGCGCGCCCGCGAGGAGGAGGAGCAGGACCGCGCCGGACGGGCGCGCGGCCCACGCCCGCCAATGCTCGAAGCTCGCGGGCGGGCCGAATGCGAGCCGCAGGGCCGCCGCCGCGACGTACGCGAGAAGCACGAGCGCGCACAGGCGCTGGATGACGAACGCGCGCTGGCCGGAGAACAGCCTCACGGGAGCAGCGCGGCCGCCGCCGCGACGAGGGCGCCGGTAATCAGCACGGCGTGGGCGCTGCGGCGCGAGGCCGCGAGCGACGCGCCGATGCCGGCGTCGGAGACGAGATGGCGGATGCCGGCGAAGAGATGGTGCGCGCATGCCCAGGCGACGAGGACCATGGCGGCGCGACCCGCAGGCGATCGAACGGCTTCGAGCAACGAGGAGATCGCCGCTTCGCCCGACAGCGAGCGCTCCAGCGCAAGCACGGCGAAAGGCAGCGCGAGAACCAGCAGCACACCCGAGATCCGGTGCCCGATCGACGCGACCGCGCCGACCGGGTAACGGATGCGCGCGAGGTTCAGGAAGACCGGCCGGCGCGCGCGTGGCATCCGGCAACGCTCCTTTCGCCCGCGGTTCCGGGACACACCGCGGTCTCCGGTTCGACCCGCAACGGGTCTCTCGCCGGCGAGGCGCGCTCCATGGCTTGCCCGGGCTCCCGCTTCCGCGTCACTTTCCTCTCCCCAGCCAACGCCGGAAGTCGGCGCACGACGAAAGGTACGTCCTTCGATATTGCGGCGAACTCGCGAAATGCGCGGGATCCAGCACGGCGCGACGGTAGATCGCGAGCGTGCGCGTTACCCATTCCCGGGTCGCTCGCATGCCGTCGCGTTCGAGCAGGAGGGCAATGCGTCCGCCCTCAGTCGGGCAGCCCTTCGGTTCTTGCACACCAGCCGGCGAGGCAATCGCCGCCGCAGAAATGTCGGACATAGTCGGACCCTTCGAAGGTCACCGCCGCGCTCGCGGGTATCGTTCCACCGCACTGCAGGCAGACCAGGACTTCATCCAGCGCCTCGCGCGGCAGGCGCCCGGCGTGCGGATCGCAGTTCCCGGCGTCTCGTTTCTCGTTCATGCGGCAATGGCGCCTTCGTCGGCGAGGCGCGTGAGCAGCAGGTGAAAGTACACCAGACCCCGGTAGCATCGCCAGCGCTCGAGCGCGCGCGCGACGCCCGCGTAGTCGAGCGGCTGTTCCAGGCCGAGCCAGCGCCCGAGGTGCTTGCGCGCGCCCACGTCGTCGCCCGGGAAGACGTGCAGGCGCCCGAGGCCGCGGAGGAGCGCGTACTCGGCGCTCCAGCGTCCGACGCCACGCAGCACGGAAAGCCGCTCGAGCGCCGCGTGATCGCCGAGCATGGCGTACGCGTTCTCGTCGAGCCGTCCCTCGCAGGCCGCCGCCGCGAGCTCGCGCAGTGCCCGGATCTTCTGTCGGCTGAAGCCGAGGTGGCGCATTCCCGGCTCCTCCAGCGCGAGCAGGTCCTGCGGGCGCGGAAACGGGCACGCGGGTGCACCCCGTGTTGCCGGCGCGGCGGGACGGCAGGACTGCGCGAGCCGGTTGAGGAGCACGATCCCGAGGGAGAGCGTCACCTGCTGGCAGGCGATCGCGTTCGCGAGCGTCTCGAACAGCGTCGGGAAGCGCGGCGGCTTGACACCCCGGAACCGCTGCACGAGCGCGCGGAGCCGCCTGTCGCGTGCCGCGAATCGGTAGAACCCCCCGAGGTCGACTTGCAGGCCGAGCAGGCGCTCGAGCGCCCCTGTGACCGCGCGCCGTTTCGAGCGACCGACACCGCTTAAGCTCACGTCGAGCCGCGGGACGCGGGCCCCGCCCCGTTGCCGCACCTCGACTTCCGCCGGCGCGCCCGCCACGAGGAGCGTTCGCCGGTACGTTTCGCCGTCCCAGCGGTCGATCTGGTTCGAGGCGCGGCGCCGCAGCGCCCAGGCGGTGAGGTCGAGCCGGAACGGGGGCACCGGCACGAGCGTGAAGCGTTGCACCTTTGCGTCTCGTGTCAGGTCAGGACTTCGCGCATCACCCGCCGTCAAAGAGCCGCTGCAGGTCCGGATGGCTCAACGTCGACCCAAGACATTCGAACCGCCCGCTCACGCGAAGTTCCCTCGCCGCGCGCTCGACCGCCGACAGGGCAAGCGTCGCAAGGCGTGTCGCCGTGCTCACGCGCGCCACCCCCATGCGCGCCAGCTCCGCCAGGTCCGGGACGCCGGGCCTGGCGGCGATATTGAGCGGCGCATCGAGCGCCCTTGTCAGCGCGGCGATGGTGGCGCCGTCGGCGAGGCCGATCGGGTACACGCAATCGGCGCCCGCGTCGAGATAGGCACGCGCCCGCCGCACGGTCTCGTCGAAACGCTCGGCGTCGCTCGATCCGTACTTCAGGAGATAGGTGTCCGTCCGGGCGTTGATCACCGCGGGCACCCCGGCGGCAGCGGCCGCCTGGCGCGCCGCACCGAGCCTCGCCGCCATGGCGCCGACTTCACGCAATTCCCCGGGCATGTGCAGCCCGTCCTCCAGATTGAAGCCGACCGCGCCGGCATCGATGATCGCACGCACGGTATCGGCGACCGCTTCCGGGGTCGCGCCGTAGCCCGCCACGATGTCGGCCGTCACCGGCAGATCCACCGCGCGCGCCATCCGCGCCGTGACCGCGACAACGTCGTCGAGGGGCGCGAGCTCTCCGTCGGCGTACCCGAGGGACCAGGCAATACCGCCGCTCGTGGTGCCGATGGCGGCAAATCCCGATCGGGCGAGCAACCGCGCGGTGACCGCATCCCATGCGTTGGGCAGGACGAGCATGCCCGAGCGATCATGCATTTTCCGGAAGATCCGGGCCTTGCGAACCTGCTCCTCCCTGTCCATCGACTTCTCCTTGCCGGCCGGCCCCGGCGGTGAACGGCCGGCAGCGGTGCGTTCGACTCGCGGCGCGGCGCCATCGAGGCAGGATTCCACGCGCGGGCGACGCGATCAAGCCGCGCTTTCGCGCAGCGCGGCGAGTTCGCGCCGCATCGCCTTCGTCTCCTCGAAACGCTTCGTCACGTCGCGCAGGATCGCCGCAATGCCGACCATGGCGCCGTGCTCGTCGTGAAACGGCAGCACCGTGAACTCGACCGAGATCTCGCTGCCGTCCTTGCGCAGGGCCGGCACCGCCAGCACGTCGCCCTCGCCGTAGCGTGTTCGGCCGGTTCGCATGGTCTGCGCATAGCCGGCCCAGTGGCGCGCGCGCAACCGCGCGGGGATGATGATGTCGAGGGAGTGCCCGAGCGCTTCGGCTTCGTCGAAACCGAAGACGCGGCTCGCGCCCCGGTTCCAGAACCGGATGCGGCCCTCGGCGTCCGCGTACACCATCGCATCCGGCGCGTCTTGCGCGAGCGTGCGGCAGAACCGCTCCGTGTCGAGGCCGGCGCCGAATGCCGCCTCGCCGTCGTGGTTCACGGCTCCACGCTCCCGCGCCGGCTGCCCAGCCTCCTCAGCGCGCGCCCCTTGTGCAGCGCGACGTGATCGGTCTTGTCGCTCCTGATCTCGTATTGCGGATCCGCCGCGCTCGCGTGATGGATGTAGCCCTTGTAGTTCACGTCCGCGGTGTGCACCCGTACGATCCTGCCGCGCACGCGCCCGGCCTCGGAGTTCCAGCTCACGTGATCGCCGACCGAGAATGTTCTCGCCATGGGTATTTCGTCCGGACGGGCCGGGCCGCGCGAGCGGCTCAGTAGCCGTAGAACTCCTCGTAGCGCATCGACGCCTCGCCCACGCCGAGTTCCTCCAGCAGCGCGCGCATCGCCGCGGTCATCGCCGGCGGGCCCGCGAAGTAGTAGAGCGCCGTCTTCGGCTCCGCCACGTGGCGCTCGATCAGCGCGCGCCGGATGAAGCCCGTCTCCCCGCTCCACGGATGCGCCGACTTCCCGGCCTCGGACATGACGGCGACCAGGCGGAAATTCGGGTTGCGGCGGCCGGTCTCTTCCAGCTCGTCGAGGAACGCCGCGTCCTCGCTCCGGCGGTTGCCGTAGATGAGCACGATACGGTGGGGCAGGCGCGCGTGCGCGGCACAGAGCGCCATCGAGCGAAACGGCGTGATGCCGATGCCGCCCGCGAGGAACACCACGGGGCGGCTCGCGTCGTCCTCGAGGATCATCTCGCCGTTCGGGCCGTCGATATCGAGCCCCGTTCCCGGCGGCAGCGATTGCAGCACGCGCTTGAACGCAGTGTCACGCATGCGCGTCGCGATCATCAACTCCGGCTCGTGCGGGGCGCTCGCGATGGTAAAGGTGCGGCTGTCACCCTCGCCGTCGGTTTCGGGCGGGGCGATCAGGCTGAGAAGCAGCGACTGTCCCGCGTGAAAGGTGAAACCCGCCGGGCGGGAGAAGAAAAACGCCTTCGTGCCCTCGGCAACGCTCGCGCTCCGCGTCAACCGCACTTCGTGGACCGGCATCGGGACCTCGCGGTTCAGAAAGTGCGGATGCCGGGAAAATCGTCCGGGCATTCGTGGCGGCCGCCGGCGGCGTCGTACCAGTAGAGCTTGTTCTCTTCTTCCGTCGCGGTGAGCTTGTGCGAACCGTCGCAGAAGGGCTGGTTCCGGGAGAGCCCGCAGCGGCAGAGGTACTTGTCCTCGCCGCCGACGGTGAGTTTGTACGGTTCCCGCCAGGTGCGCTTCACGATGCGTGCCATGGATGCCTCCGTTCGGCCGCGCGGGGCCGGGCGTGGCATCGCCATGCCATCGCCCCGGTCTCACCATCCGGACCTCGTCGCGTTCGATCGCGCGGACAGGATTGATCTGCTCGTGCAGACCGTGGTGCTTTTCACGGCTCAAAAGGTTCGAGCCGCCCGCCTGCACGAAGTTCCCCCGCCGTGGGGCGGGACGCCCGCGGAGCATGCATCGGAGGACGCGCCGTCGTGCTCACACGCGCCGCCCGCATCGCGCCGGTTCGGCCTGGCGCGCCGCGGCGAGCAGCGCCGCCATGGCGACGATGCCCGGCGTATTTCTCGCAGCGAATCCCGGATTCCGGATCCTACGGACGCGCCTCCAATACGAGGTTGAACGGCGTCTCGGTGGCTCTCCTCAGTTCGCCAAACCCCCCCTTGCCGACGACGATCTCGCGCAGCCGCTGCTCGCCCGCCTGGGCGCCGAGCGCCGGCCCCTTGCGGGCGAGCGACACCGGGATGCAGATGAGCGCCGAGGCCCCGTAGAAAACGCGCCCGACTGGGTTCAGGTTGTCCTCGACCCTGTCGCCGGCGAATGGTTCGACGATCATGCAGCGGCCCCCGGGCTTCAGCGCCGCGCGCGCGCGGCGGGCGGCGCCCACGGGGTCCGCCATGTCGTGCAGGCAGTCGAAGAAGGCGATGAAGTCGAGGTCACCGGCCTGGTAGGAGGTGGCGTCGGCCGTCTCGAAACGAGCGTTCCCCACGCCGGCGGCCGCCGCGCGCTTGCGGGCCGTCTCGATCGACGGCTCGTGGTAGTCGATGCCGATGAACTCGGAGCGCGGGTACGCCTTCGCCATCAGGATGGTGCTCGCACCGTGGCCGCAGCCGACGTCGGCGGCGCGGCCGCCGCGTTCGAGCGCCGCCACCACCCCGTCGAGCGCCGGGAGCCACGACGAGAGCAGGTTGACGTTGTAGCTCGCCCGGAAAAAGCGCTCGGTGCCGTGGAAGAGGCAGGCGTGGTGCTCGCCCCACTCCATGCCCCGGCCGGTGCGGAAGTTCTCGCGCGCGCGATCCTTGATGTGAAAGAGGTCCTCCACGATCTGGTAGGCTCCCGGCAGGTCCACCGGGCCGGCGGGGTCGGCGAGGCAGAGCTTCTGCTCCTCGTTGAGGAAGTACCTGCCGCTCGCCGCGTCGTGCTCGACGTAGCCGCCGGCCGCCTGGTTGGCGAGCCACTCGCGAACGTAGCGCTCGGCGGTGCCGGTGCGTTCGGCGAGGGTTTCTGGGCCGACTGGCCCTTTCGCGAGTTCCCGGTAGAGCCCCAGCTCGTCACCGAGCGAGAGCAGCACGGCGCTGATGGCCGCGCCGAGATCGCCAACCGCCTTGCCCAGGAATGCATTCAACCGCTCCTCGTTGACCATCGTCTCCTCCTCTCCGGCAGTACCTACCAAGTGGTAGGTAGGTGACAACCTACCGATAGGTAGGGTATGTTGTCAAGCGATGGACGCCACGAGGCCCCGCAGGGGGGACACGGCCAATCGCATGCTGGACATCGCCGAGCGCCTGGCGCAGACACGCGGCTTCAACGGCTTCAGCTACTCCGACATCGCCGCCGATCTCGGCATCGCCAAGGCGAGCCTTCACCACCACTTCCCCACCAAGGCCGACCTCGGGCGCGCCCTCATGCAGCGTTACAGCGACAGCTTCGAGGCTGCGCTTGCCGGCATCGACGCGTCGGGCGAGGACGCCTACGGCAGGTTGTCGCGCTACATGAAGCTCTACGAGCGCGTGCTGGTGGACGACCGCCTCTGCCTCTGCGGCATGCTGGCCGCCGAGTATTCGACCCTGCCCGCCGGGATGCGCGTGCAGGTGCGGCGCTTCTTCGAGAAGAACGAGGACTGGGTCGCCGCGCTCGTCGAGCGCGGGCGCCGGGAGAAATCCCTGCGCCCGGGCGCGCCGGCGCGCGATGTCGCGCGCATGATCGTGAGCGCCCTGGAGGGCGCGATGGTCCTCGCCCGCTCCTGCGAGGACCCAGCACGCTTCGCCTCCTCGGTGCGCCCGGTGCTCGCGGAGCTGAAGGCGAAGGCGGTCAGGAAGAACCGGTAGAAAACCCGCTACCTCGCGCTCTTCATGGCGATCGGCTTCTTCCTCGGCTACATGCACGACCTCGCGCCGGGGAAAGAGCGGTGGCTCGCCGAGTACGCCACCGGCACGCACTTCGAGATCCGCATCGCGCACGCGCACGGGTCGCTCTTCGGCATCATCAACGTCGCCATCGGCTTGCTGCTCGTCAAGCTTCCGGGTCCCCCGCTGGCGAGGCGCGCTGGATCTCGTGGCTCGCGCTCGCCGGCCTGTCGATGCCGGCCGGCGTGCTTTTGCACGCCCTTTTCGGGTTGCCGCCGGTGCTGGTGTTGCTCGGCGGCACGGCGATGATCGCCGCGACGCTGTGGGCGGGCTGGGCCGCATTCCGGCTGGGCGGCACGTCGGGGCCTGCATGAGGCGCTGCCGCTCGCGAAGGCGCCGGCGCCCGGCTCCGTGACGATGGTCGCATCCGGGCAGTTCGGCCCGCCCGGCACCTTCGGGCGCGCCGTTCCGCGGCCCGCCCGGCGCCGGACCTTCCTCAAGTATCCCTGAGACGCGGCGCAAGGAGCGCCCTCGCGAGCGGGCGCGCCGGCTCGAGGAGCTGCGCGAGCGTGTAGCCATCGAGCACCCGCAGGAACGCTTCGCGCGCGTCGGCGAGCGCGTGGCGCAGCACGCAGGCGCGGGTGATGCGGCAGTCGCCGCCGTCCATGCATTCCACGAGTTCGAAGCTGTCCTCGGTGGCGCGCAGCACTTCGCCCACGTTGATTCCGGCGGGCGCCCGCGCGAGGCGCATGCCGCCTCCCTTGCCACGCACCGTTTCGATGTACCCGAGCTGCCCCAGCCGGTGCACCACCTTCATCAGGTGGTTGGAGGAGATGCCGTAGGCCGCGCTGATTTCGTCTATGGTGGCGAGCTCTCCGGAGGTGGCGCCCAGATAGATGAGTACCCGGAAGCCGTAGTCGGAAAAGGTTGTCAGGCGCATCGGGACATGCTATCTTGAAGATGTATTCTTCGTATATCTTATCACGACTTGAGGAGGTCACATGACGCAGGCGGTCATCGACGTTCGCGCCATCATCCCGCGCGAGCGCCATCCGCGCATTTTCCGGAACTTCCATTCCCTGAAGCCGGGCGAAGCGTTCGAACTCGTGAACGACCACGACCCGAAGCCGCTCTACTACCAGTTCCAGGCGGAGCTCGACGCCCCGTTCGACTGGGAATACCTCGAGCAGGGCCCCGAGGTGTGGCGCGTGCGAATCGGCCGGCCGCTCGCGTGACCGAAGCCGCGCGCCCGCAGGAATCCGCGATCCGGGAAGCGCTGCGCACCGTGTACGACCCCGAGGTCGGCGAGAACATCGTCGATCTCGGGCTGGTGTACCGCGTGGAAACGCGTCCCGGCGCGGTCGACCTCGACATCACCATGACGACGCCGGCGTGCCCGGCGGCCGGCTCGATCGCCGAGGAAGCCGGGGCCGCGGTGCGCCGCGCCTGCCCCGAGGGCACGCGGGTGCGCGTCGAGGTGGTATTCGATCCGCCGTGGACACCGGAATACATGAGCGCGGACGTGAAGCGGCGCTTCGGGTGGTAGCGGGTGAAGGACCTCCCCCCGCTCGGGCGCGCGCCGCTGCTCGTCCTCGGCTTCCTCGCGCTCGCGGCCGCGACGGCGGGCGGCATGGCACGGCTCGGATTCGCCCTCGGCGCGCCTTCAGCCGGGATTGCCTGGCACGGCGCGCTCATGGCGGGCGCGTTCTTCGGCACCTTGATCTCGCTCGAGCGCGCGGTCGCGATGGGCACGCTCTGGGCCTACGCGGCGCCATTGGCCTGCGGCGCCGGCGGCGTGACGCTGCTTGCGGGCCACGGCGGCGCGGCCTTCGCGCTCTTCGTGACCGGCGCCGCGCTCTTCGGCGTGGTGTCGTTGCTCCTTTTCCTCAAGCAGCGCGCGCTTCATACCGCGGTGCTGGTGCTCGGCGCGGTGGCGCTCCTCGGAGCGAACGTCGCGCTGGCCGGCGGCGCCGCGCCCGCCGCCGCGGCACTCGGCTGGATCGCCTTCTTCACTCTCACGATCGGCGGCGAGCGGCTGGAGCTCTCGCGCATCGCCCGGCCGCCACCGGCGGCGCGCCGCGTCTTCGCGCTCATCGCCGGCGCTCTCCTCGTCGCGTCATTCTTCGCGCCGTGGGCGATCGACGCGGCCGCGCGCGCCGCCGGCGTGCTGCTCGTCGCTGCGGCGCTCTGGCTATCGCGCTACGACATCGCCACGCGCACCGTGCGCGCGAACGGGCTCACGCGCTACATCGCGCTCTGCCTGCTCGCCGGCTACGTCTGGCTCGCCTTCGGCGGCGCGCTCTTCGCGCTCGCGGGTGCGTCCGGCGCCCCCGGGCTCTGGGACGCCGCGCTGCACGCGGTGATGCTCGGCTTCGTGTTCTCCATGGTGTTCGGGCACGCGCCGGTGATCCTGCCCGCGGTGCTGCGCGCGCCGCTCCCCTATCGCCCGGTGCTCTACCTGCCGCTCGTTCTCCTGCACGCGACGCTTGCGCTGCGCGTCGCAGGCGATCTCGCGGCGAGCGCGTCACTGCGCGCCGGCGGCGGCGCGGGCAACGCGGCCGCTATCGGCCTTTTCATCGTGACCGCGGCGGTGCTGGCACTTTCGGCGCGAACGCGCGCGCGGGAAACGGGTGTGCGGTGACCGGCGCTTCGACCCGCCACGACAGGGAACCGGCATGACGACCGACACGCTCGAACGCGCCGCGATCGACACCATCCGCTTTCTTTCGGTGGACATGGTGCAGCAGGCGAATAGCGGGCACCCGGGCCTGCCGCTCGGCGCGGCGCCGATCGCCTACGTGCTGTGGACGAAGTTCCTGAAGCACCACCCGGAGAATCCGCGCTGGATCGATCGCGACCGTTTCGTGCTGTCGGCGGGGCATGGTTCGGCGCTGCTCTACAGCCTGCTCCACCTTACCGGATACGACCTCTCGCTAGACGACCTCAGGCAATTCCGCCAATGGGCAAGCAAGACGCCGGGGCATCCCGAGCGCGGTCATACACCGGGCGTCGAGACCACCACGGGGCCGCTCGGCCAGGGTATGGCCAACGTGGTCGGCATGGCGATGGCCGAAGCGCAACTCGCGGCGCGCTACAACCGCGCCGGCCACACCGTGGTCGATCATTACACCTACGCGATCGTCAGTGACGGGGACCTGATGGAGGGTGTTGCCTCGGAAGCGGCATCGCTGGCGGGACACCTCAAGCTCGGCAAGCTGATCTGCCTCTACGACGACAACCGTGTCACGCTGGCCGCCGGCACCGACATCACGTTCACCGAGGACCGCGCGGCACGTTTCAAGGCCTACGGCTGGCATGTGCAGGCGCTCGCCGACGGCAACGACACCGCCGCCGTCGCGCGGGCGATCCGCCGCGCGCGGCGCAGGAAGGACCGGCCGTCGCTTATCCTCGCACGCACGCATATCGGCTACGGTTCGCCGCTGCAGGATACCTGCAAGGCGCACGGCTCCCCGCTCGGCGCCGGGAACGTCGCCGCGACGAAGAAGCGGCTCGGCTGGCCGGTCGAACCGCCCTTCCTCGTTCCGGAAGACGTACTCGCGCGGTTCCGCGAGGCGGTCGCGAAGGGCAGGCGCGCCGAATCGACGTGGCAGCGCCGCTGGGACGGGTACGCGAAGGCGTATCCGGCGCTCGCGTCCGAGTTGCGGCATGCGTTCGACGGCACGCTGCCTCCCGGTTGGGACGCCGACGTTCCGGTATTTCCGGCAGACGCGAAAGGCCTCGCGACCCGCGTCGCCGCCGGCAAGGTGCTGTCGGCGATCGCGCCGAAGCTGCCGGCGATCAGCGGCGGTTCGGCCGACCTCGACCCGTCCACGCACACCGCGATGGCGGGCCTCGGCGTATTTTCACCCGGCAACGAACCGGACGGGCGGAGCGTGGCCGGCGAAATCTGGAGCTACGCCGGGCGCAACCTGCACTTCGGCGTGCGCGAACACGCGATGGGGGCGATCGCGAACGGCATGGCCGCGCACGGCGGATTCATACCGTACACCGCGACGTTCATGGTGTTTTCCGACTACATGCGCCCGCCGATGCGCCTTGCCGCGCTGATGGGGCTGCGCGTCATCCACGTGTTCACGCACGATTCGATCGCCGTCGGCGAGGATGGCCCGACGCATCAGCCGGTGGAACAACTGGCCGGATTGCGCTCGGTGCCGGGCCTGAACGTGATCCGCCCCGGCGACGCCAACGAGACCGCGGTGGCGTGGCAGGTGGCGATCGAAACCGCCGATCGGCCGACCGCCATCATCCTGTCGCGCCAGAACGTGCCGACGCTCGACCGCAACGTGTTCGCGAGCGCCGGGGGCCTGCGCCGGGGCGCCTACGTGCTGCTCGACGCGCCCGGCGGCGCGCCGGAGCTGATCCTGATCGGCACGGGCGCCGAAACGGACCTCGTCGTGCAGGCCGTGCAGAAGCTGCAGGCCGAAGGCATCCGGGCACGCGCGGTGTCCATGCCGTGCTGGGAACTCTTCGCGGCGCAGGATCATGCGTACCGCGAATCGGTGCTGCCGCCGGGTGTCAGGAGGCGCCTCGCGATCGAGGCCGGCGTGCGGCAGGGCTGGGAGCGCTGGGTCGGCGACGAAGGCGCCGGGATCGGCGTGGATCGCTACGGCGCTTCCGCGCCCGGCGAAACCGTGCTCGCCCGATACGGTTTCACCGTGGACAACGTCGTCGCACGCGCGAAGGCGCTGCTCGCCTGAACGATGGGCGCGACGGATCCTCTGGCGCGGCCCGCGACGGTTTTCACGATCGGCCACTCGACGCGGCCGCTGCCGGAGTTCCTGGGCCTCCTCGCGGCGCACGGCGTGGCGGCGATCGCCGACGTGCGCCGCTTTCCCGGCTCCCGGCGCAACCCCGCTTACGGCAGTGACGCGCTCGCCGCGGCGCTCGCCGCAGATGGCCTCGGCTACCGGTGGTTTCCCGAACTCGGCGGGCGGCGCAAGGCATTGCCGGGATCGCCGAATACCGCGTGGCGCAACGGGGCGTTTCGCGGCTATGCCGATCACATGGAGAGCGAAGCATTCCGCGCCGGGTTCGGGAAGCTCGTGGCGTTCGCCGCGCAGCAGCCGGCGGCACTGCTCTGCGCCGAGTTGCTCTGGTGGCGCTGCCATCGCGCTCTGATCGCCGATGCGCTCGTCGCAGCCGGCATTCCGGTCGCGCATATCCTCGGCCCCGGCAAGGCGGCGCCGCACGCGTTGAGACCGCCGGCACGCCTCGTCGCCGGGCGGCTGGCATATACCGCGGAGCCGGCCGCGTGAGCGGCGCACGGATGATCGCTACGTCGAGATCTCTGCGCGCGACGCCGGTGTCGCCGTCGAAATCCCCCGGATCACCCGGATAAAGGGGCGGATGCGGTCAATCGGCCGGACACGGGAAGTCTCCTCGTGAATCCGCGTAACCCGCGGATTCGAACCACCCGCGATCCGCCAGCACCACGGAAGTCTCGATCTGCCGCTGCGGAACGGCCCAGTACTTGCGCAGCAGGCGATCCTTTTCGGCGGGCGTGACGAGCCGGAAGCCGTGTTTCCGGTAAAAGTTGATCGCCCACGAGGCGGCGGCCCAGGTACCCACGAGCACCGGGCGGTCGGCGAGACCCAGCAGGTGCGCCAGCAGCGTGCTCCCGATACCCTGCCCCTGGTTCGCCGTGCGCACGTAGGCGTGGCGGATCAGCGTCACGTCCCGCACCGGCTGAATGCCCATCACGCCCAGTAGCCGGCCATCCTGCTCGCCGCCCCGGAACGTCACGCCCGCGTCAAGCTCGTGCCGCAACCCGGATTCACCCATGTACGGCTCGTGCCAGCGATCGGCTGGAATGACGCCGCGATAAGCCCGGGCGGCATCGTTGATGATGGCGAGGATCGCCGCGAAGTCGGACTGCCCGCAGACCCGGACGTTCATGCGGTGATCCGGCGGCGGAACGTCACGGTTCGTGCCGGGTGCGCTTCACGATGCGTGCCATGCGCGACCCCGGTTCGACCGAACGGGGTAAGCACGGTGCCGGCGCAATATGGCCCCGCGCTCAGTGAGCGGCCGGCGTGCGCGCCCGTGACAGCAGCCGTTGCGCCGACGCGCGCAGCTCGCCGCACTTCTCCTCCAGGCCGGCGAAGTTCAGCTTCCCCTTCTCCTTCGCGATACGCCCCGCGATCATGACCGTGTCGACGTCGTTCGTCTGCGCGTACGAAACTACCGCCTGAACGGGATCCTGCGCCGAGACGATATGCAGGGCGTCGCGCCGGATCATGATGAGATCGGCCAGCTTGCCGGGCTTCAGGGAACCCACCCGGTGATCGATGCGCAAGGCCCTCGCGTTGTTGATCGTCGCCCACTCGAGCACTTCCCTCGCCGTGAAGGAGACCTTTTCGATGAAGGAGCCGCCCGTGCCTATCGTCTTCAGGTTCTCGCGGGCGTACTCGGCGGCGGCGCCTTGCGGCGCCCCTTCCATTTCCCGGATGATTTCCTGATTGGCGAAGAAGCGCTGGACTCGCAGCGCCGAGCGCATCGCCCCGAACATATCGCCCTTGGTGCCCACCTCGCTGTCGGTTCCGATCGACGGGTAACCGCCGAGCCGGCGGACCCGGCCGCTCAATGACGGGCGGACATGATTATTCAACTCGCCGGTAGTGGTAGAGGTGACCGATGCCCCGCTGTCGACGAGGACCTTGAGCTCATCGTCCTCGATGTAGTTGCCGTGAACGGCGTTGTGATCCGGCCCCAGCAGGCCTTCCGCGGCGATCGCGCGATAGCCCCCCGGCACGAGGCGGTTCGCCCTGCCCCACACGTGCGCGCTCGAGAGCAGCCCCAGATCACGCGCCGCGCGGAAGTCGTGCCGGCACACTTCGGGCGTCGAGTAATCCGGCCCGAGTATCGCCATCGCGAGCGTGACGAGCGCGTCGTCGCGGGAGAGCCGCCCTTCCCTCAGCCTGCGTATCTCCCCGACCGGGTGAGGAATCTGCGAGAAATGCGGCTCGCCCGGCCTGGGATGCGGCTTCACCGTCCCGTGCCCGAAGACGGCGCGAACACCCGATCGAAAAAGCGCGTCCACCGCCGCGTCCGTGTGCGCCGGTGTCGAGTTGTTGTGGCACCAGTCGAATATGGAGGTCACGCCCCCGTCGACCTGGGCAAGGGCGCCGATCAGGGTGCCGATGAATGTATCCTCCGGCGTGAAGAGCGGCGCAAGCTTCGCGTGGAAGAAGTTGTAGTAGTCCGAACCGGCCCAGTCGCAACCGATGCCGCGCAGCGCCGTCTCCCAGGTATGAACGTGGGCGTTGATCAGGCCGGGCAGCACGATGGCGCCCGTCCCGTCGATAACCCGGTCTGCCCGGGCCTCTACGCGCGGCGCGACTTCCGCGATCCGGTCGCCCGCTACCAGCACGTCTCCGGGGTCGAGGTCCCCGGTGGCGGGTTCCATCGTCAATACGCAGGCGTTCCGGATCAAGACGGTGGACATCGCTTCTCCCATTCCTTTCACGGGTTCGTGTCGGCCGCCCGGTGTTTCGATCGCGAGACGACCGCGGCTACTGGTTCTTCCTGATGCCTGCCCTCGCCATCCGGTCGGCGATCACCGCGTCGTCCTTGACGACCATCTTCCCGAATTCCGCGCTATTGAGGTACGCGGGAAGAAAACCGACGTTCTCGCCAAGCTTCCTGAAGTCCGGGCTCTCGACCGCCTGGGCGACCGCCTCCTCGAGACGCGCGACCACGTTCTGGGGCGTGCCCTTCGGCAGGTGGATGCCGCGCCACAGATCGGACTGGAACGCAAAGCCCTGTTCCGTGGCGGTCGGCACATCGGGGAAAATGGGTTCCCGGGCCGACGCGAGCACGCCGAGCACCCGGAGGGATCCGGCCTTCACCTGCGACGAGAGCGATGCCGGCAAGGTGACGACCGCGGCGATCTCGCCGCCGAGCAGGCTCGCGACATGGCCACCCGTCGGAAACGGAACGGCCGTGACCTTCAGGTTGTTGCCGTCGAAAAACCCCACCAGGGTGAGATGCATGTGGCTGCCGATGCTGGTCGAGCCCACCCGCATTTCGCCGGGGTGTTTGCGCACGTACGCAACCAGGTCCTTGAGATTCCTGTACGGGGAGCCGGCCTGAACGGCCAGCACCGGCATCTCCAGCGTCACGCGCGCGACCGGATCGAACGCCGTGTAGTTGAACGACATCATGCCGCCGTAGTACGCGGTGGACACCGAGTTCGAGCTCAGCACGATGGTGTATCCATCCGGCTTTTTCGCTTCGACGTACTTGTAGCCGATCGCCCCGCCGGCGCCCGGCTTGTTGACCACGATCACCTGGGCGCCCAGTCGCCTGGACCTTCCCCGCGCGAGCTCGCGCGCCACCGTGTCCGGCGCGGCTCCCGCGCCGAAGGGCACGACGAGCTCCACCGATTTCGCGGGAAACTGCTGGGCGATCGCCGGCGGCACGACAGCGAACAGCCATGCACCGCATATCGCACGAAGAAATTTCATGTGGTTGCCCCTGCCAGAAGTGTTTGCGAAATCGAAGTATGAAGGAATCGCGAGCAATTGCAATGCAAACCCCGCCGATGACGACTCCCGGCGTTCCCGCGATCGCGCGCCCGGGCTGCTCCGCGCGTGCCGTCTCCGCCCACGGCGCCAACAGCGGCGCGCCAGCCACTCGTTCAATCGCGCGGTGCTACGTGCGCGACTTCCGCAACCACCGCGGCCCGACAGCCTGCTCGACTCGGCGCGCTGTTCGACGACATTGCGGCACCGTTAAGACTGAAACCCTGGCGACAAATCCATCCCGGATGGTAAGATCACCGTCATGGCCGACATCACGGCACAGATTCTGACGGAGATCCGCGACGAGGCACGCGAAGCCCGCGCCGAGACGCGCGAGGATTTCAGGACCGTCTTTCACCGGGTCGCGTTGGTGGAGACCAGGCTCGGGTCGATGGAGACCAGGCTCGGGTCGATGGAGACCAGGCTCGGGTCGGTGGAGACCAGGCTCGGGTCGGTGGAGACCGGGCTGGGGTCGGTACAGACCAGGCTCGAGTCCGTGGAATCGCGACTCGGTCTGGTAGAGACCGGCCTGAATGACGTGAAACAGCGCCTCACCTCCCTGGAGCGGCACATGGCTGCGCTCCTCGCCACCGTGCCGGTAATGAACGAGCGAATCGACCGGCTGGAGGCGCGGGTAGCTGCGCTCGAGACCCGCGCACCCTGACCGATCCACCGCTGGCCCGTCGGATTGCTGCTCTGCTCCGTCACGCCTGAACGGAGTCCTCGTCCGGTCCACGATCTGTACCCGCAGCATTCCACTGGCCGTCCACTCCGATTCCTATCCGGTTTACGTACTCCAAGTAGTCGCCTCGGCGAGCTGCACCACACCGACGCCGAGCCGCTCTGCTGCCTCGCGCAGGATCTTGGCGGCACGCTCGACCCTCGGCAGATCCCGGGCGGCGGCGGCACTTGTGCGCGTCGCTTCGCCGGCGGCCTCCGGCGAGAGAATCTTGAGAGTCTGACCGCTTACGACCCTTCCTGTTGCACTGGGTATCGACAGCTCCAACTATTCCGCTTCGTCCCCCTTGTACTCTTGGTAAGAAGCACACTCCGAGAAGTGGCACCGCTGTCGATGCGCTGCGCTCGAAGCCGTCATGTCAAAACCCCGGTGGTGAGGAGTCTAATCGCAGCGGCCTAATCGGTGATGACGCCGGGACCGCACGGGAGTTGCTCTCCGATTACCTCGTGACCGCGCGCCGGCAGGCCGCAGAGCTGCGCGAGGCGCTGGCGTCGGGCGATGCGTTACGGGTCGGTGCTGTCGCCCACAAGCTCAAGTCCTCGTCGCGTTCTGTGGGCGCGCTCGCGTTCGGCGACTTGTGCGCCGAGCTGGATGCCGCTGGTAAGGCGGGGAACCGAGCGCTCCTCGCGCGCTTCGCGCCGCAGTTCGAGGCGCGGTTCGCCCGGATCGAGAAGAACATCGTCGATCTCGTCGGCACGGAAGGCTATCGGAAGGATCCCACATGAGGACGCTCGTCGTGGATGACGACCCGTTCGCCTTGAAGGTGCTGGGGCGACAACTCGCGAACCTGGGGGTGTCCGGCTGCGTGCTCCGTGAGGTGGCGCAGGAGGCGCTGGCCGAGCTGGAAGATTCGGGGCAAACGTTCGAGTTGATCTTCGTCGATCTCCAGATGCCGGAGATGGATGGCGTGGAATTCGTGCGGCACCTGGCGCGCTTCGGCTACGCCGGCCAGCTGGTGCTCGTCAGCGGCGAGGACGAGCGCATCCTGCAGGCGGCGGAGCGGCTCGCGCACGCCCACAAGCTGAACGTGGCCGGCGCCCTGCGCAAGCCGGTCTCCATCCAAGAGCTCAGCGCCGTGCTTAAGCCTACGCTGGCGAGAGGCGCTGCAGCTCAGCGCGTGGTGCGCGCCCGCGATCCCGACGATCTGCGCCGTGCAATCACGAACGGAGAACTCGTCAATCACTACCAGCCCAAGGTGGCGCTCGCAACTGGTGTCGTGGTGGGCGTCGAGTCACTGGTGCGCTGGCAGCATCCGTACGACGGGGTGATCTACCCCGACCAGTTCATTGCCGTCGCCGAGCGGCACGATCTCATCGATGATCTTACCCGGACGGTGCTCGCCGTGGCCGCGCGCCAAGCGGGCAACTGGCGCGCGGCAGGCACCGACCTTCACGTGGCGGTCAACGTGTCGATGGAGAACCTGCACGCCCTGGATTTCCCGGAGTGGCTGCTCGGCGTCGCGGCCGGCGCTGGCATCTCGCCCACACAGCTCACGCTGGAAGTGACCGAGAGCCGCCTGATGAAGGACCCGCTCGCGGTGCTCGATATCCTAACCCGCCTGCGACTGAAGCGCGTCGATCTCTCGATCGACGATTTCGGCACCGGCCACTCCTCACTTGCGCAGTTGCGCGATCTGCCGTTCGGGGAGCTCAAGGTCGATCGCGGATTCGTGCACGGCGCCTGGCGCGACGCGTCGCTGCGGGCGATCGTGGAGGCGAGTCTGCGGATGGCACGCGAGCTGGGAATGAAGACTGTTGCGGAGGGCGTGGAAGACCGGGCCGATTGGGACTTTCTGCGCGCCGCCGGCTGCAACGCGGCGCAGGGCTACTTCATCGCCCGCCCCATGGCCGCGGACGCTCTCGCCGGGTGGATGGCGCAATGGGCGCAGCGCCGCGGAGAGCTTGTGGAGACCAAGGGGTGAAGAAACAAAGCGCCCGCATCCTCGTCGTTGAGGATGATGCATTCTTCCGCGGTCTGCTCGTGCGGCAGCTGCGCCGCGAAGGATACCACAACGTCGCCGTGGCCAAAGACGGGCATAACGCGCTGGCGTTGATCCGTGCCGGGGACGTGGATCTGGTGCTCCTCGATATCGAGCTGCCCGAACTGGACGGCATGGGCGTGCTCAAGCGGCTGCGAACCGAGATGCCCGGCGGTGACGTCCCCATCATCGTGATCTCCGGCGTGGACGATATCGCGAGCGTCGCGAGTTGCATCGAGCTTGGCGCCGAGGACTACCTGCCCAAGCCGTTCGAACCGGCGATCCTGCGGGCGCGCATCGGCGCGAGCCTGGAGAAGCGCCGCCTGCGCCGGCTGGAGACGACGCGACTCGCGCAGATTCGCGGCGAACAGGAGAAGACGGAGGCGCTCCTGCACGTCCTCCTTCCCGCAGCCGCGGCTCGCGAATTGAAGGACCGCGGTACCGTCGCATCACGCCGCCACGAAGAGGTCGCCGTGCTCTTCTGCGACATCGTCGGCTTTACCGCCTATTGCGAGCGTCATGAGCCCGAAGGCGTGGTATCGCGGCTGCAGAGGCTCGTCGAGCGGTTTGAATCGATCACGGAGCGGCATGGCCTGGAGAAGATCAAGACCATCGGGGACGCCTACATGGCGACGGCAGGGATGCCGCGCACGATCAAGACTCCGATTACGTCCGCAGTGCGCTGCGGGCTCGACATGATCGCGGCAGCGGCGGAAGTGGCGCCGGACTGGCCGGTGCGCGTGGGCGTGGATTGCGGACCACTGGTAAGCGGAGTGCTGGGTCGCCAGAAATTCCAGTTCGATGTCTGGGGCCGGACAGTCAATCTCGCGGCGCGCCTCACGGAGTTCGCGCGGCCTGGGACCATCGCGATGACCCGCGATGCCTGGCAGCGTCTCGACGATGGTTTTGCGGGGCGCCCTATTGGGCGCACCAACGTCAAGGGCATTGGTTTGCTGCAGATCGTCGAGTGCTCCGGTGTCGCCTTGGAGCAAGGCGCACTCGCAAGCACCGGCTCGAAGTCCGCAGAGCGGCAGAAGGCAGGCGCCACCCCGCGCAGCCATGAGGCTGCGTGAGGTGGCGCATACATGTGCACGTGGGGTCACCGATTAGGGATGTGGTGAATAACGGGCCTGGCCGCGACGGCGAGCAGCGAGAAGAGAAAAGGGGCCAGGCTCAAATGCCGCTTCCCACGCCCGGTTCTGCGAGGGCGGCGGGCCGCACCCGTCAGGGTATTCCCGCCGCTACTCTACTCGGAGCGGCCGGCGCCCGTCCAATTCTCCCTGAAGCAATTGACTTGGCCATCCCGTTGTCTTGAGGTCACCCCGAGATGGACCTCGGGGTCAGACCCCGCGTCCCCAGGCGCGACTATGGTCGTCACCGTAGATGCTTGGCTGCGAAAGTTCACAAACCGCATCTACGCATTCGGCAGTTTCCGCAGCGCAGCAACGCCACGTAAGGAATCGCGCGGTGCGCCAAACCACATGGACAGTCCTGGCGCACGCGCCTACAGTAATCCGCGAGGGCGGGGAAGGCGATGCTGGAATTCACTGGGCTCGACACCGTGCTGCGCGCGCTGGGCGTGCTCTACTGGGCGCTTGCGGCGGGGCTTCTCGCGCTGGCGC
>JADZGE010000086.1 GCA_020854035.1 Burkholderiales bacterium | reverse complement strand
GTTGACCTCATCCTGGTCGCGATCCTGATCGGCGGCGCGATTGGCGCGGTGGTGGCACGCCGGGTCGAGATGACGCAGATGCCCGAGCTGGTCGCGGCGATGCACTCGCTGGTCGGCCTCGCGGCCGTGCTGATCGCGATCGCCGCCGTGCACGACCCGGCGTCGTTCAAGATCGTGGCGCAGGCGGGCGAGCCCATTCCGCGCGGCAACCGGCTGGAGCTCTTCATCGGCACCTTCGTCGGCGCCATCACCTTCTCCGGGTCCGTGATCGCCTTCGGCAAGCTCGCCGGGCTGGGCAAGCGCCTGCGGATCTTCTCCAGCGCGCCGGTCGTCTTCACCGGCCAGCACATGCTGAACCTCGCGCTCGCCGTGGCGATGGCCGGCTGCGGCCTGTGGTTCTTCGTCACGCAGGAATGGACGCCCTTCATCGCGATGACGGCCATCGCCTTCCTGCTGGGCGTGCTGATCATCATCCCGATCGGCGGGGCCGACATGCCGGTCGTCGTCTCGATGCTCAACTCGTACTCGGGGTGGGCGGCCGCCGGCATCGGCTTCTCGCTCAACAACTCGATGCTGATCGTGGCCGGCTCGCTGGTGGGCTCGTCCGGCGCCATCCTCTCGTACATCATGTGCAAGGCGATGAACCGCACGTTCATCAGCGTCATCCTGGGCGGCTTCGGGGCCGAGCCGGGCGCGGCCGTGGCCGAAGGCCAGGAGCAGCGCAGCGTGAAGAGCGGCAGCGCCGATGACGCCGCCTTCATCATGTCGAACGCGGATACCGTCGTGATCGTGCCGGGTTACGGCCTGGCGGTGGCCCGCGCGCAGCATGCGCTGAAGGAGATGGCCGAGAAGCTCCACGCCAAGGGTGTCACGGTGCGCTACGCCATCCATCCCGTGGCGGGCCGCATGCCGGGGCACATGAACGTCCTGCTCGCCGAGGCCGAGGTGCCCTACGACCAGGTGCTCGAGATGGAGGAGATCAACAGCGACTTCCCCCAGACCGACGTCGTCTTCGTGATCGGCGCGAACGACGTGGTGAATCCGCTCGCGCGCAAGCCCGGCAGCCCGATCTACGGCATGCCGATCCTCGACGTCGACAAGGCCTCGACCGTGCTGGTGAACAAGCGCTCGATGGCGGCCGGGTATGCCGGCCTCGACAACGAGCTCTTCTACCTCGACAAGACCATGATGGTGTTCGGCGACGCGAAGAAGGTCGTCGAGGACATCGTCAAGGCGCTGTAGCCGTCCGCGGCGGCGCGGCTCGCGGGCCGCCGGGCGCGGCACCGCGGGCGCGCTCGAACGTGATGTCGCCGTAGTACGCCTCGACGCTCGCGCCCGTGTTGTCGGTGTCGGTCATGATGGCGATGGCCTTGATGCGGCCCGGCGGCTCCCGGAACGCCCGCACGTAGTCCTCGTAGACGTTCTGCGACTCGAGCTTCCAGGTGCCGGTCATCGCCGGCCCGCTCTCCGCGACGATCATGCGGATGCGCCCCGTGTGCGGATTCGGGATCACCTGGCCTTTCTGCGCGCGGTTCTCCCAGATGTACATGAGGGTGGCGTAGGGCATGCGGTGGCCGGTCACGGCGCGGATGCGGTCCATGAAGGCGCGGTCCTCGAACGAGAGCGACTCCATGTCGCCGTCGAAGGACACGACGATGCGCACCGGGGAATCCTCGCGCGAGCGGCTGTGGTTGTCGGCGCCGGCGATGAGCTGCGGCACCTTCCAGCGCCAGCGCAGCACCGGGTACTCGCGCGGGTCGAGGTCGAGCGGGTGGACCAGGCCCGAGGCCGAAGCCGCGGACATGGCCTTCACGACCACGGTGCCGTTGTAGTCCACCAGCTCGTAGCGGGTGAGGCGCTTCAGCTTGGACAGCCGCCAGGGCTGCCAGCCCGCGGGCAGCTTGCCGTTGGCCTGACCTTGCGAGAAGAGCGCGATCCGGCGGGGCGACTCGCCGGCCTCATCCGGCTCCGGCACGCTCGCGCACCCGCCCAGCAGAACCGCCGCGGCGACGACCGAGCTCCATCCGAGTACACGCTGCGACATCGACTGCCGCCTCCTCCCGCTGACCTGCGCAACTGCGCGAAAGCTATCAGAAGCCGGGCGCCGCGAGAAGCGAGCGCCGGTCAGCGGCGCGCCGCGGCGCTTGCGGGCGGGCGCTCCGACGCCGACAGCGCGACCCGCGGTGTGCGGGAGAGCGGCGGATTGGCCGCGAGGTAGCGTTTGATGCCGGTGAGGATCGACTGCGCCATGCGCGTCTGATAGGCGTCGTCGCGCAGCTTCTTCTCCTCGTCCGGATTGCTGATGAAGGCGGTCTCGACCAGGATCGAGGGGATGTCGGGGGCCTTGAGCACCGCGAAGCCGGCCTGCTCGACGTAGCTCTTGTGCAGGGTGTTGATCCCGCCCAGCTCGCCCAGGACCGCGCGACCGAGCTTCAGGCTGTCGTTGATGGTGGCGGTCTGCGACAGGTCGAGCAGCGTCTGGCGCAGGTAGGGATCGGGCACGTCGATGTTGACGCCGCCGATCAGGTCGGCGTCGTTCTCCCGCTTGGCGAGCCAGCGCGCCGCGGCCGAGGTCGCGCCGCTCTCCGACAGCGCGAACACGGACGAGCCGCGCGCGTGCGGCTTGATGAACGCGTCGGCATGGACGGACACGAAGAGGTCCGCCGTCGCGCGTCGCGCCTTCTCCACCCGGGTGTGCAGCGCGACGAAGTAGTCGTCGTTGCGGGTGAGGACGGCGCGCATGCCCGGCTCGGCGTCGATCAGCGTCTTGAGCTTCTTCGAGATCGACAGGGTGATGTCCTTCTCGTTGGTGCCCATGCGTCCGCGTGCGCCCGGGTCTTCGCCGCCGTGACCCGGGTCGATCACGATCGTGATCGGCCGGGCCGGGCGTGCTCTGGGCGCCGCCCGATCCGCCTCGCGCGTGGGCGGCTGCGCCTCCGGTGCCGGGGGCACCGCCGCCTCGGCCGGCGCGCGCGGCTCCGCGGCGGCGGGACCCGGCGCGCGCTCGCGCCCTTCGACCAGGGCCATGAGCGAGTCGTAGGGCTGGGCGGGGTGGATGTCCAGGACCAGCCGGTGCGCATACTCGCCCACCGGCTTCAGCGTGAAGGCTTCGGCGCGCGCGGCGGCCTTGAGGTCGAACACGATGCGCAGCACGTCGGGCTTGAACCGGCCCACGCGAACGGCGCGGACATGCGGATCGTCCGGCGCGACGCGCGACCCCAGGGCCTCCAGCGCGGGCGCGGGCTCGACGCCCTCGAGATCGACGACCAGCCGGAAAGGATCGGTGACGGTGAACAGCGTGTGCTGGATCGGGGCGCTGGATTCGATCGTGACCCGCGTGTATTCGGGCGCGGGCCACATCCGCGCCGCCGTGACCTGCAACTGCGCGGCGGCGAACGAGGGGTAGAGCGTCGCGAGCAGGAGGACCACCAGCACCGCGAACGGCACCCACGGCCAGGACGGATTGCGTCCCTGCGCGCGTGCCGCTAGCCGCTCAGTGCCTCCAGACATCGTTGCCCCGCAATGCTCCTGGCCCTGAGCCGGACGTGACGGCCTTCATCGGTGACGGTGAGCTCGATCTCGAGGTCGGGCGCCGGCAGGGTATCGCCTGCCCGCTCCGGCCACTCCACCACACAGATCCGATCGCCTCCGAAACACTCCCGGAAGCCCGCATCGGCCCATTCCTCAGGGTATTCGAGACGATAAAAATCAAAGTGATATAAGCATAAGTTAGAAACGTTGTAAAGTTCGGCGAGGGTGTACGTCGGGCTCTTGACGCGCCCGCCGTAGCCCAGCCCACGCAGCAGGCCGCGGGCGAGGGTGGTCTTCCCTGCGCCGAGATCGCCGCGCAGGAAGATCACCAGGCCGGGCCGTACGCCAGGCGCGAGGGCTGCGCCGAGCGCGAGCGTGGCCGGCTCGTCCGCGAGGTCGCGTGCTAAGCTTTTCACGCCATCGACCGGACCTTCGTCGTGCACTCGATCACCAGCGTTGCGGGTTTCGATCCGGCGCAGCTTGCGGCGCGGATCCGGGCGTGGGGGGAGGACCTGGGATTCCAGGCGGTGGCCATCGCGGACATCGATCTGTCCGACTGCGAGCCGCAGCTCGCGGCATGGCTCGCGCAGGGCTGCCACGGCGACATGGATTATATGGCACGCCATGGCAGCCTCCGGACCCGCCCCGCCGAGCTCGTGCCGGGCACCGTCCGGGTGATCTGCGTGCGGATCGACTATCTGCCGCCGCGTGCCCGCCCGGCCGCGGAGGTGCTCGCCGACGGCGCGCGCGCGTTCGTCTCGCGCTATGCGCTCGGACGCGATTACCACAAGGTCTTGCGGGCCCGCCTGCAGCGGCTCGCCGACCGCATCCGCGACGCGATCGGGCCGTTCGGGTATCGGGTGTTCACGGACAGCGCACCGGTGATGGAGGTGGCGCTGGCGGCGAAGGCGGGGCTCGGCTGGCGCGGCAAGCACACCCTGCTGCTGTCGCGGGAGCGCGGCTCTTGGTTCTTTCTCGGCGAGATCTATACCGATCTGCCCCTGCCCTCGGGGGAAGCCGCAACGGAGCATTGCGGGACCTGCACCCGCTGCATCGAAGCCTGTCCTACCGGGGCGATCGTCGCGCCGTACCGCCTCGATGCGCGGCTGTGCATCTCCTACCTCACGATCGAGCACAAGGGGGCGATTCCCGAGCGGCTGCGGCCGCTGATCGGCAATCGGGTCTACGGCTGCGACGACTGCCAGCTCGTCTGCCCCTGGAACCGCTACGCGCGTCCCTCGGGCCTGGACGACTTCGCGGTGCGCGAGGGCCTGGACGACGCGACGCTGGTGGCGCTGTTCGCATGGACCGAGCGCGACTTCGACGAGCGCATGGCCGGCAGCGCCATCCGGCGCATCGGGTACGAGCGCTGGTCGCGAAATCTGGCGGTGGGTCTGGGCAACGCGCCCGCCACGGCCGAGGTGCTGGCGGCGCTGCACGCGCGTGCGGACGACCCGTCGGCGCTGGTGCGCGAGCACGTCGCCTGGGCGCTCGCGCGGCACGCCGGCCGGGCCTCGCCCGGCGGTTGACCGCGGCAAGTGCTCGTCAGCGGCGGCGGCCCGGGAAGGTGCCGGGCCGCTCCTCCGCTTCCATGCGGCGGAGGGTCTCGGGGTTCCTGCAGTCGGTGCCGCGATCGCGGATGCAACGCGCCTCCAGCTCGGCGACGCGCTTCTTGCGCGCTTCCTCCATCTGCTGGCGCTGCTCGTCGCGCTGGGCCTCCATCTCGCGCCGGCGGTCCTCCGCGCGCTGGCGGCGGATGACCTCGGCCTCGTAGTCGCGCCCGGGCGGCCTCTGGACGGCGGCGCGCGCGGGCGGCGTCACCTTCACCTTGCCGGCATCGCGGCCCGGCGGCGGCGTCTGCGAATAGACGACGTTGCCCTTCTCGTCGACGTACGTGTAGACCTGCTGGGCGCGGGCGGGAGCGGACCCGATGATCCCCAGCACGGCCGCGGCGATCGCGGCGTGGCGCAGGCGGCGCTCTAGCATGAGATCGCCTTGCCGTAGCGCTCGCGCTCGATGCGGCACAGCTCCTCGCGCTCGCGTGCCGCCTGCCGGCGGGCGGCATCCTGTGCCGCCATCTCGCGCCGCTGCCGCTCGCGTTCCGCCACCTGTTCCTGCATGCGAGAGCTGCGCTCGCGCGACACGTCTTCGTAGCGCTGCCGGTTCTGATCCATGCGTGCGGAGGCTTCGCGCATCCGCTGTTCGCGCTCGAAGTTGCTGCGAGCGCGATCCATCTCGGCCCGCGCCCGCGATTCCTGCGTCTGGCGGCGGCGTTCTTCGGCGGCCTCGAGACGGGCCTGCTCGGCGCGCGCGGCCTCGTCCCTGGCGCGGGCCTCGGCCTCGCGCGCGCGCGCGGCCGCGATCTCGCGCTCGGCCGCCCGTTGCTTCTCGGTCTGCACGTGCTTCCAGTAGCCGCCGCCGAGCGCGACCACGATCAGCAGGGCGACGGCGATCTTCGGCAGCGTCCAGAACGGCTCGGGCGCCTCGACCGCGGCGTACTCCGCGCTCGAGCGCGCCGCGAGCGATCGGTCGTATTGCTGGCGCTTGGCGGGATTGGCGAGCGTGAGGAACGCGTCCTTGATGGCTTCGTGACGGAAGCGCACGTCGCCCCTGCCGTCGTTCTCCGGCGCGAGCGGGTCGAACTTCGCGATCAGCCGCTCGTAGGCGGCACGAATGGTCTCGTCGCTGGCGGAGGGGCTCACCTCCAGGACGTCGTAAAGGGTTTTGGCCATGGCGATCGGAAGGATGGGTTGCGGCGGCGTCCGCGGCGGCGTCGCGCATACGGCGCTCCGTGCGTCACCTTCCTTACCCTACACCGGCCCTTTACGGCCGGCAACTGCGCGCCTTGAGCGGCGGCCTGTCCGGGCCGCCGGGCCGGGGGGAGCGGCGACGACGCCGGCGAGGGCGCGGGGGCAAAGGCGTACCGGGCGCCGCGTGCGGCTTCGCTATAATGCGCTGCGGCCCATCCCGGGCCCAACTCCCCGGTCGAAAGCACGATTGCCCTTGAAGGCGTATTCCATCTTCACGCTGGCGCGCAATGCGCTCTCGTACCACGAGGGCTGGCAGCGCGCCTGGCGCAGCCCCGAGCCGAAGCGCGCTTACGACGTTGTGATCGTCTGCTGCGGCGGGCATGGTCTCGCGACGGCGTACTACATGGCCGCCGAGCACGGCATACGCAACGTCGCCGTGCTCGAGCGCGGCGTGATCGGCATGGGCAACAGCGGCCGCAACACGACGATCGTGCGCTCCAACTACCTGTGGGACGAGAGCGCGCATCTCTACGAGCACTCCCTGAAGCTGTGGGAGGGGCTCG
>JADZGE010000085.1 GCA_020854035.1 Burkholderiales bacterium | reverse complement strand
TCCTGAGCGTGCGACCGTTCGATAAAGAACCATTGATTCAGCTGCTTACCGAATCCGCAAGCGCGCACGATATGCCACTCGACGCTAACCAACTGAACCTATTCTGAATTCTGTCGGACACTACTGACTTTTCACGAAGGAAGATTGAGCACGTACCTGGAGAGCACGTTTCTCTGGATCTCGCTCGACCCGCCGTAAATCGTGGACGGGCGCGCGTAGTAGAACGGGTTGAGGAAGTCGGTCTCCACGCCCGCCACCTCGCGCACCCCGGCGATGACCCCGTCCTCGGCGCCCGCTTCGATGAGGAGGTCGGTGATGCGCTGCCAGGTTTCCATCGTCCAGATCTTGAGCATCGACACGTCGGGCCCGAGCGCCTCGCCCCGCTTCACCTGCTCGACGAAGCGGCGGTAGAGCGCCGCGCCATCCTCGATGTCGAGCTTCAATGCCGTGTAGCGGTCGGCGAAACCCGCGTCGTCGAGCAGCCCCTTCGCCCGCGCGAGATCCTCCAGCCGCCGCAGCGCATACTGCGGCCGGCGCGGGCTGCCGATGCCCAGCCGCTCGAAGCCGAGCAGCGCCTTGGCGACCGTCCAGCCCTCGTTAAGCTTCCCCACGAGATTCTCGCGCGGCACGCGCACGTCGTCGTAGAAGACCTGGCAGAACTCGCCGTGCCCCGCGAGGTTGACGATCGGCCGGATCGTGAGGCCGGGAGTCGCGAGATCGACCAGCAGGAAGCTGATGCCCTGCTGCTTCTTCGCCTGCCGGTCCGTGCGCACAAGGACGTAACAGTGTGTGGAATCGTCGGCGAGGGAAGTCCAGATCTTCTGGCCGTTCACGACGAAGTGATCGCCGTCGAGGACGGCGGAAGTCTGCAGGCTCGCGAGGTCGGAACCCGAGTTGGGCTCGGAATAGCCCTGGCACCAGATGTACTCGCCCGAGAGCGTGCGCGGGAGATAGTGCCCCTTCTGCGCCTCGGTGCCGAAGCGCATGATGAGCGGTCCCACCTGCGTGATGCCCTGGTCCGGCGCGCGCGCGACGCCGTGGCGGTCGAGCTCATCGAGGTAGATCACCGTCTTGCCGGCGTCGAGCGCCATACCGCCCCATTCCACCGGCCAGTTGGGCGCGATCCAGCCGCGGGCGTGGAGCTTGCCCCACCAGCCCTTCATCTCGCCCCGGCGCGCGCGGCGCGTGATGTTGCGCAGCTCCGGCGGATACTCGCGCTCGATGAATTCCCGCAGCATGAGGCGGAACTCCTCGTCGGCCATCGCGTTGTAGTCGGTCATCGTGCACTCCGTCGGCTGTGGGCTGTGAGCTGTGAGCTGCGGGCTATGGGCTGCGGGCTGCGGGCTGTGAACCTTTTTCAGCGTTAGCTCGTGGCTCACGGCGCGAAGCTCACGACTCGCGGCCCACGCCCGTGAGGCGCGCGTAACGGCGGCGGTGCGCCGTCGCGCCGCCCAGCCACGCCGCGAGCGTCAACGCGCGCTTGAGATAGAGCCCCGCGTCGAACTCGTCGGTGAACCCGATCGCCCCGTGCAACTGTATCGTTTCGCGAGTGATCTTCGCCGCCGCGTCCGCGCAGCGCGCCTTCGCCCGGCTCGCCGCCGCCGCGCGCCGCGCGTCGTCCGCCTCGCCATCGAGCTCCGCGAGCGTTTCGGCGAGCACCGCCGCGGCGATCTCGTGGTGGATGTGGAGATCCACCGCCCGGTGCTGCAGCGCCTGGAAGCTCCCGATGGGCTTCCCGAACTGCACCCGCGTCCTGAGGTAGTCGAGGCTCATTTCGAGCGCGCGGCCCATCACGCCGCAAAGCTCCGCCGCCGCGATGACGCGCGCCTCGTCGAGCGCGCGCTCGGTTCCGGCGGCGGCCGCGGCGCCACGGGCGACGAGGTTCCCGCGGGGCACCAGGGCTTCGTCGAGTTCGAGGGTGCCGCTTGCGCGCCCGTCGGCGAGGGAATCGAGGGCGAGCTTTGCGCCCGCCGTCGCCCGCGGCACCCCGAAAAGCGCGAACTCGCCGTTCAGGCGGGCGCTCACGAGAAAAACACCGGCCTGCGCGGCGCCGGCAACGTAGCGCTTGACTCCCGTGAGCCGGTAGCCGCCTTCGAAGGAAACGGCCGCGAGCCGTGGGCCGCTCGCATCGAGGACGCCGGCATCCTCCTGCCACGCGAGCGCCGCGAGCGCTTCGCCGGCCGCAAGGCGCGGCAGCTCACGCGCCTTCCATTCCTCGCTCCCCGCATGCGCGAGCGCCCGGGTTGCGAGGACCGCGCACGCCGCGAGCGGTTCCGGCGCGAGCCCGCGCGCGAGCCCCCGCGCGACGATCGCCATCTCGGTCAACCCCAGCCCGAGGCCGCCGTAGCGCTCCGGCACCAGGATGCCGAGCCAGCCGAGCTCCGCCATGGCGGACCACGCCTTCGGATCGTGCTCCGCCGGGTCTTCGCGGAGCCTGCGCACGCGAGCGATGCCCCCGCCGCGCGCGACAAAACCGGCCACGCTCTCCGCGAGCATGCGCCGGTGCTCCGCCGCCGCGCCCTCGCCTTCGCCCGCCCGCGCCACCATCCCGTCCCCTTCTCAAGAAAGGTGCTGCGCCAGCCACCATATCACCGCGGCGATGAAAGCCGAACACGGGATGGTGAGGATCCACGCGATCACGATGTCGCCCGCGATGCCCCAGCGAACGGCGGACACCTTCTGCACCGATCCGACCCCGATGATCGCGCCGCTGATGGTGTGGGTCGTGGACACCGGGATGCCGAGCGCGGTGGCGAGAAACAGGCTCACCGCGCCGCCGGTCTCCGCGCAAAAGCCGCCGACCGGCTTCAGTTTCGTGATGCGCTGGCCCATGGTCTTCACGATGCGCCAGCCGCCGAAGAGCGTACCGAGGGCAATCGCGACGTAGCATGAAACCACGACCCATGCGGGCACCTTGTCGGCTGCGTCGACGTAGCCCCCCGAGACGAGAATCAGCAGGATGACGCCCATCGTCTTCTGCGCGTCGTTGCCGCCGTGGCCGAGGCTGTAGGCCGAGGCGGAAACGAGCTGCAGCCGGCGGAACCAGCGGTCCACCCTCGCCGGCGTGGAACGCGAGCAGAGCCAGGAGACGGCGACCATGACCGCCGCGGCCAGCAGGAATCCCAGCACGGGCGAGATGAAGATGAACGCCACGGTCTTCAGGAGTCCGCTGCCGACGAGCGACCACACCCCGGCCTTCGCCACGGCCGCGCCGACGAGCCCGCCGATCAGCGCGTGCGAGGAACTCGACGGTATGCCGAAATACCAGGTCGCGAGGTTCCAGCCGATCGCGCCGACGAGCGCGCCGAAGAGCACGTAATGGTCCACCACCCCGGGGTCGACGATGCCGCGCCCGATGGTCCCCGCGACGTGCAACTGGAACACGAAGAGCGCGGCGAAGTTGAAGACGGCCGCCCAGGCGACCGCGTACTGGGGCTTCAGCACGCGTGTCGAGACGATCGTCGCGATGGAGTTCGCCGCGTCGTGGAAGCCGTTGAGGAAGTCGAATGCGAGCGCGATCAGCACCAGCACGATCACGACCGCCAGGCCGATCGGGGCTGTCTCCATGCTATGGAATTTCGCGCAAATGGCTCCCGTGCCATTTGCACCACGAATCTCCCCTCTTCCCCCGGGAGAGGGGCCGGGGTGAGGTACGAGCGCCGCCGTGCATGCTCACGGCGCCCGTCAGGAGTGTTCGATCACGATGCCCTCGACGATGTTCGCCACGTCCTCCGCGCGGTCGGTGACGAGTTCCAGCAACTCGTAGATCGTGCGCAGCTTGATGAGCTGCTTCACGTCCGCCTCGTCGCGGAAGAGGCGCGAGATCGCCGCGCGGAGCACCCGGTCCGCGTCGGACTCCAGCCGGTCGATCTCCTCGCACGTCTTCATGATGGTGGCGGACTCGCGCAGGTCCGAGAGCAGCCCCACCACCGTGCGCAGCCGGTCGCAGGACATCTCGCAGATGCGCGCGAGCTCGTGGGCCTCGGGAGTCGTCTGCCGGATGTCGTAGAGCACCATCGACTCGGCGACGTCCTGGATGAGATCGAGGACGTCGTCCATGGTGTTGATGAGCTGGTGGATCTGGTCGCGGTCGATCGGCGTGATGAAGGTGCGGTGCAGGAGCGCGATCGTCTCGTGGGTGATCTTGTCGGCGCTGCGTTCGGCGGCGTCGATGCGCCCGGCACGCTCCTGCGCCGCTTCCGGGTGCATGATGAGCTCGCGGAGCGCGTGGCTGCCCTCGACGATCTGCGCGGCGTGGGAGTTGAAGAGATCGAAAAAGCGTCCCTCGCGCGGAATCAGTTTCGCGAACATGGTCGTCGTGGTCAGGGTGGCCGCCCGCGGCCGGCCCGCGAGGTGGCGCTATTCTGCCAGAACCCCGGCCGCGGCCGCCGAAAGGGGATCCGGCGCGGGCGAACCCGTTACTTTCGCCCCTCGCGTTCGAGCCATTCGGGCTCGCGGCCGAGTACGCCCGGATCGGAGCCCGGGCGCACGTAGTAGTAGGGCACGAGCGGTTTGAAGGCTTCGTAGACGCGCCGCAGCTCCGCGACGGGCTCCGCGTGCTCGTCCACCCGGAGATCGACGTAGGCGTTGATCTCGCCGCCGTAGACGGCCAGCGCGGACGAGTGCTGGCCGCCGTTCTGCCCGCCCGCATCACGCCCCGCCTCGAGCGCGGCGAGGAGCCGCTCCTCCAGCGGCAGGTCGCCGGTCCCGGTCCAGAGATCGTACATGACCCGCGCGGTCTTCTCGGAGGTCAGGTTGTTCCCCATCGCGACCACGTTCCTTTCCGTGAACGCGCCGCTCCAGACCTTGTTGTGCGCGCCGGTGCGGGCGACGGCATGCCCGTCCCGATCGATCACGCAGAGCTGGCGGTGTTCGATGTACGGGTCACTCGCGGCGAGCTCGGCGAGCACCCTCCGGGCGGAGTAGCCGAGCTTGAGCAAACGGGTGCCGAGCGGGCCGAGCCGCGGATCGGTGAAGGCCATCGTCACCACGACGCCCTGCCCCGGCGCGAAAAACGGACACCGGGCGCCGACCGCGATCGGGCGGGTCGCGATCGCGACGCCGAATCGGCCCGTGCGGTCGCAGCGGCCGGCGATCTGGAACGTCATCTGTCGACTCCCCTGTAAAGGTGGGTCACTGGGGCGGAATCTTCGCCGCCTTCACGATCCTCGCGATCTTCGCGGTGTCCTCGCGAATGAACGCGGCAAACTGCTCGGGGGTGCCCGGGGCAAGTCCCAGGCCGAGGTCGACGAGCGGCTTGCGGAGCGCGCCCTTCACGGCCTTGTTCACCTCGGCATTCAACTGCGCCACCAGTTCCGGCGGCACGTTTGCCGGGCCGAGCAGGCCGATCCAGCCGGAGAAGTCGAAGCCCGCGAGTCCCGACTCGTGCAGGGTCGGCACGTCCGGCAACGCCTCGATCCGGTTGAGTGAAGTGAGCGCGATGCCGCGGACCCGTCCCGCCTTGATATAGGGCACCGCGGTCGGGACCACGCTGAACATGAAGTCGATCTGCCCCGACAGGAGGTCGATCATCGCGGGCGCGCCTCCCTTGTAGGGGACGTGGACGATCTGCGCCCCGGTCATCATCGCGAAAAGCTCGGCCGACATGTGCTGCGTCGCGCCGATGCCCGATGAGCCGTAGGTGAACTTGCCGGGGTTCGCCTTCACGCGCGCGATGAACTCCTTCGCGCTTCTCACGGGCACCGAGGGGTGCACGATCAGGATGTTGGGTTGTTTCGCCACCAGTGCGATTGCCGTGAGATCGCGCTGCGGATCGTACGAGAGCTTCCGGAAATTGCTCGGCGCAGAAGAGATCTGGGCCGCCGCGCCGACGAGCAGCGTGTGGCCATCCGGCGCGGCATCCGCGACCAAGCGTGCCGCGATGGTCCCGGCCGCCCCGGAGCGATTCTCGACGATGAACTGCTGTCCCCAGGTCCGGGTGAACGCGTTCCCCAGCATGCGGCCCACGACGTCGATGCTGCCCCCGGCGGGGTAGCCGACGACGAGACGCACCAGCTTGCTGGGGTAGGCCTGGCCCTGAGCGCCGCCCGCGGCAAGCGCGAGCACGATCAACCCGATCCAGCGAACGTTCATGAGCTTCTCCCGGAGGCCGTTGGTGTGTGCATCGAGTACCGCTCGAAACCGGCTTTACGCGGGCACGATCAGCTCGCGGGGGCAGCTCTCCGTCCACCACTCCACGCCGTTCTCCTTCACGAGGAACGTCTCCTCCGTGTGATGGCGCACGCCGTCATGGTAGTAGCTCGCCTCCAGGCACACGACCGCGTCCGCCTCGAGCACGGCGCGATTGACGTGATTCATGCGCGGCTGCTCGTGCGAGCCCAGGCCGATGCCGTGGCCGATGAACTCGCGCGGGTAGCTGCCGAGATGCCTGCTGATGTTGCGGTAATAGGTGTCGAAGAGATCCCCGCCGGTCATCCCCGGCTTCAGCGACAGGCCGAGCTCGATCTGCGTCTCGTTCAACCAGCGCCAGATGTCCTTCTGCCGCTGCGAGGCTTCGCCGATGAAGTACGAACGCACGAAGTCGGCGTAGTAACCGCCGTAGATCGCGCCCATGTCCACCTTGACGAAATCACCGCGCCGCATGGTGTGGCCGATGGGAAACGGCGAGTGGGCGGTGAAGCTCGTTTCGGGACCGCAGCCGATATTGATGAACCGGATCTGGTGCGCGCCTTCCTGCATCATCCGGACGGTCGCGGCCCTGTGCAGGTCCTCGTCGGTATTGCCGGGCTTGATCGCGGCGCGGAAGCTCTCGTGAGCCTTGATGGTGATCTCCGTCGCCCTCCTGAGCCGCGCGATCTCCTCGGCCGTCTTGCGGACGCGCACGATATCGAGATCGTATCCCACGTCCACCGGGGTGTGCCCCGCCTGCTCGAGCCACTCGTAGAACTTCATGCGATAGCCGTAAGTCAGCGATTCGCCCTCGGTGCCCACACGCAGCGCCTTCACGCGCCGCTCGCCCAGCACGGCGGTCGCAGCCTGGAAGAAATCGTCGTAGAAGCGGGTCTTCACGTCCGTGAAGAACTCGGCCATCGCGTAGGCGCGCACGTCCTCGATCCACGTGCTCGTCATCGCGAGGTGCAGGTCGACGGCGGGAACGATGAAAGCCGGCTTGATCGCGGGATCCCTGAAATAGAACACGCAGAACGGGCGGTACCCGAGATTCGCGCCGTTGTGGAAGAAGCCGCTCAAGTACTTCGAGTTCTCGACGCCGCGCACGATGAGCGCGTCGACCTGCCTGCGGTCCATCATGGCGTGAAGGCGCTTCGCATCGAACAGGACGGGCTTTCTTTCCACGGCGGTCTTCCTCCAGCGGCGAGCGGGGCACGAGACAATCCTGTGCCGTCCGGGTGTCGAATTGTAGCGCGACCTCCGGTTCCGAATTCCGGCGAATGCGAGCGGGAACCCGGACCGGCAAAGCGAAGCAGCTTCGGGGAGGTTGGCTATGGCCTCTTCCGCCGTTTCGCGCCGGGTGGTGGTAGCGTGGTGACGCGGGCGAGCGACGAACGCGTCGCCCGGGATCATGCCTCCCCGGCCGGCGTCAGCCATACCGGCTTCGAGCCCGGCCGGTTCGTCGGCGGGGAAGCAAGCAGGCCGGCCGCGCGAAGGGCGCGGCGGGCACGGCGGCGCGCCGCGGACTTATCCCGGAGCGCCGTCGCGGCGCGCCGCACTCCATCCTCGCCGCAGCTCCTCGCCTTCCTTCTGCCTCACTCCGGTGACGAGCTCGAGAGACTTGCCGGTGAACTCGAGGAACGTCTCGATCGAATAACGGCCCACGTCGCGGCGGCCGAGTCCGGCATAGCGCCCCCCGAGCACCAGTCGCGCCACTTTCGAATCGATGATCGCCCAGCAGCACATCGGGCACGGCTCCAGTGTCGAATAGATGGTGGAACCGGAGAGATCGACCGTTCCGAGGCTCTTGCACGCTTCGCGGATCACGATCGTTTCGGCATGCGCGGTCGGATCGAAGTCCGTATACATCCGGTTCGTGCCCTGAGCAAGAATCTTCCCGCGCGCATCGACGAGAACCGAGCCGATCGGGCGATTGCCTTGATCCCCCGCCTTTCTCGCGAGCTCGAGCGCGATGTCCATGAAGTGTTCGTGGCCGAGCGTCAATTCTTCTCTCCGTTGGTCGTGCCGCGGTTCAGTCAAGCCGTATTCCCGTTTCCTTGACGACTTTGGCGAACTTCGCCAGCTCGGACCGCAGGTAGGTTCCGAGCTGCCCTGCGTCACCTGGCGTCAGCTCCATTCCGAGCTTGTCGAAGGTATCCTTCACATCGGGAAGTCCGAGTATGTTGAGAATCTCGCCCGTCAGCATTCTCAAGATTTCCGGAGGTGTTCCGGCCGGAGCCATGACCGCGTTCCAGATCACGATTTCCATGCTCGGGTAGCCCGCCTCGATGGCGGTCGGCAGTTCCGGAACGGCCGCAAAACGTTTTCTGCTCGTTACGGCGAGCGCACGCAGCTTTCCCGCCTTCACGAGCGCGATCGACGACGGCAGCGACCCGAACATCAGCTCCGTCTGACCGTTCATGACGCTCATGAGCGGGTGTATCGTCGTGTGCGGCACATGCACCATCCTGACCTGCGCCGCGCGCATGAACATCTCGCCGGCGAAGTGCAGCGTGGATCCGTTGCCGGTCGAAGCGAAGTTGATCTCGCCCGGTCGCTGCTTCGCCAGCGCGGCGAGCTCCTTCACGGACTTCGCGGGCAACGACGGATGAACGAGGACCACGAGCGGCGTATAGGCAACAAGGGCGACCGGCGCAAAGTCCCGCGTGGTGCTGTACGAAAGTTTTCCATACAGGTTCGGGTTCACCGCGAGCTCGGTCGAGGAGCCCATCAGCAGCGTGTATCCATCCGGCCGCGATTTCGCCGCGTACTCCGTTCCGATCGTGCCGCCCGCCCCCACTCGATTCTCGGTGATGACCTGCTGGCCCCATAGTTCGCCAAGTTTTTGCCCGATAGTACGCGCAGCGGTGTCGGAGACGCCGGCGGGGAACGGGACGATGAAGCGCAACGGCCGCTCGGGGTATTTCTGCGCGGCGGCCGGCGTCGCATGCGATGCTGCGATCACGCATGCCACAATCGACAAAAGCAGCCGCGCCACCACTCTTCCTCTTGAACGCATGCAGGTGCTGGAGCCAACGAGGAAAGAGTAGGCCAGCGCCTGGACCTGTTGTCAAGGCTGGTTCATGACGGCTTGATCAGGCGGCGACCTTCGCTGAATGGTTCCTGCGTGCCCGTCTCATGATGTCTGCTCCTTTCAGTCGGCATTATTGCCGTTTCAGTTTTTCGCACTCGAAGTGTCGAGTCCGTACACGCTGGCGGCCTGCTCCTCGCTCACGAGCCCGTTCTTCACGTCCTGCTTCACCTTTTCCCGCGGCCGTTGCTTCGGGTTCCCCATCCCGGCCCCCCCCGGTGTCTCGATGACGACTCGATCCCCAGCCGGAATCACCTGGCGGCCAAAACCCCGAAGCCTGGTCCCGGACTTCAGCGACACTCGCCCCGCGGCCCCGTCGCTGCCACCGTTGCAACCGCGCGCCGGGTGATCAACCCGATCGAAGGTCGCCGAAATGATCATCGGCGCGGGCTCGCCGTTCGAAATTTCCATGATCTGCCCGAGACCGCCGCGGTGCATGCCCGCTCCGCCGGAATCCGGGCGATACTCCTTGCGCCAGAATACCACCGGCGACAGTGTTTCCATGATTTCCACGGCCACGTTACGCACGCCGCTCGGAAAAGACGTGACGGAAAGCCCGTCCTTGTTCGGGCGCGCGCCGGTGCCCCCCGTATTGAACCCGTTGACGTTGAAGCGGGTCATGCCCCGCAGTTGCTCCGTGCCGATGCCCTGTATGGCCTGGCCGCCGGCCAGCCGCACGTTCCACAACGCGGAGCTGTTCTCCGCCGGCACCTTCCCGGGGCGCGCCTGGCGCAGGCAGCCGAACACGATGTCGGGCAGCATCTGGCCGATGATCGAACGCGCCGCGACCGCGGAGGGAAAAGGCGCGTTCAGGATGCTTCCTTCGGGGGCGGTGACGCGAACGGCGGCAAGTGACCCCGCGTTGTTCGGAACATGCGGGCCGATGATGCAGCGCACGCCGAACGACGTGTATGCGTCCGTGTAGCTCTTGGGCACGTTTATCCCGTGGGTAACGACACTGCTGCTGCCCGTAAAGTCGATGTCGATCCCGGTCTTCGATATCGTGAGAGCGCCGGTGAGGGTGATCGGCGCATCGTAGCCGTCCGTGGTCATCGAGTACGACCATTTCCCCCGCGGCCATTCCCGCACGGCCGCAAGCATGGCGCCATGGGAGCGCCTTATGATGTGCTCGGACAGCGCCTGGATATCCTTCAGGCCGTATTCATCCATCATCGCCAGCAGCCGGCGCCCGCCGACCTCGTTGCAGGCAATCAGCCCGTACAGATCCCCTTCCACCTGCACGGGCTCCCGCACGTTCGCTCTGACCATCTTGAGGACGGTCTGATCGATCCGGCCGCGCGACACGAGCCGAATGATGGGAATGAAGAGGCCTTCGTGAAAGATCTGCGTGCCGTCCGCCGACATCCCGAGCCCGCCGATGTCGACCACGTGTACCGTGGAGGCAAAGAGCGCCACCATCCGCCTGCCCCTGAACACCGGGGTCACCATGGTCAGGTCATTCAGGTGCCCGGTGGACTTCCACGGGTCGTTCGTCAGAAAAACATCGGCGGGGAACATCGATTTTCGCGGGTAGTCCTTGAGGAAGTGCCGGACGGACTCGGCCATCGAGTTCACGTGACCGGGCGTTCCCGTAACCGCCTGCGCGACCATGCGGCCATCGGGCAGGAACACGCCGGCCGACAGGTCCCCGGCCTCCCGGGTCGCCGCGCCGAAGGCCGTGCGCACCAGCGTCTGCGCCTGCTCCTCGACCACGGAGACGAGCCGATTCCACAGGACCTGGTGTTCAATGGTCTTGATCCTGGACATGCCTATTTCCCTTTCTTCCGGCGCTGGTCGAGTACGACGTGGCCAAGGCTGTTGACGGATGCCTCGAAATCCGCGGTCACGACTATCGTGGTCTGGTCTTCCGCAATCAAGGCCGGCCCTGGAACGGCGGACCCCGGCCGCAAGGCTGTGCGCTCGTAGACCGGGATATCGCGCCACTTCGCGGATCCCGGGTCGAGCATCCTGCGCCGGAACGCGGGCGCGGGCCGCTTTCTCGGCGCCGCGCGCGCCCTGGCCGCCCGCTTCGGGCGGCTCGAGGCAGTTACCGACCAGCTCATGATCTCGACGTTCATCCCGGGAATCGTCCGCCCGTAGAACCGCCGGTAGGCCGTCTCGAAACGCAGCTTCAGTCCCGCGGCATCCTTCGCGCCCAGTTTGCCGCCCCCCAATGCAACGGGAATCTCGTGGCCCTGCCCCGAGTACCGCATGTACGCGATGCGCTCGGTCACGAGCTTCGCTGCCGGTTCCACTGCGCGCACGACGCGAGCCGCCTCGCGCTGCATCTCCTCGAGGAGACGGTTTGCGGCGTGCGTGTCCAGAGCGACGAGCGACTGGTACCAGCTGCGTACCGCCTGAAAGGCGACGGGCGCGGCCAGGAATCCGAGGGCCGAGCCTACGCTCGCTTCGACGGGAATGATGACCCGCCCGATCCCGAGCTTTCGCGCGAGGCGAGCCGCCTTCAGCGGCGCGGCGCCTCCGAACGCAATCAAGGTGTAGTCCTCCACCGTCTTGCCGAGCTCCATCGCGTGAACGCGCGCGGCGTTGGCCATGTTCTCGGTGACGATTTCGGAGATCGCCAGGGCCCCCGTGCCCGGGTCCAATCCGAGCGGCGCGGCAACGTGGCGCTGAACCGCCTCCGTGGCCCTTTCCGGATCGAGCTTTACCCGACCGCCGGCGAAGCGCGCGGGATCGAGGAACGCCATGACGCAATCCGCATCCGTCACCGTGGGGTTCGTGCCGCCCCGCCCGTAGCAGGCCGGCCCGGGCTCGGATCCCGCGCTGTCGGGGCCGACCTGCACGCGCTCCATGTCGTCCACGCGCGCGATCGAACCGCCGCCAGCCCCGATCTCGACCATCTCGATCACCGGAATCCGAACGGGGAGGCCGCTGCCCTTCAGGAAGCGGTAAACACGCCCGAACTCGAAGCTGCGGGACAACTGCGGCTCGTAATCGTCAATGAAACAGATTTTCGCGGTCGTTCCTCCCATATCGAACGAGAGGGCTTTGCCGGCGCCGCAGCCCTCCGCGATGCCGCGCGACAGGATCGCCCCGCCGGCGGGACCGGATTCCACCAATCGCACGGGCTCCGCGGCTCCCATTTCCATGGTGCACAGGGCCCCTCCCGAGGTCATCAGATATACCGGGCATCGCATGTCGGCCTGTTTCAGTCTCGCGGCGAGGCGGTTCAGGTACCCCGCCATGACCGGCCGTACATAGGCGTTCGCGCACGCGGTGGAGATGCGCTCATATTCGCGTATCTCGGGACAGACATCGGAGGAAAGCGTCACCCATAGCTGCGGCAGCGCGGCCCTGAGGATCGCTCGTGTCCGCCGCTCGTGCCCCGGATTCGTGTAGCTCTGGAGAAACGCGACCGCCACGCTCTCTATGCCTTCGTCCCGGAGAAACGGCACCAGGCGCCGCACCGCGGACTCGTCGAGCGCCAGCAGTACGCGGCCCCCGGCATCGATGCGCTCCGGCACGCCAAGCCGCAGATACCGTGGCACGAGGGGAGCCGGCTTGTCGAGAAAAATGTCGTACTGGGCGAAGCGGTGCTCCCAGCCGATTTCCACGAGATCGCGGAATCCGTCGGTCGTGATGAGCGCGGTCCGGGCGCCCTTGCGTTCAATCAACGCATTGGTGGCAAGCGTCGTACCGAGGATAAAGAGGTCAATCGACCTCGGCGACAGTTGCGCCTTCCCCAGGATTTCCTGCACGGCTTCGACGACACCGTCGTCGGGTGCCCGGGTCGTCGTGAGGACTTTTCCGGTCCAGCGGCGTCCGGGCGCCTGCAGAACGACATCGGTGAACGTTCCCCCGATATCGACGGCGAGTTTGATGGCAGCCTCCTTCGTTGTCGACATCTTCCCGGATCCTTGCAAACGGGGGTGACCTTCGCACGCCGGCAATTATGGCAGAGCGGAAATGCCCCCGAGGCCGCGCGCGCCCGCGAGCTCCCGCGGCCCACTCGTCCGGGCAACGCCATGTCCCGGTGTTCCGGCGGCCCGGCCGATTGGCTGGGCGACGCTGCGTGGTATGCTCGTCACCGGCCCCGGTTGATTCCGTTTCATGAACGACCGACATACCTTGCCGCGGTTCACAACGACCGGCGACGGACTGCGGATCGCGTATTACGTCGACGACTTCACCGATCCGTGGATCGAGCCCCCGTCACTTTTCCTGCTGCACTCCGCCATGAGCAGTTCGCGCCGCATGGCGGCGATGGTCCCACATTTCGCCCGCCGGTTCCGCGTGGTGCGGGTGGACCTGCGCGGGCACGGCGCGACCGACGTGCCGCGCGGGGATCAGGAGCTCAACCTCGAGCGGCTCACCCGGGATGTGCTCGACGTCATGGCGCATCTCGAGATCTCGAAGGCGCACTTTCTCGGGGCTTCCGGCGGGGGCTACATCGCCCAGCAACTCGCGATACACCATGCGGCTTGCGTTTCCAGCATTCTCCTGTTCGCGTCCCGGCCCGGCTTCAGGGACAGCAATGGCGCGGGCTGGATTCCCGAGATGGAGCGAACCGGCTTGCGGGCGTTCATCGCACGAACGATCGAGGAGCGCCTGCCGGTCGGGCAGGTGAGCCAGGCCCAGGTCGACTGGTTCCTCGATGAAATGTCGCGCAACGACGAGTCCTTCGTCAGGCGCTTCGTCGGGTACATGACGACGCAATACTGGATGTCCGATCTGGCACGGATTTCCTGCCCGACCCTGATCGTCGCCCCCAGGGGCGACGCGATCGGCAACGCGTCCGCTTACCAGGAGATGCACCGCCTGATCCGGGGCAGCGAGCTCGTCACCTACGACCAGGGCCACCATAACATCACCGACTACCTGCCCGACCGCTGCGCGCACGACGCACTGGACTTCCTCCTGCGTCGCGCGTCACCGGCGGGCGCGTAAGACCGGCCGCGGACGCGCGGCGCCCGCGGCCAGGCGGATCGCATCGACCGGAAGGAAACCCCGACTCGTTGCCTCAGTTCTGGAGGAGGCCGGCCTTCCTCGCGACGCCCGACCACTTCACGGCCTCGGCCTTGAAAAACGCGTCGAACTCAGACGGGCTGCTCACGGCCACGACGCCCCCCAGCCCGAGAATCTTTTCCCTCACGTCGGCCGCTTGCAGGATGGCCGCGAGATCCGCGCTGACGCGCTTGACGATATCGCCCGAAATGCGCGCGGGGCCCGCCACGCCCTGCCAGGAGCTGCCCTCGAAACCCTTGACTCCGGATTCATCGAGCGTCGGCACATTGGGCACGATGGGAAACCGTTCCAGTGTCGAGACGGCGATCGCGCGCAGCTTCCCGTCGTTCACGTAGGGCACCACGCCCACAGCCGCAGTGAACGCCACTTCCACCCGGCCGGCAATCTGATCGATGATCGCCGCGCCGGTTCCCTTGTACGTGATCAGAACGATATTGATCCCCGCCTGCTGTTTCAGCAGTTCCATCGCGAGCTGCGCGCTCGCTCCCCCGCCGCTCGATGCGTAGTTGAGGGCTCCCGGGTGCTGCCTCGCAAGCCTGATCAGGTCCGAGACCGAGCGCACCGGCAACGAGGGATGCACGAGCAGCAAGTTCGGTATTCTGGCGATTCGCGCGACATAGGTAAGATCGCCTGCGTCATAGCCCGCGTCCTTGAACAACGTCGGGGCTATGGCCTGCGCCGGGGACACCATGCAAAAGGTGTAGCCGTCGCCGGGAGAACTTCAGACCTCCTGACATAGCCGCGTAGTTTGCCCTGAAATTGCTGGGTTTTGTCCGCGGCGGGGTGCGGACCAATACCTGTCCGGTTTTTTGGCTCGAGCGAGCCCAATTGGCTGAAACGGCGAAG
>JADZGE010000084.1 GCA_020854035.1 Burkholderiales bacterium | reverse complement strand
TCCTGAGCGTGCGACCGTTCGATAAAGAACCATTGATTCAGCTGCTTACCGAATCCGCAAGCGCGCACGATATGCCACTCGACGCTAACCAACTGAACCTATTCTGAATTCTGTCGGACACTACTGGTAACGCACTTCTAGTAATGAGAGCGAAAGCTCACCCCGTCCATCTTCGCCAGCTCCTCCAGCTCGATGTAGGAGCGCCGCGTCTCGCGGTTCACCGTGAACTGCATGCGCTTGTGGCCCTCGAGCGTCGCGCGAATGGACAGGAGCTGCAGCCCGTCGGGCCCCACCTGCCACTCGTGAGAGCCCGCAATTCCGGGTGGCGCGTAGATGGAGCAGCCGGCCTTAACCGGATACTCCCTGCCGTGGTAGTCCCTGACGATCGCGCCGCCGGCGACGACGTAGTAGAAGACCTCGATCGCGTGCCAATGCAGCTCCTCGTGCACGCCGGGCTCGAAGGTCGCGACCGCCACGCGCACGCGCTCGCTCGGGAAGTCCGGCACGCCCACGAGTGCCTGCAGCGCCTGGCCCTTCACGATGCCCGGCAGCGGTTTCACCTGCGCCCGGTCGACGACGCGCAGCGTCGATGCGAATTCCATGGCCCCTCCCCGAAGGCGCGCGATCACCACGCGGCGCCGCGATCCGCGGTCGATCGTGTGTCATTTCCGGACAGGGGTCAAGAGCCGCCGCATCCTTGACAGCGGCAAGCACGACCGGCAGATTGCCGTACAGAACGCGGACCGGAGGCAGTCCATCCCGTGGAGGAGCGAGCGCCCGTTCGGAGTCGGGCAAGGCGTGATCGGCAACGCCGGTGCCGTCCATCGTTCGTCGTTCATCGTTCATCGATGTCGTTGCTGGGCGCCGTGCTGTGCCTCGGCGCAACGGCAAGCGGCGCCCAGCAATTCCCGGTGAAGCCGATCCGCCTCGTGGTGCCCTTCGCGCCGGGCGGGCCGACCGACATCCTCGCTCGGATGGTCGGGCAGAAGCTGGCGGAGTCGTGGGGACAGCAGGTGATCGTGGAGAACCGCCCCGGAGCGGGCACCGTCATCGGTACCGAACTCGTCGCCAAGGCGGCGCCGGACGGTTACGCGCTCGTCATGACCTCCACCAGCACCGCGACGCTGCCGAGCCTGCAGCGCAAGCTGCCCTACGACACGCTGCGCGATCTCGCGCCCGTCGTCCAGCTCGTCTCCACGCCGAACGTGCTGGCCGTGCACCCCTCTCTCCCGGCGAAGAACGTGCGCGAACTGATCGCGCTCGCGCGCGCGCGGCCGGGAGACATCAGCTTCGGCTCCGGCGGCAACGGAACCTCCACGCACCTCGGGGGCGAGATCCTGCGATTGATGGCGAACGTGCGCATGACGCACGTGCCATACAAGGGCGCGGCCCCGTCGCTGACCGGCGTGCTGAGCGGCGAAGTGACGTGGGTCTTCACGGCCGTCCTGCCGACGCGCCCGTTGGTGGATTCCGGGCGGCTCCGCGCGATCGCCGTCAGCAGCGCGCGCCCCTCGCCCGCGCTTCCCGGCGTGCCGCCCGTCGGCGACACGCTGAAGGGTTTCGACACGAGTCCCTGGACCGGCGTCGCCGCGCCCGGGGGCACGCCGAGGGAGATCGTCAACCGGCTCAACCAGGAGATCGCGAAGGGGTTCAACGCGCCCGACATCCGCGACCGGCTGATCCGCGACGGAAACGAGGTCGTGCTGCAGCCACCCGACCGTTTCGAGGCCTTTTTCAAGGGCGAGATGGACAAGTGGGCGAAGGTGATCCGGGAGGCCGGAATCCGGATCGAGTAGCGAGTAACGAGTGGGAAGTATTCAGCATCCGGCCGAGGCCTGGCCACTTGATACTGCCCACTTGATACTGCCCACTGATTACCGAGCCGGAGCGACGATGATCTACGAGTTTCGCACCTACGACCTCAAGCCGCACGCAGTTGCGGAGTTCGAGAAGCGCTTCGGCGAGGCGTACGAGAACCGGAAGGCCTTCTCGCCGCTCGCCGCGTTCTGGCACGCGGAAATCGGGCCGTTGAACCAGGTGATCCACGTGTGGCCGTACCGGGACCTCGCCGAGCGCAATCGCGTGCGCGAGGAAGCGCAGAAGGCGGGCGGGTGGCCGCCGAAAACGGCGGAGCTCATCCTCGCCCAGCGCTCCGACATCTACATCCCCTACCCCATGTCGCCCGAAATGAGACCGGGAAGGCAGGGGCCGTACTTCGAGATGCGCATCTACACGCTCAACCAGCCGGGGCTCGTCAACATCGCAAGAGCATGGGAGCACTTCCTGCCGCAGCGCCTGAAGTTCGGGCCGCTCACCGCGGTGCTGCGCTCGGAGCTCGGCGGCATCAACAAGTTCATGCACATCTGGCCGTATCCCTCGCTCGATGCCCGCGCGGACATCCGCCGGCGCGCGCAGGAAGCGGGCGTGTGGCCGCCCTCGGCGCAGAAAGCCGGTACCCCGCCCTACGAGCTCCTGCACCAGGAGAACAGGATATTGCTGCCGGCGGCGTTCTCGCCCTTGCAGTAGGAAAACGCGGGCGTCCCCATTTGCCCCACGAAGGAGACCGCACTTGGCCACGACCGCTCCCGCTGTCGCCGCGCCGGCGGGTGAGCCGGCGCACTTCACCTACTTTCCCGGCCACTACCGCTGGTCGGCGGAGATGCTTGCCGTGCTCTCCACCGCGCCCTACGGCGGCGCGGAGATTTCCGAGGCGCATCGCATCGGGCGCGAACTGCGCGCGCACCTCGGCGACGACGATGCATGGTTCCGCGCCTGGTCGGCGGGCGGCGATCGCCTCCGCGAGCGGGCGGAAAGGGCGGAAAGCGCGGGCCACCGGATCACCGCCGCGTCCGTGTACTTGCGCGCCTGCTGCCAGTACCAGCACGCCGAGCACTTCCGTCACCCGAAAGACGCGGCGGCGCTCGACGTGTTTCGCCGGTCCATCGACTGCTTCCACCGGTTCGCGGCGCTCACCGACGGGCCGCGCATCGAGCCGGTGGAGATCGCCTACCGGCACGGCCGGCTGCCGGCCTACTTCGTTCACCCGGAGCGCCCGTCCGCGGCACGCTCGCCGTGCGTGGTGCGCTTCGGCGGCTTCGACACGCAGAAGGAACTGCAATACGTGCGCGGCGTGGGTGAGCTCGCCCGGCGCGGCTTCGCGGTGCTGCTGGTGGACGGCCCGGGAATGGGCGAGGCGATCCGCTTCCGCGGCATCCGCCTCCACGGCGACTACGAGCTCGTCGGGACCGCCTGCCTCGACTACCTCGCCACGCGCCCGGACGTGGACACGAAGCGCGTGGCGGTCCTCGCCCTGAGCCTGGGCGGCTACTACGCCCCGCGCTGCGCCGCCCTCGACGAGCGCTACGCCGCCTGCGTCGCGTGGGGCGCGCAGTGGGACGTGCACGAGCTGTGGGTGAACCGCCTGAAGCAGATACGAGAGGGCAAGACGCCGGCGATGCCGGTGCCCGCGGACCACGTGAAGTGGGTGTTCGGCGCCGGCACCTTCGAGGAAGCCGTCGAGAAATTCCGGGAGTTCAGGCTCGATGGCGTCGTGCAGAAGATGCGCTGCCCGTTTCTCCTCACCCACGGCACCGAAGACCAGCAGGTGTCGATGGCGGTCGCGCGGAAGCTCCACGACTCGGTGGGGTCGAAGGACAAGACCTTCCGCATCTACACGCCCGAGGAAGGCGGCGCGCAGCACTGCCAGCGCGACTACCTCACTCTCGTGTGCGACGACATCGGCGACTGGCTGGAGGAGAAAATCGGGGCGCTGGCGGTATCCCGATAGCAGGAAGTCCCGCGCGCCCCGATTTTCTCCTCATGAGAATCCGTGCGGCTGGCGGAACGGGCTTCGGTATCCTGCGACAGAGATGCGCCTCAGGTGAGAAAATCGCGGCAGCGATTTTCTCACCCGCCAATGGGAAGGTCCACGCCCACGCCGCGCTCGCGCGCGAGCCGCAGCGCGCCTGCCGCGACGTACACATCCTGCACGGCCATGCCGTGCGATTCGTACAGCGTCACGTCGGTGTCTGCCTGCCGTCCCGGCGCGCGGCCCGTGATGATCTCCCCGAGCTCCGCCAGCGTGTTCCAGTCGAGGTAGCCCTTCTCCACGAGCGGCAGGAGATCGCCGCACTCGTTCCTCGCGGTGCCGCGCGAATCCGCGGCGATCGCGGCGCAGCGCCGCACCGCGGCCTCGTCGAGCTCCCGGCGAATCAGCGAGTTCGATCCCGCGGCGTTGATGTGCTGGCCGGGCTCCAGGAGCTCGCCCGTCAACACCGGCGCCGCCGCCTTGGTGATGACGTTGACGACGTGCGTCCCGCGCACCGCGTCGGCCGCGCTCTCCGCCGGTCTCGCCTCGATGCCGAGCCGCGCCGACATCGTCTCGCAGAACTTCCGGACCCGCTCCGGGTCGCGGCTCCAGACCTTCGCCGCGCGGATCCCGCGCACCGCGCACACCGCCTCGAGCTGCCCCACCGCCTGCTTGCCGGCGCCGATCATGCCGGCAACCGAAGCATCCTCGCGCGCGAGATACTTCGTGGCGACGCCGCTCGCCGCGCCGGTGCGCACCATGCCGAGGCAGCTCGCCTCGAGAATCGCTTCGAGCTTCCCGCTCTCCGTGCCGAAAAGCTGCACGAAGTAGCGCGTGCCCTTGTCCGTGGCGTAGTACGCCTTGTAGCCGATCAGCCCGAGCTCCGGCGCGCCGGCCGACATCATGTGGAGCGTCCCCGCCGGTATGTGCGCCCGCGCGCGCGGCACATCGACCGCTCTGCCGAGCGCCCGGTCCCGCAGCGAGCGCTCGACCATCTCCAGCGCGAGCGGCATCGTGAGCAGCCCCTCGACTTCCTTCTCCTTCAGATACCTGACCATCCTCTCCCCTTGAACGTCCGGCGCGGCCGTTTACTCATCACCAACCACCCATCACGCATCATTCCACTTTGCTTCCCGCCTGTGCCAGCGGATCGGCTTCGGCGGACATTGCCGTGCGCATGCGGACTCGCTCCGGCAAGCAGCGCCGCGTCCAGAAACCCCTGCGGTGATCCATGAACGAGGAACGATGAGCGGCCGGAATGCAACAGCTGCCCTCACCCGATCGTGGTTTGAACCTCGCTTTCTCCCCTGCGCACTGCACCTGCCGTTGCGGCCGACCCCGCCGCAATCTGCCGGTCGGCGTCGGTGCTGTCAAGCGACTTCGACAGCCACCCGGAGACCTTCCGCTTTTCGCATTCCGCCGTTCCTCCCCCGTCCCCGGTCTCCTGTTTCCCGCCGCCCGGCTCTCTATACCGTGTTCCCGCGCTCCGCGAGCGACATCACGGGCGTGTCGCTCCACCAGGACGGAGGGAGGCTGAAGGCGCTTTGGTAGCCGCGAGCTGCGAGCCACGGGCCGCGAACTGCGGGCTGCGAGCCGTGCGCTGTGAGCTGTGCGTGGTCGCGACTGGCCTGCTTCGCGCCCCTGGCTGTTCGCCACTGACTGAGAGATGAAGACCGCGCGGGAATACCTGGAGGGCAGATGTCGTTCATGTCCGTGACCGCCCTGCGCGGACCGTCCGACCACCACTGGAGGCAGAAGATGAACCGGAAGCGCATTTACGTCGCCGCATCGATCGTCCTGCTCTCTCTCATCGCCGCGCTGGGCGCGGCGGCGCAGATGAAACAGCCCGAGATGACCTTCTTCGTTTCCAGCGTGGGTTCCGGCAAAGGTGCCGATTTCGGCGGCCTCGAAGGCGCCGACCGTCACTGCCAAGACCTCGCGGCGGCGGCGGGTGCCGGCAAGCGCACCTGGCGCGCGTATCTCAGTGCGACCCCCGCCGGCGGCAAGCCCGGGGTCAACGCGCGCGAGCGGATCGGCAAGGGGCCGTGGCACAATGCGGAGGGAAGGCTGATCGCGCGCAACGTCGAGGAACTGCATGGGGTGAACAACATCAACCGCATGACCGCGTTGACCGAGAAGAAGACGACGGTGAACGGGCGCGCCGATTCGCCCAACATGCACGACATCCTCACCGGATCGCAGCCCGACGGGACGGCGTTCGCGAAGAGCGGCGACACGACCTGCTCGAACTGGACGAGCGGCGACAAGGGCTCCGCAGTCGTCGGGCACCGTGACCGCTGGGGCCTGTCGGACACGGCGGCCGCTGTTTCCTGGAACTCCTCCCACGGCTCGAAGGGCTGCAGCCAGCCGGCGCTGGTGAGCACCGGCGGCGCGGGGCTCATCTACTGTTTCGCCGAGAAATGAAGAAGCGCCGCATCCGGATACGGCGCGCGCATCCGGCGGCGGCGACCGACGTTCCACGCGACGACGCCACGCCACGTTCACGCACGCAACGTGTCGCGCCGATTCCCGGAGTGAGCGACTTACGCGAAGCTTACGTGCGCGAAACCTTGCATAATCGTAACTGATCGCGCGCCTTCCTGCGCCCGAACTCGCTGAACTCTCCTTCACGCCGGCAGTCGAAGTCGCTCGTAATCGGGCGGTAAGGCGCGCCGGGTATCGCTTCGCGCGGTTTCGCCTCGTCGCGCGCCGTGGGGCAGCTCTGCAGGGGAGCCATCATGATTCACGCAAGCACCTCCACCGCGGACCTCGCGGTGTCGCCGTTCAGAGACATCTGGGACTGGCTGATCGTCGCCGCGATCTTTTCGGGCATCGGCATCCTCGGCTACGCGGCGTTTTCCGCGCCGCTGTTCGATCACTGGGTCGACATGGCCGGGGAAGGCCGCTGGCTCGACCTGCTCCTGCGGCCGACGATCCTGTGGGTGTCGATGGGGCTGCTGCTGCTCGCGTTCCGCACGACCCTGTGGCTGCGCTATCGCCCCTTCCCGTCCGCCACCGCCGCCGACGCGCCGCTGCTGACGGTGATCATCCCCGCCTACAACGAGGGGCGCATGGTCGAGAAATCGATCGACTCCGTCGCTCGTGCCGACTACCCGGCGGGCCGTCTGCAGATCATCGCCGTGGACGACGGCAGCCGCGACGACACCTGGGCGTGGATCGAACGGGCGGCGGGCCGCCATCCCGGACTCGTCACGACCGTGCGCTTTCCGCGCAACCGCGGCAAGCGTGCCGCCCTCGCCGAAGGCTTCCGGCGCGCGCGCGGCGAAGTCATGGTGACCATCGATTCGGACAGCGTGATCGAGCGCGGCACGCTGCTCGCGATCGCCGGGCCGTTCCGCGATCCGCGCGTGGGCGCCGTCGCGGGCAAGGTCGCGGTCTACAACCGCTACGAGAGCCTGCTGCCGCGCATGCTGCACGTGCGCTTCACGCTCTCCTTCGATTTCCTGAGAAGCGCGCAGTCCACCCACGGCACGGTGTACTGCTGCCCGGGAGCCCTCGCCGCCTACCGCGCGACGGTGGTGCGGGAGGTGATGGGGCGCTGGGAAAACCAGTGCTTCCTCGGCGTTCAATGCACGTTCGGCGAGGACCGGGCGCTCACCAACTTCATACTTGCCGCCGGCCACGACTCCGTCTACCAGAAGACCGCCGTCGTGCACACGGTGGTGCCGACCACCTACAACCGCCTGTGCAGGATGTACCTGCGCTGGGACCGGAGCTACGTGCGCGAGGAACTGCGGTTCGCCCGGATCGTCTGGAAGCGCCCGCCGCTCGCGCGCGCGATCACCTTCTTCGACACGACCATCACCAACCTCCGCTTCCCGGTCGCCTACACCTCGCTCGGGCTCTTCGTCGCCTACAGCATCCACGACCCGACGACGCTCCTGCGCATGCTGATCGGCATCGGCGTCGTTTCCACCTTCTACATGCTCTATTTCGTGAAGAGCGAACGTTCGTGGGATTTCGTCTACGGCGTTCTCTACTCGTACTTCTCGTTTTTCACGCTCCTCTGGATCTTTCCCTACGCCGCGCTGACCGTGCGCGCGCGCTCCTGGCTCACCCGGTAGGATTCCGGCGCGCTACGCTCCGCCGGAATCCTCGGGAACAGGTCCCGCCAGAACGGGGCCCATTCGTCCTGCGCACTGTCGAAGGGTGAACGGCCGGCCTACGGTAGTCCGGCCGGGTCCCGCCGGCATCGCGCGAACAGCGTCACCTCGAAATGTTCGCCGGATTGGGCTACCTTGTGCCTCCTATGGGTGGCGGGGAAGTTCAACGCGCCTCGTCCGCGGACAAGGGGTCGCCGGGGGAGGTCGCAGGCGCGATAGAGGCCCTCTATCGCGCCGAGTCGCGGCGCGTTTTCGCCACGCTGGTGCGCCTGCTTGGCGACTTCGATCTCGCGGAGGAAGCGCTCCACGACGCATTTCGCGCCGCGCTCGAACAGTGGCCGCGCGAGGGCGTCCCGGAGAACCCGCGCGCCTGGCTCGTGTCGGCGGGACGCTTCAAGGCAATCGATCGCATCCGCAGAAACCGGCTGTTCGAACCGCTCGACGACGAGACCGCCGAGTCGCTCGTCGCCCCGGACGATGCTTCGACCATCGAGCACGAGGGGATCGAGGACGACCGCCTGCGCCTCGTCTTCACCTGCTGCCACCCGGCACTGCCGCCCGATGCGCAGGTGGCGCTCACGCTACGCGAGATCTGTGGCCTGACGACCGAGGAGATTGCCGCGGCCTTCCTCACTTCCCCATCGACGCTCGCCCAGCGCATAGTCCGGGCGAAAAACAAGATCCGCGACGCGCGCATCCCGTACGAAGTGCCCGCCCGCGACGCGCTGCCCGGCCACCTCGAAAACGTCCTGCGCGTCATCTATCTCGTTTTCAACGAGGGCTACTCCGCTTCCTCGGGCACCTCGGTTACGCGTCACGATCTCTCCGGCGAGGCGATACGGCTCGCGAAGCTGCTGACCGAGCTGCTGCCCGAACCGGAAGCGCTGGGACTGCTCGCGCTGATGCTGCTCCACGAGTCGCGGCGCGAGGCGCGCGCGACGCCATCGGGTGATCTCGTCCTGCTCGAGGACCAGGACCGCTCGCTCTGGAACCGGGAGATGATCGCGGAGGGCACGGCGCTCGTGGAACGCGCGCTCGCCTCCCGCCGGTTCGGTCCGTACGCCCTTCAGGCCGCCATAGCGGCGGTGCACGCAAGCGCCCCGACGCCCGCCGAGACCGACTGGAAGGAGATCGCCGGGCTCTACGACGTGCTGCTCGCGGCGATGCCCTCGCCGGTGGTGGAGCTCAATCGCGCTGTCGCCGTTGCCATGCGCGACGGACCCGCCGCCGGGCTCGCGCTCGTGGAGGCGATCCTCGGGCGCGGCGAGCTCGCCGGCTACCACCTGGCTCACTCGGCGCGGGCCGAACTGCTTCGCCGCCTCGGCCGGGCGCACGAAGCGCGGGCCTCCTACGAGCACGCACTGAGACTCACGCGGCAGGAGCCCGAGCGGCGCTTCCTGGCGCGGCGCATTGCCGAGACCGAAGCAGCCGCCGGGCACGGGTCGTCCTGAACGACCCGCCCCTGCCGGCGTGGGCGCAATCCAGTCCTTGCCGCCGCCCGAACCATCCCGTCGAAATCGGGGACTCCCGTTCGACCAGGGAGCAGGTGCCCGACCCCCGGGCACATATCGGACGGGAAGGATGCCTCGCCATGGATGGCGTATACCCCCTGCTGAATCACCTCCGCCGTACGTTGTCCGGTCCCGGACCTTGTGTCATCGTCGCCATCCTGCTGCCCGGGGGAAGCGTTATCGCACTGCTTGCCTGCCTGGCGCGGCGCGAGGGCCCGCTGAAAAAATGGTTGTCCTGGCTGTCGATCCGGGGCGGTCCGAACGACTACAGAGGGCGAGGGGGCGGCAGTACCGCAACCCGGTCCGCACGACAGGGGCTCGAAACCAGGGAATTGAAACGGTAAACCGTTCACGCCCGAACTGAAGGAACAGGCGCAGCGCACCTACGGGCAGGTTGCCCGCGGGAAGCAGGGGCCGGTGACGAGGAAAGGAGACGATAGTGCATTACATGATGATGATCAGGGCGACAAAGGAATATGAAGCGGGCGCGCCGCCCAGCCCGGAATTGATGGCCGGCATGGCGAAGCTGACCGAGGAATACGTCAAGTCCGGCAACATGGTCGCCTCGGGCGGCCTCGCGCCGAGCTCCCAGGGTCTGCGCGTGCGGCTCGCAAACGGCGGGCGCACCGTGACCGACGGGCCGTTCCCGGAAACGAAGGAATTGATCGGCGGCTTCGCGATCCTCGAGGCGGCTTCGCGGGAAGAGGCGATCGCGATGGTCAACCGCGTGCTGGACGTCCACGCAGGCGCGCGCGTGGAGGAGACCGAAATCGAGATCCGGCCGCTCTTCTACAGCGCGCTTTCGCGGGCGGCGCGATGAAGTACCTGTGCCTGATCTGCGCCGAGAAGGTGATGGAACAGATGACCGCCGAGGATGCCGAGCGGCACTACCGCGAGTACGAGGCGTACATCGAGGCGATCCGGAAGAGCGGCCACTACCTCGGCTGCAACCGCCTGCTGCCGCCGGCGGACGCCACCACGGTCCGGGTCCGGAACGGCAGGACCATGACCACCGACGGCCCGTGGGTCGAGACCAAGGAGCAGCTCGGCGGCTACTTCCTGATCGAAGCGCGCGACCGCGCCGAGGCGATCGAGGTCGCGGCGCGGATCCCGGGCGCGTGGATCGGCTGCGTCGAGGTCCGCCCGGTGGCGGAGGACGCACGCACGCTCGAAATGTTCGACCGCAGCGGAGCGACGGACCGATCGAACCGCATCGGCAAGGGGGAACAACGATGAGTTACGTGGATGGATTCGTGCTGCCGGTCCCGAAGAAGAAGCTCGAAGCCTATCGCCGCATGGCGCAGGCGGCGGGCAAGGTCTGGCGCGATCACGGCGCACTGGAGTTCCGCGAGTGCGTCGCCGACGACGTCAAGCCGGGCAAGTGGACCTCGTTCCCGCAGAGCGTGAAGCTCAGGAAGGGCGAGACCGTGTTATTTTCGTACATCGTGTACAAGTCGCGGGCGCATCGCGACCGCGTGAACGCCAGGGTGATGAAGGATCCGAGGATCACCGGCATGGGCGGCGTAAAGGACATGCCGTTCGACGCCCGCCGCATGATCTACGGGGGCTTCAAGGTTCTTGTGAGCGCCTGAGAGGAAGCCGCGCATCATGAAGTACATCTGCCTCGGGTACATCGAGCCCGGCCGGCTCGAGAGCATGTCGGAGGACGAGCGCAGCGCGGCGGTGGACGCCTGCTTCGCCTACGACGACGAGCTGCGCGGAAGCGGCCATTTCGCCGGAGGCGAAGGGCTCATGCCCGCAAGCACCGCGGTCACGCTGCGCTACCGGGGCGGCAGGGCCGCGGTGACCGACGGGCCCTATGCCGAGACGAAGGAGCAGCTTGGCGGCATCCTGATCCTCGAAGCGAACGACCTCAACCACGCGATCCAGCTCATGTCGAAGCATCCGGGGGTGCGTCTCGGCCCATTCGAGATCCGGCCGGCCGCGGATCTCACGGGAATGATTCGCGAGAGCGAGCGTCGGCGCGGGAAGGCGTGACGAGTGATTCGCGACGGGCAATGGATGATGGACGGCACAATGAGTGAAGAGGCATCGCTCCCTCCCCTTCAAGGGGAGGGCCGGGGTGGGGATGGGTTGAGACCCGCGCACCACCGCTCGTCCATTGATTGAACGAAAGGGATTCCCCCATGATCGAGATCGTCCTCTGGGTCGTTGCAGCGGCTGTAGTCGTGCTGCTGATCGCCATCGCGATGCGGCCCGCCGCGTTCCGCGTCACGCGCTCGGCGACGCTGCCGGCGCCGCCCGCGAGCGTCTTCCCGCACGTGAACGAGTTGCGGAAGTGGGAGGCCTGGTCGCCGTGGGCGCGGCTCGATCCCGCGGCAAAGTCCGTGTTCGAGGGACCGGACGCGGGCACCGGCGCGAGCATGGCGTGGGCAGGCAACAGGAACCTGGGCGAAGGACGAATGACGATCGTCGAGAGCCGCCCGGCCGAGCTGGTGCGCTTCCGCCTCGAGTTCTTCAAGCCGTTCAAGGCGACCAACAGCGCGGAGTTCACGTTCGCGCCGGAAGGCGGCGGTACGCTCGTGACCTGGAGCATGTCGGGCACCAACAACTTCGTCGCCAAGGCGATCGGCCTCGTCGCGAACTGCGAGCGGATGGTCGGCGGCCAGTTCGAGCAGGGGCTCTCGAACATGCGGGCCGTCGTCGAGTCGCCCGCAGCGAAGGGGATCGCGCGATGAAGGCATTGCTGCGGATGAAGAAGCTCGACATCGCTCTGCTCGAACGTACCCATGCGGGAGAAACCTGAGGTCACGGGTGGAAGGCGGTCGCGGCGCGGCACGTCCTCCCCTCACGCATCACCCATCGCTCATCACCCCTCGGCCGTCACGCAGGAGCGCGGATGAAATACCTGTGCCTGGTCTACCTGGACGAGAAGCGCCTCGACGAGCTGCCGGACGAAGATTGCGTCGCCTTCGACACCGCGATCCGGAAGAGCGGACACTGCATCGCCTCCGAGGCGCTGCAGTCGGTCCAGACGGCGACGACCGTACGCGTGCGCGGCGGCAAGGTCGCGATCACCGACGGCCCGTTCGCGGAGACGAAGGAGCAGCTCGCCGGCTTCTACATGATCGAGGCGAAGGATCTCGACGAGGCGATCGCGATCGCCTCGCGCATTCCGCCCGCGCGCGTGGGCGGTATCGAGATCCGGCCGATACGCCCGATCCGCGAGACGGTCGCGGCGGCGCGGGCGGGTGAAGCGGTCGACGAAACGAAGCCGCCGATGAACGCCGATGAACGCAGAGAGGAGGGACAATGATCATGAAGCGCGATAGACGCATTCCCGTGGCTAAGGGAAGGACGGCCCGTTCCAGGCGGCAACTGGTGCTGGTCGCGACGCGCAAGGGCGCGTGGCTCTACCACGGCGACGCGGCGCGGCGCGCCTGGCGCGCGGATGGGCCGCATTTCCTCGGACATACGGTGAGCCATCTCGTGCTCGACCCGCGCGACGGGAGGACGCTCCTCGCCGCGGCGAAAACCGGGCACCTCGGCCCGACGATCTTCCGCTCGACCGACCTCGGAAAAAACTGGAAGGAGGCCGCGCGCCCGCCCGCGTTCGCGAAGGCCGCCGACGAGAGCAAGGGCCGCTCGGTCGATCACACCTTCTGGCTCACTCCGGGACGCGCCGCGGACTGTGACGTGTGGTACGCGGGCACCTCGCCGCAGGGACTGTTCCGGTCGCAGGACGGCGGCGTCAATTGGGAGCCCTTCTCCATCGTGAACGACGACCCGCAGTTCCGCGAGTGGATGGGCACGGTGCAGGACGGCACGCCGGACGGGCCGAAGCTCCACTCGGTCATCGTGGACCCGCGCGACGGCACGCATCTCTACATCGCCATGTCGGGCGGCGGCGTGCACGAGTCCCTCGACGGGGGCCGCACGTGGAAGACGCTCATCGAGGGACTCGACGTGGTGGAGGGGTTTGGTTTCGATCCGGCCAAGCCCACCTTCCACGACCCGCACTGCGTGCGCCTGTGTCCAGCCAATCCGGATCGGCTCTACCAGCAGAACCACTGCGGCATCTACCGCCTCGACCGGCCGTCCGACAAGTGGGTGCGGATCGGGCAGCGCATGCCGAAGCGCGCCGGCGACATCGGCTTTCCGCTGGTGGTGCACCCGCGCGACCCGGACACGGCGTGGGTGTTCCCGATGGACGGCACGCAGGTCTGGCCGCGCACAAGCCCGGAGGGGAAACCCGCGGTGTACGCGACGAGAAACGCGGGCAAGAGCTGGCAGCGGCTCGACGCGGGGCTGCCGCGCTCGCAGGCTTGGTGGACGGTGAAGCGCCAGTCGATGGCTGCGGACACGCGCGATCCGGTCGGGCTCTACTTCGGAACCTCGAGCGGGGAGCTCTGGGGCAGCCGCGACGAGGGAAAGCGCTGGCGCCTCATCGCACGGAATCTGCCGGAGATCTACGCCGTGGAAACGGCCGAGCTGTGAGCCGCGGGCTGCGCGCTATGGGCTGCGCGCTATGGGCTGTGAGCTATGGGCTGTGAGCCCTGAGCGCTCGAGTGCTGAGCGGTGACGACAACTCACCAGTCCCGACTTCCGACCTTCCGATCTCCCGACCCGACTCAATGAAAGTGCTGATCCCGAGCGCGCTGCGCTCCTACACCGAGTGCGCCGAAACCGAGGCACAGGGCGCGACGGTCGGCGCCGTGCTCGCCGGCCTCGAAGCGCGCTACCCGGGGATCCGCTTTCGCGTCGTCGACGAGCAGGACCGCATCCGGCGCCACATCCGCATCTTCGTGAGCGGCGCGCAGGCGGCGGGGCTCTCCCATCCCGTCGTTGAAACGGACGAAGTGATTATCGTGCAGGCGCTAAGCGGCGGTTGATCTGCCGCTCCTCCGCGCGCCGTTCAATTTCCTCCCGGCCCACCCTCGTCGCCCGTCTATGCCGGAGTAGCGCTCTCGCCGCCGTGCCCCCGCCCACCCGACTCGGCCGATGCGATCACCGGCCGCCGAGCTCGTGCTGGGACGCGCACACCTCGAGCACGTCGCCGCGCGCGGTGAGGCGCGTGCCGAAGGGGCTGCTGTGCCGCCCGATATCGTCCGCTATCGATTGCCACAGCGGGTCGCCGCGCCCGAGTGGGCGGGGCGGCTCGTTGACACCGGTTCGCACCGGCAGCACGTAGCAGTCGCGCAGGCCGTCCGGCCCGATCGTCGCGCCGAAGAGAAACGTCTTCAGCGTCTCCGCGGTGAAGAACGCGGGGCGCGTGTCGAACAGCAGGTTCGCGGACCCGTGCACGATCGGGCGCCCGCGATGATGCCCGATGGCCGAGATGACGTGCTGGTGCCCGCCGAACACAGCGTGTGCGCCGGCGTCGATCGCCGCCGTCCCGATCTCGCGCTGGAAGTCGTGCACCTCGGGCGACATGCTCGTGCCCCAGTGCACGTAGACGATCAGGCAGTCGAGATCGGCCGCCGCGGCGGCGACCTCCGCGCGCAGCCGCTGCAGGTGGGCGGAATCGGTCCAGGTGACGACCCGGGGCGCCGTGCCGGGGTACTCGACGAGGCTCGCCTTCGCCTGGTACGCGGTGTACGCCTGCAGCGGATTGACGCCCGGGTGATCCGCCGTGGCCGCGAACCCGGCCGGCAGCGTGGTCGTGTAGCCGAGGAAACCCACGCGCAGGCCGTTCTTCCCGACGACGCAGCGCCGGCGCGCTTCGTCGAGGCTGCGCCCGGCGCCGAAGCGGCCGATCGCGCGGGCGTCGAGGAGATCGAGCGTGTCGTGGAGCGCGGCGTCGCCGAAGTCGAGGACGTGGTTGTTGGCGAGGTTCACGCACGACACGCCGGCTTCGCGCAGGCCGTCGGCCACCGCCGGCAGCCCGCGGTGGCAGATCGACTTGCCGCGCACGGCTTCGCCGCGTTCCGACAGCGGCAGCTCGAGGTTGAAGAAAGACACGTCGGCGCGCCGGAAGAGGGGTGCCACGTCGCCGAAGATGCCCTGGCCGCCGCGGCCTACGGGGGCGACGTCGCCGCCGGTGAGGAAGGCAAGACTCGTCATGTTGGCGGGCGCTCCGGGGAAGGGCAAGGACGCCTCCATGGTAGCACTCGCCGACGCAATAGCCTCGACCCCGATCGCCCGCGCGACACACGACGACTTTCCGGGTCGCCCGAGGCATGCCTCTGTAATGCCTGAGAATCCACTCGAAGAGCCCGCGAATGCGCGCCGCGATGCAGCGCGGCGGGCAGGGCGTGGCGAGCACCGCAGGGAACCGCCGCGAGTTCACGAGGTTGCGGCCGCCGACCGGGGCGCCAGATTCGAGCACCGTGGCTTGCCGGCTGCCATGAGCGATCGCCGACGCTCAGCCGACGGTGTACTTCGCCAGCACCTCGCGATCGATCTCGATGCCCAGCCCCGGCCCCTGCGGGACCGCGACGACGCCGTCCTTGTGCCGGATCGGCTCCTTCGCGAGCTCCGTGCGGAGAGCGTTTTCGCTCATGTCGTATTCGAGGAGCGCCGGGAAAGGTTCCAGCGCGCGCGGCTGATCGGGCAGCGTCGCGAGGAGGTGCATCGTGGCCGCGAGCCGGATGGCCGTGCCGAACATGTGCGGGATGACGCGCACGTGGTTGGCGCTCGCCATCGCGTGGATCCTGCGGTACTCGGTGATGCCGCCGCACACGCAGACGTCGGGCTGGATGATGTCCATCGCCCGCTCCTGGATCACGCGGCGGAACGCCCAGCGCCCGCGCAGCTGCTCCGCGCCGGAGATGCGGATACCGAGCGCGCGCTTCACCTCGAGATAGCCCTCGATGTCGTCGGCGGCGATCGGCTCCTCGAACCACAGGAGATCGCTCTTCGCCATCTCCCTGCCGACGGCGATCGCCGAGCCGCGGTCGTAGGCGCAGTTGGCGTCCACGGCGAAGAGGACGTCCTCGCCGATCGCCTTGCGCACGGCCTCGACGTTCGTCACGTCGTAGCCGGGGCCGAAGCCGACCTTCATCTTCATCGCCTTGAAGCCCGCATCGACGTAACCCCTGGCTTCCTTCACCAGCGCCGCGGTGTGATCGCTCACGTTGCGACGGAAGAGGCCGGTGGCATAAGCCTGCACGCTCCTGCGAAACGCGCCGCCCAGAAGCGCGTATACCGGCTGCTTCTGCGTCTTGCCCATGATGTCCCAGAGCGCGATATCGACGGCGCTGATGCCCGCCGCGTCCACGCCGGCGTAATGCAGCGCGTTCCAGATCACTTCGTAGTCGAACGGATTCCTGCCGACGACGTTCTCGTCGATGGCGCGCCGCGCCGGCAGCGACGCTCCTTCTCCCCAGCCCGTGATGCCGGCGTCGGTGATGACCTCGACGATGCCGAACGCGCGCTCGCGCGTGGTGCGCATCCCGTTGGAAAACGGCTCCTTGACCGGGTAAGAGGTCGAATAGGTCTTGACTTCAGTGATCTTCATGCCGGTTTTCGTCCATGGCTTTGATCGGATATTACGGTCAGTTTAACTTTTCCGGCCCATCGAGCGGCGGCGGCATTAGAACGCTGCACTGACAGTACATACTCTGGAGATTCTCCCCTCCCCGCGGGAGGGGTCGCCGCGCAGCGGCGGGGGAGGGTCGCCATGTCGAAGCCCCGGCGCCCGAAGCCGGCGCCCCGGTCGGCGGGTGAAAATCGGGTACAGACACACTGTTCGGGTCTGTACCCGATTTTCACTCCCCTGCGGTGCTCGCCGCGGCCGGCGCCTGCGGAACTCGCGAACGGTCAACGCTCGGGCCAGCGTCATCTACGCTGACACGTCATCTCCATATCGAAGTCACCACTGCTCGACAGTCCTCGGCGAATTCCCGACCGCGGCTGCGCTTCTCGGCCGCCTCCAACGGGGCGCCGGCTTCGGGCGCCGGGGCTTCGAGTCGAGTCTTGCGTTCGCAGATTGATATGTAATGGCCCCCCAGCCCGCCCCCATCCCCCGTCTTTCCTTCCGCTCGTTAAATCGCGGGGCTCGCGCGCAATCGCCTGGAGCGCGATTTCCAGTACAGATACTCCCACTCCAAGCCTCGAAAGTTGCACCGGCCTTGCCGGGAATCCCTGGCCAAATGCTGGGCTTTACCCATAAGTATGACTGCTGGACACCGTAGGCGGAGCGCGCGCGATCGTGCTGATGACGATCTGATACATCGCAGTGAGATCGTCCAGGCGCTGCAAGCCGAGCCACAAGGTTTGGG
>JADZGE010000083.1 GCA_020854035.1 Burkholderiales bacterium | reverse complement strand
GACCGAGACCCCGTCCTTGGTCACGGTGGGGGCGCCGAACGAGCGCTCCAGCACCACGTTGCGGCCCTTCGGGCCGAGGGTCACCTTCACCGCGTCGGCGAGGATGTTCACCCCCGCGACGATGCGGCTGCGGGCGCTGTCGTGAAACTTGACGTCCTTCGCTGCCATTGCTTTTCTCCTTGAAGCGTACTCAGTAGCCGGTAGCCGGCAACGCCTACCGATTACTGACTGCTGGTTGCTGTTTACTTGCCCTCGATCACGCCCATGATGTCCTCCTCGCGCATGACGAGGAGTTCATCGCCCTTGACCTTGACGGTCTGGCCGGAATACTTCCCGAAGAGGATCCTGTCGCCAACCTTCACGTCGAGCGCGCGCACCTTGCCGTCTTCAAGGATCTTGCCCTTGCCCACCGCGATCACTTCGCCCTGGTCGGGCTTCTCGGCGGCGGTGTCGGGGATGACGATTCCGGAGGCGGTCTTGCGCTCTTCTTCGAGCCGCCTGACGATCACGCGGTCGTGCAACGGACGAATCTTCATTAGTGGTCTCCTTGGGTACCTTGAAAAGCGAGAAATTGTTAGCACTCAGTTCGAGCGAGTGCCAATGATACCCAAAGGTGTACGTCGATACAATGGGTTAGCCGCGAGGAGGCCGCCCACGTAATATCAGTCAGCGCTCACTAACAGCTCCTGCGGTCACAGTCAGGGTCTCTTTGTCCGCCTGGAGATGGGGACGGCATCCGAGCTTCGCGCCCACACGGCGCCCCCTTCCCCTTCAGGGGGTTGGGATGGGGGCGGGGTTGGCGGTGACGGCGCGGCGTGATCGGCCGATGCCAATCCCGCCCCAGCCCGCTTCCGCTACGGCCGGGGCGTTCGCCCGCCCGGCATCAGAAATCCGGCTGGGCGCCCGCCGATAGCGGCACACCGAAACGATAAACCGTCCTGCGGCTGCGATCGCACGCGGGGGGGATCGGCGTGTGCGGGCAGGGCGGCCGGCGCCGGCCTGTCGCGGAGAGCGTCGCGTCGTCGGCGTAGTCGGCCCAGATGCCGCCGCTCACCGGGCGGAAGATCCAGAGGAGGTAGCCCCGCGCGGCGGCGAGCTGAACCAGTTCGTCGGCGTCCGGCGCGTCCGCGACGACGACCTGGTTGCCGTTCACGCCGAACGGAAATGCGCCGAAGGCCTGCAGGCACTCCAGCGCTTCGCCCGACGGTGCGCCCGGGCGAAGACACCCCGGGCGCTCGGCGCGGGAAACATCCCATGCGCCGAGTTCCCATGCCGCCTCCATCGCCGCGCGATCGACGGCAAGCAGGTCCCGCCAGCGCTCGTTCACCTGGAGCGCCGAGCTCGGCACCGGGGTATAGGAAACGGGCTCGGCCTGCTCGGACTCGGCGCACCGCTCCTTGATGAAGGCGTGCCAGTGCAGCGTGAGTATCACGGGTGTGTCCGGACAGGGCACCGCCGCCAGCGTGATGCCGAACAGCGGCAGGCCGGTTGCCGAAATCTGGTCTTCGATCCGCTCGAGTATTTCCATGCCGGCAGCGCCTCCGCGGCTGCCGACGATTCCCGCTCGGCGGCAGCGCAATGAACAACTCCGTCACCCGCGTGCCATCAAGATGCTGCTCCCCGAAATCCCGCTTCGCCCGGCGGCGCGCCGGCCACGCGCCGGTGCTGGACGGCCGCACCCCATCACCAGCAAAATCAGTACCACGTCTACGGCATCCAACGTGGCGAAGGTGAGCGCGGTTGACTGCGAGGGACGTTGACAGGCCGCCGGCGGACGACGAGGACCGCGGGGCGGGATGGATGTGTGGCGAATTACTCAACCTGACGGGAGCGCGCGACGCGCCGGCACAAGTGCTTGCCCGATTCCCGTTCCCGCGGCCGGGAAATGCAACATGTTCCCGCCGCGATTCGAAAGGCGCCGGTGACGCATGACGGCAGCAAGCGACAGCGGACGTCACGCCGTCAGCGCTCGCGGCGAACGGCTGCCAGCGCGCAGCCTGCGCGCGGTGTGGCACCCTTGCACCCAGATGAAGCACCACGAAGCGATTCCGCTCCTTCCCGTGGCGCGCGGGGAGGGCTGCTGGCTCTACGACTTCGAAGGCCGGCGCTTCCTCGACGCGATCAGCTCGTGGTGGGTGAATCTCTTCGGTCACTGCAATCCGCGTATCGGCGCGGCGATCGCGGAACAGCTCGGGCGGATCGAACACGTGCTCCTCGCCGGCTGCACGCACGAGCCCGCCGTCGCGCTCGCGGAGCGGCTCGCCCGCACGACGATGGGCCGGCTCGGGCACTGCTTCTACGCGAGCGACGGCGCTTGCGCCGTCGAGATCGCGCTCAAGATGAGCTTCCACTACTGGCGCAACGCCGGCCGGCCGCGCAAGCGGCGTTTCGTGAGCCTCGAGGGCAGCTATCACGGCGAGACGCTGGGTGCCCTGGCGGTGACCGACGTCGCGCTCTTCCGCGACACCTACGCGCCGCTGCTCATGGCGGGGAGCCGGGTCGCGAGCCCCGACTGGCGCGGCGCGCAGCCCGGCGAATCCGCCGCGGACTACGCGGTGCGCCGTGCGCTCGACCTCGCCGCCCATCTCGAGGCCCACGGCGAGGAGACGGCGGCGCTCATCGTGGAGCCGCTCGTGCAGGGCGCAACCGGCATGGCGATGTACGACGCGGAGTACCTGCGCCGCGCGCGCGCGCTCTGCGATCGCCACGAGGTGCACCTCATCGCCGACGAGATCATGACCGGCTTCGGGCGCACCGGCACCTTCTACGCGCACGAGCAGGCCGGGATCACACCGGATTTCCTCACGCTCTCGAAGGGATTGACCGGGGGTTACCTGCCGCTCTCGGTGGTGATGACACGCGACGCGATCCACGAGGCGTTCCACGACGACGCCGTGACGCGCGCGTTCCTCCACTCCCATTCCTACACCGGCAATCCCCTCGCCTGCCGCGCCGCGCTCGCGACGCTCGACATCTTCGACGAGGACGCGGTGATCGCCGGCAACCGGGCGCGCTCCGCGCGCCTTACCGCCGCCGCGGCGCCGCTCGCCACGCACGCGCGCGTGCGGAACTTTCGCAACACGGGGATGATCTGGGCGTTCGAGGTGGCGGGCGCCGGCGAGAGCTACGCGCGGGAGTTCGCCGCGCGCGCGCTCGCGCGCGAGCTCTTGCTCCGCCCGCTCGGCGGCACGGTCTACTTCATGCCGCCCTACGCGATCGGCGAGGAGGAAACCGACCTTCTCGCCCGGCGCACGGTCGAGCTGCTGGATGAAGTTCCCTGATTTGCCGTGGCGGCACCGGGACCGCGGAGAGGACCGCATGAGACATCGCGAAATCCGACCGGTGGCGCAGGCACGGGGCTGACATGACGGCCGGTCGCCGGTGCGCGGGCCTTGGCCTGCTGATCATGGCGCTGCTCGCCGTGCTGCCCATGCCGGCGCAGGCGCAGTCGAGCCTGCCGCCGCCCGTCGCGAAGGCACTCGCGCAGGCGAAGATCCCCGAGAGCGCGACCGCCTTCTACGTGCGCGAGATCGACGCGGCCCGTCCGATCCTCGCCGCCGGGGCCGGGCGCGCGATGAACCCGGCCTCGGTCATCAAGCTCGTGACGACCTACGCGAGCCTGGAACTCCTCGGGCCCGCCTACGCGTGGCAGACCGAGGCCTACGCGACGGGGCCGGTCGCGCAGGAGGTGCTAAACGGCGACCTCGTCCTGAAAGGCGCGGGCGATCCCAAGCTCACGCTGGAGAATTTCTGGCTGCTGCTGCGCGAGTTGCGCGGGCGCGGCGTGCGCGAGATCCGCGGCGATCTCGTGCTCGACCGCAGCCTCTTCGCGCCCGGGGAGTTCGATTCCGCGCGCTTCGACGATCAGCCGACGCGCCCCTACAACACCGGGCCGGACGCGCTCCTCGTCAACTACAAGTCAATCCGGCTGCAGTTCGTTCCCGAGCCCGAAGCGCGCGCCGTGCGCATCGTCGCCGAGCCGGCGCTGCCGCAGATCGAGATAGTCAACCAGTTGACGCTCGATGGCGCCCCCTGCGGCGACTGGGTCTCGCGACTGAAGCTCGACGCGCAAGGCAGCGCAACCGGCGCTCGCCTCCAGTTCTCGGGCGCCTACTCGCGCGACTGCGGGGAGCGCGCGCGCCACTTCAGCGTGCTGGGGCACCGCGAGTACGTGCTGGCGCTCTTCACGCAGCTCTGGCGCGAGCTCGGCGGCGCGTTCGCCGGGAGCGTGCGCGACGGGACGGCGCCTGCCGATGCGCGCCTGCTCGCGAGCCTCAAGTCGCCCTCGCTCTCGGAGATCGTCCGCGACGTGAACAAGTTCAGCAACAACGTCATGGCGCGTCACCTCTATCTCGCGCTCGGCACGAACGAGGGCGGGCCGCCCGCTACCCCCGACAAGTCCTTCCGCGCCGTGCGGCGGTGGCTCTCCGGACGCGGCCTCGATTTCCCGGAGCTCGTGCTCGAAAACGGCTCCGGCCTCTCGCGCATCGAGCGCATCAGCGCCGCGAGCCTCGGCCAGATGCTGATCGCGGCGTTCCGCAGCGCCGTGATGCCCGAGTTGATGGCGTCGCTTCCGGTTGCGGCGGTGGACGGCACGATGCGAAAGCGTCTCGCCGGCGCCGATATCGCCGGCCAGGCGCACATCAAGACCGGGTCGCTCGCCGGCGTTCGCACGATCGGCGGCTACGTGCTCGACAGCCAGGGCCGGCGCCTCGTCGTGGTCATGTTCGTGAACCACGCGAATGCCGGCAACGCACAGCCGGTGCAGGATGCATTGCTGCGGTGGGTCTACAATCGAGGAAACCAGAATCAGTCGAAATAAGTGTGCCTTCTGCTGAACCGTTCTCATTACCAATTTGTACGGTTTTCCATCCTGGTTGCACGATTTGTAATATATCTCATATTTATCATAATGTTAGCGCTTTAACCTCTTGCAAAACCTCATTATCGCGTGGTATCATTTCGTCGTTTGCACTTACCAAGGAACCAACATGATCACGATCCGAAAAATCCTGGCGGCCGGACTTGCCGTGGCGGGCCTTGGCATGGGCGGAACGGCCCTTGCCCAGGACACCGGCTTCTATCTCGGCGGCGCCGTCGGCTACACGAGCTACAGCGTGGACAATTCGTTCGTGCTCGGGGCGGGGGCAACGGCGTTCGCGACCGATGACACCGACATCGGGTGGAAGGTCTACGGCGGCTACCAGTTCCATCGCAACTTCGCGGTGGAATTGGGCTATGTCGACCTGGGGAAGCTCACGTTCAACGGCGCCGTCGGCGCGGTGCCCTTCGCCGGCGACGTCGATCTGAAGGCGTGGACCGTCGCGCTCGTGGGCTCGATGCCGGTCAGCCAGCAGTTCGACCTCACCGGCAAGATCGGCATCTACAACTGGGACGCGAACGGGAGCGCCTCGACGGCGGTCGCGCTCGCCGGCGCGGACGACAAGGGGACCGACGGCCTGTTCGGTCTCGGCCTGCGCTACAACCTCAACAAAAACGTGAGCCTGACCGGCGAATGGGAATACTTCGCCGGGAGCGACAAGGTGAACATGTTCTCGGTCGGCCTGCGCTTCAGGTTCTGAGCGGGCGATCCCTCCGGACACCCAGCCGGCGCAAGCCGGCTTTTTTTCGCGCCCCGCGGCACGGGCCTCACAGCCCCAGTTCCCGCCACAGCGCGTCCACCCGGCGCTTCACCGCCTCGGTCATCGCGATCGGCTCGCCCCAGCGCCGCCCGGTCTCCCCGGGCCACTTGTTCGTCGCGTCGATGCCCATCTTCGAGCCCACGCCGGGCTCCGGGCTCGCGAAATCGAGATAGTCGATGGGCGTGCGATCGGTGATCAGGGTGTCGCGCCGCGGATCGACGCGCGTCACGAGCGCCCAGATCACTTCCTTCCAGTCGCGCACGTTCACGTCGTCGTCGGTGACGATCACGAACTTGGTGTACATGAACTGGCGCAGAAAGCTCCACACCCCGAACATGACGCGCTTCGCGTGCCCCGGATACTGCTTTCTCATGCTCACCACGGCGAGGCGGTAGGAACAGCCCTCGGGAGGCAGGTGGAAATCCACGATCTCCGGGAACTGGCGCACGAGCAGCGGCACGAAGACCTCGTTCAACGCCACGCCGAGCACGGCGGGCTCGTCCGGCGGCTTGCCGGTGTAAGTCGAGTGGTAGATCGGGTCCCGCCGGCTCGTGATCCGGTCCACCGTGAATACCGGAAACCTGTCCTGCTCGTTGTAATAGCCCGTGTGGTCCCCGTGGGGCCCCTCGAGCGCGGTCTCGCCCGGATGGATGTGGCCCTCCAGCACGATCTCGGCGCGCGCCGGCACCTGCAGGTCGTGGGTGACGCAGCGGGTGACCTCCGTCTTCGCCCCCCGGAGCAGGCCCGCGAACTGGTACTCCGAGAGCGCGTCGGGCACCGGTGTCACGGCCGCGAGCATCGTGGCCGGGTCCGCGCCGAGCGCGACGGCGACGGGGAACGGCTCGCGCGGCCGCGCGAGCGCGTGGTCGCGATGGTCGAGCGCGCCGCCGCGGTGCGCGAGCCAGCGCATGATCACCTTGTTGCGGCCGATCACCTGCTGGCGGTAGATGCCGAGGTTCTGGCGCGCGCGCTGCGGCCCGCGGGTCACCGTGAGGCCCCAGGTGATGAGGGGCCCGGCGTCGCCGGGCCAGCAGGTCTGGATCGGCAGCCGCCCGAGATCGATCTCGCCGCCCTCCCACGACGATTCGCGGCACGCGGGCTCGCCGACTTCGAGCGGCCTCATCGCCAGCACCTGTTTCAGGAGCGGCAGCTTCTCCCACACGTCCCGCCACCCGCGCGGGGGCTCGGGCTCCTTCAACTGCGCGAGGAGCGCGCCGAGCTCCCTCAGCTTCGGACCCGGCTCCGGATCGTCGATGCCCATCGCGAGCGCGACGCGCCGCACCGTGCCGAAGAGATTGCCGAGCACCGGGATCGAGTGTCCGGCGGGCTTCTCGAAGAGGAGCGCGGGCCCGCCCGCCTTCAGCGCACGGTCGCAGAGCTCCGTCATCTCGAGCTTCGGATCGACCGCGGCGGCGACGCGCCGCAGCTCTCCCCGCGCCTCCAGCCGGCTCACGAAATCCCGCAGGTCCCGGTAGCTCACTTGATTCGTATGCGCAAGGCGAGGTCGAGCGCGAGCCCGGCCCAGATGGCGAGGCCCACGAAATTGTTGTTGCGAAAGGCCCGGAACGATCCCTCCCGCGTGCGATCCTCGATGAGCTGGTACTGGTGGATCACCAGCACCGCGGCGGCGGCAAGGCCCGCGTAGTAGAGGATCCCGAGAAACTGCCAGTAACCGATCCCGGCCATCGTCACGAGAAAGAAGCCGTGCGCGACCATGACGCCGGTGACATCGTGCCGGCCGAGCAGGATGGCGGAGGACTTGAGGCCGAGCTTCACGTCGTCGTCGCGGTCCACCATCGCGTACTCGGTGTCGTAGGCGATCGCCCAGAACACGTTGGCGAGGAGCAGCACCCACGCGACCGCCGGCAGCCTCCCGTACTGCGCCGCGAAGGCCATCGGGATCGCGAAACCGAACGCGACCCCCAGCCACGCCTGCGGAAACACGAAGAAGCGCTTGAGGTAGGGATAGACCACCATCAGCACGAGCGCGATCACGGAAAGGAGGATCGCGGTGCGGTTGAGATGCAGCGCCAGCACGAACGCGGTGAGGAGCAGCGCCGCGGCAAGCGCCAGCGCCTCGGCGGGTTTCACGCGCCCGGTGGCGAGCGGGCGCTCGCGCGTGCGCTCGACGTGCGGATCGAAATCGCGGTCGGCCAGATCGTTGATGATGCACCCGGCCGAGCGCGTCAGCAGCACGCCGAAAATGAAGATCAGCAGGAGATCGGGATCGGGAAAGCCGTACTTCGCGAGCCACAGCCCCCACATCGCCGGCCACAGGAGGAGCAGCGCGCCGATCGGCTTGTCGAGCCGCATCAGCTTCTCGTACGCGTCCAGCCGCTCCTTGACCGTCACCACCCCGCCCCCGGTTGCGCCGCGTGAAGTATAGGCGATTGCCGGCCACTCTTCAGCTGTGGGCTGTGGGCCGCGGGCCACGGGCTGCGGGCCGCGGGCTACTGCCCACTGACGACTGGCTACTCACTGCCATCGTTCAGACCTTGAGCAATTCGTGCCTCCCTCCCAGCCACCGCTCCAGGTGCCGCCGCGCGGCGGCGCGATCCGCGCGCAGGAGTTCCCCGGCCGCACCGCGCGCCGCATCCAGCAGGTCGAGGTCCGCCTCGAGGTCGGCGAAGCGCAGCATCGGCACTCCGCTCTGCCGCGCGCCGAGGAGCTCACCCGGCCCGCGCAGCCTGAGGTCGTGGCGCGCGATCTCGAAGCCGTCGCGGTTCTCGTAGATGATCTTCAGTCGCTCGCGCGCGGCGGCGCTCAGCGGCTCCGCGTAGAGCAGCACACAGGCCGCCGCCTCTCCGCCGCGCCCAACGCGGCCGCGCAACTGGTGGAGCTGCGAGAGACCGAGGCGCTCGGCGTTCTCGATCACCATCAACGTCGCGTTGGGGACGTCCACGCCCACCTCGATCACGGTGGTCGCCACGAGGAGGCGAATCGCCCCCGCGGCGTATGCCTGCATCACGGCCGCCTTCTCGTCGCTCTTCATGCGCCCGTGCAACAGCCCCACCTTCAGCTCCGGAAACGTCGCGCTGATCGCCGCGTGCGTCTCGAGCACGTTCTTCATCTGCTGCGCCGCGGAGCGCCCGCGGGCGCGGCGCGGCCTGCCCCCGGGCGCCGCGGGCTTCTCCCCGGTATCCTCCTCGATCAACGGGCACACCCAGTAGGCCTGGCTGCCGGCCACGCAGGCGTCGCGCACCCGGCGCACGACCTCGTCGCGGCGCGCCGCCGAGAAAAGACGCGTGGCGACCGGCACGCGTCCGGGCGGCAGCTCGTCGATCACCGACACGTCGAGATCGGCGTAGTAGCTCATCGCCATGGTGCGCGGAATCGGCGTCGCGCTCATCATGAGCTGGTGGGGCGTTGCGCCCGCGCGCGCGCCGCCCTTCATGCGGAGCGCGAGCCGCTGGTGCACGCCGAAGCGCTGCTGCTCGTCCACGATGGCGAGGGCGAGCCGGTCGAACTCGACCTCATCCTGGATGAGGGCGTGCGTGCCCACCGCCACCTTCGCGGCGCCCTCGGCGACGCGCGCCGCGGCGGCCCGCTTCTCCGCTCGCGGGAGCCCCCCCGCGAGCCACGCGACGCCGACCCCGAGCGGCGCGAGCCAGCGCGCGAAATTGTGATGGTGCTGCTCGGCGAGGACTTCCGTCGGCGCCATCACCGCCACCTGCCAGCCGTTCTCCACGCACTGCAGGGCCGCCAGGGCGGCGACCACGGTCTTGCCGCTGCCCACGTCGCCCTGCAACAGGCGCTGCATGGGGTGCGGGCGGGCGAGGTCGCGCTCGAGCTCGCGCCACGCTCGCCGCTGCGCGCGCGTGAGGCGGAAAGGCAGCGCCGCCACCCGCGCGCGCGTGAGCGTGCCACGCGGGACGAGCGCGGGCGCGGTGCCGGCACGCCGCCGCTCGCGGGCAAGCCGCATGGAAAGCTGCTGCGCGAGCAGTTCGTCGAACTTCACCCGCCGCCAGGCCGGGTGCGAGCGCTCGTCGAGCGCGGCGCGCGCGGTGCTCGGCGGCGGGTGGTGCAGCAGCCCCACCGCCTCGCCGAACGCGGGCAGCCCGAGGCGGCCGGCGAGCCCGGGCGGCAGCGTGTCGGCCGTGTCGGCCGCCGCGAGCGCGCGCCCGACGAGCCGTCTCAGCGTCTCCTGGCCGAGCCCGGCGGTCGTCGGGTAGACGGGCGTCAACGCCCGCGGGAGCGGCATCTCGCCACGCACGACGCGATAACGAGGGTGAATCATCTCCGGGCCGAGGAGCCCGCTCCTCACCTCGCCGAAGGCGCGCACGCGCGTGCCGGGCGCGAGCTGCCGGAGCTGGCTGCCGTAGAAGTGCAGGAAGCGCAGCCCCATGACGCCCGTGCCGTCCCCGATGCGGCTGACGAGCTGGCGGCGGGGGCGGTACTTGACGTCGGTATCGACCACGGTGCCCTCGACCGTGACCGGCGCGCCCGTCGGCGCGGCGGCGATCGGGTGGAGCACCGTCTCGTCGTCGTAGCGCAGCGGGAGATGCAGGACGAGGTCGAACTGCGAGTCGATGCCGAGCTTCGTGAGCGCAGCCAGGACCGCCTTCGGCAGTCCGGAGAGTGACGGGTCACTCGTCACGCATCGCTCATCACTCGAGGTGCATGATCGCGTCCACCTCCACGAGCGCGCCGCGCGGCAGGCTGGCGACCCCGACCGCGGCGCGCGCGGGGTAAGGCTCGGTGAAATAGGACGCCATGATCTCGTTCAGCCGCGCGAAGTTGGCGAGGTCCGTCAGGTACACGGTGAGCTTCACCATGTCCTTCATGTCTCCGCCGGCCGCCCGCGCCACCGCTTTCAGGTTGTCGAACACGCGGCGGATCTGCGCGTCGATGCCGGGGACGATCTCCATCGTCGCCGGGTCGAGCCCGATCTGCCCCGCGAGGTAGACCGCGCCGCCGCACCGCACGGCCTGGGAGTAGGTGCCGATCGCCTTCGGCGCGGCGGCGGTATGTACGGCGGTTCTGGCCATCCGGGTTCCCCCCCTGTTCGCGCGGATGCACGATAATGCGCATCGCTCTGACAAGAATACCCCTACCGTGAGCCTGCGCGAAGTCCTGATCGGCAAGCCGCGCGATCCGATGGATCCCGGCACCCGCCGCGGCATTGCGCTGATCGCGTTCTTCGCATGGGTAGGGCTGGGCGCGGACGGGCTCTCTTCCTCGTGCTACGGCCCGGAGGAGGCGTACCGGGCGCTCGGCGCCCACACCCAGTTCGGGCTCTCCCTCGCCATCGCGATCGCGGTGACGGTGTTCGTGATTTCGCTCGCCTACAACCAGGTGATCGAGCTTTTCCCGAACGGCGGCGGCGGCTACAAGGTCGCGACCCAGCTCCTCGGCCCGCGCGCGGGGCTCGTTTCCGGCGCGGCGCTGATCGTCGATTACGTGCTCACGATCGCGATCTCCATCGCGGCGGGCGCCGATGCCTTGTTCAGCCTGCTGCCGGGGGCGTCCGGTGACTGGAAGACCGCCTTCGGCGCCGCGGTCATCGTCGTGCTGCTGATCCTCAACCTGCGCGGCATGAAGGAGGCGATCCGGATCCTGCTGCCGATATTCATCGCCTTCGTCGTGATCCACGTCTTCCTCATCGCCTACGGCATCTACGCCCATGCCGACCGGCTGCCCGCGCTCGTGCCGGACACGCTGGCGGAGACGCGGGCGCTCGCGCGGGAGGCGGGATGGGTGACGGTCATCGCGATCATGCTCCTCGCCTATTCCCAGGGCGGCGGCACCTACACGGGGCTGGAGGCGGTGTCGAACAACGTCAACACGCTCGCCGAGCCGCGCGTGCGCACCGGCAAGTGGACGATGTTCTACATGGCGATCTCGCTCGCCTTCACCGCCGGGGGCATCATGCTCCTCTACCTCCTGTGGGACGTGGCCCACGAGCCGGGCCGCACGCTCAACGCCGTCGTATTCCAGTCCGTGATCGGGAGCCTCGGCTTCGGCGGCGCGGTGAACGAGGGAGCGCTCGTGGTGGTGCTCGCGGCGGAGGCGGCGCTCCTCTTCGTCGCGGCCAACACGGGCTTCCTCGGCGGGCCCGCCGTGCTCTCCAACATGGCCGCGGATTCGTGGGTCCCGCGGCACTTCCGGGAGCTTTCGAGCCGGCTCGTCACCGACAACGGCATCGTCCTCATGGGCGTCGCGGCGCTCGTCGTGCTGGTGTGGAGCGCGGGCAACGTCGCGCTTCTCGTGGTGCTCTATTCCATCAACGTGTTCCTGACCTTCTCCATCTCGCTTGCCGGGCTCGTGGTCCTCTGGTGGCGCCGGCGCCGCGACGATCGGCGCTGGCTCGCCCGGCTCGCGCTGTCGGCGACCGGGCTCACGGTGACGGGCGGCATACTCGCGGTGCTGGTGGTGGAGAAATTCATGGACGGCGGCTGGGTGACGATACTCATCACCGGCACCGTGATCGCGCTCTGCCTCGCGATCCGGCGTCACTACGACGAGACGCGCGCGCGCCTGCGCCGGGCCGACGCCCTCTTCGAAGTCAAGGTGCCATGGGGGGAGGAGGGCCCGGCGCCCGCGATCGATCCCGCGGCGCCGACCGCGGTGCTTTTCGTCGGCAAGCACCGCGGGGTCGGCGTTCACTCGCTGCTGTGGGTGTTGCGGCTCTTCCCCGGCCACTTCCGGAACTTCGTGTTCGTGAGCGTGGGGGAAGTGGACGCGCAGAGCTTCGGCGGAGAGGGCGCGATGCGCACCCTGCGCTACACGATCGAGAATTCGCTGCAGTTCTTCGTGCGCTACTGCCACCAGCACGGCCTCGCGGCGGAGTACTTGATCGGCTACGGCACCGAGCCCGCGGAGGAGTTCATGAAGCTCGCGAACGCGGTGTTCGAAAAATACCCGGAGGCGGTCTGCTTCGCCTCGCGGCTGATCTTCGCGCGCGCGAGCTTCCTCACGCGCTGGCTGCACAACCGCACGCCGCAGGAGCTGCAGGAGCGACTGCACCTCAATGGCCGGCAGATGGTGCTCCTGCCGATGCGCGTGTCCTGAAAGTATCGAGTGGGCAGTAGCGAGTCGGCGGTAGGCCGGTGCGCGCGGAAGTATCGAGTGGGCAGTAGCGAGTCGGCAGTAGGCCGGTGCGCGCGAAGCAAGGGCTTGCGGTCGACTACTGCAAACTCGCTACTGCCAACTTGATACTTTTCACCAGTAGTGTCCGACACATTTGAGGCCGATCGATCGTAACTCTAGCGCGAGCACGGGTTTTTATGACTTTTCGGGGTGTTAACGACTTGAATTGCGAACCCCGCTTCGGGCAGCCTGCCGGGATT
>JADZGE010000082.1 GCA_020854035.1 Burkholderiales bacterium | reverse complement strand
GCACGAAGGGCTTCAGCACGTCGATCGCCACCGGCTCGAAGCGCTTGCCGCCGCCCAGCCCGGCGCCCAGGCCCTCCATCGCCGCGGCCATCTGCTTGTTGGGGTCGCCGCTCTTCTGCGCGGCTTCCATCTTCTTGCCGACCTCCTCCATCTTCTTGCCGAAGTCGTCCAGCTTGCCCATCGGCGAGTCCTTGTCGAAGACGACGGGCGACCCCCCGGTCCCGGCCACGCCGGCCATCATGCCGGCCCCGCCCGTGAGCGCCATGACCCCGCCCGCGAGGAGCGAGATCACGAAGCCGATCACGATCGCGCAGACGACCACGACCGCGGTGTAGCCGATCGACTTCCCCTCGGGGTTCTTCATGAGCCGCGGCAGGCCGAGGTAGAGGAGATAGAGCCCGTAGAGCGAGACGAGCACGCCGATCAGGCCGAGCGCCGGGATGATCCCCAGCACGCCCGCGATCCACGCCGGCGTGTAGGAGTAGACCGCCACCTTCATCGCCTGCGCCGGGTCCTTCTCGCCGCCGAAGGTGGGCGCCAGCGCGTTGATGATGAGCGACAGGATGAAGATGCCGACGAAGGCCATCACGAACGAGAACACCGCCACGCCGATGCCGGCGAGGATGGGCGTGCGGAAGGTGCCCACGAAGGGCAGGCTCGTGCCCACGATCGACGTGCCGATGAAGCCGCAGAGCACGGAGATGCCCGCGAGCGGCGCGACGTAGCCGCCCATCAGTTCCCCGGTGGTGGAGGTTTCGCCCGCGATGACGGGCCACTCCGTCTTCGGCGTGAGCAGGATGTTCTTGATCCGGTCGACGAGACCCATGCTTCGTTCTCCCTTTTTCGCTTGGCGTGCGCCATGGTTTCTTGTGAGAACGGAATTCTACGCCGGACGCCGCCACGGCGGCCGCTCCCGTAACACTCTGCGACACCGCCGGGGCGCGCGCGTCGTAGACTGCGCGGGCGCGGCAAGGTGCCGCAACGGAGAACGCATGGTCGCGCGACTCGCCAGCCTCTGCATCCTCCTCGTCGCCGCTTCCGTTCCGGCGCTCGCGCAGACCTTCTCGGGCCGCATGTCGGGGGCGTGGTGGGACGCCTCCCGGGCCGGCGAGGGCCAGTTCATCACCTTCGAGAGCGCAGGCGAGCGCCGCGTGGCGTACCTCGCCTACTTCACCTACACCGCGGACGGCGTGGCCACTTGGCACGTGGGCAGCGCCGACTACGCGCCCGGCGCCGCTTCGATCGCGATTCCCCTCGTCACGGGCTCGGGGCCGCGCTTCGGCGCGCCCTACCGCGCGACCGACCTCGCGACGGCGTCCGCGGGAACCGCGACGCTGGAATTCGTCGCCTGCGATCGCCTGCGCCTGCGCCATACCGCGATGCCGGGCGTGACGCTGCAGCTCATCAGGCTGGTGGGCCCGCTCACGGGCCTCGCCTGCGCGGATGAGGCGCCGCCCGCGCGGCTCGTCTCGGGGCCGTCGCCCTTCTCCGCGACCTGCGGCGCGGGCGCGGGCACGGCGTTCATCAACGCCGAAGTCGAGCCCAGCCTCGCCGTGAACCCCGCCGACCCCGCCCACCTCGTCGCGATGTGGCAGCAGGACCGCTGGTCCAACGGCTCGGCGCGCGGGCTGGTCTCGGCCGTCTCGCGCGACGGCGGCCTCACCTGGTCCGCGCGGCCGATGGCTTTCTCCCGCTGCGGCGGAGGCGTGCCGGCCAACGGCGGCGACTTCGACCGCGCGACCGACCCGTGGGTGTCCATCGGCCCCGACGGCGCCGCGTGGGCGATGTCGCTTTCCACGACCGGCGGCTCGTTCACGGCCGGGTCGGTGAACGCGATGCTCGTCTCGCGCTCCACGGACGGCGGCGCCACCTGGGGCGTCGCCGTGCCAGTCGTCACCGATACCGCCCCGTACTTCAACGACAAGAACGCGATCACGGCCGATCCCCACGATGCCCGCTTCGCCTACGCCGTGTGGGACCGGTTGCGAAGCGGCGGCGGCGGCCCGGCCATGTTCGCGCGCACCACGGACGGCGGCGCGAGCTGGGAGCCGGCGCGCGCCATCTTCGACCCCGGCGCGACGAGCCAGACGATCGGCAACGTGGTCGTCGTGCCCTCGCCCGGCACGCTCGTGAACGTGGCGCTGCGCCTCGACGGCATCTCCGGCCCAGGCCCCCGCTCCGCATCGGTGATCGCGATCCGCTCCGAGGACCGCGGCGCGACCTGGTCCGCGCCCGTGCGCATCGCCGACCACCTCGCCGTCGGCGCCCGCGACCCCGACACCGGCGCCGCCATCCGGGACGGGGCCATCATCCCGGCCGCCGCCGCCGGGCCCGGCGGCACCGTCCACGTCGCGTGGCAGGACTCGCGCTCCAGCGCCGGCGCCCACGACGCGATCCTCTACTCGCGCTCCGCCGACGGCGGGCGGACGTGGTCGGCGCCCGTGCGCGTGAACGGCGAGCCGTCCGTCGCGGCCTTCACGCCGGCGGTGCACGTGCTGGCCGACGGCACCGTGGGGATCACCTACTACGATCTGCGCGACAACACGCCCGATCCCGCCACCTTGGCGACGGGCTACTGGCTCGCGCGATCCGCCGACGGGGCGGCGTGGGCGGAGTCGCGCCTCGCCGGCCCCTTCGACCTCGCCACCGCCCCCAACGCCAACGGGCTCTTCCTCGGCGACTACATGGGGCTCGCGGGCGCGGGCGGCGAGTTCCTTTCCCTGTACGTGCGCACGACCGGTGACGCCGCGAACCGCAATGACGTGTTCTTCGCGCGGGCGGCGGCGGGAGCGGGTGCGCAGACGGCGAAGGCGGCGCCGGTGGCGCCGGCGTTCACCGTGGATGCCGGGTGGGCTGCGCGCGTCGACGCGGCCATCGGGAGAACGCTCGCGGCGCGGGGAAGGACCCCGCCGCCCTGATCAGTCCTCGTCGGGCGCGACCGAGCGGATGGTGTAGCCGCCGCTCTTGTCGTCGCGCTCGAGCTCCAGCAGCCCGCGCTCCTCGAGCTCCTCGAGCAGCTGGTTGAACGACCGGTAGCCGTAGTAGCTCTCGCTGAAGCCGGGTTTCCGGCGCTTGATGGCCTGCTTCACCATCGAGCCCCAGAGCGTCTCCTCGAGGCCGCGCTCGTCCACCAGGTCGTCGATCGTCTCGAGGACGAGGTCGTATGCCTCCTGCCGCTTGCCGGCGCCGCCGGCGCCCTCGCGCTCGCGGTCCTTGTCCTTGTCCGCCGCCTTCGCCGCGGGCTTGCCCTCGACCTTCTTCGCCGCCTGGCGCTTGGGCGTCTCGCGCACGAGGTCGTCGTAGTAGATGAACTCGTCGCAGTTGGCGATGAGCAGGTCCGACGTGCTCTTCTTCACGCCGACCCCGATCACGGTCTTCGCGTTCTCGCGCAGCTTGGAGACGAGCGGGGAGAAGTCGGAGTCGCCCGAGACGATCACGAAGGTGTCCACGTGGCTCTTGGTGTAGCAGAGGTCGAGGGCGTCGACCACCATGCGGATGTCGGCGGAGTTCTTGCCCGACATGCGCACGTGCGGGATCTCGATCAGCT
>JADZGE010000081.1 GCA_020854035.1 Burkholderiales bacterium | reverse complement strand
CAGTGGTAGGCGCACACTTAGACTAACAGGAGAAGGCCGAACCTGGTGCGGCTGGAGAGAGGAGTAACGGCAGCCCGCGCCGCGGGCCGTGTTAGGCTAATCTACCGGCGTGGAAATTCAGGCTAGACTAGCAGCCGGGTTCCCGGCGCCCTCGGGCGCGCGCGAGGCCCGGCGGCGGTTCCGGGGGAAGCACGCATGAAACTCCTGGTGGTGGACGATCACCCGCTGATCCTCGAGGCCCTGCGCGAGGTGCTGAAGGCGCTCGACGAGCGGCTCGAACTGCTGGAAGCGCGCTCCTGCGATGAAGCGATCGAGGTGACGCGAGGCAACCTCGACCTCGCGCTCATACTGCTCGATCTCACGCTGCCGGGGCGCGACGGCTTCGAGGCACTGCGGCTGCTGCGCGAGGAGTTTCCGCAACTGCCGGTCGTGGTGCTCTCCGCGACCGAGCACGCCGCGGCCGTGAAGCGGGCGCTCGACGGCGGCGCCATGGGCTATATCCCGAAGACCGCCTCGACGCAGGCGCTGCTCGGCGCGCTGCGGCTCGTGCTCTCGGGCGGGGTTTACCTGCCGCCGGATCTGCTGCGGGACGAACGGGACATCGCGCCGGCCGCGCCGCCGGCACCGGCGCACCCCGCGGAGCTCCGTGACCCGCGCGCGATCGGGCTCACGCAGCGCCAGGCGCAGGTTCTCGCCCTGCTCGTGCAGGGCAAGCCCAACAAGCTGATCTGCCGCGATTTGAACCTCGCCGAAGGCACGGTCAAGATCCACGTGACGGGGATACTGAAAGCGCTCGGCGTCGCCAATCGCACGCAGGCGGTGATCGCGGTGAGCAAGCTGGGACTCAGGCTCCCCCGGGGCTGAGGCGGGCGAGGTGGACGCCGCCGTCGCACGCGAGGAGCGGATCGCCGCCGAACAGGTGCGCACGCTCTACGCCCAGCTCCCGGTTTCCGTGCCCACGCAGATCGTGGGCGGCGCGATCCTCGCCGTCGCCATGTGGGGCCCGGTATCGGGCGCCCTGCTCGCGGCCTGGTTCTGCGTGCACTGCGCGAACCAGCTTGTCCGGATCCTGTTCTACCGGCGCTGGCGGCGCCGGCGCCGCCCCGACAACGCAGTCGCGCGGTGGCGCGCGCTGTGGGTGGCCGGCGCGGCGCTCACGGGCATCGTCTGGGGCAGCGCCGGCGTGCTCATGTTCGTGCCCGGTTCCCCGGCCCACCAGGCGGTTCTGATCGTGGCGCTGCTCGGCATCGCCACGGGGTCGATCACCGTCATCGCCACCAACGTCGCCGCGTTCTACACCTTCGCCTCGGCGGTGGTCGCCCCGGTGCTGGCGCGCACCGCGTGGGAGGGCGGCGAGAGCGACCTCGTGCTCGCGGCGATCGGGTGCGTGGTGCTCGCGGCGATCCTCGCGTCCGGGCGCAACCTGTCCATGGCGCTCGCGCGCTCGCTCGCGATGTATCACCAGAATCTCGATCTCATCGAGGCGCTGGAGGCGCAGCGGGCCATCGCGGAGCGGGCGCGCCGCGAAGCGGAAGCCGCCACCCGCGACAAGACCCGGTTCTTCGCCGCCGCGAGCCACGATCTCCGCCAGCCGCTGCACGCCATGGGGCTCTTCGCGGCGGCGCTCGCGGAAAAGGTGCGCGAGCCCGAGGTGCGCGGCGTCGTGGCGAGCATCCATGCCTCGGTACAGGCGCTCGAGGCGCTCTTCAACGAACTCCTCGACATCGCGAAGATCGACTCGGGCGCGGTGCAGCCGGTCGTGCGCGCCTTCGCCCTCGCCCCGATGTTCGACAGGCTCGAGGCGGAGTTCGCGCCCGTGGCCGCCGGCAAGGGACTCACGCTCGCGGTCGAAGCCGGGGAAACCGTGGTCGCGAGCGACGCGGTGCTGGTGGAGCGCATCGTGCGCAACCTCCTCGGCAACGCGCTGCGCTACACGCGGGAAGGCGGGGTGCGGCTCGCGGCCGCGCCGGCGGGCGGCGCCGTGCGCATCGAGGTGCGCGATTCGGGCACCGGCATCCCGGCGCAGGATCGCGGCCGCATTTTCGACGAGTTCGTCCAGCTCGAGAACCCCGCGCGCACGAGCGGCAAGGGCATGGGGCTCGGGCTCTCGATCGTGAAGCGGTTGACGGCGCTCCTGGGCTGCGGCATCGGGGTCGATTCCGAACCGGGGCGTGGTTCCACCTTCAGCTTCGAGCTCCCGCGCGGCGCCCTCGCCCCGGAGCAGCCGGTTCCGGCTGCCGCGCCGGCGCCGCCGGGCCTTGCGGGTCTCGCCGCGGTGGTGATCGACGACGAGGCCGCGATCCTCGAGAGCATGCGAGCGCTCCTCTCGGGCTGGGGCATGGACGTCATCGCTTCGGCGACAGGCGAGGATGTCGTCGGCGCGGTACACGCACGAGGCCGCATGCCCGACATCATCATCGCCGACTACCGGCTGGGCGGCGGCGCGACGGGCATCGAGGTCACGGAGCGACTCCGGCGCGAGCTCGACCCCGAGATACCCGCCATCCTCGTTACCGGCAGCACGGCGCCGGAACTCGCGCAGGAAGCGCGGCGGGGCCGCTGCGAGCTCCTCCTGAAGCCCGTGCGGGCGGAGAAGCTGCGCGAACTCATCGACGCCGCGCTGCGATAAACTCGCGTACCGCGGCGGCGCCGGAATCCCGCGCGCCCGCCGACGGCCCGGCGGACCGGAATCCACGAGAAACGGGCAAACCACGATGATGCGATCCTTCGACTTGGGCAAGGTCGCCTCGGCAATTGCGTTGGCGAGCGCCGCGGTCGGGGCCGGCATCGCGCCGCCGGCCTCGCGCGCGCAGGCCTGGCCGTCGAAGCCGATACGGCTCGTCGTGCCGAACGCCCCGGGCGGCGGAACCGACACGGTGGCGCGGCTCATCGCGGAAAAGTTGGGGCCGGCGCTCGGCCAGCAGATCGTCGTCGAGAACCGCGGCGGCGCGGGCGGGCGGATCGCCGCCGAGCTGGTGGCCCGCTCGCCGAAGGACGGCTACGTGCTGCTCCTCGGGAGCGCGGCCACGCTCATCACCGGCCCCGCCCTCGACGCCGACCGCAGGTACGATCCGGTCAGGGATTTCGCGGCCGTATCCCTCGCCGGCACGACCGCCTACATGCTGGTCACCCACCCGTCGCTGCCGGCCCGCAACGTGCGCGAACTGGTGAGCCTCGCGCGAGCGAGCCCCGGCCACATCGCCTACGCCACGACGGGACAGGGCGGCCCGGCGCACCTGGGCGCGGAGCTCTTCCAGGCCATGGCGAAGGTCACGATGATCCACGTGCCCTACAAGGGCGGCGCGCCCGCGATGCTCTCGCTGCTGCAGGGCGAGACGTTCGTCATGGTCAGCAACTTTCTCACCGCGCTGCCGCCGGTGCGCGCCGGACGCGTGCGCGCGCTCGGCGTGACCAGCCTTGAGCGCAGCGAGCTCGCCCCCGGGATACCGACCATAGCCGAGTCGGGTCTCCCCGGGTTCGAGCTGCAGCAGTTCTACTCCGTCGTCGCGCCGGCGGGCACGCCCGTGGAGGTGCTGCAGCGGCTGAACCGGGAGATCGTGCGGAGACTCGCCGTCCCCGACGTGAAGCAGCGGCTGGCGCACGAAGGCATCGAGCTCCGCACCTCGACTCCTGCCGAACTCGACCGGCTGAATGCCGGGCAATTCGCCAGGTGGCTGAAGGTGATCGAGCGCGCCGGCATCCGGCGCTCGGGGCAGTAGGCTCAAGACGGTTATCCGCGTCGCCCGGCCCTGGGCCCGACGGCCATCGTGAGCGCACGCGGCGCATGAGTGCCCTGCTTGCCGATCTGGTGCTCGTTATCCACTTCGCCTTCGTGCTCTTCGTGACGGGGGGGCTCGCGGCGACCTGGATCGGGGCGGCGGCGGGCTGGCGCTGGGTGCGCAACCGGTGGTTTCGCGCCGCGCATCTCGCGGCGATCGCGTTCGTCGCCGGCGAGTCGCTCGCCGGCGTATGGTGCCCGCTCACCGTGTGGGAGGACGCGCTGCGCGGGCGGGGATCGGAGAAGAGCTTCGTCGCGCGCTGGATACACCGGGTGATGTTCCACGACTTCCCGGAGTGGGTGTTCACCGCGGCCTACGTGCTCTTCCTCGCGGCGGTGGCGGCGACGTGGTGGCTCGTCCGCCCGGATCGCGGCCGCCGCAAATGAAACGGGGCGTCTCCGCGCCCCGTCGGGATCGTGCCGCCGGCGAGCGGCCGGTATCGGCGGCGCCCGGTTTTGTCCGGACGGGGCAATACCGGCAGCGACGCTCGCTCAATCACACGTTTGCCGCTTCCTGTTCTCCTCCTGGGTCTTCTTCTTCCCTTCCGCGTCCGTCGCATCCAGCGTGTCGTTGATCTTGGAGATCTGGTCGATCGCCGCGATCAGCACCGCCTGCAGGTCCGGTCCGCCGCCCTCGGGGAAAGCGCCGAAGGGCAGCGGCGCGAACAGGCCCGAATTGATCCGCGTCCGGCCGCCCGCGCCCGCGCTCACCTGTTGCAGCAGCATCGGCAGCGCGTTCACGAAGTCGAAGTCGTTCAGACCGCCCGCGAACCCCTGCAGCGCGCCCGGCACCTCGTTGCCCGCCACGAGCGTCACCGCGCCGTTCGCGGTCTGCGCCCTCAGGTTGCCGGTCCGCACGCCGGTCGCGTTCACCCGCGAGAGCACGATCGGCGCACCCCCCGTCTGCACGATCGCGCCGCCGGAGAAGAGACTCAGCTGGTTCACGTTGAGCGTGATGGGCGCGCCGATCGTCATCGGCCCGGCATTGGTGTTGCCCACCGTGAGGTTCGCCGTGCTCACGCGCTCGAACTCGCCCTGGGTGATGCTCAGCGCCCCCCCCGCCTCGACGCCAAGGCTCACCGGCGTGCCCGGCGTGGTCGGCACGATCGTCACCGTGCCGAAGCCCGGGTTGGCGGTGACGAGCGCGTTGATGGCGGTCGAGTCCGAGTTGAGCGCCACGTTGCTGCCGGCCGTGACGGGTGCGTTGATGGCGAGCGTCGCCGGTGCGCGCGCGGTGAGGTTGACCGTGCCGAACGTGGAATCGATCGGCTGGTTGACGTGGATCGTTCCCGCGTCGATCTGGACGCCCGACGGGCCCGCAAGCGCGCCGTTCACGTTCACGGCCTCGGTTGGCGCCGTCAGGATGCCGAGCGTGCCGGACGAACGCACCATCGGCGCGCTCACCGTCACCTGGCCGGCCGTATTGTTGCCGAAATTGAGGGTGAAGCTCGAGATCCCCGCGAGCTCCGCGCCGTCCACGCCGTAAACGCCGCCGCCCGGGTTGCCGCCCAGATTCATCTGCGTGCCGGGAAGACGCGGCCCGAGCGTCGCGCTCGAATTCACGATCCCCCCGGGACCGGCGCGATCGAGGTCATCGGAGCGCAGGTTGAGCGAGCCGCCGGTGAGACCGGCAACGCCATCCACCGTCGGCCCGACCGTGACTGTGCCCGTCGAGGTGAACGTAAAGCTGCTTCCCGTATTGCCGCCCGCCAGCGTCTGCACGCTGTTCGCTTCCGGCAGGTTGATCTGGCCGTTGCCGTTCAGGCGCAACCGCGGCGCGGTCAGGGTCGAACCCGCCGTCTGGCTGATGGTGCTGCTGGCGGAGAGCGTCGCCGAGCCGAAGCCGGAGAGATCGAGCGGCGCGTTGAACTGGAGCGTCGAGGTGCTCGCCGCGTCGCCGAGCTGCACGACGCCGCTCGTCACGAACTGGCCCTCGACCGCGGCCGAGGTGAGCGTGGCGCCGGGAGCGCCCACGGACATCGCCCCGAGAGTGCGCCGCGCGGCCGAAATCCTGCCGCCTCCCGTGCTGGTGACCGTGTTCTGGATGTCGAGCGTGTTCCCGCGCAGGGCGAGCTCGCCCGCCGCGCTGACGGGGTTGAGCACGCTCACGGTCCCGCCGGAGAGGCGCACGTTCGATACCCTCGCGGCATTGAACGGCAGGCCCTCGTTCACCGTCAGGGTGCCCGTGGTATCGAAAACGAGCGTGCCGGCGGGCGTGCTGATCCGGTCGAGCTCGGCGAACGGCACGGCAAGCTCGCCGCCGATCTGGGTTCCCAGGGTGATGCCCGAGGTGAGCGGCTGGATCGTCACGTTGCCGTTCGCCGCGAGCCCCGCCACGCCGATCGTGAGACTGTCCGTCACCACCGTCAGGTCGCCGCCGGCGGAGAAGGTGCCGCTCTGGACGTCGAGCAGGTTCCCGCTGACGAGCTTCACGTTGCCCGGCAGCATGGCGGTGGAAACGATCGTCATGTCGTCGGAGTCCGCGGAGCCGATGGTAAGGAGCCCGCCGTAGGAGAGGAACCCGAGCTCGGTCGTGTTGAGCACGAGCATTCCGGATTCGCCGGTCGTCGCGCCGCCGAGCTCGATCGAGGTGGAGGCACCGGCCGGCGTGACGAGCGTGATACTGCCGCTCGGCGCGGCGACCGGGGCCGCGAAGTTCATCGTGTGGGCCGTCGCGCTGATCGAGCCGGAATTGTTGCTGGTGACCGCCGCATTCACGTTGAACGTGCCGGTGAAGAACGTGGCGTTGCCCTGCGCCGTGAGCGAGCCGTTGACGTCGATCGAGTTCGCCGTCGAGGTCGCGAGCGAAACGGCGGACGGGAATGAAACGGGGTTCGCGACCGTGATGGGACCCGTGGTCGAGTTGCCGACAAAAATCGAAGCGGCTTCGATGAGATCGATCTCGCCCTGGACCAGGCTGTAGGTCCCGCCGGGACTGCCCGCGATCGTGATCGGCTGCGCGACGCCGACGGGCAACAGCACCACGTTATTGGAGCCGAAATTGGCCGATATCCCGGCGGTAACCGCGATGTCGTCCGAGCGCAGCGTGATGGGCTGCCCCGAGCAGCAGAAGTTCCGCACCCCGGTCACCCCGTCCACGGCGCCGATGGTGAGCGCATTGGCGCCGGCGTGCTTGAAGTCGATCGGCCCGAAATCGGTCTGGAGCGCCACCGCCCCGCTCACGTTGTTGTTCTCCGGCAGGTTGATCGCGCCGGCCGCCCGGACCGCGAGGTTCGGAACGGTGATCGTCGCGCCGCCGGACTGCGTCACGACGCCGTTGCCGGTGACGAGGCTCAGCGTGTTGACGTTCCCGGCCCCGCCCGCGAGGTTGATCGCCCCGACGACATCGATCGCGCCGGTGTTGGCAAGGTCGCCGATACGCGCGACGCCGGAACTCGGACGCAGATTGTTCAACTCGTTGTTGTCAAGGTATGCGCTCCCCGTTCCGCCCAGGCTGATCGTCGTCGAGCCGACCGGCATGACGTTGATGTCGCTCGCGGTGGTGGTGACCAGCGCGTTGATGGCGGGCGCATCGGCGGCGATGCTGATGTCTCCGGCCACGGTGCTGGTGACGGGACCGTCGAGCACTATCGCCTGTGCCGTGAGGAATATCGACCCCGGCGCATCGAGTTGCGGGCCGCTGCCGCCCACGGTCAGGGCGCCGCCGCTCGTGACGTTGAGATCGCCGATCTGGGGGGGTCCGAATGCGATCGGCGCCGTCACATCGATGTTTCCGGTCGCCGAATTGCCGATGAAGAGCGTGCCGTTCGGGGCGAACAGGCGCCCGGCCTCGCCCGCGTCGATGCCGAGCACGCCGCTGCCGTCAGCCCCCCCCAGGTTGATCTGGGTGCCGCCCAGGTTGGGAACCAGTACGAGATTCCCGTTCGCCGCCGTCACGTTCTGGGCGATCGCCATCGCGTCGGCGGTGAGACCGACGCTGTTGCCGGTCACGGGGGCGCTCAGCGTGATGCCCGAGGGATCGCCCGTGCGCAGCGTGAAGAACCCGCTCACGTTGCCCGTGACGTTCACGTTCGCCCCCGCGGCGACCGTCAGCGGCCCGGTGTTGACGGCATCGCCCAGCGTGAGGTTGCTCGCCGACAACATGGCGAGTTCCATCGGCTTCAACTCGAGGTTCGCGGGGCTCTTCCCGGCCGCGTCGGGAATGATGTTCACGTTGAGGCCGGGAGTGACCGGCGCGATCTCGACCACGGCGGTGTTGAACGCCACCGGTCCCGTGACATCCACGAGGTCGGCCCCGAACTTGAGGGTCGTGCCGTAAACGTTCGCGGCATCCTGAGCGGAAATCCCGAGCACGCCCGCGCCGTCGGCGCCGCCGAAGTCGATCTTCACGCCGGGGCTGCGCGCCATGATCCCGAGCGTGTCGAACTCGACGAAGCCGGATACGGCGAGCCTGTCCGCGACGATCGTCCCGGTGCCGCCGCTATTGAAGTTGTAAAGCCCCCCCAGGCCGTCCACGTCGCCGATCGTCAGCTGGACGCCGGGGGCGCTCGCGAAGGTGAACGTGTTGCCGGAACAGCACAGGGCACCCGAGAGCATGGCGACGACGTTGTCCTCGGGGAGGTTCACGTCGTCGTACGCCTGCAGCGCCAGGTTCTGCACCGTGATAGTCTTGCCCGCGTTCTGGCTGATGCCGCTCACGGTGCGCAGCGACAGCGTCTGCGTGCCGGAGGGTGCGATGCTCTCGACGATCGTGATCGGCCCCGAACCGGTCGAGCCGACCCTCAGCACGCCTGACCCTCCAGTCACGAACCTGTTCAATTCCGGCGCCGACACGTCGAGCGCGCCGCCGCTGTCGCCAACCGCCCCGAGGTTGATCGCGCGGAAGTACGAGCGCGTGAGAAGGTTGATGTCGCCGGCGCTCGTCACGTTCGCGTTCGCCGCGATGTTGTCGGTCGTGATCGTGACGCCCTGGGCGCTCACCGGGCCGTCGAGGGTGACCGTGGGCGAGTTGACGGAGAGTGGAACAGCCGTGCTGACGCTTCCGCCCGCGTTCACGGTGAACGCCGAACCCGAGTTCATGCTGACGGCGGTCGACCCGACCGTGACGGGCGCGGTCACGACGAGGGCGCCCGAGGCGGAGTTCCCGTAGGTGACGCCGCCGCCGGTTGCGAACCGGGAAAGCTCCGCCTGAGTGAGGGAGAGCGAGCCGGCGGTGTTCGTGCCGAGATCGATCGGCCTGCCGCCCGTGCTCTGCCGCACGGTAAGGCTGCTTCCGGTCGTGAGCGTCGCCAGGATCTCCATGTCGTCGGCGGTAAGGGTCGCGCTGCCCGCCGAAGTGACCGGCGCGGCGAGCGTCAACATGCTCCCGGCGCCGGAGGAAGTCGCGCCGAAGAAGCCGCCCGTGATCTCCTGATTCACGGTGACCGGCCCCGTGTTCGAAGCAAGGCTCACGCTCCCGTTGTTGGGCGTCGTGATCGTCCCGTTTACATTCACGCCCGCGAAGCCCGTGGCGGTAAACGAGGCCCCGCTCAGAACGGCCGCGCCCACCGTGACGGTGTCCGCGGTGGAACTCAAGGTCACCGAACCACTCGAGCCGATGGTCGCGGTGCGCACCGTGCTGACCGGGGCGTTGAGCGCGATCGCGCCGCGCCCCGAGATATTGAGGGCGCCGCCGTTCGTGATGATCGCATCGTTGACGGTGACGCCGCCCGTGCCGGCGCCGCTGAAGTTGTTCGCCGCCAGCGTGACGCTCAGAGGATTGCCGGTGGCACTGATGCCGCCGCCGGGATTGATCACGATGTTGTTGTGTGCCTGCACGACGAGCGAAGTCGTGGTGACCGGCAATGCCGGCGCCGACAGGAAGGTTTTCACGATCGGCGCGCTGATCGTGATATTGCCCGGCTGTAGCCCGTCGAGCGGTCCCTGGCTCGCGGTCGAGAGCACGACGTTGCTGCCCGCGTCGAGCTGCAGGTTGATGAGATCCACCCCGACCTTCGAGGATTCCGCCAGCGTCGAGAACACGGGCTGCGCGGTGTTGTTGGTGATGACCGAGCCCGCCACGACCTCGAAATCGTTGGGGTCGAGCAGCCACGTGCCGCCGAGGCCCTTCGGCGCGCGAACGTCGGGCCCGCGGGTAACATCGAGGGTCACCTTGCCGGAGGTCTCGACGAGCCCGCCGTTGCCGGAGGCGGCGCCCCCGCGGGCGCTGATCGTGCCGTGGGAGCGCGTGGTGTGATCGGCCCAGACGACGACCTTGCCGCCGTCTCCCGATGCGACCGCATCGGCCGCGATCGCGGCGCCGTCGCCGAAGAAGGTCGCCGTGGCATTGTGGATGGGGGCGCCCTCTACAGCGGTCACGCCCGGCCTGCCCTGGAACTCGCCGCCAGCGAGCACCGTCCCCCCGCCCCTCGCCCCGGACGCGTCGACGCGCGCCGAACCGTGTATCCCCACGTTCGCGCCGAGCAGGTGCACGGTGCCGCCCTCGCCCTCCGAACCCGTCGCGCGGACCGTGCCCTCGACAAGGGTCGTATCCCCCGCGTTCACTTCGATCCGACCGCCCGCCGGCCCGCTCGCGGAGGTGACGCTGCCCGCCTCCAGCGTGGCGTTGCGCGTGGCCTTCAGCACGATCCGCCCGTCGCCCGTCGCCACCGCGCCGTCGGCCCGGATCGTCCCGCCGTGGT
>JADZGE010000080.1 GCA_020854035.1 Burkholderiales bacterium | reverse complement strand
GGGAAACGGGCGCTCAGCGGGGCGTTGCCGAGTACACCAGGTTTTCCAAAGGCGGTACGTCGCTCTGAAGGACCGCTGCGACGCTGGCGCGCGGGCTGCCATGACGCGCAGCACCTGATCCGGCAGCTCCGGGCATCCTGCCCACGCTCCCGAGCGCATGTGCGCAACGATGTCGCCCAGGTCGCTGCTGGTTGCCTTCCTCAGTGTCGCGTGAGGACGTACTGAAAAGCGGCGACTCCGGCGAGCAAGCTGTGTTGGAGAGGTGGAGGTCATGGCTGTGACGATGCCAGAAGTACCCATTGATAGCGAGATGGTGCACATCTCGATAGCTAACGAGCTTAGTGGAGTGTATTAAAAATATGTATATAATACGTATTTAATAAAAGCGGGTCGACCGTTAACCCGTGATCTCGGAGCGCGTATGGCGGAGACTCAACTGAAGTCCTCGGCGAGGAAGGCCGGACGGGCGCAAGTCTTTGCGGCGTCGGATCACATCCTTAAGGCCGGGCGACGTCCTACCCAAGCAACGCTGCGAGAATTGCTCGGTGGCGGCTCTCTCCAGTCGATCAACCGCTATCTCGCGGAGTGGTACGAGGAACTCGGCGCGCGTTTGAGTGCAACCGAGCCATCCTTTGCCGACGTTCCGGCGGAGGCCGCCAGCCTGCTGCAACGCCTGTGGCAGCTCGCAAGAGATGGCGCGAGGCATCGAGCCGAGGATGACCACCGCGCGGAGGAGGATCAGGCCAGGAATTCGCTGGTGGCGAACCTCACCGCACTCGAAACGATCAATCGGGAGCTCGTGCAGGGGCGGCGGGCTGCAGACCAAATGGTTGCAGACCTCCGAGCGCTGCTGGTCCGCAAAGAGGCGACCGTCGAGACAGAGCGCGCGGAATCGACCGGGTTGCGCGAAGCGCTCGCCCGCGCAGCCCTACAGATCGCCGCCCTGGAGGCGCAGCTCGCCGAGTCCGTGGAGCGCGCGCAGCTGCGCCGTCGCGGGCGCGGGAGGCGGGCGAAGAGTGCCAAGAAGTCACCACAGCCGAGTCGTTTCAAAGGTCCTAGGGTCCGAAGATCCCCGCGATCCAATCGCCAGAGCCGCCGGGCGTCGCCGGTTCCGAACGCCAGCCGGACAAAACCCCGTAAACGGCGCGCTCGCCCGTGAGCGACAGTTCCAATCGGCAAAAAATCGTGCAATCGCCCTGAGCTGAAGCGCCGACACCACTCCGTTCCGCGTGCCTCTTCCGGCACGTGCATACCGACCGAATGCGGAAACCCGGCCTCGCGATCGGTCGCTACCGCGGTAGCATGTCCTGCACGCTCACCGAACCGCGATCGTGCGGGGGCGACGCGTAGCTTAAGGCCTCCGACTGTGATTCGACTGCCACGACCCGACGCTTTTCTGGACGCAGTCCGGAGACCACGCCCCCATCTTGCTCCCCCGCAATGCCCCACATGTTCGTCCCCCCGGAAATCGTGACCGCTCCGCGGCTCGTCGCCCCGTCGATTCCCCAGGAGCGGCGCCTTCGGCCGTCGCGAAAAGAAATTATGCGATCTCCGGCGGTCCACAAGCGCCGCGCCCGGGCGCGCGGATGCATCGCTGTAACCAGCGCGCGACCCGGCGAATTTGCCGGGAACCGGTCGGCGTCGCCCGACGTCCCAGTGCCCGCGCAACGGGCAACACGGCCGCGATTTCGGCGCGCTCTGAGACAGATCGACTTCTCGAGGCTGCCGTCCCGCAAGGGTACGGCACTGCACTCTGCGCCTATCGAAAGAGAGGCCAGAAGGGGCGGAAATGAATCTATTTTCGAGTCCAGATTTAATGGTCTTGTGCCGACGCCCCGCGTGCACCCCCGCTGTCAATGTGTTGAGCGGCGGTCGCGCGATGCGGCGCCGAAGCGAGTGTGACCCGAACACCGGGCTGGCACCAACGGCAATGCGGGACGATATGTTCCTACAGGGAAGGTGGGGAAATGGCGCTACACCGGAGCGATCTGCGATCGCCCGCATGCGCCCACCGGCGACGGCGAACGCGGAGAAGCGCATGTGGGACCTTCACACTGAGAGTCATGCGGCCGACGAAGCGCGCAAGACACTCGCGCTCGCGTCGAGCCCCCCGGACGACGCGTGCGTGCCGCCTCATCACCGCCCGCGCCGAGGTGTGCCGCGAGCCGGCTCGACGTCAACTCGACGCTCAACGATCACGCAACTCGAGGCGGGTCTGCGAGTCGTACCGGGTCACTCTCAAGTTCCCGGCGCCGAACTAAACACCACGACCGTCGGGCGCGGCGCGTGGAACTTCCCGGGGGTGATCGCCGCTAACGCCCTCACCGCCCAGTCCACCCATGCAGGTCGCAAGTAGCAGCACGGGCTCCCGGGTGCCGCTACAGCAGCACAGAGGATCTGAAATGCCAGAAAAGCAGTACACGACGATCACGATCACTTTGAACGGCGACGTGTTCCGCCTGGAGATCGAACCGCACTGGACGCTCACTCGTGTCATCCGGACGACCCTGGCCTTGACCGGAACGAAAGAACACTGTGACGAGGGTGCCTGCGGCATGTGTACCGTCCTCGTG
>JADZGE010000079.1 GCA_020854035.1 Burkholderiales bacterium | reverse complement strand
GCCGTGCCAGTTGCCGCGCAGCATCGGGCCCGCCGGCATGAAGATGAACGGCAGTCCCATCGAGGTCGCACCCATGACGAGCGCGGGCGTCGTCTTGTCGCAGCCGCCCATCAGCACCGCGCCGTCCACCGGGTGCGAGCGCAGCATCTCCTCCGTTTCCATCGCGAGGAAATTGCGGTAGAGCATGCTGCTCGGCTTCTGGAAGGTCTCGGAGACCGCCATCACCGGGAGTTCCACCGGAAATCCGCCCGCCTGCCACACGCCGCGCTTCACTTCCTCGGCGCGCGTGCGGAAGTGGGCGTGGCACGGCAAGAGATCGCTCCAGGTGTTGACGATGGCGATGACGGGCTTGCCGTCGAAGTCCGCGCGCGCATAGCCCATCTGGAACGCGCGCGAGCGGTGGCCCTGCGCGCCGAGCTCCGAGCCGCCGAACCAGCGGTGGCTGCGCAGCTCTTCGGGTCGAACTCGCCGTTCCGCCATCGATTGTCTCCTTCGCGGCGCATTCTATCGCGCCTGCCGGGCCGCACGGGCCGGCGTCCGGCTCGCGCCGGCGCGAAGATCCGCGGTATCACCCGCGCGGAGCGCGACCGGCACTCCCGCATCGGCACGCGCCACCGGCCGTCACTCCACCTCGCGCCCGCCGGCCTCATCGCGCGCTTCGGGTACCGGTATGACAAACTGCGCGCGGAAGTCCACGCCGGCCCGCCTGCGGCTCACCTCGAGCACCCATTGCGGCGCGGATGCGTGCCGCACATGCGTCGCGGGACGGCGCGGCGGAGCGGGGACCTCGAGTCGCACGGGAACGGTCACGCGTCCGCCGTGCTCCCGCCGCAACGCGTCGGGAGGCACGGATCCCTCGACGCACCAGTGCGCGTCGATGCGTTTGCCGCGCGGCGTTTGTTCCCGCAGCCGCACGATCACCGGGTGCGGCGAATCCACCGGCAGGCTGCACTCGACCTCCGCGCCGAAAATACCACCCGCGCCGCCGGGGAGGCTCAGCACCCGGCAGACGCTCTGCCCGTAGCGGTCGTACTCGAGCCAGGACCGGGTGAGCCAGCCGAGCAGGAAAACCGCCATGGCGGCAACGCTCAGGAGCTGGATGATCTCATCGACCGGCTGTCCCCCCTGCAATGCCTCCCGCACGCACGCCACGGGAATCCAGCCGAACAGCACGTAGCAGGCGAGCAGCGTCCGCCCGCTCACCACGGATGCCGTGCGAAACTCGAGCCGCTCGTGCGGCGTCCCGGGCATCGGCGCGAAGTGTGTCGTGAAACGCGGCGGGCGTCGCGGCCCCGAAGGAGATCCCCGGCCGCGGGACGCGATCCCCGCCTATCCCGGCACGTATTGCTTCCCGATCCCCGGCTTGCTGCGGCCCATGCCGGGAAGCTCCCACACGCCGGCGCCCGCCGGATTGAGATCGCCGTCGATGTTGGCGTCGATTACGCATGGCTTGCCACGCGCAAGCGCCTGTCGTATCGCCTCCGAAAGCTCCGCCGCCCGGCCGACGCTCGCCCCCTCGATGCCCGCCGCCCGCGCCATGGCCGCGAAATCCGGGTTGTAGGGCTTGTTGGTGCCGGGGTGCCGGAAGTCCGTGGCGAGTTCGCGCCCGCCGAGGTAGCCGCGCTGCAGCCCGCGGATCGAGCCGTAGGCGTAGTTGTTCCAGACGACGTACACGACGGGAATCTGGTACTCGTACGCGGTCCCGAGAACGCTGGCATGCATGAGGAACGCGCCGTCGCCCACCACCGCCACGCAGGGGCGTCCGGGGGCCGCGAGCTTCGCGCCGAGCGCGCCCGCGACGCCGAAGCCCATCGGGCCGAAACCCATCGAGCCGATCAGGGAGTCCGGCCGGCGCGGCCTGCAGAACTGGATCAACCAGTTGTGGTGCACGCCGATGTCGGAGACGAGGATCGTGTCTTCGGTGAGGGCCCGGTCGATCTCGTGAGCCGCGCGCTGGGGCGGTATCGGCGTCGCGTCCGCCTTGAACCCGGGCGCGATGAACTCCTCCCATTCCCTGCGGTAGCCCGCGATCGCATCGAGCCAGGGCCCGCGCTCGGCCGGCATCGCGCCGCGCGCGATGCGCGAATCGATCTCGGCGAGAAGCTGCCTCAGGAACGTGCGCACGTCCGCCATGAGGCCGAGCGCGACGGGGTAGTTGCGCGCGATCTCCTCCGGGTCGATGTCGACGTGAATGAGCTTCGTCGGCGGGATGGTGAACGAGAATCCCGGTATCCAGGAGCTCGAGGTGCGGTCGTCGAAGCGCACGCCGAGTGCGAGCAGCACGTCGGCCTGCCGCGCCGAGTGATTCGCCTGGTACGGGCCGTTCCGCGCGACGAGCCCGAGCGCGAGCGGGTGCGTGCTGTCGATCGCGCCGATGCCGCTCGCCGACATCGCGACGGGGATGCGCAGCTTCTCCGCGAGCGCGAGGAGCTCCTTCGTCGCGCCGCCGTAGCGCACGCCCTGCCCGCACAGGATCACGGGGCGGCTTGCCGCCATCAGCAGGTCCGCCGCCTTCCTCACCCCGTCCGGGTCGGCGCCGCAGCGGCATGAAATGTTGGCGTTCCAGTCCTCCGGCCGCGGCGTCTCCTCCTCGATCGGCTCGTTGAACAGGTCGAAGGGCACGTCGAGAACCACCGGGCCGGGCCGGCCCGTCACCATGGTCTTCCACGCCTGGCGCACGAACACCGGCAACTGCGCGGCGGTGGTGGGCTGGTAGACGCGCTTGCAGTAGGCGCGCACCGTCGAGGGGAAATCGGCCTGGTGGTGGCGATAGGTTTCCTGGAACGCGCCGCGGCTGAACTGGCTCGTCGGAACGTTGCCGGTCACCGCGTAGAAGGGCACCGAGTCGAAGAACGCGTTGGCGAGGCAGATCGGCAGGTTGGCGGAGCCGGGCCCGCACGAGGTGAAGGTCGCCGTCGGCTGTCCCGAAACGCGGTAGTACACGTCCGCCATGAAGCCCGCGACGCTCTCGTGGTGCACGGAAATCGTCCCGATCTCGCCCTGCCGCGCGTGGAGCGCGTCGATGAAGCCGATGTTGCCGTGGCCGCACAGCCCGAAGACGTACGGAACCTTCTCGCGGATGAGGTAATCGACGATGACGCCCGCGCCGTCGCGGGCGCGGTTCGGTGCGTTCATGATGAAAATCCTCTTCGCATGGCCCTGCGCGGAGAATAGCAGATTCACCACGGTGATCGCGGCGCCGGCCCGCGCATCCTCGTCACCGCTCAGACGATCTCCACGGCGTCCCCGTAACGCGCAAGGGCGACGTTTGCCCTGGGGCGGCCCGCCTTGGCGATCACGATGTCCTCACCCCTTGGCCCACGCATTCTCCCGGCTTGCCCCGCACGTGCGAGCCGCGCGCGACCGGCGCGACCGTGAGCGCGGCTCGCGTGATCGACAAGGCAAAGCCCCGACGCTTCGTGGCTTCGTGGCGAAGCGACTCCGATACTTGACAAACCGGGACTCACCGGCGTGAATAACCCTTTCGAGGAGAATGCCCACATGCGAACCGCCGCCGCGCTTGCCCTGCTCCTGCCAGTGCTCGCGTTTCCCGTCGCCGCCCAGGACTATCCCGCCAGGCCGATCCGCATGATCGTGCCGTTCTCGCCGGGCGGCTCGACCGACTTCCTCGCGCGCCTCGCCTCCCAGAAGCTCCACGAACGGCTCGGGCAGTCCGTCCTCGTGGAGAACCGCGCCGGCGGCGGCGGCCACATCGGCGCCGATGTCGTCGCGAAGAGCGCGCCCGACGGCTACACGCTGCTCACCGCCGGGATACCCCAGGCGATCGGCATGAGCCTCTTCAAGAAGGTGCCGTACGACCTCGCGAAGGACCTCGCGCCGATCACGCTGCTCGCGCTCTTTCCGAGCGTCATCGCGGTGCACCCATCGCTGCCGGTGAAATCGGTGAAGGAACTCCTGGCGCTGGCGAGATCGCGCCCCGGCCAGCTCAACTTCGGCGCCAACCCGGGCTCGCCCAATCACCTCTCCATGGAGCTCCTGAACGTGCTCGGCAACGTGAAGATGGTCCATGTCCCGTACAAGGGGGCCGGGCCCGTGGTGATCGACCTCGTGGCCGGTCATCTCCACGTGGCGTCGATGGGGCTGCCGTCGGCCATGGCGATGGTGAAAGCCGGCAAGCTCCGCGCGATCGCCGTCACGAGCGCGGCCCGCGTCGCGACGCTCCCCGACATTCCCACCGTGCAGGAAGGAGGGGTGGCGAACTACAACGTTACCTCCTGGTACGGCGTTTTCGCCCCGTCCGCGGTCCCCGCCGGCATCATCAAGCGGCTGCACGCGGAGCTGACGGGGGTGCTCAGGGCGCCGGACGTCGTGCAGCGGCTCGCCACGGTCGGCGCGGAACCCTCCGGCAAGGGGCCCGAAGAATTCGGGCGCTTCGTCCGCGAGGAAATCGACACCTGGGCCAAGGTCGTCAAGGCCTCCGGGGCCACGGTGAACTGACGCCGCCGCCTCAGACGCTCACCCCGAGGAATTCCCCCGCGTTCCGGTAGAGCAGGCGCTCCATGATTTCGGGCCGGATCGGCAGCGTCCGGAACCACGCCAGGTACGCGCTTGCGCAGAGAAACGGGTAGGAGCTCGCGTAGAGAAAGCGCTCGGCGAGGTAGCCGTTCGCGGCGCGAACATACTCTTCCGTGCCGGGCATGCCGCACAGGTACTGATCGGGCGAGATATAGACGTTCTCGCGCCTGAAAGCGACGTGCAGGATCTCGTGCACCCACGGCCAGCCGCCGTGGGAGATCGCGAGCTTCATCCTCGGGAAATCGCCCGCGACCCGGTCCACGTGCACCGGCACGGTGTAGGAGAGGTCCGGACCGGCGCTGCCACCTGCCATCATCACGACGGGGATCCCGTTGTCCTCGCAGTAGGCGTAGATCGGGTAGAGCCGGCGGTCGTCGGCGTAGAGGGGCCGGGGATACGCGCCGGGCTCGAGGTTGACACCGACCAGCCCCGCCGCCCGCGCGGACTCGATCTGCGCGATGGCCTTGCGCCGGTCCGACGGATCGATCGAGGCTACTCCGATGAAGCGGGAGGGATACTCCCGCACGATGGCGGCGAGGTCCTCGTTGCTGACGGTGCCGTAGGGTCCGGAGGTGCGGCCCATCGCGACGCCGCGCGTGATGCCGGCCTCGTCCATCTCCGAGAAGAGCCGCTCCACGGATTGCTCCTGCGCGGAGCGGGCGGGTTTCATGCCATGGAAGCCCGTGATGCGATCGCGGCGAGCGCCCTGCGAGTACATGATCGTGTCGAGGTAGCCCTTGAGCGGCGGCCGCAGGCGGAAATCGATGACCTTCATGAGCGCCCCGCCGCGCGCCACGATTGCGCGATGATCGAGAGGTCGCGCTCGCCCTCGCCACCCGCGCTTGCCCGCCGGTACAACTCGTGGGCGCTCGCCAGCATCGCGAGCGGCGCCCCGGCACGGGCGGCAAGCCCTCGAGCAAGCACGAGATCATCGCAGGCGTGGTCCACCGTGACCCGCGGCGGATCGAACTCGCCGGCGACGATGCGCGAGCCGAAAGCTTCCAGCGCCCTGCTCGGCGCCTGCTCGGAGAGCGCGCGGTAGAGAGCCGGCAGGTCGAGTCCGCCCTTCGCGCCGAGCATCAGCGCCTCGTTCACCAGCGCGACGGTCGCGTAGCTCAGGACGTTGCCGATCACCTTGGCCATGTGCGCCTCGGCCGCCGAACCGAACTCGATGAACGTGTCGCCCGTCGCCGCCAGCACGGCCTTCGCCCGCTCCACGTCGGCCGGCTCGCCGCCGATGAAAAACGCGAGCCTGCCCTGCTTCGCGCCCGCGACTCCCCGCGTCATGCCCGCGGCGACGAAGCCGATTCCTCTCTGCCTCAAGCGCGCGGCGATCCGCTCCGAATCGGGCGGGTTGCCGGTGGTGCAGTCGATCACCAGCGTGCCGGACGGCGCTTTCGCCGCCGCGCCGCTCTCGCCGAGCAGCGCCGACTCGACTTCCCGGGACGTCGGAAGGCTCAAGACAATGACCTCGCAGCCCTCGGCGGCTTCCAGCGGCGTCGCGGCGAGGCGGGCCCCGAGCACCTTCAGGCGATCGTTCACGCCCGGTCGCCGGCTTTTCAAGACGGTCACGGCCACTCCCCGCTTCAGAAAATTCGCCGCCATGGGCTCTCCCATCGCACCGACGCCGATCAGGGCCAGTCTCGACACGCCTGCTCCTTTCCTTGGATGATTGCGGTAGCCGGTTCCGCGGCGCCGGCTGAGCCGGGAAGGCCCAGCAGCGCCGCGGCATTCCTCCAGAGCGCCCGCTCGCGCGTCCCGGACTCTAGCGGCAGGCGCCGGAACCACTCGGCGTATTCCTCGACCGGCGCGAGTGGGTAGCAGCTCGCGTAGAGGAACCTCTCGGCGAGAAAGCCGTTCGCCGCCCGGAGGTAGTCCTCCCACCCGGGCGCCTCGTGCAGGTACATGTCCGGCGACACGTAGACGTTCTCGCGGCGAAACGCAACGTGCAGGATTTCACTCACCCACGGCCAGCCGCCGTGCGAGACGACGATCTTCAATGCCGGGAAGTCGCCCGCGACGCGGTCGACGTGCACGGGGAACGAATAGGAGACATCGGGACCGGCGTTGCCGCCGGCCATGATGATCACCGGAATCCCGCGGTCCTCGCAATGCGCGTAGACCGGGTAGAGGCGGCGGTCGTCCGGATACATCGGCACCGGGTAGGCGCCGGGCTCGACATTCACCCCCCTGAAGCCCGCCGCCATCATGCGGTCGATCTCCGCGATCGCCGCCCGGCGGCCGGTGGGGTCGATCGCGGCGATGCCGACGAAGCGCCCGGGGTACTCGCGGCAGATCGCGGCGACGTCGTCGTTGCTCACCGAGCCGAAGAAATCCGAGAATCGCGCCTGCACCACGCCGACGCCGACACCCGCGCGGTCCATCTCGGCGAGCAGCATGTCCATGGAGCGCGCCTGCGCCGAGCGCGCGGGTTCCAGGCCGAGCTGGCGCGTAAACCGATCGCGGCGCGCGGGGCTGGTGTACATGATCATGTCGAGAAAGCCCCGCGCGGGCGGGCGCACGCGAAAATCGATGATGGGCGCGGAGCTTCCCCCGCGGTCGGAATGGGACACGGGCGTCTCGCGAGTCCTGGAAGGCGGAGGCGCCAATCCTACTCCATCCTCCGGTGCGGGAAACCGGGATCGCCTCGCGCGCGGGCCGCGGCCGGGCGCGCGAGGCCGGAGCGCCATCGCTTCGGCGTGTGCTATTCTCGATCCGGCCATGGTTCGGGCCGGAGCGGGGGGCGATCCCCGCCGCGAGCGTTCCGGAGGAGACGAAAGGTCCAGCAATGACTCCCGATTCGTGCGCACTGCGCGTCGCGACCGCGGGCGCCGCCGCCATCCTCGCCGCCGTGCCCGCCGCGCACGGCCAGTCCACGGTGCTGCGCGCCGATCGCCCCATCGAGTTCATCGTTCCCGCCGCGCCCGGGGGGCTCAACGACACGACGATGCGCAACATGCAGCGCATCCTGCAGCTGCTGAAGCTCGTCGAGCCGCCGATCACCGTCACCAACAAGGGCGGCGGCGGCGGCGCCCTCGCCTGGGCCACGCTCGCGCAGCATCCCGGCGACCCGGCCTTTCTCTCGATCAGCACGGTGAACCTGCTCACGAATCACATCGTGGGCGTGGGCGCGGTCAACTACACCGACTTCACGCCGCTCGGACACCTCATCCACAGCTACCTCGGCTTCGCCGTCAAGCCCGATTCACCGATCGCGACCGGCAAGGACCTGCTCGAGCGCCTGCGCAGGGACCCGGGCTCGCTCTCCGTGGCGATCGGCACGAGCCTCGGCAACACCAGCCACATCGCGCTCTCGCTCGCGGCGAGAAGCGTGGGCGCGGATCCCCGGCGCCTGAAGACGGTGGTGTTCAAGTCGAACGGGGAGGCGATCGCGGCGCTCTTCGGCGGTCACGTCGACGTGGCGGTGAGCGGGCTGCCCAATCTTGCCAAGCGCTTCGAGGCGCGCACCTTGCGCATCGTCGCCGTGACGGCGCCCGCCCGCCTCGGCGGCAGCCTGAGCGAAGTGCCGGCGTGGCGCGAGTTGGGCGCGAGCATCGTCGTCTCCGGCTGGCGCGGCGCGCTTGGCCCGGCGAAGCTCTCCGCGGCGCAGATCGCCTTCTGGGAGGAAGTCGTGGGCCGGCTCGTCGACAGCGACGAGTGGCAGCAGGAGCTTGACCGGAACTTCGGCACGAAGACGCGCATGAGCGCGGCGGAGAACCGCGAGTTCCTGGCGCGGGAATACAAGAGCTACCAGGCGGTGCTGGGCGAACTGGGCATGGCGAAGGCGCGATGAGCGCCGCGGCCCGACTCGCGGCGAGCCGCCCGGCACTGCGCGCCGGGGTCGACACCGGCGGCACGCACACCGACCTCGTGCTCGCCGGCGCCGCGACGAAGGAACTCGTGACGCTCAAGGTCCCGACGAGCCCGCGGGATCTCGGCGTCGGCGCTATGCACATGGGAACGCGCGGCTGGGGCACGGAGATCTGGCAGGAAGGCCGGCGCCTGCCGCCGCTAGGGCTCGTCACCGAGGGCCGCCTCGACGAGAACGTGCCGGCGATCGTCCTCAACAACACGCGCGTGCCCGACACCATGGAGAACGATCTGCGCCCGCAGCTCGCGAGCGTGCAGGCCGCGCGCGAGGAGTTCACCGCGCTCTACGCCCGGCACGGCGACGCGACCATGGCCGCCCGCGTGGAGGCGCTGATCGCCTGCTCCGAGCGGCGCACGGGCGCGGAGATCGCCCGCATCCCGGACGGCGACTACACGCACGAGGAGCCGTTGCTGGACGACCGCGCCCAGGGCGGCCCTTACCGGCTGCGCCTGAAGCTCGTCAAGCGCGGGACCGACCTCATCTTCGACTTCACCGGCACCGATCCCCGGGACTTCCACGGCGGGCACCCGGGCGAGGGCGGGCGCGGGGTCGTGAACGAGGGCCTGCCGGGAGAGCGCGTGCTCACCCATGCGATCGGCGAAATCGAGCAGCTCGCGCCCGGGGATACCGTCACCCACTGCACTCCCGGGGGCGGCGGCTACGGCGAGCCGAAGAGCCGCGATCCGCGCCTCGTTCAGCACGATGTGCGCGCGCGGCTCGTGTCGCTCGCCGCCGCCGCCCGGGTGTACGGCGTCAGGCTCGATCCGCAGACCCTGGAGATCCTGTCGTGAGCATGGCGATCGCCGCCACCGAGATCGACGCGGCGGTGAACGGCATCGTGCCCGGGCTGATCGCCCTGCGGCGGCGGCTCCACGAGCTGACCGGAGCGGGCGAGAAGGTGCGCGCGGCGCTCGCGCCCGGCGACTGAGGCGATCATGGCGCGCCACGTAACGGTCATCGGCGCCGGCATCGTCGGCGTCGCCTGCGCCTCGTACCTGCGCCGCGCCGGCCTCGAAGTGACGATCGTCGACATGCGGGCGCCGGGCGAGTACTGCACGTTCGGCAACGCCGGCGCCTTGAGCCCGGGCTCGTGCGTGCCCTACGCCATGCCCGGTGTCCTGAAGCGCGTGCCCGGCTGGCTCGCGGACCCCGCGGGCCCGCTCACGATCAGGCTCTCCTACCTCCCGCGCGCTCTGCCGTGGCTGCTGCGGTTTGTCGCCGCCTCGCGCCGGGAGCGCATCCCGGAAATCGCGCGCGCGCTGCGCGCGCTCCTCGGCGGGACGTTCGAGGCCTATGCGCCGCTCCTGCGCGAGGCGGATGCGCAGCATCTCGTCCGGCAGTCGGGCTACCTCTTCGTCTACGAGACGCAGGCCGGGCTCGACGCGGACGCGGGCGCGTGGCGCATCCGGCGCGAGCACGGCGTTGTCTGCGAGAACATCGGGCCGGAGGGCATCAGGGAGCTCGAGCCGGCGCTGCGCGGCGTCTACCGGCACGGCGTGTGGCTCCCCGAGCAGGGCCATTGCGTGAACCCCGAGCGCCTCACGAAGTCGCTCGCCGCGCGCTTCCAGGCCGACGGTGGAAAACTCGTGCGGGCGAGAGTCCTCGACATCGAGATCGGCGCCGCGGGCCCGCGCGCGCTCGCGACCGACGCGGGGCCGATGCCGGTCGACACGCTGCTGATCTGCGCCGGCGCCCACTCGCACGAATTCTCGGCGCGCGTCGGCGATCCGGTGCCGCTCGAGACGCAGCGCGGCTACCACGTCACGATCGAGAACCCGACCGTCGAGCTCGCGCGGCCGGTGTCCTCGGGCGAAGGCAAGTTCTTCGTCACGCCGATGGATGTCGGCCTGCGCGTCGCGGGCACGGTGGAGTTCGCGGGTCTCGAGGCGCCGCCCAACTATGCGCGCGCCGATGCGCTGCTCGCCCAGGCGAAGCGCATGTTCCCGGAGCTCGCGGGCAGCCGGGTCACGAAGTGGATGGGCCACCGCCCGCAGATTCCGGACACGCTGCCCGTCGTCTCCCGCGGGTCGAAGTTCGCGAACGTGTTCCATGCCTTCGGTCATGGACACCTCGGCCTCACGTGCGCGGCGCCGACCGGGCGGCTCGTCGCCGAGCTCGTGACCGGCGCCCCGCCGCACATCGATCCGGCGCCCTACCGCGTGGACAGGTTCTGAAGGGAAGTTCGATCGCACAACGAAAGGAGCGCTCATGACAGACGCGATCCGCCGCAACGACCGGCAAGACGGCTCCATCCGCTTCGCGCGCCGCGCGCTGCTCGCCGGCGCCGCGCTCCTCGCCGCGGCCTGCGCCGGCGCCGGCGCGCCCGCCGTGCTCGCGCAGTCCGCCGCGGGCGAGGCGGCGCCGCCCGCGATGCCGAAGGTCGCGGGCTTCCCGGCACGCCCGCTGCGCCTCATCATCAACTCCGCCGCGGGAGGCAGCGCGGACATCGCCGCGCGCACGATCGTGCCGTTCCTCGAGAAGGAACTCGGCGGGGCGAACGTCGTCGTCGTCAATCGACCCGGGGCGGGCCAGCAGATCGGCCTGCAGGAGCTCGCGCTCGCGAAACCGGACGGCTACACCATGGGGCTCATCACCCTGCCCGCGATCGCCACCATCTACCTCGATCCGCGCCGCAAGGCCGCGTTCGGCTTCAAGGACTTCCAGGCGCTCGCCCAGCACGTGGTGGACCCGATCGGCATCGCGGTGCGCGGCGACAGCCCCTTGCGCTCGGTGAAGGAGGTGATCGAGGGCGCGCGCGCCAACCCGGGAAAGATGCGGGCGGGCTCCACGGGCATCCTCGGCGCGAACCACTTGGGCCTGCTGCAGCTCGAGAAGCAGACCGGCGTGCGCTTCGCAACCGTGCAGTTCGACGGCGGCGGCGCCGAGAACCTCGCGGCGATCCTCGGGGGCAACGTGGACGTCGCCTTCACCATCGTCGGCTCGTGGGTTCCCCATGCGAAATCCGGGAAGCTCCGCTTTCTCGCCCTCATGGACCGCGAGCGCAGCCGCTACCTCCCCGAGGTGCGGACCATGGACGAGCTCGGCTACCGGGGCCTTTACTCGAACTCGACGCGCGCGTTCGCCGTTCCGCGCGGCGTGCGCCCGGAGATCGCGCGCGTGCTCGAGGTGGCGCTCCAGCGGGCGATTCTCAACCCGGCCGTGCTCGCGCGGATGGAAGCGTCGAATCTTCTCACGCGCTACACGAGCGGCGCCGCCTTCATGCAGTACTGGCGGGGGCAGGAGAGCGAAATCCGCTCCCTGATGAAGCTCGTCGGGCAGTGACCGCCGGGGACGCGAGTGGCCGGATTGCCGCAGTGAAGCGTGCGCACCGGATCGCCGGCGTCGCGTTCCTGCTGCTCGCGGCATGGACGATGTGGGAGTCGCTCGGGCTGAAGTTCTACACGCCGCTCGGGCCGGGGCCGGGGTTCTTCCCCTTCTGGGTCGCGCTCGCTCTCGGGACGCTCGCGGGCTGCATGATCTGGCAGGCGGGGCGGGCCGGCGGCGAGGCGCTGCCCGCGGATTTCTTCCCGGACCGCGACGGCCGGCGGCGGGCGGCGGCGATCGTGATCGCGCTCGCCGGCGCCATCGCCCTGATGGAAGCGCTGGGATTCCGGCTGACGATGCTCGCTTTTTTCCTGTTCCTGCTGCCCGCGCTGGGCGAGAGGCGGCCGCTCGTGATCCTCGCCATCGCGCTCGCGGGGAGCGTCGGCGCCTACCACCTGTTCGACTCGGTCCTGCAGGTCCCGCTGCCGGCCGGCCGGGTGGGCGCGTGAGCGGAGGCGACGCACCCGGCGCCGCGGCGAAACGGGACTCATCAGGGCGGCCATGGAAACGCTCCAGCACCTGCTGAACGGCTTCGCCATCGCGGCGCAGCCGGTCAACCTCCTCTTCGCGTTCGCCGGGTGCGTGCTCGGCACGCTGGTGGGCGTGCTGCCGGGGCTCGGCGCGAGCGCCGGTATCGCGATACTCCTCCCCGTGACGTTCGTGCTGCCCGCCACCGGCGCCGTCATCATGCTCGCCGCGATCTACTACGGCGCGGCCTACGGGGGCACCATCACCTCGGTCCTCATGCGGGTGCCGGGAGAGGCATCCTCCGCGGTCACCTGCATCGACGGCTACGAGATGGCGAAGCGCGGGCGCGGCGGGGCGGCGCTCGCCGTCGCGGCGCTCGGCTCGTTCGCCGGCGGCACGCTGGCGACGGCGGGTCTCGTCGCGATGTCGCTGCCGCTCGCCGAGCTCGCCGTGAGGTTCGGTCCGCCCGAGTACTTCGCGCTCATGGTGCTCGGGCTGACGCTCGTCACGGTGCTCGCGGGTGCTTCGCTCGTGCGCGGCCTCGTCGCCGCCATGATCGGCCTGCTCGTCGGCATGGTCGGCACCGATCCCGTCATGGGCGCGCCGCGTTTCGCCTACGGCCAGCTCGAACTCCTCGACGGCCTCGGCGTGGTGCCGGTCGTCATGGGACTGTTCGGCGTGAGCGAGGTGCTGGCGAACGCGGCGCACCCGGAGCGGGCGGTATTTCAAACGCACATGGGGACCCTCATGCCGACCCGCGCCGACCTGAGGGAGTCCGCGGGGCCGATCGCCCGCGGCACGCTCCTCGGTTTCGCGCTGGGACTCGTGCCCGGCATGGGCGCTACCGTTCCGACCTTCCTCTCCTACGCGCTCGAGAAGAAGCTCTCGCGCCACCCGGAGCGTTTCGGATCGGGCGCGATCGCGGGCGTGGCCGGGCCGGAGACCACGAACAACGCCTACGCGAGCGCGGCGATGATCCCGCTTTTCACGCTCGGCCTCCCGGGATCGGCCGGCATGGCGCTGCTCATGGGAGCGCTCATGATGAACGGGCTCACGCCCGGGCCGTTCCTCTTCTCCGAGCACGCGGATTTCGTGTGGGCCGTCATCGCGAGCCTCTACCTCGGCAACGTGATCCTCCTGATCCTCAACCTGCCGCTGATCCCGCTGTGGCTCCATATCCTCAGGATCCCCTACGCGCTGCTCGCCGCGGTCATCCTCGGCTTCTGCGTGCTGGGCGCCTACAGCCTGAAGGGCACGGTGTTCGACGTCGGGGTCATGCTCGTCTTCGGGTTCGCGGGCTACGCGTTCCGGAAGCTCGACATCCCCGCGGTGCCGCTCGTGCTGACGCTGATACTGGGGCCGCTCATGGAGAAGGGGTTGCGCAAGTCGCTGGAGATGTCCGCGGGGGATCCCTCGATATTCCTGTCGCGGCCGCTCGCCGCGGCGCTCCTCGTCGCGGCGGCGGCGTTTCTCGCCGCCGCCACGCTGAAGCCGTTCTCGCGCGTGAAGCGGGCGGCGGCCGAATGAAACCGCGCGGCCCCGCCGTGCTTCGCAACGCAGACCAAGGAGACCGAACCGTGCCGAAGGAAAGCAGCAGACCGGGCCCGAACATGACGCTGCGGCGCCGCCGCGACAGCCAGCAATGGATACACGACTGGATGGTGAAGCAGACCGGCCGCGACCGGCAGTACTTCTACGACGGGCGCACGCTCCCGGCGAGCGTGAAGTCCTACGCCATGATCCCGCGCGAAATGGAGAAGGAAGCGCGCCACCGCGAAACCCTCGCGCGCGCGGCCGAGGCCGCCGGCCACCTGCTGACCGCGTGCGAGCTCTACCACAAGGCGGTGGAGAGCTACCACGGCGCCCTGCACCCGCTCCCCTACGACGGCAACCGCGAAAGCGAGTACCTGTACGGCAGGCTCGCGGCGTGCTTCCGCAAGGTCGTCGAGTTGAACCCGGCGCCGATGGAATGGGTCGAGATCCCGTTCGAAGGCGGCAGCCTGCCCGGGATCTTCTACCGCGCGCGCGGTGACGCTCCGGCGCCGACGGTCATGTTCTCGAACGGGATGGACGTGCCGATGGAGCTCTTCCCCGACCCGCTCGACAACCCCTTCGTCGCGCGCGGCATGAACGTGCTCGCGCTCGACGGGCCCGGCCAGGGCCTCGCGCTCCAGCGCGGGATCTGGATCACCGCCGACAACTGGCAGCGCGCCGGGGCCGCGGCGATCGACTTTCTCGCCCGCCGGCCCGAGGTCGACATGACGCGCCTGGGCGGCGTGGGCTGGTCCATGGGGACCTACTGGATCATGAGCCTCGCGGCGCGCGACCGGCGGCTGAAGGCGCTCGCGGCCGGCAGCGCGTGTTACGGCGCGAAGCGCGGCATCTTCGAGATGTGCTCGCCGCACTTCAAGAAGCGCTTCATGCACATGGCGAACATCGAGGACGAGGCCGAGTTCGACGAAATGGTCGAGGGCATGGCGCTCACGGACGATGAACTCGCCCGCATCGAGGCGATCTCACTTCTCGTCGTCGGCGAGTACGACCCCATGACCCCGCTCGAGGAGGCGGTGGACATCTTCGAGGCACTGAAGGGGCCGCGCGAGTTCTGGCTGATGGAAAATGACGGGCACGGCAGCGGCCCATCGAGCCACCTGGGCGGGTATCATCGCCTGCACGCCGTCGCGGACTGGATGCTCGACGCGCTGGCGGGACGCAAGGACGCGCGTCTCGACCGCAAGGTCGTGATCCACCCGAACCGCGGCCGGGGCGTCTACGCCGCGGGAGCGCCGGGATTCTTCCTGCCGGAACGGCTGGAAGCGGAGTAGCCGCCAATGCAACCGGAGGAGGGAGAAATGAGCGATACCGTCACGAGACTGGACCGTTCGGCATTGATCGACCGCATGAAGGACGCGCTCGCGCTCGATCCGGCGCGCGCCGTCGCGATCACGATCGACATGCAGCGCGGCGCGTTCGACACGCGCATCGGCACCCTGCCGCTGCCGCCTGACGAGGTGCGGCGCGTGCTCGACGGGACGCGCGAGCTGCTGCCGGCGCTGCGGGCCGCGGGCGTGCGCGTGATACACGTGAGCAGCCAGTGGTACCGCTTCGAGCGCGACAGCACGCATCCCTTCGTGCTGGCGCTGAACGAGGCGAAGCTCTCGCTCACCCCGCACGCGCGCAGCAACATGAAGGACCACAAGATCGTGGGCTCGCCCGAGGCGGAGCTGATCGCGGAGCTCGGCGTCGAGCCCGGGGACCTCCTCGTCGACAGCAAGCGCCGCTTCGATTCCTTCTACGGCACGAATCTCGAAGTGCTGCTGCGCGTGATCGGCGCCGACACCGTGATCCTGCTCGGCGCCAACACCAACACCTGCGTGCTGTGCACGGCTTTCGCCGCCTACTGCCGGGACCTGAAAGTCGTCGTGGCGGCCGATTGCGTGGCGACCGCCTACGGGCCGGACCTGCACGAGTTCGCGCTCGACAACGTCCGGCGCCGGCTCGGATGGGTGCTCACCAACGGCGAGCTCATGGAGAAGCTCGGGGCGCGCGTCCTTGCCTGATCCCGTTCCACCCGCGCGGGACACCGAGGCGACCGGCGCGCTGGCGCGGTTCGCGGCGGGGCTCGACTGCGAGCGCATCCCCGCGCGCGTGCGGGCGTTCGCGAAGGATCTCTTCCTCGACGCGCTCGCCTGCGCCTTGGCCGGACACCGCGGCGAGGAGTCCCCGGCGGTGCGCCGCTTCGCCGAGCAACTGGGCGCCTCGCGCGAATCGACCGTGATCGGCGGCGAGCCCCTGTCGCTCGCGGGCGCGACGCTCATGAACGGTTTCCTCGTCACCGCGGTATCGATGTGCGACGTCTACCGTCCGACCGCGACGCACCTCCAGCCCGTGATCGTGCCGCCGCTGCTGGCGGTTGGCGAGCGCGAGGGCGCGGGCGGAAGCGAGTTTCTCGCCGCGCTCGTCGCCGGGTTCGAGACGGCGGTGCGCGTCGCGGCGGGGCTCGACTACGGCGCGTTCCGGCGGCGCGGTTTTCACGGCCCCGGCACGATCGGCCCGTTCGGTGCCGCGGCCGCGGTGGGACGGCTGCGGCGCCTCCCGAAAGCCCGCATGGCCGCGGCGCTGGGACTCGCCGGCAGCCAGGCGGCCGGCACGTTCGCGGCATGGGGCACGCCGACGGTGAAATTTCACCAGTGCCGCGGCGCGCTCTCGGGCCTCATGGCGGCGCTCCTCGCCGGGGAGGGTTTCGTCGCGACCGGATGCTTCCTCACCGAGGAAGACGGCGGGTTCTACCCGGCCTATTCCGGGGCGCCGCCGCGCGAGGACCTCGCCGCCGCGCTCGGCGAGCACTGGGAAATGGAGAGGATTGCGCTGCGCCCGTGGCCGGCCGCCGCCGCGAGCCAGGGCGTCATCACGGCGCTCCTCGCGTTGCGGGAGCGCCACGGGCTCGGCGCGGACCGGGTCGAGCGCCTGCGCGTGCGGTTAAGCCCCGCGTCGTACGAGGCCTATGCCCACCGGCGGACGTGGGACGGGCGCTGGCAGGCGTCGAGCTCGATCCACTACACCGCCGCCGTCGCGCTGCACGATGCCGACGCGTCGCTTGCCCAGTTCGAGCCGTCGCGATGCGAGGACCCGGCGCTGCGCCGCTATGCCACGGAGCGTGTGGAGCTCGTTCCCGATCCCGCGCTCGCGGGGGTGCAGGCGGTGGTGGAGGCCGTCACGGGCGGCGGCGCGGCATTCACGGAACGCTGCATGCATCCCAAGGGCAGCCCCGAGCACCCGCTCTCCCGCGCCGAGGTCGAGGACAAGTTCCGCAAGGCGGCACGCGGGGTGCTGGCGGACGCCGCGCTCGACAGCGTTCCCGCCGCGGTGGCGGACCTGGAGAACCTGCGTTCGGTCCGCACGCTCGCGGCGGCATTGCGGGGGCGCTGAGGATCGCGACGGGGGCGCGCCGCTCCGCGCACCGGCGAGGTCACGGCGATGCTCCTCTCCTGCGCGTCGCCGGCGGCGCGACGGGCTACCTCGCCGCCTTTCAGAGCGCGTCGGACTACTGGCGCCTGCAGGCGACCGGTTCGCGTGCCTGGGCCGAAATCCGCGGCGAGCACGAACTCACGGTTGGCAGGCCGGGTGGCCGGCCCGAGACACGCGCCTGCGCGCAGACCGACCTCGAGCGCGCGCAACTGGAGGCATTCGCGGACGCCGCCGCCGGGTGTGCGCCGGACCCGGTGACGATCGAGCAGGCGATCTGCGGCCGCGCCGCGCTGGAAGCAATCGTGCGCTCGGCGCATCGGCGGCGGCGCAGGCGATCACGGCGGGATAGTGCCGCGGCATCGGCGCGGCCGGCGCGCGCTCACTCCCCGGCGCGCGAGCCGCCCGGCCGGGACTGCCCGCCGGAGGCCGCCGGCGCCGCACCGGTGATTCCCGCGCCCGGGGGCTTCTCGCGAGCGATCACGACGGCGAGCCCCGGGTACCGGCTCGAGTTCACGACGGCGAAGTAGCCCGGGATCGACCCGGCGAATCCGGCATGAAACGAGTTCCTCCAGTTGCTGAGCCCCCGGCTGGTAAGGCCCGCATTCAGGGGGTGCCCCTTCATCGCCTCCGGTATCACCGGGTTGTTCTCGCGCGTGCCGTTCCGGTCCCACACGGTGACATGTCCCTTGAGTTCCCGCCGCAGGAACGACCGGTGATCGACCCACCACAACGCGCCGGGATACTCGGCCGCCACGAGCGAGACGATGCCGAGCCCGCGCCCGCTCCCGGCCCAGTTGACGGCGTTCACCAGATGACCGAGCGCGCCGTCCCAGCAGCCCGGCGCGAGGATGACCGGATGGCATGTCACCCGTCGCCCCTGGGCGGTCGGATCCGCCGGCGCATTCCCGGTGTCGCCCGTGATCGTGTGAACATCGGCGTCCGAGCCGCTGATGACGGTACGCTCGCCGCGCGCCGCCTCGATCGCTTTCCGGTTGAGGAGTATGCCCCGATAATCGGGAGTCGTTCTCGGCTGCCTCGGATCCACGTACCCCAGCGCGGGGAAGTAGCGGCCGGTGTAGCCGAGCTCGGCGCCGTGGATCACGAGGACGTTGAATTCACCGAATGCCGGTGCCGGTGACTCGGGACGCAGGAAGGTGAGTTTCCACCGCAGGCCGTTCGACCGCGGCAGCGTGTGCACGACCCCGGCGAGCTCCCGGATCTTCTGGACGTAGATCGACTCGGGGTGCGCGTAGGTGTACCAGAGCACATCGATCGACCGGGAAACCGCGGGCGGCGGGGCAAGACAGACGAAAAGCAGGAGCGCCCGCCGGAGAAAGGCGAATGGCCGCCGTACGCGCTCCTGGAAGCGCGCCCCGGGCGGCGCATCAGGCGCTCGAGCCACCGTGCTTCCCGCGAACGTCCCGCTCCGGAGACGGCGCGCCTTCACCGCGCGCCTCTCGTCGCTCGATCGCCCGTTACGCAAGGTTCGATGATCCGCCGGTCAGTCCGCCGTCGCCCCTGCCGCCTTGACGATCTTTCCCCACCGCACGATCTCCTCGCGCACGTAGCGCGCGAAGTCCTCCGGCGCCTGCGGCATCGGCTCCGCGCCGAGGCGCGCGAGGCGCTCCTTCACGTCGGGCAGCTCCAGCAAGGCGTTGATCTCGCCGTTCAGCTTCGCCACGAGCGGCTTCGGCAGCGCGGCGGGCGCGAACACGCCGAACCACGTCGTCACGTCGAATCCCGGGAGCCCGGTCTCGCTCACGGTCGGCAGATGGGGCAGGAGCGATGCCCGCTTGAGGCTCGTCACGGCGAGCGCCCGCAGCCGCCCCGACTCGATGTAGGCGATCGACGGCGGCAATCCCATCGAGGCGAGCTGCACCTGCCCCGCCACGAGATCGATCACCATCTGCCCGGAGCCGCCCTTGTAGGGCACGTCGGTCATCTTCACCCCGGCCATGATCATGAACTGCACCATGGCGAGCCGGTTCGGCGAGCCCGGGGCGGGAGACCCGAAATTGAGCTGCCCCGGCCGCGCCCGCGCGAGCGCGATCAGCTCCTTCACGGAGGCAACCGGCAGCGACGGGTGGACGACGATCACGCTCGGGTAGCCGGCGAGGCGCGCGACCGCGGCGAGGTCGCGGCCGAGGTCGTAGGACACGTTGCGGTAGAGCGTCATGTTGATGGCGTGCGCCGCGCCGCCCACCACCAGCGTGTAGCCGTCCGGCGCGGAGCGCGCGGTGATCTCCGCGCCGATGTTGCCGGTCGCTCCCACCCGGTTGTCCACGATGACGCCGCGGTGCCAGCGCTCGGAGAGCTTCTGGGCCACCATGCGGGCGAGCGTGTCGGTCGCTCCCCCCGGCCCGGTCGGCGCGATGAGCCGCACGGTGCGGGCCGGATAGTCCTGGGCCGCCGCGCCAGGCACCGCGGCGAGTGCAAGAGCGGCGATCGCCGCGTCGCGCAGTTTCACGGGATTCCTCCTTGCCGGGCGATTCCCCAGGCGCCATATTGAACCACGAGTTGATGATCCGCGCGGCGGGCGGAGCGCGTGCGTGTCAAGTTCGATTGTAGAATCCGTCTTCGTTCCCGCCCAACGATCGGAAAGGTTCCCATGAACGCCCCGAACCGGACCCCCGCCCTCGCCCGCAACGTGAAGCGCGTCTCGCACCTCGACCTGCCCGGCGCGGGCCAGGTGTGCGTGGACGGGAAGTTCGCCTACGTCGGCCACATCACGAACAGGCAGGGGCTCGGCACCAGCATTCTCGACGTGTCCGACGCGAAGCACCCGAAGCTACTCGCGCAGGTGCCGGTCGGCGACCCGCATTCGCACAGCCACAAGGCGCGGGTCGCCGGCGACATCATGATCGTGAACATGGAACAGAACGCGACGGCGATCGGGCGCAAGGCGGACGAGCTGCCGAGGCTCCGCGCGGAGCTCGCCGGTGCCCTCGGGCGCGCGCCCACCCACGGCGAGCTCGCGGCGAAGCTCGGCGTGAACGAATCCGACATACCCGCCGTCGAAGCCGCGGAGAAAAATCCCTACAACGAGGGCGGCTTCAAGATCTACGACATCTCCGACCGCTCGCGGCCGAAGCTCGTCACCCACCAGCGCACGCACGGGCGCGGCGTGCACCGCTTCGACATGGACGAGAACCACGCCTACATTTCCACCGAGATGCCGGGCTACATCGGGAACATCCTCGTGAACTACGACATTCGCAACCCGGCGAAGCCGGAGGAAGTATCGCGCTGGTGGCTGCCCGGGCAGCACCTCGCGGGCGGCGAGATGCCGACGTGGCCCGGGCGCCAGCATCGCCTGCACCACGCGCTGCGGCAGGGGGACACCATGTGGGCCGGCGTATGGCACGGGGGCGTGCGCGTGATCGACGTCTCCGACATCCGCAGGCCGCGGACGGCGGGAGCCTACAACTACCACCCGCCGTTCCCCGAGCCCTCGCACACCTTCATGGGCGTGCCAGACATCGCCGGGCGGAAGATCGCCGTGGCGATCGACGAGGAGGACCACGCACACAGCGCCGAGGAGATGGCGAAGCGCCGCGGGCGCCCGCACGGCTGCCTGTGGGTGTTCGACGTGACCGACCGCGCGGCGATCCAGCCGCTCTCGATCTTCGAAGTGAGCGAGCTCGACTCGCCGTGGAGCCGCGCGGCGCCCGGACGCTTCGGGGCGCACCAGTTCCAGGAGCACATGAAGGGCGGCGCGACGCTCATGTACTGCGCGTGGTTCGCCGGCGGCTTGCGGATCGTCGATATCGCGGATCCGTCGGCGCCGCGCGAAGCGGGCCACTACATACCGGAGCCCGCGGCGGGGCGCGCCTGCCCGCAAAGCAACGACGTCGAGGTGGACGAGCGCGGGCTCGTCTACCTCGTCGACCGCTACAGCGGCTTCGACATACTCGAGTTCGACCGCGCGGCGGCCTGACCTGCGTCGGGCCGCCCGCAGGCCGCGCCCTTCCGTCACGAACGATCGGCGGGCGGGATGACCGGCAGCAGCAGGTGCGCGGGATGCTCCGGTCCCATGTGCAGCGTCACCTCCGCGCCGAAGACGGCGGGCGGCCGGTCGCGCGGGTCGTCGTGGCGGAACGGCCCGACGCCCGTGAAAACGGCGCCGAGCGTGCCGAGCCCGGGCGCCGCTCCGCCGGGCCACTCGTAGTCGCGCCCGCGCACCGTCAACCCGATGCGGCAGCCCTTCGGGACGACGATGCAGGTCGGCCACACTTCCACGTCGAGCTCGTGGATCCGTCCGGGCTCGAGCTTCCGGATCTCGTCGTGCGTGTGGTAGGGCCGGTAGGGCAGCGACAACGCCGGATCGAGCTTGCGATGCGAGGCGCGGAGCCACCCCTGCGCGACCGGCGTGTGCGGGTCGAGCGCTCCCATGAACGTCACTTCCTTCAGGTCGGGCGTGAACACGCGCACGACGAGAAAAAGGTCGGCGTCGTGGGTGGCGGACGACACCCAGAGCTTCGCCGCCACCGGGCCGGTGATCTCGATCTCCTTCTCGAGCGGCGTGGCGAGGAACGTCACCCCGTCGCCGAGCCCCGCGTAGGTCACCGAACCCGGCGCCGGCGGCGGCCCGGGCGACAGGCAATGTCCCCGCGGGTCGAGGAAGTATTTCGTCCATTGCGTGCGCGCGAGCGGCCATTCGTTCTCGCCCCGCTCGACGAACTTCCCGCCGGGATGCCGCACCTGCAACGAGACCCTCGGCTGCGCGCCCCAGCCGGTGTCCTCGCCCTTCAGAAAATGCCCGAAAAAGCGCTTCTGGGTGCGCACGCCGTAGTCGGTGTAGAACTCCGTCCAGTGCTCGATGCCGTGCACCTCCAGCCACTTCTCCCGCGAGGCCGCACGCACGAACCCTTCGAAGTTGCCCCTCGGGTGGAGCCCCTGCCCGCCCCAGTTGGCGGCGGAGAGCAGCGGCACCGTCACCTTCGACCAGTCCGGCATGCGCGAGCGCCAATGGTCGTCGCTCGCGAGCCGCGCCGCGTAACACTCGGCGGGGAAATCGCGCCGCTGCGCGCCGAGTTCCTCCTGCGCCAGCGTCTCCGGGCCCGCCACCCAGTCCCCGTTCATGCGGCTGCGCAAGCCGTTCGTGCCCTTGCCGTGCTGGACCGGCAGGATCTGCTTCGGAAACCAGGTATCCGCGAAGGTGCAGTAGATGCCGCCGTGGCGGCTCATGTCGCGGTAGTAGTCGGCCGCGCCCTCCCAGACGCAGATCGCGGCGAGATGCGGTGGCTGCAACGCCGCGACCTGCCACTGGTTCATGCCGTAGTAGGAGATGCCGTTCAGCCCGACGCGTCCGTTCGACCACGGCTTCGCCGCGGCCCATTCGATGCAGTGGTAGTAATCGCGCGCCTCCCGCGCCGACCAGAGATCCAGCACGCCCGGCGAGCGGCCCGCGCCGCGTGAATCCACGCGCACGACGGCGTAACCGTCCGGCACCCACTTCTCCGGGTCCACCACCTCCCAGTTCTGGTACTTGTTGGTGGAGCCCGCCGGAACGTCGGGGTGCTCCTCGCACATGCGGCGCCACTGGACATCGTAGAGATCCCCGAAATGCAGCCACTTGCCGTACGGGCCGTAGGTGAGGATCACCGGCTGGCGGCCCTGCGCCACCGGGCGAAACACGTCGGCGCGCAGCACCACGCCGTCCTCCATCGGCACCGGCACGTCCCACTCGATCCGCATGCCGTCGCGGATCTCGCCCGTTTCGCGCCGGGCCAAGTCAGGCGACCTTCTCGGGCCGGCCCGTCCGCGCGGACTTCACGATCGCCTCGAACACGGCGACACCGTGGACGATCTGGTCGTGCGTCACCGGGAAGGGGGGGCCACCCTCGATGGCGGCCGCGAATGCCTCCATCACGTTCTTCACCGGGTTCACGCCCTTGTGCTCGATCACCTCCGGCTTGGCGGTCGCGTGGGGCCCGCCCTGCGCGACCGGCATGAAGCGGAAGGTATCGAGCCCGGGGCGCGCGGTTTCCGCGATGCCGTTCTTCCCGAACACCGCCACGCAGTAACTCGCGGCGCTCGCGAGCGTGCAGTAGTTCGTCGAGATGACGCCGTTCCTGTGCTTCATCGTGAACACCGTCGTGTCGTCCACCAGCGGCGCGGCGCGGCGCGCGTTGATGCAATAGACCTCGTCGACCTCGCCGCAGAGATCGATGAACCCGTCCATCACGTGCACGCCGAGCCCGGTCATGGCGCCGGCCGGCGTCTCCTCGGGATTCACGCGCCACGACTGCGCCGAGACCGCGAGCCCGCTCGGCGTCGAGACCTCGCCCACGCAGAACGAGATCGGACCGAGACTCCCGTCGCGCACGCGCCTGCGGATCTCCGCGATGGAGGGATGGAACCGCCGCTGGAAGTCGACGGCGAGGACGACGCCCGCCTTCTTCACGACATCGATCGCCGCGCGCGCGCTAGCCGCCGTCAGCGTGAACGGCTTTTCCACGCAGACGTGCTTGCCCGCCTGCGCGGCGAGCCGGATATGCTCCTCGTGCTGGCTGTGCGGGGTCGTGTACACCACCGCGTCGATCTTCGGGTCGCGCAGCACGTCGTCCAGCCCCGCGCGAAGATCGATTCCCTTCTCGCGGCAGTAATCGGCGACTTTCGCGGGCGTGCGGGTACTCGCGGCGACGAAGGAAATCTTCTCGCTCTTGCCGTGCACGCTCTCGACGATGGTCTTGCCCCACCATCCCAGACCGACGATCGCAGCTCTTACCATGGGTTCTCCTCGGGTTTGTCGAAGTCAGTTGATGCCGGTCGCGGCGAAGACCCGCTTCGCCGCATCGGAGGCGAGGCTCGCCGCAAGCTCCCGCGCCCCCGCGGCGGCACCGGCAAGGGCCGCCGCCTCGTAGCTCGTCTCGTTCTGGATGTCGGGCGGAAGGGGCGCCGCGAGCTTCACGGGGCATCCCCTGTCCGCGAGCACCATGATCTCCGGGATCTGCGCGAGCCCCACGCACCCGGGATGCGCCGCGACGTGCTCCATGACCGCCGCTCCCGAATCGACGACGGCGATCCGCGCACCGAGTTCCTGCGCGAGCCCCAGCCTCTCCAGCAGGCGCGCGGCGTGGATCCCGCTCGAAGCCTTGTTGTGGACCACGCCGCCCGCCGCCCGCAGCGCCGCGCAGAATTCAGCCGCGTCGCGCAGCGGCGGCGCGGGGGCGCCCGCGTGCACGACGACACCCATGCGCGAGCGTCCGAGGAAACCGCGGCTGCCGGGAAGAAGCCCGCCCGACTTCGCGAGCTCGTCCATGACGGCCGGCGGCGCGACGAGGACGTCCGCCCGCGCGCCGGCCGCGAGGCTCGCCCGCAGTTCCGGCGCGGTCCGGAATTCCACGCTTACCCGGTTCGCCGTCGTGCGCTCGAATTCCGCCGCGACTTTCGACACGCCGCGCTTCACCGCCCCGGCGCTCAACACCCTGAGCTCGCTCACCTGCTCCTCGATTCCCGTTGCCGCCCGATCGCCGGGAAACGAAGCTTAGCGCCGCGGCAAGCGGGACACAACCGCGCGACCGCCTCGTGCCGGCGCGCATTTCGATGTGCTATTCTGCGAGAATCTCGCTTCTCGACGGCCGGCTCCCGGCCGTGTTCGCAACCGCGAGGAGACTTTCATGGCCCAGAACCGCATACGGGGCGTGCTCTCGCCCGTCGTGACACCTTTCAACCGCGATCTTTCGCCCGACCCGGAACGCTTCATCTCTCATTGCCGGTGGCTCACCGGCCAGAATTGCGGGCTCGCCGTGTTCGGCACCAACAGCGAGGCGAACTCGCTCTCCGTGAACGAGCGCATCGCGCTCCTCGACGCGCTGCTCGCCGCGGACGTGGACGCCTCGCGCATGATGCCCGGCACCGGCTGCTGCGCGCTCACCGACACGGTGCGCCTGACGGAGCACGCGGTGAAGGCCGGGTGCGCGGGCGTGCTGATGCTGCCGCCGTTCTACTACAAGGACGTGACCGAGGACGGGCTCTACCGCACCTACGCGGAAGTGGTCGAGCGCGTCGGCGATTCGCGCCTGCGCATCTACCTCTACCACATCCCGCCCGTGGCGGTGGTGGGCATCACCCCGAAGCTCGTCGAGCGGCTCCTGAAAGCGTACCCCACCGCGATCGCGGGCATGAAGGACAGCTCGGGGGACTGGAACAACACGCAGGTATTCCTCTCGGCGTTCGCGAAGAGCGGCTTCGACGTCTTCCCCGGCAGCGAGACCTTCCTCCTCGCGGCCATGAGGAACGGCGGCGCGGGCTGCATCTCCGCCACCGCCAACGTCAACCCCGCCGCGATCGACCGGCTCTACCGCGCGTGGCAGGCGCCCGGCGCGGACGCGCAGCAGGAGGCGTTGAACGCCGTGCGAAAGACGGTCGGCCAGTACGTCATGATCCCGGCGCTGAAGCAGGTGATCGCCTACTACGCGGATGACCCCGCGTGGGTCACGGTGCGCCCCCCGCTCACCGAGTTGAACGCGATGCAGGTGCACTCGATCATCGACGGATTGAAGAAGCTCGACTTCGACATGCCCGGCCTCGACCGCACGCACGCGAAAGCGGCCTGAGGGGGCCGCGGCCTCGGCCGGCGAACTGCATGGCTTTCTCCCTTCGGGGTGAGGGGCGCGCGGCGGGACCGCGCGGCCACCGTCGCCTTCCCGGTATCGGCGAGCGCTATCCGGCGCGATGCATCGGAGGTCCATGGACACCGGGCTGAAGGGCAGGAACGTTCTCGTCACCGGCGCGAGCCGCAACATGGGCAGCGCGGCCGCTCTCGCCTTCGCCGGCGAGGGCGCGAACCTCGCGATCTGCACCAGCACCAGGATGGGGGAACTCAACCGGGTCGCCGATGACGCGCGCAGGCTCGGCGTCAGGGTGGTCGCGGAGCGGTGCGACGTGACCGACGGCGCGGCGGTGAGCGGCTTCGTGAAGGCGGCCGGCAGGGAACTCGGCGGCGTCGACGTCGTGGTCAACATCGCGGGCTTTCGCGCCGAGAGCCCGTTTCTCGAGACGACGTTCGAGGAGTGGACGCGCGCGATCGACGTCAACCTGACCGGTCCCTACCACGTCTGCCGCCAGGCGCTCCCCTTCATGATCGAGAGCGGCTGGGGCCGCATCATCAACATCTCGGGCGTCTCACCCTACCTCGGCGGCGGGGCGACCAAGGCGATGGTGAAGCTCGGCATCGTCGGCTTCACGCGCGGACTCGCGAGGGAATTCGGCAAACACAACATCACCGCCAACTGCATCGGCCCCGGCACGATCGCCCGCGCGGATAGGGACGCCCGCGAGAGCGAGAAAACGGTGCGCGACACCCAGCCGATCCGCCGCAAGGGCCGCGTCGAGGAGTGCACTTCGCTCATGCTGCACCTCGCGGGCGTGAACGCGGGCTACATCACCGGCCAGTGCTACCTCGTGAACGGGGGCACCTACTTCCAGTAGCAGTTTGCCGGACTTCGTTCAGCGCATTCCCCGGGAAGGAAACCCGGGGATCCCGTTGCCTTGTAAGGAGTCGGGCACGCCCGGCACAGCGATCGAGGGAGTTTCATGACTTCATCCGCCGGTTCCACGCACGCCGGTGCGGAAGCGCCGGAATGCGCGGGGCCGGATTTCGGCCCGCGCGCGCCGAGACTCGCGTTTCCGCGCGGTGCCTGCGACACGCACGCCCACGTGATGGGACCGAGGGCCCGCTACGCCTATTCTCCCGCGCGCGTCTATACCCCGCCCGACTGCGTGCTGGAGGACTACCTCCGCCTGCTCGATGCGCTGGGGGTGGAGCGCGCCGTGCTGATCCAGCCGAGCGTCTACGGCACCGACAACGCGGCCATGCTGGATGCGATGCGGGCCGCGGGCGGGCGGCTGCGCGGCGTCGCGGTGGTCGACGAGGGGATTTCCGATGCCGAACTTGAGCGGCTCGACGCGGCGGGCGTGCGCGGCGCGCGCGTGAACATCGTCGACGTGAAGGAGCGCAAACCGGGAACGCTCCCCATGGCGTCGCTGACGCGGCTCGCGCGCCGCATCGCGCCGCTCGGCTGGCACATGGAGTTTCTCATGCACGTGGACGAGTTTCCCGACCTCGACCGCGCGATGGGCGATTTTCCGGTCGAGATCGTGCTGGGGCACCTCGGCTACATGAACATCGGGAAACAGCCGGATGATCCCGGATTCCGGGCGCTCCTGCGGCTCATGAAGCGCGGCAAGGCGTGGGTGAAACTCACCGGCCCCTACCGCATCACCACCGCTCCGCTCCCGTATCCGGACACCGTCGCCTGCGCGAAAGCGGTGCTGGAAGCGAACCGCGCGCGCGTCATCTGGGGCACCGACTGGCCGCACGTCATGCTGAAGGGCGCCATGCCGAACGACGGTGACCTCGCCGACGTGCTGGCGGAGTGGATACCCGACGCGGCGGCGCGCGAACAGGTGCTGGTCAGGAACCCGGAGAAGCTGTACCGGTTCTGACGCCCGGCCCGTGGCGGGCAGTACGCAATCTCTACCCCTCCCCGTCACCGGCGGTACCGCCCCGCCCGGGGAGAGGGGAGAAAACCATCCATTCCCTTCCATTCAGGGGGTGGCGCGAAACGCCGGGGTGGTGCTGCTTCTTACTCCTTCGAAGTTCCCCGTCGCCCGTCTCCTTCATCCATCCGCCTTCTTCTTCCTCTGCGCCATTGGTGCGCCGCTCTTCCGCCACTCGCTGTAGCCGCCGGAGAGGTGGTAGACGTTCGGCAACCCCATCTCCTTCAATGTCGCCGCCGCGAGCACCCCGCGCCAGTCGCTGTGGCAGTAGAGTATGTAGGTCTTCTCCTCGGTGAAGACCGGTTTGTAGTACGGGCTGTCCGGGTCCACCCAGAATTCCAGCATCCCGCGCGGGGCGTGGAAGGCGCCGGGGATCATGCCCTCGCGCTCGAGTTCCCGCACGTCGCGGATGTCCACGAAGAGGGCACTGCCGTCGCCGTGGCGCTTGCGCGCGTCCTCGACGGAGATGCCGGGAGCCCTGCCTTCGGCCTCGGCGAGGAGCTTTCTGAATCCCTTTTTCAGTGCCATGGTTTCCCGGATTGGGAGTGACGAGTCGAGGGTGACAGGATGAAGGTGACGAGGTACGGGTGACGGGAGATGGTTACTCGACTCTCGCTCCCGCGTCCCGCACCACCTGCTTAAGCATATCGTAGTGAGCCTGCGCACGTAAATTGATGTGCTCGGCCGGCAATTCTGATCACGCTGGTTGAGGTTTGGGCGACGGCGTCCCTCACATAGCGTGAGCAAACTTCACCGGGTTCAGTCGGCAGCAGCCGGCGGATCGAGCTTGGCGATGAGATCGCGGAAGGTGGTCTGGAAAGCGGGCTCGTAGTTCTCGGGATGGGCGCGCGCGAACT
>JADZGE010000078.1 GCA_020854035.1 Burkholderiales bacterium | reverse complement strand
TCCCGTTCACACTGCGCGGGCGGCTCGCGAGCTGGGGGGCGACCGTGCCGATCGAACCCGCGCCCATCGTCAACACCACGTCCCCGTCGCAGGCGGCCGCGAGCACGGCGGCGGGCATGTCCGCGATTTTCTCGACGAACACCGGCTCGACCCTGCCCTGCACGCGCACCGCGCGCGCGAGCGCGCGGCCGTCGGCCGCGACAATCGGCGCCTCGCCGGCGGGATAGACCTCGGTCAGCACCAGCGCATCGACGCTCGAGAGCACCGCGACGAAGTCCTCGAAGCGGTCGCGCGTGCGGGTGTAACGGTGCGGCTGAAACGCGAGCATGAGCCTCGCTCCCGGGTAGGCGCCGCGCGCGGCCGCGAGCGTCGCGGCCATCTCCGCCGGGTGATGGCCGTAGTCGTCGACCAGCGTGAACGCACCTCCTCCGGGCAGGCGCACCCTGCCGTGCACCTGGAAACGCCGGCCCACGCCGCGGAACTCCGCGAGCGCCTTCACGATGCGCTCCTCGGGTACGTTCAACTCGAGGCCCACCGCGATCGCGGCGAGCGCGTTCTGCACGTTGTGCACGCCCGGGAGATTGAGCGTCACGGGGAGATCCGCCCCGCCCTCGCGGGCGGCTCGAAAGTGCATCCGCCCCGCGTCGGCGACGAGGTCGCGGCCGCGCACCCGCGCGTCCTCCGCGAGGCCGTAGGTGACGATCGCCTTGGATACCCGCGGCATGATGCGCCGCACGTTCCCGTCGTCGGCGCAGAGAACGGCGACGCCGTAGAAGGGCAGGCGCTGGAGAAAATCGACGAACGCCTGCCGCAGCCGGTCCATCGAATGGTCGTAGGTCTCCATGTGATCGGCGTCGATGTTCGTGACGACCGCCAGCACCGGCTGCAGGCAGAGGAACGAGGCGTCCGACTCGTCCGCCTCCGCGACGATGAATTCACCCGCGCCCAGGCGGGCGTGCGATCCCGCCGCTTCGAGACGCCCGCCGATCACGAACGTCGGATCGAGACCGCCCTCGGCGAGCACGCTCGCGACGAGACTCGTGGTCGTCGTCTTGCCGTGCGTGCCGGCCACCGCGATGCCCTGCTTGAGCCGCATCAGCTCGGCGAGCATCAGCGCGCGCGGCACGACCGGGATGCCGCTCGCCCTGGCAGCCTCCACCTCGGGATTCCCGTCACCTACCGCCGTCGAAACCACGACCGCGTCGGCGCCCGCCACGTGCGCGGCCGCGTGCCCGACGCTAAGGGTCGCGCCGAGTTCGCGCAGGCGCCGGGTGGCGGCGCTCTCGACGAGATCGGACCCGCTCACTGCGTAGCCCTGCGTGATCAGCACCTCGGCGATGCCGCTCATTCCGGCGCCCCCTATGCCCACGAAATGCACGCGCTTCACCTTGTGTCTCATCGCACGTTGTCCACGATGACTCGCGCAGTCGCCCCGGGGGCCGGCGCCGCTCGCGGCCGGTCGCATCCCCGGAGGGGCCCCTGCTCCCTGCTCGCGGCGCTCAACTCGTTCACCCGGCAAGCTCCAGACACGCCTCGGCGAGCGCGCGCGCCGCGTCCGGCCTCGCCACCGCGCGCGCCGAGCGCGCCATCGCGAGCAGTCGCTCGCGCGTGAACCCGGCGAGCGCTTCCGCGAGGCGCGCCGCGGTGAACTCGGCCTGCGGCACCAGCAGGGCAGCGCCGCGGCCCGCGAGAAAGCGCGCGTTGCCCGTCTGGTGGTCGTCGACCGCGTGCGGGTAAGGCACCAGCACCGAGGCGACCCCCGCGGCGGCGAGCTCGGCGACGGTGGAAGCGCCGGCGCGGCAGACGATGAGATCGGCATCGGCATAGCGTCGCGCGATGTCGTCGATGAACTCCATCACCTCGGCCGCGACGCCGAGCGCCCGGTAGCGCCCGCTCACCGCCGCTCCGTGCGCGGCGCCCGCCTGATGGGTGACGTGCGGGCGCTCCGCGGCGGGCAGCAGCGCCAGCGCCTCGGGCACCACGTCGTTCAGCGCCTGCGCGCCCTGGCTGCCGCCGACCACGAGCAACCTCAGCCCGCCCGCCCGCGCGGCGTAGCGCGCCTCGGGCGCGGCGAGCCCGGCGATCTCGCCGCGCACGGGGTTGCCGATCCAGACCGCGGCCTTGCCGAGCGCACCGGGGAAGCCGGTCAGCACGCGATCCGCCACCCTGGCAAGGACGCGGTTGGCGAGCCCGGCCACGGAATTCTGCTCGTGCACCGCCAGCGGGCGGTTGAAGAGCACAGCCATCATGCCGCCCGGGAACGAGACGTAGCCGCCCATCCCGAGCAGCGCGTCGGGGCGGTGCGCGAAAATCGCGCGCGCGCTCTGCCAGAACGCGAGCAGCAGCTCGAGCGGCAGCGTGAGAAGGCGCACGAAGCCCTTGCCGCGCACGCCCGCGAAGCGGATCCACACCATGGTGTAGCCGAGCGGGGCGACGAGCCGCGCTTCCATTCCCGCGCGGCTGCCGAGCCACACGACATTGCAGCCGCGGCGCTTCAGCTCGTCGGCGACGGCGAGCGCCGGGAAGATGTGCCCACCCGTGCCGCCCGCCATGATCATGATCGTCCGGCTCACGCGGCGCCCTCCGGGCGGCCGCGGAGACGCGGGGGCGCGGAGCGACGGCAAGTCCATGGCCTGCTCATGTCGGTATCCCCCGCGTCTTTCCGCCTCCGCGGTGAATGCTTCGTCGTCATACCGTGAAGCCCCGCATGAGCTGCCGGTTCTCCCAGTCGACGCGCAGGAGCACCGCCAGCGCGCAGCACGATGCGACCAGCGCGCTCCCGCCGAACGAGACCAGCGGCAGCGTGAGCCCTTTCGTGGGCAGCATGCCCGTGTTGACGCCGACGTTGACGATCGCCTGCACCCCGATCCACAGCCCGATACCCTGCGCGGCCAGCGCGGCGAACGGCCGCTCGAGCGCCGCGGCGCGCCGGCCGATCGCGAAGGCACGCAGCACGATCCACGCGAAGGCCACGATGATCGCCACGACTCCGGCGAAACCGAGTTCCTCCGCGATCACCGCGAGCAGGAAGTCCGTATGAGCCTCCGGCAGGTAGAAGAGTTTCTCCACGCTGCCGCCGAGCCCCACGCCGAGCCACTCCCCGCGCCCGAACGCGATCAGGGCGTGCGAGAGCTGGTAGCCCTTGCCGTAGGGATCGGACCACGGGTCCATGAATCCCAGCACGCGTTGCAGCCGGTAGGGCGCCGCGAGTATGAGCAGCACGAACCCGGCAAGGAGCAGCGCCATCAGGCCCGCGAACAGCCGCCAGTTCATGCCGCCGAGGAAGAGCACGCCCGCGGCGATGACCGCGATCACCGCGAACGCGCCGAAGTCCGGCTCGGCGAGCAACAGCGCGCCCACCACCAGCATCACCACGAACATCGGCAGGAAGCCCCTGCGGAAGCTCGCCATGTGGCCGGCCTTGCGCACCGTGTAGTCGGCGGCATAGAGCACCACGAGCAGCTTCACGAACTCGGAGGGCTGGACCGTCACGACCTGTAGCGAGAGCCAGCGCCGGCTCCCGTTCACCTCGCGCCCGATGCCGGGCAGCAGCACCAGCACCAGCGCACCCGCGCCGAGCAGGAACAGCCACGGCGCGGCGCGCTGCCACGCGCGCATCGGGACCTGGAACGCGAGGGCGCCCGCCGCGATCCCCAGCGCGGCGAAGACCGCGTGCCGAACCAGGAAGTAGGCCGGCTGGTAGCCGCTCGCCCGGCTGCCCTCCGCGATCGCGATGGAGGCCGAGTAGACCATCACCAGCCCGGTCGCGAGCAGCAGGAGGGCGGTCCAGGCAAGACCCCGGTCGTACTCGGCGAGCGGCGCGCGCGGTTTGACGTCGGTGAAGAACACGGCGGCCTTTCACCCGCGCTCCCGCGGCGCGCCGCCGAGCGCGCGCACCGCGGCCGCGAACGCCTCGCCCCGATGGACGTAGTTGCGGAACATGTCGAGGCTCGCGCACGCGGGCGAGAGCAGCACGGCGTCGCCCGGGCGCGCGAGCGTGCGCGCGCGCGCCACGGCCTCTTCCATCGTGCCGGCGCGCTCGATGCCCGCGCCGGCGCCGGCGAGCGCGCGTTCGATCGCGCCTGCGTCGCGCCCGATCAGCACCGCCGCTCGCACGCGCCCCGCGACCGCCCGCGCGAGCGGCGCGAAATCCTGCCCCTTGCCTTCGCCTCCCGCGATCAGCACCACGGGCTCGCGCATGCCGGAGAGCGCGGCGACGGTCGCCCCCACGTTGGTGCCCTTCGAATCGTCGTACCAGGTGACGCCATCGACGAGCGCCACTCGCTGCAGGCGGTGCGGCAACCCCGCGAAACCGCGGAGCGCCGCGCTCGCGGCGCTCTCGGGCACGCCGATCGCATGGACGAGCGCGTGCGCCGCCAGCGCGTTGCAGGCGTTGTGCAGCCCCGCCACCGGGAGCGCGTCGAGCGGCAGGAGCTCGCGTTCGCCGTGCCGCAGCACCGCCGAGCCGCCGGTGCCGCCGATGCCCCACTCGAACCCGGTGACGGGCGCGTCGGCCCCGAAGGTGAGCACGGTGCGCCCGCGCCGCGCCATTTCCATGCTCCAGCGGTCCGCGCGTGCGAGCACCTGCGCGCCCCCGCCCCGGAACACCCGCTCCTTCGCCGCGGCGTAGTCGGCGAGCCCCGCGTAGCGGTCGAGGTGGTCCTCGGAGAGGTTCAGCATCGCCGCCGCGTCGGCCACGAGGGACGCCGTGCTCTCGAGCTGGAAGCTGGAGAGCTCGAGCACGAACACCCGCGGCGCCGGGGCGCCGTCCTCGATGGCGGCGAGCGCATCGAGGACCGGCACGCCGATATTGCCCGCGACGACGGTTTCGAGTCCCGCGCCGCGGCACATCGCGCCCGCCATCGCGGTGACCGTGCTCTTGCCGTTGGTGCCCGTCACGGCAACGACCTTCGGCGCCGGCATCACGGGCCGCTCGCCGGCAAGTGACGGCCGGCCGCCGGCGGCCGGCGGCTCGCGGCTCGCGCCCAGCACGCGCGCAAAGAGCTCGACGTCGCCCGCCACCGGCACGCCGGCGGCGATGGCGCGTGCGATGGGCTCCTCGCGCCGGTCCACTCCCGGGCTGATGGCGATGAGCTCGGCCCCGCGCAGCGTCTCGTCGGTGAAGGCGCCGCGCGCCACGGGCACCCGCGGCAGTTCCCGCGCCAGCAGCGCGGCGTGCGGCGGGGCCGCGCGCGTGTCGGCGACGCGAACGAGCGCGCCGCGGCGCGCGAGCCAGCGCGTCATCGAGAGCCCCGTGTCACCGAGTCCGAGCACGACCACCTTTCTGCCCGCCAGCTCCGGCGCCAAGCGACGACCCTAACCGAAGAGGCGCGCAGGCGCGGAGATGCTCCGGCCGGGCTTGCGCGTCTTTGCGTCCCCGCGGTTCAATCTGCATCTCATCGCAGCTTCAACGTCGACAGCCCCACCAGCACCAGCATCATCGTCACGATCCAGAAGCGAACGACGACCTGGTTCTCCTTCCAGCCCTTCAGTTCGTAGTGATGGTGCAGCGGCGCCATGCGGAAGATGCGCTTGCCCGTCAGCTTGAACGAGGCGACCTGCAGCATCACGGAGAGCGTCTCGACCACGAATACCCCGCCCATCACGAAGAGGACGATCTCCTGGCGGACGACGACGGCGATCGTGCCGAGCGCGGCGCCGAGCGCGAGCGCGCCCACGTCCCCCATGAAAACCTCCGCGGGGTAGGCGTTGAACCAGAGGAACGCGAGGCCGGCGCCCGCCATGGCGCCGCAGATGATCGTCAGCTCGCCGGCGCCGGGAATGTAGGGGAAGCCGAGGTACTTCGAGAACACGGCGTTGCCGGCGACGTAGGCGAACACGCCGAGCGCGCTCGAGATCATCACCGTCGGCAGGATCGCGAGGCCGTCCAGGCCGTCGGTCAGGTTGACCGCGTTGCTCGTGCCGACGATGACGAAGTAGGTCGTCACGATGAAGCCCACGGCGCCGAGCGGGTAGGCGACCTGCTTGAAAAAGGGCACGATGAACTCGGTCTGCGCCGGGAGATTCGTGGTGAACGCGATCAGGCCGGCGGCCGCGACACCCGCCACCGACTGCCAGAAGAACTTGGCGCGCGCCGAGAGTCCCCTGGCATTGCGCCGCACGACCTTGCGGTAGTCGTCGATCCAGCCGATCGTGCCGAACGCGATCATCACCGCCATCACGATCCACACGAAGCGGTTGCGCGGGTCGGCCCACAGCAGCACCGTGATGGTGACCGACACCAGGATCAGCGCGCCGCCCATGGTCGGCGTGCCGGCCTTCGCGAGGTGCGATTGCGGACCGTCGTCGCGCACCGACTGGCCGATCTTGTACGCCGTCAGCCGCCGGATCATCGCCGGCCCGACGACGAACGAGATGACGAGCGCCGTCAGGCAGGCGAGCACCGCACGCAACGTGATGTAGCCGAACACGTTGAACGCGCGGACGTCCTTCGCGAGGAGCTGGGCGAGCTCTAGCAGCACGCTCGACCCCCGGGCGCGCATGGCGGTCGACGGGCGGCGGATGACCGCCCCGGGCGGCGCCGCGTCACGGCCTCGCCTCCTCGTTGCTCCCGCCGGCCTCCTCCCGTGCGGCGCGCAGGGCCTCGACGACGCGCTCCATCCTCATGAAGCGGGAGCCCTTGACCAGCACGGTCACCCCGGGCGCCAGCGCCCCCCCGACGGCTGCGAGCAGCGCGCCGATTTCCTCGAAGTGGCGCGCGCCGGGCCCGAACGCCGCCGCCGCTTCGCGCGACTGCGCGCCCAGGCAGTAGAGCGCGTCGATACCGGCATCCCGCGCGCGTGCGCCCGTCGCCGCGTGCAGCGCCCCGGCGCCCGGCCCGAGCTCGCCCATGTCGCCCAGCACCAGGAGCTTCGCCCCGGGCATGCGCGCGAGCGCGTCGATCGCAGCGGCCGCCGAGTCGGGGTTCGCGTTGTAGGTGTCGTCGACGAGCAGCGCGCCCGCTCGCGCCGCGATGCGCTGCATGCGGCCCTTCACGCCGCCGAAGCGCGCGAGACCGCGGCCGATGTCGCCCACCCGCACTTCCAGCGCGAGCGCCGCGGCGCTCGCCGCCAGCGCGTTCAGGACGTTGTGCCGCCCGGGCGCCGGCAGCGTCACGCTCGCCTCCCCGCGCGGGGTCTTCAGCACGATCTCGCTCTCGAACGGGTGGAGCTCGTAGGAGGCGGAGACGGCGGCGGGCTGCTCGAGCCCGAACTCCACCCGCCTGCGCCCGGCCGCGAGTTCCCGCCACAGCGGCGCGAAACGGTCGTCGGCGTTGATGACCGCGGTGCCGTCGGCGGCGAGCGCCGCGAAGACCTCGCCCTTGGCGCGCGCGATCGCCTCCTCCGAGTCGAAGTACTCGCGGTGCGCCATGCCCGCGTTGGTGACGAGCGCGACCGTCGGGCGGGCGATCCTCACGAGGCAGGTGAGCTCCCCCGCGTGATTCATCCCCATCTCGATCACCGCGCAGCGGTGGCCGGAGCGCAGCTCCAGCAGCGTGAGCGGGACGCCGATGTCGTTGTTGAGATTGCCGCGCGTCGCGAGCACCCGGGTCCCCGGGGCGGCGCCCGCATCCTCGTCGAGGGCGGCCCGCAGGATGGAGGTGAGCATCTCCTTCACCGTCGTCTTGCCGTTGCTGCCGGTCACCGCGACGAGCGACACGTCGAACCGGTCCCGCCAGCCCGCGGCGAGCCGGCCGAGCGCGAGACGGGAGTCGGGCACCACGATCAGCGGCAGGGGCGCCGCGGCGGCGGCGCTCGCGGTGGGCGGTTCCGCTTCGACGAGCGCGCCCGCGGCCCCGCGCGCCGCCGCCTGCGCGAGAAATTCGCGCCCGTCGAAGCGCTCGCCCTTCAGCGCGACGAAGAGAGCGCGCCCGGGCAGCGTGCGCGTGTCGGTGCCGACCGCGCCGAACTCGGCGTCGGCGCCGATCAGCTCGCCCCCGGTCAACCGCGCCGCCCCGGAGAGCCGCATCATCCCCGTGCCTCCCGCAGGGCGCGCCGCGCCTCGGCAAGGTCGCTGTGCGGGCGGCGCGCGCCCGCCACCAGCTGGTAGCGCTCGTGGCCCTTGCCCGCGAGCAGCACCACGTCGCCGCGGCGGGCGGCGCCAACCGCGTAGCGGACCGCGCTCTTCCGGTCGGGAATGACCGCGAGCTCCCCGCCGCCGCGCGGCACCCCCGAGAGGATGTCGTCGATGATGCGGAGCGGGTCCTCGGCGCGCGGGTTGTCCGAAGTGACGACCACGCGGTCCGCGAGGCGGGCCGCGAGTCTGCCCATCTGCGGGCGCTTGCCCCGGTCCCGCTCGCCGCCGCAGCCGAAGACGCAGGTCAACCTCGGGCCGCCGCCCCTCGGCCGTGAACCGCGGCCCGTGATCTCCCGCAATGCCCGCAGCGCGTGCTCGAGCGCATCCGGGGAATGGGCGTAATCGACCACCACGAGCGGCTGGGCGCCGCCGCCCGCGCGCTCCATGCGGCCGGGCACGGGCTCGATCGCCCCCAGCGCCGCGACCGCGCGCCGCAGCGCGACCCCGCTCGCGAGCAGCACCGCGAGAGTGGCGAGGAGGTTGGACGCGTTGTGCCGCCCGAGCGCCGGATTCGCGACGCGCGCGGCGCCCCACGGCGAGTGCACGGTGAAGCGCACGCCGTCTGGACCGGCGACGAGATCGCGCCCCGTCACCCGGACGGGGAACGCGCCGCGCCGCGCGCCGAAACCGTAGCCGATCACCTGCAGCCCCGGGCGCCGCGACCGGCGGGCGAGCTCGCGCCCGAACACATCGTCGAGGTTGATCACCGCGGCGCCGAGCGAGTCGAGCGCGAACAGGCGCGCCTTCGCCTCCCGGTAGCGTCGCATCGTACGGTGGTACTCGAGGTGATCGCGCGAGAGATTGGTGAAGAGCGCGACGTCGAAATCGATGCCGGCCACGCGGTCCTGGTCGAGTCCGATGGAGGACACCTCCATCGCCACGGCCCGCGCCCCGCGGCGGGCGAACCCGGCGAGTTCGGCGTGCAGCCACAGCGCGTCCGGCGTGGTGTTGAGGAGCGGGCGCAGGGGCCGGCGCATGCCGTAGCCGAGCGTGCCGATGACGGCGCAGGGGCGCGCGCCGTGCGCGAGCGCCTGCGCGATCCACTGGCTGCACGTGGTCTTGCCGTTGGTGCCGGTGACGCCAATCATCCAGAGGCGGCCGGAGGGATTGCCCGCGAGGCGGCGCGCGATCTCGCCCGCGTGGCGGCGCAGATTCGCGATGCCGAGATTCGCCACGCGCCACTCGGGCCGCCAGCGGAATCCGCGCGCCTCCCACAGGACGCTCGCCGCGCCGGCCGCGATCGCGGAGGCGATGTGATCGCGCCCGTCGCCGGCTGCGCCGGGCCACGCGAGGAAAGTGTCGCCGGCGCGCACGCGGCGGCTGTCGTTCACGAGTCGCCGCACGCCCAGCGCTTCCACCGCTCTCCAATCGATGCTCATGGCGCCGCGCGCCGCACCTCGATCCGTGTCCCCGCGCTCATGCTTCTTCGCGCACCTCCGGCGTCTCGGGCGGAGGCAGCACGACGTTGTCGCGCGGCGCGTCTGGGGGCACCCCCAGGATCCGCAGCGTCCCGGCGGCGATCTGCGCGAACACCGGGGCGGCGACGGCGCCGCCGTAATACTGTCCCGCCGACGGCTCGTCGATCAGCACCGCGACGATAATGCGCGGTGAGCTCGCGGGTGCGATACCGACGAACGTCGAGACGTACTTTCTCTGCGTGTAGACGCCGCCCTCGAGCTTGCGGGCGGTGCCGGTCTTGCCGGCGACGCGGTAACCGGGGACCTGGGCCCTGGGTCCGGTACCTCCCGGCGCCACGGCGAGCTCCAGCATCCGGCGCACCGCGCGCGCCGTCTCGGGCGAGATCACCCTCACCCGCGGCGGCGGCGTCCCGACACGGGTGAGCGTCGCCGGCATGAGCTCGCCGTCGGTCGCGAAAACGAGGTAGGCGCGCGCGAGCTGCAGCAGCGACACCGAGATGCCGTGGCCGTAGGACATCGTGGCCTGTTCGATCGGCCGCCAGCGCGTGTACTCGCGCAGGCGGCCCCCCGCCTCTCCCGGGAAGCCGATCCGCGGTGGCTCGCCGAAGCCGACGTGGTCGAACAGCTCCCAGAGTGTCTTCGGCTTCAAGCCGAGCGCGATCTTCGCGGCGCCGACGTTCGAGGATTTCTGTATGACCTGGGCGACCGTGAGCGCGCCGAGCGGGTGTGCGTCGTGGATGGTGCGCGTGCCGATGGTGAGTTCCCCGGGCGCGGTCTGGATAACGGTGTCCGGTCGCACCGTGCCGGCTTCGAGCGCGGCGGCCGCGGTGAAGGGTTTCAGCGTGGACCCGGGCTCGAAGAGGTCGGTCACCGCGCGGTTACGCGTGCGGGCCGGTTCGACCTTGCCGCGGTTGTTCGGGTTGAAGGCGGGCAGGTTCGACATCGCCAGCACTTCGCCGGTGGCGACGTCGAGCACGACCACCCCGCCGGCGCGCGCGCGCTGGGCCTGCACCGCGTCCTTCAGTTCCCGGAACGCGAGGTATTGCACGCGGGCGTCGATCGAAAGCGTGATCGTGCGCCCGTCCTGCGGCGTACGTATGCTCTCCACGTCCTCGACGATGCTGCCGCGCCGGTCCTTGATGACGCGGCGGCTGCCGGTGGTGCCGGCGAGCTCTTTCTCGAAAGCGAGCTCCATCGCCTCCTGCCCGCGCCCGTCCACGTCGGTAAAGCCGATGAGGTGAGCGGTCACTTCGCCCGCCGGATAATAGCGGCGGTACTCCCGCTGCAGGAATACGCCCGGAATGCGCAGGGCCGCGACCCGAGCCGCGTCCTCGGGCGGGAGCTGCCGCTTGAGGTAGACGAACTCGCGGCGCGAATCGGAAATCCTCCGCGAAAGCTCGCCCGTATCCATCTCCAGCAGTTGCGCGAGGCGGGTGAGATCGGCGGGCTGGGCCGACAGGTCGGCCGGGCTCGCCGCGACCGACTCCACGGGCGTCGAGATCGCGAGCGGCTCGTTGTTTCGGTCGCGGATCATGCCGCGGTTCGCGCTCACCTCGACGACCCGCATGTAGCGCGACTCGCCCTTCTGCCGGAGGAAGTGGTTGTCGAGCCCTTGCAGGTAGAACACGCGCCCCACCAGCACGGCAAGCGTGCCGAGCATGACGAGCAGCAGCAGGCGCGAGCGCCAGCCCGGGAGCCGCGCGGCCGGCTCGGCGCCCGCGGCGCGCTTCACGGCCGCTCTCCCGCCACGCCGGGCGGCACCATCTGCACCCGCGCCGCGGGCGGCACCCGCATGCCGAGCGATCCCGTGGCGATTTTTTCCACGCGGGCATGGGTGGACCACGTCCCCTGCTCCAGGCGCAGTTGTCCCCACTCGATCTCGAGCTGCTTTGCGAGGTCCTGCTCGCGCTGCAGCTCGACGTAGTTCTTGCGCGCGCGGTGCTGGGAAGTAACGAGCGCTAGCGCGCACGCGATCAGCACGGCGAGCAGGACGAGAGCGAGGCGCGCGATCATGCGGCGAGCTTCTCCGCGATGCGCATCACGGCGCTGCGCGCGCGGGGGTTGGCGGCGATCTCCGCGGCCGCCGGCCGCAGCGCCCGCCCGACGAGCGCAAGGCGCGGGCGCGCGATCTCCGCGGCCCGCACCGGCAGCCGTTCCGGCAGCCGGTCGGGACGCGCCTCACCCCTCAGGAAGCGCTTGACGATGCGGTCCTCGAGCGAGTGAAAGCTGATCACCACCAGGCGCCCGCCCGGGCGCAGGAGCGCCGTGCACTGGGGCAGCGCTAGCGACAATTCCTCAAGCTCCTGATTGACGTGAATCCGTAGAGCTTGAAACGTGCGCGTCGCCGGATCCTGGTGGGGCTCCCGCGCAGGAACGGCCGCTGCCACGAGCGCGGCAAGTTGTCGTGTGGTGCGTAGAGGTCCCCGCGCTCGAGCCGCAACAATCGCTGCTGCAATCTGTTTAGCAAACCGTTCTTCGCCATAGCCGCGTATCACCTCCCGGAGTTCCTGCAGGCTCGCCTGCCCGAGCCAATCGGCGGCCGTCGGCCCGGCGCCGGCGTCCATGCGCATGTCGAGCGGCGCGTCGTGGCGGAAGCTGAAGCCGCGCGCGGGCTCGTCGAGCTGCGGGGAGGAGACCCCGAGATCCATGAGGATCCCGTCGGCCGCGCCGATGCCGGCCGCCGCCGCGATGCCGGCGAGCCGGCTGAAGCGTCCGTGCACGATCGAGAACCGCGCGTCATTGATCTTCCCTCCCGCCGCCACCGCGGCCGCGTCCCGGTCGATCGCGAGCAACCGCCCCGCCGGCGCGAGCCGCGCGAGGATCAACCGGCTGTGTCCGCCCCGGCCGAACGTGCAGTCGACGTAGATCCCGCCGCCGCGCACCTTCAATCCCTCCACCGCCTCCCTTGCCAGTACGGCCGCATGCGCGCCGTCGCTCACAAGGAGAAGCCCTCCAGCTCGGGCGGCAGCGCTGCCCCCGCGAATCCGGCGCCGCGGCCCATCAACTGCTCCCAGGCGTCCCTGTTCCAGAGCTCGAACTTGCTCCCCTGCCCCACCAGCACCACGATCTTCTCGAGCTGCGCGAACTGGCGCAGCGCGGGCGGCACGAGAATGCGCCCGGTCGCGTCCATGACGACGTCCTCGGCGTAGCCGACCAGACGCCGCTGCAGCTCCCGGATCTGCGCGTTGAAGCTCGAGAGCGACATCAGCTTCTGCTCGATGGGCTCCCAGTCCGGCAGCGGGTAGATGAGGAGACAGCGATCGGTGTCCGCCGTGATCACGAGCGCGCCCGCGCAGCGCTCGGCGAGCGCGTCGCGGAACCGGGCCGGCACGGCAAGCCTGCCCTTGCTGTCGAGATTGAGCTGCGCGACACCCCGGAACACGTCTCCCCCTGCCGAGCGATGACTGCCGGCATCGCACGCCGCCGTTCGCGGTCGATGCCTTCAGGAACAACGGGATCCGCGATGTCGCGACTTGGCCCGTTATCCCACTTTTCTCCACTTATACCCACTATATGAGTACCATTTTCCGCGGTCAAGGTACGGTTGGTTTTCCGTTTTCAGGACAAAGACTTATGGGGAGAAACCAAGGTGGTGTCCTCAAGGCTGTACGTAATAATTATTTAATAAAACATGGAATTAAATCGTGATTAGAAAGTAATACTTTAAGTATCCGTACTAGGGGGTACGGAGGCGCTAGAAAAGATGGCCTGTTGCGTGCTTGCAACAGGAAAACGCCATCAGGTATGAAAAAGGGAAGCCGGCCGGTAAGCCGGGTTCTGTAAGAGACCTCGCGGCCCCCGACAGCCATTCCTCTAGGCCGTGGATCGCTCCCCGGCTCAAGCCACCTACCCGCAAGCTCGGCGGGTCGCGTCAACGCTTGCCTATTTGGTGTTGCTCCGGGTGGAGGTTACCGTGCCGTTCGCCTTACAGCGAACGCGGTGCGCTCTTACCGCACCGTTTCACCCTTGCCTGATCCGGCCCCTCGTTACGAGGCGCCGGCCATCGGCGGTCTCATCTCTGTGGCCCTGTTCCTCGCCTCGCGGCGGGCGGTGAGTAGCCGCCACCCTACCCTGTGGAGCCCGGACTTTCCTCTCCGCGCGGTACGAACCATCGTCGAGGCCCGCTTCTTCCGTGCGCAGCGGCTGTCTGGCCGGCTTCCCAGTGGATACTACCACCCGGACGCGCGGAAGTTCCCGCTCGCGGTGCATCAGCCCCGCCGCGCGGCCTCGAGCACGCGCTGCAGGCGGCGGTCACGCACGCCGAGTGCCGCAAGGTGGGTGACGGTGCGCGCCAGGTATTCGAGGTTGGGTCCGCGCTCGCCGCGGCGCGTCGCCACGAGTTGCGCCGTCCGGGCGAGCGGCAGCGTGCCGGCGTAGCCGGGGTGGCGCCGGTCGACCACGAACGCGAGGCTCCGGAGCCGGCGATCCCGCAAACGAACCGGAATGACGCGCGGCAGGTACACGGCGCGGCTTACGCCCTCCCGCACGATTTCGTGCTCCCGCATCTCGCGCTCCCAGAGCGAGGCGAGGACGCGACGCACGTCCGCGGCCGCGATCCGGTACGCAACGCCGCGGCACGCGCCGCCGAGATCGAGACCGAGCACGAGCCCCGGGCGCTCCGGCGTGCCGCGCCACAGGCTCGAATAAACGCAGAGCGAGCGGTGATAGCCGAACGCGAGCGCGGGCGAGCGCGCGCGGTAGGGCATGCGCGGATCCCACATGAGCGAACCGTAGCCGAAGATCCACAGGTCGCCGCGCGGGAGCTCACCCCACTCGCGCGCGCCCGCCGCCGGGCAAGCGCGCGAGCCGATCGACGTGCCGGACACGGGCGGGCGCGGCGCTCCGGGGCGCGGGCTACCGCGGAGCGAGCCTCCAGGCGATGCTTGCGCCCGCCCGGAACGGCACCAGCCTGTCCGCACCGAACGCGATCTCCCGCGGCACGGCCTCGCTCTCCTCGATGAGCGTGATGCGCTCCCGGTTGACCGGCAGCCCGTAGAACGCCGGCCCGTGCCGGCTCGCGAAATCCTCCAGCCGCCCGAGCGCGCCGGCTGCGGCGAATGCTTCGGCGTAGAGCTCGATGCCGCCATGCGCGGTATAGATCCCGGCGCAGCCGCAGGCGTGCTCCTTGGTGTGGCGCGCATGCGGCGCGCTGTCGGTGCCGAGAAAGTACTTCGGGCTGCCACCGGTCGCCGCTGCCACGAGCGCGCGGCGGTGCTCCTCGCGCTTCACGACGGGCAGGCAGTAGTGATGGGGGCGGATGCCGCCGTCGAAGAGCGCGTTGCGGTTGAGCAGCAGGTGGTGCGCCGTGACGGTCGCCGCGATGCGCGCGGGCGCCCGGGCCACGAACTCGGCCGCCTGCCGCGTGGTGATATGCTCCATGACGATCTTGAGCCCCGCATGGCGCTCGACGAGCGGCGCGAGCACGCGCTCGACGAACACCCGCTCGCGGTCGAATATGTCGATGCCCGGATCGGTCACCTCGCCGTGGACGAGCAGCGGCATGCCGTGCCGCTCCATGGCCTCGAGGACCCGCGTGCGTTTCGCGATATCCGTCACGCCCGAGTCGGAATGGGTGGTCGCGCCCGCGGGGTAGTACTTGACGGCGCGCACCGCGCCGCTCGCCCGCGCCGCCGCGATCTCCTCCGGTGACGTGTCGTCCGTGAGGTAGAGCGTCATCAGCGGCTCGAACGCCGCTCCGGCGGGCAGCGCGGCGACGATGCGCTCGCGATAGGCAAGCGCCGCCGCGGTCGTCGTCACCGGCGGGCGCAGGTTCGGCATCACGATGGCGCGCGCGAAGCGCCGCACGGTGTCTTCCAGCACCGCGCGCAGTTGCTCGCCGTCACGCAGGTGCAGGTGCCAGTCGTCGGGGCGGGTGAGGGTGATGCTTCGCATGGTTACCGGGTGATGGGCGACGAGGATGGGCGAGTCGTGCCGTCGGCCGCTCGCCGCATCCCGTCACGCGCCACCGATCACTGATCACGCCCTTTCATCTCCAGCGCGAGCCGGTAGAGGTCGTTGCGCCTCGCGCCGGTCAGTCTCGCCGCGAGCGCGACAGCGCGGCTCACCGGCAGCGATTCCAGGAGGATCTCGAGGGTCCGGCGTGCTTCGCCCCCTGCCTCGCGCCCGGGCGGGGGCGCGCCCTCGACGACCAGCACGAACTCGCCGCGAATCCGGTCGGGATCGGCCGCGAGCCACGCTTCCGCTTCGGCGAGCCGGCACACGTGTATCGATTCGTAGAGCTTCGTCAGCTCGCGCGCGATCACGATGCCGCGCCCCCCACCGAGCACCGCCGCAAGGTCGGCCGCGCATTCACGCACGCGGTGCGGCGCCTCGTGAAATACCAGCGTCGCCCGCTCGCGGGCGAGACCGGCGAGCACGCCGCGGCGCTCGGCCGCGCGAGAGGGGAGAAACCCGTGGAACAGGAAGTGCGGATTGGCGAAGCCGGCGACCGAGAGCGCCGCCACCGCGGCGTTCGGGCCCGGGACCGGCGTAACCGCGTAGCCCGCGGCGCGCGCCGCGGACACGAGCAGGGCGCCTGGATCGGAAATCGCCGGGGTCCCCGCGTCGCACGCCAGAGCGACCGCCTTCCCCGATGCGAGGAGGTCGAGCACCCGCCGCGACGCCCGCCGTTCGTTGTGCTCGCGGGCGGTGATGAGCGGCTTCGCGATGCCGTGCCGCTCCAGCAGGCGGGCCGTGACGCGGGTATCCTCCGCCGCCACCGCGTCGACGCCGGAGAGCACGTCGAGCGCCCGCAGCCCGATATCGCGCAGGTTTCCAATCGGGGTGGCCACTACATATAATGTCGCACCCCGTACTTCCCCGGCTCTGCCATGCGCTGCGGCGTGCTCCATCGGCTGCCCGTCGTCACTCTCGCTGCGGCGCTACTATACGGTGGCGGGTACGCCTTTGCCAGCGAAGCGGTCACCGCCCCCGCGCCCGCGCCGCCGCCCCTTGCCGCCCCGGCCGCCCTTCCCGCGGCCACGGGAGAACCCACCGCTTTGCGCGCCGGGCCCGCCGCCGCGGCGCAGGCGAGTTCGCCCGCCCGCGAGGCGGCGCCTCACATCGCGCTCCTTCTGCCACTCGATGTGCCCTCCTTCGCGCGCCACGCGGAGGCCGTGCGAGCGGGCTTCCTCGCCGCGGCGAAGGTGCAGGGCCGCGGCGCGCTGCCGCTTCGCGTCTACCCCGTGGGCGAGGGCGAGCGCGCCGCCGTCGAGCAGTACCGCCGCGCGCTCGGGAACGACGCGCGTCTCGTCGTCGGCCCGCTCACCCGGAGCGGGGTCTCGGCGGTCGCGGCGAGCGCCCTCGTCATGGTGCCGACGATCGCCCTCAACGTGCCGGAGCACGCCGTCGCCGGCCAGCGCGATCTCTACGTGCTGAGCCTGCACGCCGAGTCCGAGGCGCGCCAGGTCGCGCATCTCGCGTGGCAGGACGGGCGCCACAACGCGATCGTGGTCTACGCTCCGGACGCGCTCTTCCGGCGCATCCAGCGTGCCTTCGCGGAGGAGTTCACGCGCCTCGGCGGGAAGCTTGTCGCGGAGTACGCCTTCAGCGCCGACCAGCACGAACTCGCGCGCCTGCGCCAGGCGGTGGGCCTCGGGCTCGCGGACATGGCGTTTCTCGCGCTCGACTCCCGGCGCGCGCGCGCCGCGCGCCCCTATCTCGGCGCGATCGAGCTCTATGCCACCTCGCACGTCTACCCGGGCGATGCGACCCCGCTCGGCGGACACGACCTCGCGAACGTGCGCTTTCTCGACATGCCGTGGCTGCTGCAGCCCGATCACCCCGCCGTGATGGTTTACCCGCGCCCGGACTACCGCGACCCGGATCTCGACCGGTTCTACGCGCTCGGCATAGACGCGTTCCGCGTCGCCCACGAACTGCTCGCCAGCGGGTCGGTCGGCGTCCTCGACGGCGTGATCGGGCGGCTGCGGCTGAACGCCGACCACCAGTTCTCGCGCACGCTCACCGGCGCGCAGTTCAACGGCGGCAAGCCGAGAGTGACGGGCGAAGCGCGTGACCCGCGGTGAGGGCGCCGAGGCGATGGCTCACGCGTTCCTGGAGGCGCGCGGACTCACGATCGTCGCGCGCAACTACCGCTGCCGCTTCGGCGAGATCGACATCGTCGCGCGCGACGGCGCCGCCACGGTGTTCGTCGAAGTGCGCGCGCGCGCCTCCGATGCTTTCGGCGGCGCCGCGGCGAGCATCACCGCGTCCAAGCGGCGGCGCCTGCTCGCCGCGGCGCGCCATTACCTCGGCCGCCGGGGCGCCGGCACGCCCTGCCGCTTCGACGTGGTGCTCGTGAGCGGCCCCGCGGCGCGCATCGAGTGGATCACCGACGCGTTCGGCGAGTAGCACCGGCGCGCTCGCCGCTGGGGTACAATGCAGGCCGGAATGGACCTGATTACCCGCATCAGCGAGAACTTTTCCGAAAGCGCGCACCTGAAGTTGCAGGCGATGGATGCGCTCGCCGCGCCGATCGCCGCGGCGGCGCAGCGCATGGTGGCGTGCCTGCGCCAGGATCGCAAGATCATGAGCTGCGGCAACGGCGGGTCGGCCGCGGACTCGCAGCATTTCGCGGCGGAGATGCTGAACCGCTTCGAGATGGAGCGTCCCGGGCTCGCGGCGATCGCGCTCACCACCGACACCTCGACGCTCACCTCGATCGCGAACGACCATGACTACGAGCAGGTGTTCTCCAGGCAGTTGCGGGCGCTCGGACAGGCGGGCGATCTGCTGCTCGCGATCTCGACGAGCGGCAATTCCCGCAACGTGCTCGCCGCGATGCAGGCCGCGCACGAAACGGGGATCGGCGTGATCGCCTTGACCGGACACAACGGCGGGCGCATCGGCGAGCTTCTCGCGCCCGGCGACATTCACATCTGCGTGCCGGCGCGCAGCACCGCGCGCATCCAGGAAGTGCATCTGCTCACGCTGCATTGCCTGTGCGACGCCATCGATTGTGTCCTGCTGGGGGTGGAATGATGCGTTACGTGTTTTTTTTCGTGATCGCGGCGCTGCCCTTCGTGAAGGGTTGCGCGCCTCTCATCGTGGGCGGCGCGGCGGCAACCGGCGTGATGGTTGCGGAGGACCGGCGCACGGTCGGCACCATGACCGAAGACCAGGGCATCGAGACGAAGGCGGCGAGCCGCATCACCGACTCGGTGAAGGGCGACATTCACCTCAACGTGACGAGCTACAACCGCGCCGTGCTGCTCTCGGGCGAAGTGCCGAGCGCCGCGGTGAAGGAGCAGGCCGGGCGCATCGCCCGCGCCGTGGAGAACGTGCGCGCGGTCTACAACGAGCTCGCGGTGGGCCCGGTCACCCCGCTCTCGTCGCGGGCGAACGACTCGGTCACCACGTCCAAGGTGAAGGGGCGGTTCGTCGACGCGCAGAAGTTCAACCCGATCCACGTGAAGGTCGTCACGGAAAACGGCGTGGTCTATCTCCTCGGCATGGTGAAGCGGCAGGAAGCCGCCGACGCGACCGAGATCACGCGCACGACGAGCGGCGTCACCAGGGTGGTGCGGCTCTTCGAGTATCTCGACTGAGGGACGGGCGGCGAGGACCGGGTGGGGAATCCGCCCGTGGGTCACGGACCGGGATTCACGGCGCCCGCCGGCGCGCCGGCCTTCCCGGCGAAGATCTGCCCGCCGGGCGATCTCGCCGGCCGCCTCCGGGGAATCGCCCGCCCGCTGGTATTCACCAACGGCGTCTTCGACATCGTCCACCGCGGCCACGTCACCTGCCTCGCGCAGGCGCGCTCGCTCGGGGCGAGCCTCCTCGTCGCGCTGAATTCGGACGCGTCCGCGCGCCGGCTGGGCACGGGCGCGGGCCGGCCCGTGAATCCGCTGGAGGACCGCCTCGCGGTCGCCGCCGCGCTCGAATCCGTCACGCTGGTCACCTGGTTCGAGGAGGACACGCCGCTCGCGCTCATCGTGGCGACGCGGCCCGACGTGCTGGTGAAGGGCGGCGACTGGAAGGAGGACGCGATCGTCGGCGCCGCGGAAGTGCGTGGCTGGGGCGGCACGGTACGCTCGATCCCGTTCACGCACGAGCGCTCGACGACGGCGTTGCTGTCCCGCATTCGCGGCAAGACGTCGTGACCCTATCGGCGCCCGTCGGCGTTCAAGGGCGGCCAAATTGCCATTGGGTTTGATTCCGTCCGCGTTTGTCTGCGGGTGATTGAGCTCTAACCCTTCGCCGCCGCCGGGCACGCCGTCGCCTTGAGCTCGCTTCCGGGGAACTCCTTCTGCAGGAGGGCGAGCCGCGCCACCGTCGCCTCGTCCGGTTCGCGAACGAGATAGGCCACCTGCTTCAGGAAATTCTCGCGCCGCTCGGCGATCGCGGAGCGCACGCCCCGCTCCTTCAGGCCGGCGAGGTACGCCTGCGCCGCGTCCTCGGTCCGGAAGATCCCGAGCGAGATCGCGTTGCGCCACGGCCCGGCATCCTGCACGACGAAGAATTCGGCGACCCCCAGCGCCTTCAGCTCGCCGACCTTGCGGTCCGTCTCCGCCCGGGTCTTCATCGGCGGCAGGTAGACCCAGTAGCCGCCGTCGACCGGGGTGCGCTCGAGGCGCTCCTGCGGCATTTCGACCCGCGCGAGCGCCGCATCCGCGCGCGCGATGTCCGGCCCGGCGAAGATGCCCCATTCGACGCAGGCGGCGGGCGCGGGCTCGCCCGAAGGCCCCCGGGCCCCCGCCGGCGCCCCCTGCGGCCGCTCCGGCCCGCTCCTGCCGGATGTCCCGGTCACCCGGATCTTCTCCGGCATGACCTCGAGCCGCGAGTAGGAATCGCGCAGCGCTTTCTCGCGCGTCGCCTGCGACCACGCGAAGAGCGCGAAGTTGGCGAGAACGAGGGCGAGGAAGAGGAATCTCACGAAAGACGGGAGAAGAGTCGAGCGTCGAGGAACGGCAGCCGTCGGCCTGCCCCGGCAACGGAGCCGCGAAGCAGGCGGCGCGCGAGCTGTCTCTATGTCTCCTTGTTCTCGGTAAAGGAATCGTGAGCGATCTGCACGATTCCTTCGAGGACGAGATTATCCATGACCTCCGCCGGCACGTTAAGCGCCGGGGCGACCTCGCGGGCGGCCCCCCCCGAGAGCACGACGAGCGGCGAGGGCATGCCCGTCTCCCGCATGAATCGGTGCATGCGCTCGACCGCTCCGGCAAGGGCGTTCGCGGTCCCGCTCGCGATGGCGTCCGCGGTGCAATCCGGAAAGTACGCGAGGCGCCCGCCGCGGGGGCGCAGTCCCGCCGTGTTGCGCGCGAGCGAGTCGCGCATCAGTCCGGGTCCGGGAACGATCATGCCGCCGAGGAAGACACCCTCGCCGTCGAGCGCGTCCACGGTCATCGTGGTGCCCGCGTTCACCACCACGCACGGCCCGTTGTAAAGGCACCATGCGCCGATCAGCGCGGCCCAGCGGTCGGCGCCGAGCTGCGCCGGGCGGGCGTACGAATTGACGACGCCGCACTGGCGCGCCCGGCTCGCCAAGAACTCGACCGGCCGCCCCGCGCGGCGCGCCGCCTGCGCGAGGGCCCGCCGCGCCGGTGCGCCCGCCACGTTGCACGCCACGATCCGCCCGGGGCGCGGCAGGCGCGACCACGCGCCGCCCATGCCGGCCGCGCGAGCGGTGGGAATCGAGCCCTGCACGATCCACGAGCCCTCCTCGTGCAGGCCCCACTTGATGCGCGTGTTGCCGGCGTCGACGGCGAGGACCCTCATGGCGCCGCATTCTATCCGCGATCCCGCGGGTTCGATCGGATGGTAGCCCGATTCGCCCGGACTTTCTTCGTGGCGCGCGGAGCGCCTTGATTGCGGCTACTATCGGGCCAGGCTCGTGCCACGCTCGAGGCTGCCATCGAGCGGCAGCGCAGACTGCAAAGGAACCACCGATGAAGAGAGCCGGCGTCCTCCCCTTGTTGGCGCTACTCGCGGCCACTCCCGCCGCGCATCCGCAGACCGGAAAATGGCCGGTGAAGCCGGTGCGCACAATCGTGCCGTTCCCGCCCGGCGGCGCCACCGACATCGTCGCGCGCATGATCGCGGCGCGCCTGTCGGAGGAGTTCGGCCAGCAGTTCATCGTTGACAACCGCGCGGGCGCCGCCGGCACGATCGGTGCCGAGGTCGCGGCACGTGCCAATGCGGACGGCTACACGGTCATCGTGGTGGGGGCGACCTATGCCGCCAGCGCGGCCCTCCACAAGCTGCCGTACGACCCGGTGAACGGCATCGCGCCGATCGCGATGCTCGCCGCCGGGCCGAACGTACTGGTCGTGCACCCGTCGCTGAAGGCGGCCAACCTGAACGAGTTCATCGCGCTCGCGCGCGCGAAACCCGGCTCCCTCAACTTCGGCTCGGGCGGCACCGGCAGTTTCTCGCATCTCGCCGCCGAGCTGTTCCGGCAGATGACCCGGACCGACATGGTCCACGTTCCCTTCAAAGGCACCGGGCCCGCGCTCGCCAACGTGGTCAGTGGCCAGATTCAGCTCATGTTCGCCGCGGCGCCCGCCGCGATTCCCCAGATGAAGGCCGGCAGGTTACGCGCTCTCGCCGTCACCACCGGCAAGCGCTCGCCGGTGATACCGGATCTGCCCGCGATCAGCGAGCAGGTTCCCGGCTATGCGGCGGCCGTCTGGCAGGGCATGTGGACGGCTGCCGGCACTCCGAAGGAAATCGTCTCGCGGCTCAACCGGGCGCTCGCGGGCGTCCTCGACCGGCCCGATGTGCGGGAGCGCTTGCGCACCGACGGGGCGGAACCTGCGCATTCCACTCCCGAGGAATTCGCGCGCTTTATCGCGCGGGATATCGCCAGGTGGTCGACGGTGGTCAAGGCGGGCAACATCAGGATCGACTGACGCGAGGACCTCGCCGGCGCGCCCCGGACCGCGAGCTGCGTCGTGACGCGCCTGGATCACGTTCCTTTTCCGGTCGTTTCGATTCAGGATGCACGCCCCGAGATCAGGACAGGCAAGGCGAGTCTGCGGGCGGGCGTCAGCCCGCCCGCAGACTCACCTCCCCGCTGTGGAAGCGCTTCATCCCCGCGCTCGTCTCGAGGAGGAGCGATCCGTCCGCCGCGACGCCCCGTGCGACGCCCCCGATGCTGCTGCCGTCCGGAAGCGTCACCTCGACCTGGCGGTTCCGGTGCGCGTGATAGCGCTCCCAATCGGCATGAAACGGCGCGAAGCCTTCGGTCGCGAACGTGACGAGGCCTGCTTCGAGGTACACGAGCAGTTCCGCGAGGAGCGCGTTGCGGTCGATCGCGCGGCCCGCGAGGCCCTCGAGGTCGGCCGCCGCCTGGTCGATCGCGCGCCGCGCCCGCGGCCCGAGCCGGGTATTGAGGCCGATCCCGATGACAGCGGCGCTCGGGCCGAGCGCGTCTCCCGAGAGCTCGATCAGTATTCCGCCGATCTTCCCCTCGGCCGTGACTATATCGTTCGGCCACTTCAGGGCAACGCGCGCCGCGGCCTGCTCGATCGCGCGCGCGAGCGCGACGCCGACCGCGAGGCTCAGCCCGGCGAGCGCGCCCGCGCCGCGCTCGAACCGCCACAGGATCGAGAAAGCGAGGCCACCCCCCGGGACCGCTTGCCACGCTCTCCCCCGGCGCCCGCGCCCCGCGGACTGCCATTCGGCGGCGAGGACCGCGCCGCTTCGCGCGCCCGCCGCCGCGCGCTCGAGCAGGACGGCGTTGGTCGAGGTCGTGGCATCGAGCACTTCCACCGCGAGGCGCGAGGCCCGCCCCGCCAGCGCCCGCGCCACGGCTGCCCGGTCGAGCAGCGACAGCGGGTACGGGAGCCGGTAGCCGCGCCCCTGGACCTTGTATACCGTGAGGCCCGCCGCCTCCAGTTCGCGCACCGCGTTCCAGACGGTCGCGCGCGAAACCGCGAACGCCCGGGCGAGCGCGGCGCCGGAGTGAAACTCGCCGTCCGCAAGCCGGCGCAGTATGCCGGACGTGTGGCGTTTCATGATGGAGGTATAGAATAGCCCATCGGTTGGCGGAGCGGACCGAAACGGCGGGGTCGAGCTCGTGATGACGACCAATCCTCCCACTATCGAGCGCCGGCAGGACGAGTTCAAGCGCTCGCTCTTCGAGAGCGGAACCGTGCTCGAAAGCACGCTCGTCGGCATCGCCCTCGCCGCCGACCGCCGCCTCGCGTGGGTGAACGAGACTTTCGCGCGCATGCTGGGCTACGAGCGCGCGGAGCTGACGGGACAGGCCGCCGCCATCCTCTACCCCGACGGCGAGAGCTTCGAGCTGTTCGGCGCCGCGGCCTACCCGCTCCTCAAGTCCGGCCGGCCCTACGTCTCGGAGCAGCGCCTGAAGTGCAAGGACGGATCGTACATCTGGTGCCAGATCTACGGCACCGCGGTCGATCCCAGGAACCCGGCCCGCGGCTCGGTGTGGACGACCGTGGACATCTCCGAGAGGAAGGAGCTGCAGGAGAGCCTGCAGCGCTCGCTCGCCGAGCGCGACGTGATCCTGCAGAGCACGCTGGTGGGCATATCGTTCTCGGTGAACCGCCGCCACCTGTGGGTGAACGAGACGTTCGCGACCATGCTGGGCTACGAGCGCGAGGAGCTGATCGGGCAGCTCTCGCTCATGCATTTCCCCGACCTCGAGAGCTACGAGGCGTTCGGCTACACGGCCTACCGCATACTCGCCTCCGGCCGGCCGTGCGTCACCGAGCGCTGGCAGAAGCGCAAGGACGGCTCGCTCATCTGGTGCGAGATCTACGGCAACTACGTCGACCCGGACGATCTCGCCAAGGGCACGATCTGGACTTATCTCGACATCACCGAGAGAAAGCGCGCGGAGGAGGATATCCGCGCCGCCCTCGGGAAGGAGCGCGAGCTGAACGAACTGAAGTCGCGCTTCGTCTCGATGACCTCGCACGAATTTCGCACGCCGCTCGCCACCATACTGTCCTCGGCGGAGCTGCTCGAGCAGTACTCCGCGCGCCTGCCGCCGCGGGAGCGCGAGGATCTTTTCCGCAGCATACGCACGGCGGTCGAGCGCATGACGAGGATGCTCGACAACGTGCTCACGATCGGCAAGGCCGAGGCGAACATGCTGCAGTTCTCGCCCGTGCCCACCGACCTCGCGAAGTTCTGCGGGCGGCTCGCCGACGAGATACGGCTCGCCGCCGGCGATCGACACGCGGTGGAATTCTCCTGCGAGGGCGCGGACGCTCCGGTGCTCGTCGACGAGAAGCTCCTGCGGCACGCGCTCACGAACCTCCTCTCGAACGCGGTCAAGTACTCCCCCGGCGGCGGTCGCGTGGAGTTTCGCGTGAGCCTCGGCGAGGGCACCGCCCGGTTCGAGGTGCGCGATCACGGAATCGGCATCCCGCCCGAAGACCAGGCGCGACTCTTCGAGACCTTCCACCGCGCGCGCAACGTCGGCACGATCGCCGGCACGGGCCTGGGGCTCGCGATCGTCAAGAAATCGATCGATCTGCACCGCGGCTCGGTGGCGGTCGAGAGCGCGCCCGGCGCCGGAACCGTGTTCCGCGTGACGATCCCGCTCGGTAACGGTCTCGTATCGGCCGGCGATGAGCGCCGATGAATCCCGGGACCGTCCCGACCGGTGCCGGCCCCCGGGTGGCGAGGATCGCTGCCGCCGGCGTGCATCGGCGGTCGAGGGAAGCTTCCCTGACCTTCACCGGCGTCAACCGGCGTTCATCGGCGGCAGCCCGGCGGCTCGCGACGGGTGAGACGTGAGCACCGTACTGGTGATCGAGGACGAGGCCCCCATCCGGGCGAACCTTGAGCGCCTGCTCCTCGCCGAGGGCTACGCCGTGGTCACGGCGGCGGATGGCGAGGCGGGCGTCGCCGCCGCCCGCGAGCACCGCCCCGCGCTTGTCATCTGCGACATCGTGATGCCGGGCGTGGACGGCTACGGGGTACTCGCCGCGCTGCGCGCCGATGCGGCGACGACGGCGATACCATTCGTGTTCCTGACCGCGAGCGCCGACCGGGACGACCGCGGCCGCGGGCTCGCGAGCGGCGCGCGCGATTACATCACGAAGCCCTTCAAGCTCGCCGAACTCATGGCGGTGGTGCGCCGGCTGGCGGGGTGAACGAGCGGGAGAACATGGCGAGGATCCTGGTAATCGAGGACGAACCGGAGCTGCGCGCCAACGTCGCGCGGCTGTTGAAGGCCGAAGGCTACGAGGTCGAGCTCGCCGAGAACGGCGTGGCGGGAGTGGAGGCGGCGCTCGCGCGCCGGCCGGAGCTCATCATCTGCGACATCGCGATGCCGCAGATGGACGGCTTCGGCGTGCTCTTCTCGCTGCGCGAGAACGTGACGACGTCGGACGTGCCGTTCATCTTCCTCACCGCGAGCACGCGCACCTACGATCGCAATTTCGGCGTCGAACTCGGCGCGAACGACTACATCACGAAACCGTTCAAGCTGCAGGAGCTGCTGGAGGCGGTGAAAAAGCGCATCCGCTAGGAATTCGCCGGCTCGCCGCCGGCGAATTCCCTGCATGAACACCCGATCTTCCATCGGGGACGGCAAGGCCAAGGGAGGCTCGATGAAACTCGTCTCGGGAATCGCGGGGTTACTATCGCTCACCTTGTGCGGAGCGGGTTCCGCACAGAATTATCCGGTCAAGACGATACGCATCGTCGTGCCCTTCCCGCCCGGGGGTACCTCCGACATCCTCGCCCGGCTGATCGGTCCCCGGCTCACCGAGAAATGGGGGCAGACGATCCTCGTCGAGAGCCGTCCCGGCGCGGCCGGCGCCATCGGGGTCGAGACCGTGGTGAAGGCCGCGCCCGACGGCTACACGCTGGTGCTGAGCGACATGGGGGTCCTCACGATCCTGCCCGTTCTCTTTCCCAGGACGAACTACGGCATTCCGGACCTCGCCCCGATCACGATGATCTCGTATTCACCGCACCTGCTGTGCGTGCATCCGAGCGTGCCGGCCGCGACGGTGCCGCAACTGATCGCGCTGGCGAAGAAGAAACCGGGCGGTCTGAACTACGCATCGAGCCCCGCGGGCGCCCCCTACCTCGCGGGATTGCAGTTCGCCCACCGCACCGGGATAAAGTGGGAGTACATCACCGGGCGCGGCGGCGCCCAGTCGATCATGGACGTGATGGGCGGACAGGCCGACGTCCTTTTCAACGGCATGCTCGCCACCCTGCCGCCGGTGAAATCGGGCAAGTTGAAGCTCCTCGCCGTCTCGGGCGCGAAGCGCCATCCCAGCGTGCCGGACACGCCGGCCGTCGCCGAGTACCTGCCCGGCTTCCTCACCGGGTCGTGGCAGGGCCTGCTCGCGCCCGCCGCGACCCCGCCGGAGATCGTCGCCCGCCTGAACGCCGAGGTGACGCGCATCCTGTTCACACCCGACATGAAGGAGCGGCTGCAGGGACAGGGCGCCGACCCCATCGGGTCGGCGCCGGCCGATTCGGGGAAATTCCTGCGCGACGAGCGCGATCGTTTCACGAAGCTCGTCCAGGAAACCGGCTACAAGCCCCAGTAGGCGCCGGCGGCCAAGGACATCGAAGCCGCCGGCGCGGCGGCCCGGGCGCGTCGCCCCGTCGCCTTTGGCTTTAGAATCCGCGCGATGTCCACCCCCGCGAAATCGGGCAAACCGCCGCCATCGGCCCCGCCGGCGTCGAACTTCATCCGCGCCGCGATCGACGCCGATCTCGCCGCCGGCAAGTATGCGGCGCGCCGCTGGAGCGGCAGGCCCGGCCCGGCCGCCTCGCACGCCGGCGCGCCGCCCGATGCCGCGCAGATCCGCACGCGCTTTCCGCCGGAACCGAACGGCTATCTCCACATCGGTCACGCCAAGGCGATCTGCCTCAACTTCGGGCTCGCCCTGGACTACGGCGGGGCCTGCCATCTGCGCTACGACGACACCAATCCCGAGAAGGAGGAGCAGGAATACGTCGACGCGATCGCCGACGCCGTGAAGTGGCTCGGCTTCGACTGGGGGCCGCACCGCTACTTCGCGAGCGATTACTTCGACACGATGTACGACGCGGCGGAGTACCTGATCGAGCATGGCCACGCCTATGTCGACAGCCAGTCGGCCGAGGAGATGCGCGCCGCGCGCGGGACGCTGACGGGGCCCGGGAGAGACAGTCCCTGCCGCACCCGGTCCCCCGCCGAGAACCTGCGGCTCTTCCGGGAAATGCGCGGGGGCCGGCACCCCGAGGGCTCGCACGTGCTGCGCGCGAAGATCGACATGGCTTCGCCCAACATCAACCTGCGCGACCCGGCGATCTACCGCATCCGCATGAGCGCGCACCATCGCACCGGCGACAGATGGTGCGTGTACCCGATGTACGCGTACGCGCACCCGATCGAGGACGCCCTGGAGCGCATCACGCATTCGCTGTGCACGCTCGAATTCGAGGATCAGCGCCCCTTCTACGACTGGCTCCTCGAGCGCCTCGCCGAAGGCGGCTTCTTCGCGCGCCCGCTGCCGCGCCAGATCGAGTTCGCGCGCTTGAACCTCACCTACGTGGTGCTCTCCAAGCGGCGCCTCGTTCAACTCGTCGAGGAAGGCCACGTCGAGGGCTGGGACGATCCGCGCATGCCCACGCTCGCGGGCGCGCGCCGCCGGGGTTACACGCCGCAGGGATTCCGCCGCTTCGCGGAGCGGATCGGCGTATCGAAGGCCGATTCCTGGATCGAATACTCGGTGCTCGAAGAATGCATGCGCGAGCATCTCAACGAGGTCGCGCCGCGCCGCATGGCCGTGCTCGATCCCGTGAAGCTCGTGATCGAGAACTACCCGGAAGGAAAGGAAGAGCGCTGCGAGATTCCCAACCACCCGCAGAAGCCCGAACGGGGCGGGCGGCAGGTGCCGTTCTCGCGCGAACTGTGGATCGAGCGCGAGGACTTCACCGAGTCCCCGCCCGGGGGCTACTTCCGCCTGTTCCCCGGCAACAGGGTACGGCTGCGCTACGGCTACGTCGTCGAGTGCACCGGCTACGACGCTGCGACGGACACGGTGCGCTGTAGCTACGACCCGGACACGAAATCAGGCACCCCGGGCGCGGAGAAAGTGAAGGTGAAGGGCAACATCCACTGGGTGAGCGCGCGGCACGCGTTCCCTGCGGAAGTGCGGCTCTTCGACAGGCTGTTTCGCGCCGCCCATCCCGGCCGCGCCCCCCTTTCCCCGCCGTCCGCCGAATCCCCTCCCGCTCAGCCGGAGGGTCAGGGTGGCTGGAATGGATCGAGCGCGACCGGGATACACGATTCCCCTCCCCCTCAGGGGGAGGGTCAGGGTGGGGGGGGGGGCGGCGAGGGCGAGCCCGGCGAAAGCGCCTGGCTCCGCGACCTCAACCCCGACTCCCGGAAAGTCATCGTGGCTCAACTGGAACCCGCCTTGCGGGATGCGGGAGCGGAAGAGCGCTTCCAGTTCGAGCGCCACGGCTACTTCGTGGCGGACCGCGTCGATTCGGCGCCGGGCGCGCCGAAATTCAACCGCGCGGTGACGCTGCGCGATTCGTGGACCCGATAGCGCCGACGGTTTTGCCAGGCGGACGCGGAGGCCGCGGAGAAAGGCGCACTGCTTGCCGCCCGCCGTCTCCCTCCGCGTCCCCTGCGTCTCCGCGGATGATTCGGGGCCCTGCGGATCACTGCTTCGCGAGACCGAGCTCCGTGTAGAGCGCGCGCATTTCCGCTTCCTCCCGCCGCCAGTGCTCGGCCGTCGCGGCGCTGTTCCTGTACCCCGCGTCCGCGAGGCTTCTCTCCAGCTCCTTCTTCCACTCCGGATCGGCCACCACGCGCGCCGTCGCGGCATCCCAGTACGCGATCTGCGCCGCGGTGAGCCCCCTGGGACCGGCGAGCGCCCGCCACACCTCCACCGCGCTCTTCACGCCGAGTTCGTTCCAGGCCGGCACTTCCGCGAGATCGCCCGGCCGGCGCTGCGGCGCGCTCACGGCGAGCACCCGCACCCGTCCCGCGCGCAGGTTCGCGATGATCGAGGATACGGGGGAGGACGAGGCGTCGATGTGGCCGCCGAGCAGCGCCGCCATCGATTCGCCGCCCGAGCCGAAGGTCACCTGCTTGATTCTCTTCACGTCCACTCCGGCCGCGAACATCGCGTGCGCGTAGGCCGTCTGCGTCGCGGTGCCGATACCGGTGCCGACCGCGACCGAGAGCGCGCCCGGATCCTTCCTTAACCGCTCGATCACTTCCTTCGCGCTCTTCAACGGGGACTCGGCCCGGACCGAAAGCGCCACGTACTCCACGTTCACGATGGCGAGCGGCGTGAACTCGGAGTGGTGCAGTCTGCTGCGGCCCATGATGTGGTTGGTGAGGAGCGCCTGTCCGACGATCATGCCGAAATGCGCATCTCCCGCGTGCTGCGAGAGGTAGGCGAGCGCCACCGCCCCCGTGCCCCCCGGCTTGTTCACCACGTTGACCGGCTGGTCCGAGAGCTTGCGCTCTTGCATGACGCGCACGAGAAGCCGCCCGGTGCGGTCGAGGCCGCCGCCGGGCGTGCTCGGCACGATGATCTCCACCGGCCGCTCCGGCTTCCAGCCTTGCGCGCCCGCCGTGACCGGCGCGAGCGTCGCGGCGATCGTCAGAGAAACAAGAATCCGCCTGGCGGAACGCTCGCTCATATGGGCGACCAGTGAGGCGGTGATGGGTAACGAAGTATGGCAGCCGCCTTCGGGATCGTAAACAGCGCCGGGCGCCGCACGAGGAAACGCAGCGCGACCTGGCGCGCGGTCGCAACGTGCCTGGCGGCGATACCGTCCAGCACCTCCCGGCCCGCCGAGCGTTTAGCCGGGAAGTTGTCGTGCCCGTACGGGCCGTAGGCCACCACGGTCGCGCCGTTCTTCTCGCACCGCGGGATGACTACGTGCTCGATCGCGCGCTCGGCGAGATGATAGAGCACCTGGTTGCAGGCGATGCGGCCGGCGCCGGCGATCTTCCGCGCGGCGTCGAGGTCGGCCACGTCGAAGTTGCTCACGCCCCAGGAGAGTATCTTGCCCTGCGCCTGGAGCTTCCCGAACGCGTCGATGGTTTCCTCGAGCGGGTGCCGACCCCGCCAGTGCAGGAGGTAGCAGTCGAGGCGGTCCGTCCTCAGGCGCGCGAGCGAGCGCCCGCAGGCGGCGGCCACGCCCTTGCGCGATGCGTCCGTCATTCCGGACCGCGCTTCGCCTCCCACAGCCGAACCCTCGGTATCCGGCTCGCGATGCACGCGGCGAGCGCCGCCACCACCGCCGTGACGACGAAGGTCCAGTGGAAGGCGCGGATCACGCTCGCCGTGTCGAACCCGCCCGCGCCGGCGGCGAGCGAGTGGCGATCGGCGCCCGGTATCATCGTGAAGACCAGCGTGCCGATCAGCGCGGTTCCGGCCGCGCCGCCCGTGTTCCGGAAGAGCGCGCTGAGCGCGCTGACGGCCCCCAGGCGCGGGCGTCCCGCCCGAACCTGCACGAGCAACTGGCTCACGGGCATCACCGTGCCGAGCCCGAGCCCCGTCACGACTCCCAGCACCGCCGTCAGCGCAAAGTGAGAGGGCAGCAAGCCGAGCAGCAGCAGGCCCGCGCTCGAGACCGACATGCCGACGATGGGAATCGGGTACGGGTTGCCGGTGCGCCGGAGAACGCGCGAGGCGATCATCGCCGCGGTCACCTGGCCGGCGGTCACCGGCAGGAGCAGGAGGCCCGAGAGCGCCGGGCTCACCCGGTGACCGAGCTGCAGGTAGATCGGCAGCAGGAAGATCACCGCGAACATGCACGCCGCGAAGAACATCACGAGCACCACCGACAGCCTGATCACCTTGTCGCGCAGGAGATCCACGGGGAGAAACGGCGTGCGCCGGTGGCGCTCGTTCAGGGTGAGCGCGACGAACGAGATGGCCGCGGCGCCCCCGAGCGCGAGACTCTCCGTCGAACCCCAGGAAAAGCGATGCCCCACGGACGTAAGCCAGAAGAGCCCGGTCATCGCGCTCAGCGCGAAGAGCACGTGGCCGGCGACATCCGGGTCGCCGCCCTGCGGTGGATGCCGGTCGCCCCGCGGCAGGCGCGAGAGGCGCCACGCAGCGAAGGCGGCGAGCGGCAGATTGGCGAGGAAGAGCCAGCGCCAGCTCACGGCCGTGACGACGAGCCCGCCGATGACCGGGCCGCTCACGCTGGCGGTCGTGAACACGATCACGAGATACCCCTGGAACCGGACGCGATCGATCGGGGGCACCATTTCGCCGATCAGCGCGTGCGAGAGCATCATCATGCCGCCGCCGCCCAGCCCCTGGAGGATGCGCGCCGCCACGAGCTGCGGCAGCGACTGCGCGAGCGCGCAGGCGGCCGAGCCCGCCGCGAAGACGGCGAGCGCCACGAGCAGCATGTTGCGACGGCCACGGCTGTCGCCGAGCCGCCCGTAGACGGGCACAATCGTCGCCGCCGCGATGAGGTAGCCCACCACGATCCACGACGTGTCCCGCAGGCCGCCGAGGGAAGCCGCGATCGCGGGAGTGGCGGTGGCGAGCAGCGTCTGGTCCACCGCCGCGAGGAACATCGGCAGGAACAAGGCCGAGAAGAGAACGAGGAACTCCCGGCGCGTCACCCGGGTTCCCGCGGTGTCGCCGGGCGGGTGCTGTGGCGTGTCGTGACCGGTGCTCATGGAAGCGCGCGCGCCGCTCATCATACAGGGAGCGCGCCGCGGGCCCTGCGAACCGGCCTTTGCGCGTACAATCCGCCCCTTGCTCGGTGGACGTTCATGACCCGGATTCTCGCGGCAGTTCTCGCGCTCGTCACTCTCGCAACGATCGGCTGGTACGCATACTGGGTGGTGCCGCAGACGCGCCTGCTGCCCGATTCCGGGCGTTTCGTGCTGCTCTACTTCGGCGCGCTGGCGCTTCCTTATTGCACCGTTTCGGCTCTGCTCGCGTGGCGCGACGGCGGAGCGGGACTGCGCCTTGCGCTCGGAACGGCGCTCGTCAACGCGGTGTGGGCGCTGCCGCTCGCGGCGATGGCCGTGCTCTTCGGCGCCTTCACGCTCGGCAACCGCGACAAGGAAGAGCAGGTCATCGCGCTCGCGCTCGGCGCGCTCGCGCAACTGCCGCTCGCCGCCGTCGCTGCCGCCGGGCTGCGCCGCGCGCCCGCCAGGTCCGCAGCCGGCGCGGCGCCGGCGACGGCGTGGCTCCTTGCTTTCGCGCTGCCGGCCGCCGTCGCCGCGGCGAGCCTCGTTTACTACAACTGGCAGGCGGCGGCGTTCAAGGCCCGCAGCGCGCAGGCCGCGGCCAACGCCCGCGCCGCGCAGGAGACGCTGAAGCTCTTGCAGTCCTGCCTCGCGGGCCGGCGCGCCGGCGGCTACCCCGCCCGGCTCGATGACTGCCCCGAGGCCGCCGCGCGTATGGGCGATGCGAGCGGCTACCGGTTCACCTACCTTGCCGCGCTTCCCGCCGCGGATGGGCGCCGCGCCGCTTACCTTGTCTGCGCGCAGCCGCTGCGCTTTCGCGCCACCGGGTTCGACACGATAGTAGCGGACGGCACGAGCCTCTTCGGTCTCGGCGCCGGTGAGAATCGGCCGCCCGAGAATCCGCCGACCTGCGCATCGGTGCTCGATCCCGAGCGCGCGATCGCCTGGTGCGCCTGGGAGTACGCCGCCCGCGAGGAGACGAAGGGTTATCCCCGGCGGTTTGCGGACATCGCGCCGTGCGTCGTCGCGCAGCGCCGGCTGCGCGAGAACGGCGCGGAGCGCGTGGCGGGCGAGAACGGCGAGGGCTACGCTTATCTCTCGGACAGCCCGGATCGCACCGGCCGTATCACCCGCTTTCGCATCTACCGGCTCGGGTTGACGGATGGTGCCCCGGCATGGATGGACCACGCGCTCGCGCGAGGTCCGGCGACGCAGGATGGGGAGGACGCGGTTCTCCGGGGGCTGCCGGAGGCCGCGGCACCGCAGCGCTTCGAGGCGGGATGCGCGGGCGGCCGCGGCGAGGAGTGCTTCCTCGCCGGCTACGAGTGGCGGCGCAAGGCACGGCAGGCGGGCCTGCGCGAGGATCAACCGCCCGCGGCGCGGATGAACCGCTCGGCGCTCGCCGCGTTCGAGCGCGGCTGCACGCTCGACGACGCACGCTCGTGCGTCTCGCTCGCCCGGGAACTCGCGCGAGGGCTCGACGCCGAACGCGACGTGATCGGCGCCGCGGGCGCGTACGAGAAAGCCTGCGAGCTCGGCCGCGCGGAGGGGTGCCGCCACGCCGCGGAAATGCACGAGTCGGGTCGCAAGGCGCGGGCTGAGAAGCCGCGCTCCCGCTCGACCGCGCGCGCCGCGCGGGCCGACCTCCCTCGCGACGCCGCGCGCGCCGCGGCGCTCTACGGGCGTGCCTGCGAACTCGGCGACCGCACCGCGTGCTTCATCGCGGCGCGCCTGCTCGCCGCGGGCGAGGGCATCGCGCCGGACAGGGAGAAGGCTTTCGGGCTCTACGCACGCGTCTGCGACGACGGCATGGCGTTCGCGTGCACGCGCGCCGCGACACTGTCCTCCGCGCGCGAACAGGACTACCTGCGCCGCGGCTGCGTCCTGGGCGACGCCGACGCGTGCACCCGCGCCGGCCGTTGAGCCGGCGCATGCATTCCACGATGCGCTCCTCGCACCGGCGCCGCCCATGATCCGGCTCTCCCAGGTCACGCTCCGGCGCGGCGCCAAGGTGCTGCTCGAAGCCGCCGACCTTTCCGTGAATCCCGGCGAGAAGGTGGGTCTCGTCGGCGCGAACGGCTCCGGCAAGTCGAGCCTCTTCGCCCTGCTTCGCGACGAACTGCACGCCGATCGCGGCGACGTGGACTACCCGGCGCGCTGGCGCGTCGCGCACGTGGCGCAGGAAACCCCCGCGCTCGCGCGACCGGCGCTCGATTACGCCGTCGACGGGGACACGCGGCTGCGACGGCTCGAGGCGGAGCTGGCGGATGCGGAAGCCGCCCACGACGGCGTGCGCATGGGAGAGCTGCACGCCGCGCTCGGGGACGCGGACGCCTACACCGCGCGCTCGCGCGCCGAGCGCCTCCTCGCCGGGCTCGGCTTCACGCACGGGCAGATGGACGAGCCCGTCGCGAGCTTCTCCGGCGGCTGGCGCATGCGGTTGAACCTCGCGCAGACGCTCATGTGTCCCTCCGACCTCTTGCTCCTCGACGAGCCGACCAACCACCTCGATCTCGACGCGATCCTGTGGGTCGAGGAGTGGCTCAAGCGCTACCCGGGAACCCTCATCGTCGTCTCGCACGACCGGGATTTCCTCGACGGCGTGGTCGACGTGGTGGTGCACATCGACAACCGGAAGCTCCGGCGATACGGGGGCAACTACTCGGCCTTCGAGGCCCAGCGCGCGGCGGCGGTGGTGCTCGCGCAGGCGCAGTACGAGAAGCAGCAGCGCGAGCGCGCCCACCTCGAGTCCTTCATCGACCGCTTCCGCGCGAAAGCGACCAAGGCGCGGCAGGCGCAGAGCCGGATGAAGATGCTCGCGAGGATGGAGGAGCTCGCGCCGCTCCACGTCACGGCGCCCTTCTCCTTCGAGTTCCGCGAGCCGCTGAAGGCGCCCGATCCCCTGCTGACGCTCGAAGACGTGGACGCCGGCTACCGCGGCGGGGGAGGCCCCGATCACGTCGTCGTTCGCGGCATACGCTTCTCGCTGCGGAGCGGCGAGCGCTACGGGCTGCTCGGGGTGAACGGGGCGGGAAAATCGACGCTCATCAAGACCATCGCGGGCGAGCTCCAGCCGCTCGCCGGACGCGCGACGTTCAACAGGGGCCTCGCGGTCGGCTACTTCGCGCAGCACCAGGTGGACATGCTGCGCTACGACGAGTCGCCGCTGTGGCACCTAGCGCGTCTCGCGCCGCCCGACGGAAAGTCCGTGCGCGAGCAGGACCTGCGGAGCTACCTCGGTTCGTTCAACTTTCCCGGCGACATGGCGACCGGGCCGATCACGAACTTCTCCGGCGGCGAGAAGGCCCGCCTTGCGCTGGCGCTCATCGTCTGGCAGCGCCCCAATCTCCTGCTCCTCGACGAGCCGACCAACCACCTCGATCTCGAGACGCGCGAGGCGTTGACGGTCGCGCTCGCGCAGTTCGAAGGTACGCTCGTGCTGGTGTCCCACGACCGGCACCTGCTCCGCGCGACGACCAACGAGTTCCTGATCGTGGCCGACGGGGTGCTCCGCCCCTTCGAGGGCGACCTCGACGACTACCGGGACTGGCTCTTCCGCACCAAGCTCGGCGGCGGCGGCGAGGCAGGCGGTCCGGTTGCGCCGCGCGAGGAAGCCGGCGCGGTCCCCGGGCGCGAACCCGCGCCCGCGGCGCCGGCGGCGGAGCGCCGGGCGGAGAAGCGCACGCAGGCCGAAGACCGCCAGCGCCGTTCGGCGGCGCGCAAGCCCATCGAATCGCGCGTGAAGCGGCTGGAAGAGAGCATGGCGAAGCTCACCGCCCGCAGGTCCGCGCTCGACGCGCAACTCGCCGACCCGTCCGCGTACGCGGGCGAAGGCAGGGATGCGCTGAAGGCGTTGCTGGTGGACCAGGCCTACCTCGTGCGCGAGCTCGAAGAGCTCGAAACGGAATGGCTGGCGCTGCAGGAAGAACTGGAGCGGCTCGAGACGGCCGGCCAGGGCGATATCACCGCGGTGACGCGGAGGGCGCGGTGACAGCCGACCTGATCCGGATCCTCTCCGCGGCCTCCGTGCCTCTGCGGCAAATTCCTGCCAACTAGGTTTTCCGCGCCCGGCGGCCCGCCGACTCGGCAACCTCGAAGATCGCGTTCCCCGCCAGCATCGCGGCGAGGAAGATCCAGCCCTTCGCGATGCCCGTCCCGGCGAGCACCAGCGCGGGCCCCGGGCAGATCCCGGCGAGGCCCCAGCCGATGCCGAACACGAGGCTGCCGATCACGAGCCGCCGGTCGATGTCCCGCGCGGTGGGCAACAGGAGCGGCGCGCCGAGGAGCGAACGCCTCTTGCCGCGCATGAGGGCGAAGGCCCCCGCGCCCACGACGATCGCGCCCGCCATCACGAGCGCAAGGGAGGGATCCCAGTTTCCCGAGAGATCGAGAAACGCGAGCACCTTGGCCGGGTTCGCCATCCCGGCGACGATCAGGCCGAAGCCGAAGACGAGCCCGGCGGCGAACGAGGCTGCCGTGTACACGTCCGCCTCACGCGCCCGTCAGGTGGCGCGCCACGAACACCGTGGCGAACCCGGCGGCCATGAAGGCGAGCGTCGCGACGATCGAACGCGGCGAGAGCCGCGAGATGCCGCACACGCCGTGCCCGCTCGTGCAGCCCGCTCCGTAGCGCGTGCCGACGCCGACGAGCAGCCCCGCGACGATCAGCATCGCGTAGCCCGCATCGACGCGGATCTCCGGCCGGGGTGCGAACTCGGCGTAGGCGATCGGCGCGGCGACGAGGCCGGCGACGAAGGCGATCCGCCAGCCGACATCGCCCGCCGCGGGCCTCAGCAGCCCGCCGAGGATGCCGCTCACCCCGGCGATGCGGCCGTTCAGCACGACGAAGAGCGCCGCCGCGGCGCCGATCAGCGCGCCGCCGATCAGCGCGGGGACAGGGGTGAAAGCGTTCCAGTCGATCGACATGGCGTTGAGCTCCGTGGGCGCTGCCCGCGCTGCGTTGAATGCCTTTCAACATATCCGGGAGAGCCGCCATGCGCAACCTCACATCCGAAATCACACCGGAAGGATGTGCAGGGACTTCTTGACGCATGCTGCCCAGTCGCCACGGACGGACGAGCGCCCTCCTTCCCTGCCGCGGGGATGTCCTTCAGCCCTCGCATCGCGAGAATGACGAGGTCCGGACCGCCGGGTCATCGGGCGTGCTGGACAGATCGACGACGAAGCAGCGCCCGGGCGTGCCGAACTCCGCGCCGGCGTCGAACGGCCTTGCTTCCGGTTTCATTTCTGGCGGCAATTCACGGGCCGGTTCGGGCCGCGGCCTCGCCTCGAATGTAGCGGCGGCGCGCGGCGAGTATCAGCCCCGCGATCGCGAGCGCCCACAGCAGGAACGACGCCAGCGGATACGCTCCCGCGCCCTTGAGGAGCAGGACGATGGGCGCCATCATTGCGTCGCCCTGCCGCGCCGGGCCGTCGGGACTCCGGACCCAGATCGCCATGACCGCGGCAATGACGAGCGGCAGGGCGATCCCGGCGAGGACGAGTCGAACGGGCGGCCAGTTGACGAAGAGCAGCCACCCGTTGGCGAGCATCGTCCCGGGAACCGCGACGAAAGCGGCGATCAGCACGAAGATCCCGGCGAAGCCCCTACCCTTGCCGCCCACGAGGGCGATGAAGATCGTCATCACCGCCAGGAGCAGGGCCGGAAGGAACATCCCGAGCCAGAATCGCGCGGCTATGCCGGAACGCCGATTCACTGCGGAACCCTGCGATTCCACCAGACGCCGTGGGCGAAGAGCGCGATCCCTGTCGCGAGTGGCCCCGCTCCGAAGACGCCGTGGAGGCCGCACAGGTTGCCCGGATTGGCGCCGGAGCAGGCCGCAAAAACACCGATCATCGAGCCGGCGACGCACGCGCCGATGACAATGGTTTGCGCGCTTCGGTGGACACGCTTCACTGCGACGCTCCGTCAGGGACGCCTCACCCGCGGCGAATCACACGCGATTATCCCGCCCAGAATTTCCCTTCGAGCTCCGGCGCGAACTTCCCGTCGATCAGCACGTAGAGCATCTTCACGGGCTTGCCGGAGCGGTTGCTCCACGCGTGGCTCGTGCCGCGCTGGATGCAGACGTCGCCCTGCTTCAACTCGACCTCGCCCTCGTCGAGGATCAGCGTGATCTCGCCCTCCAGCACAAGAGCGTAGTCCACGGTTTCGGTTCGGTGCATCATCGGGTGGCGCCCGCCGCGTCCGAACGTGTTGGCGTCCCCCGCACCGCTCTGCCTGAACAGCTCCCGCGCCTCATCCGGCGTGAGCTTGCGCGTCTCCTCGGTCTCGGGCGGAACGATGGAAATGCGAAAGACGTTGCCGTTGCGGGGCGGCTGCAGCGAACGCGGGCCCGTCGTGGGCTCCGGCTCCGCCGCGGCGATCGGCACCGGCGTCGCGTGCGTCTTCCAGACCTCGAAGGACAACTGCCCGGGACGTATCGGGTTCGCGTGCACCGTCGGCACCGGGCCGTCCGAGAGCACGATTGCCTTGCCGTTTGAATCGTGGCCGGTGACCACGCGCCTGATTTGCGCCATGCGGGTATCCAGTAGTCAGTGGAAAGTGGGCGGTAGCTAGTTTGGAGTAGCTAGTTTGCAGTAGCTAGTTTGCAGTAGTTGGTTGGCGGTAGCCAGTGTTGGCTTCCCGGCGGCCGGCGACCCGGTAGGGGCTACCGGAGACTGTTTACTGTCTACTGTCCCCTGCCCACTTGTTACTCGCTGCAAGCGCTACACTCCGTCGCATGCCCGTCTTCGAGATACTCGCGATCGTCGCGCTTGCAGCGCTCGGCTGGCTCTGGTTCGACAGCCTCAAGGCGCGCGAAGCGGCCCTCGAGGCGGCGCGCGCCGCCTGCGGCGCGGAGGGATTGCAGCTCCTCGACGCGACCGTCGCCATCGCGGGGCTCGCGCTCGCCCGGGATCACGACGGGCGCGTGCTGGTGAGGCGTGCGTACGAGTTCGAGTTCAGCGACACCGGCGACAACCGCAGGAAGGGCGGGCTCGTGCTGCTGGGCAACCGGGTCGTGCTGGTCAACGTCGGCCCGCGGCCCGCGCCGCCGCTGCGAATCGTCCACTAGGAGTTCCCCGCGGACATGCCCGCCGAGAATTCGCTGAGTCGTCCCTTGACCGCCCGGCGCCGGCAAGTCGGTGTTCCGTACGACGATAGCGGCTGCCGCTGGGTCACCGCCGCGGAAGCGGAGCGAGCCGCCTCTTGAGCCCCGCCTCCCCGCCGCCCGAGTCGAACCAGTTCCGGCTGCTCGCCGAGCGCCGCTTCGGCCCGTTCTTCCTCGTGCAGTTCTGCGGCGCGTTCAATTCGAACCTCCTCAAGAACGCGCTCGTCGTCTTCCTCACCTTCCGGGCGGCGCGCTTCGGCGGCAGCGGCGGGGAAGCCGGTAGCGGCGTGCTGGTCAACCTCGCGGCGGGTCTCTTCGTGCTGCCCTTCGTCCTCTTCTCCGCGAGCGCGGGGCAGATCGCCGACAAGTACGAGAAGTCGGGTCTGATCCGCGCGACGAAGGCCTTCGAAATCGCGGTGATGGCGCTCGCGGCGTGGGGCTTTCTCGCCGGCAGCCTCGCGGCGCTCTTTGCCGCTCTCTTCCTTGCCGGCGCGCAGGCAACGCTGTTCGGGCCGGTCAAGTACTCGCTGCTCCCCCAGACGCTCAAGGACACGGAACTCGTCGGCGGCAACGCGCTCGTCGAGACCGGCACCTTCGTCGCGATCCTGCTCGGCACGATCGCGGGGGGCGTCCTCGCGGCGCTCGCGGGCAGCGGCCCGGCCGCGGCGGCGGTCGCCGTCGTCGGTCTCGCGCTCGCGGGGTTTGCCGCGAGCTGCTTCGTGCCGCGGTTGCCGCCCGCGGACCCGGCGCTCGCGATCGACTGGAATCCGCTGCGCGAGACGTGGCGGAACTTCCGCTACATTCGCGGCAACCGCACGGTCTTCCTCTCGATACTGGGCGTATCCTGGTTCTGGCTCTACGGGGCGCTCTTCCTGTCGCAGTTCCCGGATTACGCCAAGTCGGTGCTGGCGGGCGGGGAGATGAGCGTCTCGGTGCTCCTCGCGACCTTCTCCCTCGGCATCGGCGCGGGCTCCCTCCTCTGCGAGCGCCTCTCCGGGCACAAGGTCGAGATCGGGCTCGTGCCCTTCGGCTCGATCGGACTCACCGTTTTCGGCGTGGACCTCTACTTCGCCTCGCTTGCGCTGCCCGGCGGCGCGCTCGCCTCGACGTGGGCGCTCTTCTCGGGCCCCTACGTCCGCGTGATCGCGGATCTTTTCCTCATGGGCCTGTTCGGCGGCTTCTACATCGTGCCGCTCTACGCGTTGATCCAGAGCCGCACGGAGCGGCACCACGTCTCGCGGGTGGTGGCCGGCAACAACGTTCTCAACGCCGTTTTCATGGTCGCGGGCGCCGCCGTGGCGATCGCGCTCATCAGGCTCGGGTTCGCGGTGACGGAGATCCTGCTCGCGGCCGCGCTCATGAACGCGCTCGTCGCGGCCTACATCTACACGCTGGTGCCGGAATTCCTGATGCGCTTCATGGTGTGGATACTGATCCACAGCGTCTACCGCCTGCGAAAGACCGGGCTCGACGGCATCCCGGAGGAGGGCCCGGCGGTCCTCGTGTGCAACCACGTCTCGTACGTGGACGCGCTCGTGATTTCCGCCGCGTGCCGCCGCCCGATCCGCTGGGTGATGGATCACCGCATCTTCGCGATCCCGCTCCTCTCCTTCTTCTTCCGCACCGTGCGCGCGATCCCGATCGCCCCCGCGCGCGAAGACGCCGCGCTCCTCGAGCGCGCCTGGGACGGGATCGCCCGGGCGCTGGCGGATGGGGAACTGGTGGGCATCTTTCCCGAGGGCCGTCTCACCCCGGACGGGGAGCTGGGCGCGTTCCGCCCCGGGATACGGCAGGTACTCGACCGCACGCCGGTGCCGGTCGTGCCGATGGCGCTCTCGGGACTGTGGCAGAGCCTCTTCGCGCGGAGCCACGCGAAGGTGACGGGCCTCTTCCCGCGCATCCGGCTCGCGGTGGGCGAACGAGTGGCGCCCGCCGCCGCGACTCCGGAGAGACTGCGCGAGCTCGTGCTCGGGTTGCGGGGCGAGTGGAAGTAGGAATCCTGACCGCGGATCCATCCAGCCGGGAGTCTGCCTCCGGCACGCGCTCGCGGCGGCGGCGGCGGTGCGCTACCATCGGCCCTCTTCAACAAACTGCGGGAGAGCGAACCATGGCGGACAGCAAGGGGATCGCGGTCGTCACCGGTGCGGGCACCGGCATCGGGAAGGCGAGCGCGCTGGCGTTCCTGAAGGATGGCTGGAGCTGCGTGCTCGCCGGACGCCGCGCGGACATGCTGGAGAGGGTCGTCGTCGAATCCGGCGCGGGCAAGCGCGCGCTCGCGGCGCCGACCGACGTGAGCAAGCCGGCCGAGGTGAAGGCGCTCTTCCAGAAGACGGTCGCCACCTTCGGCCGCGTGGACGTCGTGTTCAACAACGCGGGCGGCAACGCTCCCGGCGTCGCGTTCGAGGGCCTCACGCACGAGAAGTGGCTGGAAGTCGTGAACGTGAATTTGAACGGCATGTTCTACTGCGCGCAGGAAGCGTTCAGGATCATGAAGGATCAGGACCCGCGCGGCGGGCGCATCATCAACAACGGCTCGATCTCCGCGCACGCACCGCGCCCGGACTCCGCGCCCTACACCGCAACCAAGCACGCCGCGACCGGGCTCACCAAGACGCTCTCGCTCGACGGGCGCAAGTACGACATCGCGTGCTGCCAGATCGACGTCGGCAACGCCGTGACGCCGCTGACCGAACGCATGGCGCAGGGCGTGCGCCAGGCGAACGGCGAAATGAAGCCCGAGCCGCGCATGCCGGTCGAGTACGTCGGGCAGGCGGTGCTCTTCATGTCGAACCTCCCGCTCGACGTGAACGTGCAGTTCATGACGATCATGGCGACGAAGATGCCCTTCGTCGGCCGCGGGTAAGGTTCGAAGCTGTCACGCAATCCTGCGGGAGGCCTCGACCTCACGCAAAGGGCGCCAGGGACGCAGAGGAGAAACCAGGGGTCGTAAGGGGTCGGACTCCCAGGATCCCTGCTCGGAGGCCTGACCCCTTGCGACGAAAGTGGGGAACCGGGGTGGTGAGCGCAGGCGCGGGGCGGCCGGGCCGCCGCGGGGCGGCGAGTGTCCTCGCGGCACTCCTCCTCTCGGCTGCGATCGGGCGCGCGGAGACGTTCGACGCCGGACTGCGCGAGGCGGTTCACCGCATTCCCGTGCCGGCGGCGGATGCGAGTATCGTCGTCACGACCTTCCGCCCGCAGGGCGGCGGCCCGTTTCCGTGGGTGGTGGTGAGCCACGGCACCGCGACCTCGATCGAAGCGAACCGCGCGATCGGCCGCGTCCGGTATGCCGGCGTTGCGCGCGAGTGGGTGCGGCGCGGCTATGCGGTCGTCGTGCCCGTGCGGCGCGGCTATGGCGCGAGCGGCGGGGAGCGCCTGGGGGACGCCTACGGCGGTTGCAGTCGCCCGGACTTCCGCCGCGCGGGAGAGGGCGCGGCGCTCGATCTTCTCGCTGCCGTGGAATGGGCGAAATCCCACGCCGATCTCGATCCGAAGCGCTGGCTCCTCGCCGGGCAAAGCGCGGGCGGGTTCGCCTCCGTCTACACGGCCTCGAAGCGGCCGCCGGGACTCGCCGCCGTGCTGGCGTTCTCCATGGGCCGCGGCGGCAATCCCGACACGCGGCCGGGCGAGCCCTGCGCGGCCGACCGGCTCGCCGGCGTTTTCGAGGACATCGCGCCGAAGATCGCCGTCCCCGTGCTGTGGTTTTACGCCGAGAACGACGAATACATCGGGCCCCGCGTGCAGGGAATCTGGTTCGAGAGCTTCCGAAAGGCGGGCGGCCGCGGCGAGCTGGCGGTTATCCCGCCGTTCCCCGCGCGGCGCGGGCACGGCGTCTTCCCGTCCGCCGCCGGCAGGCCGATCTGGACGGCGGCGGTCGCGGCGTTCTTCAAGTCGCAGGGCATCGACCTGCCGTTCTGACATCTCACGCAAAGACCGCCAGGACCGCAAAGAAATTCGCCTGGATCGAACAGGAGGCAACGGAGCAAACGCAGTCTGGCGCAATGCCTCGGTTGCCTCTGTTTCCTACTGTTCAGTTCCTTCTGCGGGCGTTCGCATCCCTTCGCGTGCTTTGCGGTCTTTGCGTGAGATGGAAGCTACTCCCGCGACCGCGCGTACCAGCGCGACATCAACTCCATGGCAAGGAACGAGGCGGCGGAGGTCCCGATCAACACGACCTGCCCGACACCCCAGCCGAACCGGTCGACGATCAGCGCGAAGAGCGTCGGCGAGGCGGCGTTCACGATCAGCACGGGCGTGGCGAGGAGCCCCAGCACCGCGCCGTAGCCTTGCGGGCCGAAGAGCGCGAGCGGCACCGCGCCCCGCACGATGGTGATGACGCCCTGCGAGGCGCCCATGAGCAGCGTGAAGGTGACGATCGCCGCGACCTCGCCGCCGGAGAAGGCGAGGAGCAGGAACGACGCGGGCAGGAATCCGATCGCGATCCGTCCCACCGTGATTGCGTGCAGCCTCCGGCCGAAGACGAGCTCGACGACCCGCCCGCCGAATTGCGCGAAGCCCTTCATCGAGGCGACCCACACCGCCGCCGCCGTCGCGAGGCCGGCGGCCTCCAGGAGCGGCACGAGCTGGACCGACACCACGCCGAAGACGAAGCTGTTCAAAGACATCACGAGCGCGAAGAGCGCGAGCGCGACGCGGCGCCTCGCGCCCTCCATCGGCCGGGGGCCGGCGGCGGTTTCCGCCGCGCCGGCTCGCGCGGCGTCCCCCGGCGCTTCGCGGCGCGAGAGCCCGATCCAGTTGAGCGGCAGGCAGACGGCGAAATTGATCGCGGCGAAGTAAACGAGCGTCTGCCGCCAGCCCGCCGCTTCGTTGAAGTAGTGGCCGACCACCCAGAAGACGGTCGAAGCGAACGCGCCGAAGAGCGTCAGGTACGAGATCGCGAGCCGCCCGCGGGAGGGCACCACCTGCACCAGTGCCGCGAAGGCGGCGTCGTAGAGCCCGAGGCGCATGCCGATGCCGAGAAAAAACCACGCGGCGAGCCACGCGCCCGCGGATTCGACCCGCGAGAGCGCGTAAAGACCCGCCGATATCATGAGCGTGCCGGCGACCATCACCGCGCGCGCGCCCTGTCGGTCGATCGCGCGGCCGGCCCAGGCCGAAACGATGCCCATCGCGAGCAGCGCGACGGTGAAGCCGGAGTAGACGAGGGAGAGGCTCCAGCCGGTGTCGGCGACGATCGGCTTCGCGAGAACGCCGAGGCAGTAGAAGGATGTGCCCCACGCCGTGATCTGCGCGATACCGAGCGCGCAGACGGCGAGGACGAACGGGTCCCGCCCCGGGGGTGCGCTCATCGCCCAGGCGCGCGGCGCGCCCGCGTCATGCGCCGCTCGCGAGATGCCGCCCGGCGATGTAGCCAAACGTCAGTGCCGGACCGAGCGTCGTCCCGGGGCCGGGATAGGCGCCGTTCATGATCGAGCTCATGTCGTTGCCGCAGGCGTAGAGTCCGGCGATCGGCTCGCCCGCGCCATCGAGCACCTGGGCGTTCGCGTTCGTGCGCAGGCCCGCGGTGGTGCCGAGATCGCCCGGGTGGAGGACGACTGCGTAGAACGGGCTCCGCGCGAGCGGCGCCACGCACGGATTGGGCGCATGCTCCGGGTCGCCCACGTACTTTCCGTAGGCGTCGGCGCCCTTCGCGAACTCGCGGTCCACTCCGGCGCGCGCATCCTCGTTGTAGCGCAGCACGGTCGCCTCGAGCGCAGCCGGGTCGATGCCGAGCGTCTCTCCCAGCGCGCGGATCGAGGCCGCCCGCCTGAGGTAGCCGCTCGCGGCGTGCGCACCGTGCGACAGAGCGAAGGGCTTGATGGCGCCGAGGCCGTACTTCCACATTGCCGTCCGGTCGCAGACGAGGAACGCGGGGATCGCGCGCGCGCGGAACATGGCCTTCACGAACTCGTGGTAGGAGACAGCCTCGTTGGTGAAGCGCCGGCCGCTGCCGTCTACGGCAATGACTCCCGGCTTGCCGCGGTCGGTCACCGTGTGGGGAAAGACCGCCGGGGTCCCGTCTCCCCGCGTGAATCGCGACACCGGCGTCCAGTACGCGTTGTGCGTGTTTTCCTCGACGATGCGGCCGCCGGCGGCAAGGCCGAGCCTCAGCCCGTCGCCCGAGTCGTCGGGGCAGGCGGCGGACGATGGCCCGGTCCCGGGCGGGAGATAGCGCGCGCGAAACCCGGGATCGCCCGAAAATCCGCCTGCCGCCAGCACCACGCCGCGGCGGGCCGGGATCAGGCTGCCGTCCGCGAGCGTGACGCCGGCGACGCACCCGCCGTCGAGCACGAGCGCGGCGACGCGGGTCGAGGTGCGCAGCTCGACGCCGAGCGCCAGCACGGACTTCAGCAGCCGCGCCGCGAGCGCATTGCCCAGCACGAGGTGCGCGCCGCGATCGAAGGAGAGCCGGTCGCGCGCGTGGCGCGCCACCACGCGCGCGACGCGCAGCGCGGACGCGGCGGAGCGCAGTACCCTGCGGAAATGCGGGATGTCGGCGCGATCGACCATCATCCCGCCGAGCATGGTGAACTCGGGCAGCGGCGGGCGCAACAACCCGAAGTGTGGTTCCAGCTCGCGCGCGTCGAAGGCGACCGGCTCCATCACCCGCCCGCCGGGCGTCGCGCCGGGCGCATCCGGGTAGTAATCCGGATAGAACGGCACCGGCTTCAGGACCACCGCCGTGCGGGCCTCGAGGTACGCGAGGGCTTCGTTCGCGCGCGCGAGAAACGCTTCCCGCAACTCGTGATGGAACCCCGGGGGCACGACGTGGGCGAGGTAGCGCCTAGCGTCGTCGATCGTGTCCGCGAGCCCCGCCGCGAGCATCTTCGGGTTCGCGGGAATCCACACCATGCCGCCGGACACCGCGGTCGTGCCGCCGACCCGCGCCGCCTTCTCGAGGATGAGCGTCGAGAGGCCCTCCGCCGCCGCGACGCTGGCGGCGGTCATGCCGCCGGCGCCGGCGCCGATCACGATGACGTCATGTACCGAGGAGGAATCCAATGGCTGTCCCGAACGCCGCGACGCCCGTCACCCCGCCCTGGCGCAAGTCACTATACTAGAACCTGCTTCAATACCGTGTTCCGGCCACCCCGGCAACGAGGACAAGCCCATGCCCCTCCCGTCCAGGAAACCCGAGGCAGCGTTGAACGAACTCACGGCGACCGAAATGGCCGCCGCGATCGCCGCCGGCAGCGCGACCAGCGAGTCCGTGGTGCGCGCCTGCATCGCGAGGATCGATGCGCGCGAGCCGCAGGTGCTGGCGTGGCAATTCTTCGACGCGGAGCAGGCGATCGCGCAGGCGCGTGCGTTCGATCGGAGCGGCCGCCGCGGGGCGATCGGCGGCGTGCCCTTCGGCGCGAAGGACATCTTCGACACCTGCGACATGCCGACCGAGATGGGCTCCCCGATCTACGCCGGTCACCGGCCCAGGGGGGACGCCGCGACGGTCGCGCTCTCGCGCAAGGCGGGCGGCGTGCTGATGGGAAAGACCGTCACCACGGAGTTCGCGAACCGGCACCCCGGCAAGACCCGCAATCCCTTCGATCCCGCGCGCACGCCCGGAGGCTCCTCCAGCGGCTCGGCGGCCGCGGTCGCCGAATTCATGGTTCCGCTCGCGCTCGGCACGCAGACGACCGGCTCGACGATACGCCCGGCTTCCTTCTGCGGCGTCGTCGGCTACCGGCCGACGTGGGGCGACATCCGCTGCGTGGGCGTGAAGGAAGCCGCGGGCTCGCTCGACACCGTGGGGCTCCTCGCGCGCTCGGTCGGGGACATCGCCCTCTACCGCGACGTGCTGCTCGGGCGCGAGCCGGAGCCCGTGCCGGCCCCGGCCGCCCCGCCGCGCGTGGGCTTCTGCCGCACGCATTTCTGGCCGCGCGTCGAGCCCGGCACCCAGCGCCTGCTGGAGGAGGCCGCGCGCCGCTTGTCGAAGGCCGGCGCGCGCGTCGCCGACGTGGAGCTCCCCGCGACTTTCGCGGACATCGAGGAGACGCACTCGCGGATCTCGAGCTACGAATTCGCGCGGAACTTCACCTGGGAGATCGAGAACCACTGGGAACTCATCAGCAAGACCCTGCGGGAGAATCGGTTGAAGCACGGGCTCGCGTGCACGTTCCAGCAATACCGCGCGGCGCGCGATCATGCCGAACGCTGCCGCGCGCTCCTCGCGCCCGTGTTCGACGAGCACGACGTGCTCCTCGCCGCCGCGGCAGCCGGCGAGGCGCCCATCGGTCTGGAGCGCACGGGCGACGCGTCCTTCTGCCTCATCTGGACCACGACCCACGTGCCCTGCGTGACGCTGCCCGTGTTCACGGGCCCGCACGGGCTGCCGATCGGCGCGCAATTGATCGGCCGCAGGAACGGCGACCGCTCGCTCCTCGCCGCGGCGCGCTGGGTGCACGCGGCGCTGGCGCCGTAACATCGAGAAAGCACGCGGGCGGCGGTTGCGCTGCGTCGTGTTCCTTCTTCGGCCTGACCGTGAGTCCCGCCGGACGATCCAGCCCGGCCGGACGCCCGAGCTTGGGTGTGCTTCCGAGTGTACCGGCGGCCGCAACGACGGTCACTTCAACGGCTTGAAGCGGATCCGCTTCGGCCGCGCGCCCTCCTCCCCGAGCCGCTTCACCTTGTCCGCCTCGTACTCGTGGTAGTTGCCCGTGAATAAGGAGACCTTCGAGTCACCCTCGAAGGCGAGGATGTGCGTGGCGATGCGGTCGAGGAACCAGCGGTCGTGGGAAATCACGAGAACGCTGCCGGCGAATTCCAGCAGGGCCTCCTCCAGCGCGCGCAGGGTTTCCACGTCGAGATCGTTCGAAGGCTCGTCGAGCAGCAGCACGTTGGCGCCCGCCGCGAGCTCTTTCGCGAGGTGCAGCCGCCCGCGCTCGCCGCCGGAGAGGCTCTCGAGCTTCTTCTGCTGGTCGACGCCCTTGAAGTTGAAGCGCCCGAGGTAGGCGCGCGCCGGCATTTCGAACTTGCCGACCTTGAGGATGTCGGCGCCGCCCGAGACGTACTCGAAAACGCTCTTGCCCGCCTCCAGCGCTTCGCGCGACTGGTCCACGACCGCCATCTTCACCGTCGGACCGATCACGACCGAGCCCCGGTCCGGCCGCTCGCGTCCCGTGATCAGGCGAAACAGCGTGGACTTCCCCGCGCCGTTGGGTCCGATGATGCCGGCGATCGCGCCCGGCGGCACCGCGAAGGACAGGTCGTCGATCAGGAGCCGCTCGCCGTACCCCTTCGAGACGCCCTTGAACTCGATCACCGTGTCGCCGAGGCGCTCGGCGACCGGGATGAAGATCTCCTGCGTCTCGTTTCGCTTCTGGTAGTCGTAGGAGTTCAGTTCCTCGAAGCGCGCGAGGCGGGCCTTCGCCTTGGCGCGGCGCCCCGACGGGTTCTGGCGCACCCATTCGAGCTCCTTCTCGATCGCCTTCTGGCGCGCGGACTCGGACGCCGCCTCCTGCTTCAGGCGCTCGTCCTTCTGCTCGAGCCACGAGCTGTAGTTGCCCTGCCAGGGGATGCCCCGGCCGCGGTCGAGCTCCAGTATCCACTGCGCGGCGTTGTCGAGGAAGTAGCGATCGTGCGTGACGGCCACCACGGTGCCGGGGAACTTGCCGAGAAACTGCTCCAGCCACTCCACGCTTTCGGCATCGAGGTGGTTGGTGGGCTCGTCGAGGAGCAGCATGTCGGGCCTGGAGATGAGCAGGCGGCAGAGCGCCACGCGGCGCTTCTCGCCGCCCGAGAGCGGCCCGATTTTCGCGTCCCACGGCGGCAGGCGGAGCGCATCGGCCGCGATTTCGAGCTGGTGCCCGGTCTCGCCGCCCGCCGCGGCGACGATCGCCTCGTACTTCGACTGCTCGGCCGCGAGCTTGTCGAAGTCGGCGTCCGGCTCGGCGTAGGCGGCGTAGATGCGCTCGAGCTCCTGCTTCGCCTGCATCACCTCGCCGAGGCCTTCCTCGACCGCTTCGCGCACGGTCTTGCCGGCATCGAGCGCGGGCTCCTGCGGGAGGAACCCGATGCGGATGCCGGGCATCGGGACGGCCTCGCCGTCGTAGTCCTTGTCCACGCCCGCCATGATTTTCAGCAGGCTCGACTTGCCGGCGCCGTTCAGCCCCAGCACGCCGATCTTGGCGCCGGGAAAGAACGAGAGCGAGATGTTGGAGAGGATCGCGCGCTTCGGCGGCACCACCTTGCCGACGCGCATCATCGTGTAGACGTACTGGGCCATGACAGGGTCTCGGCGCGAAAAAGGCGGAATCATAGCCGAAACGTGGTAGTCGGCAACAACCAGGAGCAACTCGGGCTCGATCAAGGGCAACGATGGCGAGTTCGGCTCCGCCTTCCGCCCGGGGCGGACGCCTTTCCGCTCGCCGGGTCCCGTTGGAACGGCCGGCGCCTCAAGGCTTCCCCTCCGCTCGGGAGGTGTCGGCGCGTAGCGGCGGGGGTGGGCTATCGCGCTGGTCGCTGGCCGGGTCCTGTCGGAACGCCCGGCGCCTGCTCCGGTTCTCCGGGCGCATCCGGTCAATTGATTTTGCCATCGCGTTGTCTCAAGTCAGTACCAGTACCCGAGAACCGGATCAGCCACCGGCCGTTCCGCCACCCGGCCGCGGGTTGCTTCGTGCGGATCTCTTGCAATGGGCCCGCTCGACCGCCCCCGCCACCCGCCCCCGCGTGCTGGAGCGCCCTTCGTGAACGGCCGTTATCGGAGAACTCAGCGGCGGCGGCATTTGGCCGGGTTCGGCCAGGAGCGGACGCCCACAATCAGGCAAGAGGCAGGACCTGCCACGTCACCCGTGCCCTTGACGTGTATGTATAACGCGCATATCCCGCATCACCATGTACGTGGACGACGCTGTTGTCAACTTGCGGCGAGCGGTTGAGTACTGACTTCGCGGTGGTGTCGGACACGGTCGCAAATTCCGTGCTCACCACCCGTCGCACTCGCCGTGCCACCCACCGCGACATCAGGCTTCCTGGAGGATCTGATCGATGCTTCATCCCAAGCAGTTCCAGATGCGCTGGGAGAACCGGATCAGGCGCCGGCCGCTTCGACAGGACCCGGCGAGCCGGCAGGCCTTCGCTCCGGGCCGATCGCCAACGTCTGATTCCGCACCGAATTGCGGATCAGGCGCACCTACTCCGCGCAGGGGTTGAGCCCATTCCAAGGAATTCGGCCAACGGCCGAATTCCTCACTGCTGCTGCATCCCCGACTCCCGCATGATCGTGCGCGTCTTCTCGATCTCGCGGCGTACCTTGTCGGCGAGTTGCTGCGGCGTACCGGCGACGACCCGGTGCCCGGTCTTCAGCAAACGGTCGTTGACCTCCGTCGCCTGCACGATACGCGCCACTTCCCGGTAATAGGCCTGCACCAGCGCCGCCGGGGTCTTCGCCGGGGCGAAGAGCGCGTACCACTGCTCGTGCTCGTAGCCGGGCAGCCCCTGCTCGGCGATCGCCGGCACGTTCGGCAGTTGCGGCATGCGCTGCGCGCTGGTGACCCCGAGCACGCGCAGCCGCCCGGATTCCACGTGCGGCGCGATGACGACGTACGAGGTGAACACCATGTCCGCCTCGCCCGAAACCACCCCTATCGCCGCGTTGGAACCGCCCTTGTAGGGAATGTTGGTCATGTCGATCTTCGCCTGGAGCTTCAGCGCGTTGCCCATCAGCTCGCCCGCGGCGCCCGCGATGGCGACGTTGAGCCTGCCGGGCATCTTCCGCGCCAGCGCGACGAGATCGCCGACCGATTTCGCGGGCACCGACGGGTGCACCACGAGCGCGAGCGGCACCGCCGCGACTTCCGTGATCGGCGCGAAATCCGCCGCCGGGTCGTACTCCAGCTTCCGGTAAAGGGCGGCGTTGATCGCGTGGGTGCCGGCGTTTCCCATCATCGTCACCGACCCGTCGGCCGGCGCCTTGGCCACGTAGGCCGCGGTCGCGACGCCGTTCGAACTCGGCCGGTTCTCGACGATCGCGTTGGTGCGCAGCGCCTCTCCGAGCCTGGGCGCGACCAGCCGGGCGATGAAATCCGGCCCCGTGCCGCCGGTGCTGGCCGTGACGATGCGCACGTTCTTCGGCACCGCGGCGGGCGCTCCCGCGTCCTGCGCCGAAACCGGCGTTACCGCCACCGCGCAGGAAACGGCAAGCAGCGCCACCGTCCCCCTCCTCGCTGTCGTCATGGCCTTCTCCCCCTGTCCGTGAACCGCGAGCGGCAAGGGGAAATCTACTCCGATATGTGGACATGAGCCAGCGTGCCGGGCCCGCGATTCGCCGCTGCTTCCGGGAACCGCGCTTGCCGTTTGCGTGGGCATCCTTCATCCTTCGCCCTTCGCCCTTCGCTCCCGCACCCGAGGTGCCGCAATGACCGACGTAACGCCCGCTCTGCGCGCCGAGTTCGCGCCCGCCGGCAAGCTCCGCGTGGGGCTCAACATGAGCAACTTCCTGCTGACCGCGACGGACCCGGCGACCGGCGCGCCGCGCGGCATCGCGGCGGATCTCGGCCGCGAACTCGGCCGGCGCCTCGGCCTCGACGTCGAGCTCGTGCCCTATCCCAATCCCGGGGCGCTCGCCGATGCCGCCGGCAGGAACGAGTGGGACGCCGGATTCCTGGGCGCCGAGCCGCAGCGGGCGAACGAGATCGACTTCACCGCCGCCTACGTCGAGATCGAGGCGACCTACCTCGTGCCGCCCGGCTCGCCGCTCAAATCCATCGCGGAGGTGGATCGCAAGGGGGTGCGCATCGTCGTGCCGGAAAGGAGTGCCTACGAGCTGTACCTCACGCGGACGATCGCGAACGCGGCGCTCATCCGGGTGAAGGGAGCGGATGCCGCGTTCCGGCAGCTTCTCGACGACGGGCTCGACGCGCTCGCGGGCCTGAGACCGCGGCTCGTGACCGACCAGGAGAACCTGCCGGGATCGAGATTGCTGGATGGCAATTTCACCGCCGTGCAGCAGGCCGCCGGCGTACCGAAAGGCCGTCCCGCCGCCGCCGCCTGGCTCAAGGATTTCATCGAGGAGATCAAGGCGACGGGGCTCGTCGCGCGCACCATCGAGAAGAACGGTGTGCGCGGGCTGACCGTGGCCGCGAAGGCGTGACGTACAAGGGTGACCGGAGAGTCATTCCTGCCGCCCGCGCGCCTCACCCTCACCTCGTCACCCTCACCTCGTCACCCTCATGCATCACCATGTCTCGACCACGAGGGCCGCCGCTACCACTCTCGCGCCGGCCCCCTACACCGACCGCCACGTGCGGGCCGGCGCGCTCAATCTGCACTATCTCGACTACGGCACGGCCGGCAGGCCCGTCATCCTATGCGTGCACGGCGGCGCCGCCCACGGCCACTGGTTCGACTTCGTCGCGGCGGATTTCCGGCGCGATCATCACGTCCTCGCGATCGACCAGCGCGGCCACGGCGAGAGCGACTGGGCGGATCCGCCGGCCTACGCCTATGCCGACTACGCGGCGGATCTCGACAAGGCCGCGCGCGTGCTCGATCTCCGTGACTTCACACTGATCGGCCACTCGATGGGCGGCACGGTCTCGACCTGCTACACGGCGCGCTACCCCGGCCGCGTGAAGCGACTCATCGTCGTCGACACCTCGATCAGCCTCGGCGAGGACCGCCTCGCGGCGATGCGCGAACGCGGTTCGCGCCCCGGCACCGATTACGCGAGCCGCGAGGAGCTGATCTCCCGGTTCCAACTGCGCCCCGGCACGACGCTCGCCTCACCCGAGGTCGTGCGCTACGTCGCCGGGTTCAGCGCGAAGCAGTTTCCCGATGGTGCATGGCGGCACCGCTTCGACCGCAGGGTGTACGGAACGCGCGAGAAGTTCGACGGCATGCCGCTCTGGGGTGACATCAAGGTGCCGGCGCTGCTCGTCAAGGGCGGCCGCAGCGAGCGCATCACCCCGGCGATCCAGGCCGCAGTGAAGGCGCGCTGTCCGCAGGTGGAGCTCGCGGAGGTCCCGGACGCCGACCACCACGTGACGCTCGACAACCCCGCCGGCTTCGCCGCCGCGGTGCGGGGGTTCCTGCAGCGCCATCCGTGACCCCTGCTCAACCGCGCTGCCCGTCGATTGCGCGGTCGAGTGCCGCGGTGCACGCCGGGCAGAAGTGATCCGACTGCAATGAAAACATGATGCAGTCAACGCCGGAACGGTAGGCGCCCCGCGCGTAGCCGTTGGCGCCCTCGAAGTATCCCGCGCGGCGCGTGTCGCCGTGTTTCCCGAGGAGCACCGCTTGCCGTGCGCGTTCCTCGCTCATGAGCTGCTCGATGGTCTCTTCGGGCGCGCCCCGGGCCCGCAGCGCTTCATAGCGCGCCACGTATCGCCCGAATCGCCGGTCGTACTCGTCCTGGTTCCAGGCCGATGCGCGCGCCGGTCCCGCCCGCAGCGCGTCCCACCTGCGCCGGGCCGGCGAAGTCGTGATGTTCGGCTGCCACGGCTCGACGTTGCCGCCGTAGCGCGGGCCGCCCGCCGCGGGCACGTAGTACTCGTCCGCGAGCCCGGCCACGGCGTGCGCGAACTCGTGCACCACGAGATAGCGCGCCGCGGCGCTGTCGATCGCCACGACCGCCGGGCCGCCGTAGCGCGCGCTCCCGCCGTAGCGGCGCGCATTCGCCAGCACCAAGAGGAAGTCGTACGGCGCGGCCGCCGCCGCGTCATAAAGCGCGCGCGAGCGGCCCGCCGCGAGTGTCCGTTCGGCGGCGCCGCTGCCATATGCACAGCCAAACGCGGTGTCCCGCGCGATGCCGAGATAGGGATCGGTCACGCCGCTTTCCGCGCTCGGCACGAATACCGCGTTCACGTTGAAATCATCGCGGCGCGCACGAAAAGGGTCCACGGAGAACAGGTACTCCGCCGCGCGCCGCGCGTCGGCAGCGAATTTCGGGTACTCCGCCTCCCGGTAGCCGTCGCCCAGTATCGCGACGTCCACCTTCGCGGCCGGATCGCCGCCCGTCAGGATCGATTCGACCCGCGTGCCGGCGGCTTGCCCGGGACGCTCGACGCGAGCTTGCGCCGGGTCGATCGTCAGGGCCGCAAGCTCGCTGAACGTCTGCTCGCCGCGCCGCTTTTCGATCGCGACCCGCACCGGACGCGCGGGCATCCGCATGCGGAGAGTGAGCCGCGTCGTTGCCGCGCGGGCGAAGGGGGCGAGATCGCTGTCGAAGCCCTGCCGGTAGAGCAGCACGCCCTGCTCTGTGTCGTGCACTGACAGTCGGTAGTCGCCCCAGTCGGGGGCGTCGGCGAGCCGTGTGCGCCGGCCGGACCACCGGGGTTCGCGGACGAGCGCCTCCAGTTCGAATGATTCGGCGCCGTCGGCGACGCGCTGCCGCAGGTCGAGCCGCAGCGCGCCTGCACCAAGGGCGGCCGTCGCGGCGGGAGCGGGAACCGTCGGCTCCCGCGACCCACAACCCGGGCAGAACAGCGCGAGCCCCGCCGCGCCGGCCCGCCGGAAAAAGTCGCGCCTTTCCCCCGCGCCGCGCGCCGGGCCCGGCGCGCCGCTCCGGCAGCGGCAGCGACCGGCGTTCATCGGCGGCGGACCTTCAGCGCGCCGAGCAGCCACCGTCGATCGTGAAACTCGCGCCCGTGGGCTCGCCGAAGAGCCCGTCGTGGCGCATGCCCGGGGCGCGCACTGTCTCGGTTTGCGGTTGGGACATGGCCTGCCGGAACCCGTGTCGAAGCTCGAGCGCGACGCCGCAAGAGGGCTCGCGCTTGTTGATTATAGAATGGCGCCCGGCGCAGGACCTTTCCGGCGCCCCGCGTTCAGAACGAGAGGGATTTCCGATGGCACAAGTCATCAAGCAGGGCATCTCCGCCGCCGCGGCCGAAGAGGCCGACCGCAAGGTGCGGCAGGCGGTCGAGAGCATGCTGGCCGAGGTCGCGGCGCGCGGGGACGCGGCGGTGCGCGAGCTTTCGCGGAAGTTCGACCGGTGGTCGCCGGCCTCCTTCCGGCTGCGCCACGACGAGATTGCGGCCATCGTCTCGAAGGTGCCCGCGGGCACGCTCGACGATATCCGCTTCGCCCAGCAGCAGATCCGCGGCTTCGCGCAGGCGCAGCGCGAGGCGCTCCGCGACGTCGAGGTCGAGACGCTTCCGGGCGTCATCCTCGGGCACCGGAACATCCCGGTCGGGAGCGTCGGCTGCTACGTGCCGGGCGGGCGCTATCCGATGGTCGCCTCGGCGCACATGAGCATCGTGACGGCGAAGGTGGCGGGCGTGCCGCGGGTCATCGCGTGCACGCCGCCCAACGAGGGCGAGCCGCACCCCGCCACCATCGCGGCGATGCACCTTGCCGGCGCGGACGAAATCCACGTGATGGGCGGCGTGCAGGCGGTGGCGGCGATGGCGCTCGGCACCGAGACGATCGCGCCGGTCGACATGCTCGTGGGACCGGGCAACGCCTACGTCGCGGAGGCGAAGCGCCAGCTCTTCGGGCGCGTCGGCATCGACCTTCTCGCCGGGCCGACCGAGGTGCTCGTCGTCGCCGACGAGACCGCGGACGTCGCGATGGTCGCGGTCGACCTGCTTGGACAGGCCGAGCACGGACCCACCTCTCCGGCGATCCTCGTCACGACATCGCGTGCGCTCGCCGAGGCGCTGCCCGCCGAGATCGAGCGGCAGTTGAAGGTGCTGCCGACCGCCGATGTCGCGGGCGAGGCGTGGCGCGACTACGGGCGGATCCTCCTCGTCGCGAACCGCGAGGAAGCGGTCGTGGAGGCGGACCGCTGCGCCGTGGAGCACGTCGAGATCCTTGCCCGGGAGCCGCGCTGGTTCCTCGAGCGCATGAGGAACTACGGCGCGATGTTCCTCGGGCCGGAAACGAACGTCGCCTACGGCGACAAGGTGATCGGCACGAACCACACGCTCCCGACGAAGGGCGCGGCGCGCTACACGGGCGGGTTGTGGGTCGGCAAGTTCCTGAAGACCGTCACCTACCAGCAGTGCACGCCCGAAGCAAGCGTTGTGATCGGCGACTACTGCTCGCGGCTTTGCGCGATCGAGCGTTTCTGGGGACACAAGGAGCAGGCCGACCTGCGCCTGCGGATGTACGGAGGTCGCGACATCGGTCTCGACAGTCCGAAGTAACGAGTGGGCAGTATCGAGTTGGCAGTATTCGGTACCCGCGGTGCCGCTCGACCCCGCTGACTGCTGCCCACTGGCTACTGCCAACTCGTTACTCGCTGCCGGCGACCGGCAGCCAGGTGTGAAGCAGCCCGTAGAGTTCGTGCGGGTCCACGGGCTTCACGAGCACACCGCGCAGCGCGGCCGCATCCAGCTCCGCCCGCGGGATGCCCTCGCTGAATCCCGTGTAGAGAATCACCGGCAGTCCCGGTTTCGGCGCCAGGAGATCGCGCGTCAATTCCACCCCCGTGCGGCCTGGCATCGCCTGGTCGGTGATCGCGAGGTCGATGCGCCGCAGCTCGTCGTGGGTATAGCCGCAGACGTCGCACGCGCTGCGGTTGACGTCGACGACGGCCCCCGTGTCCCAGTCGTGGATGAACACCGCATCGACGCTCGAGTCGAATATCGCGCGGTAACTCGCCTCGGACTCGCGCAGGCTCTCCTCCGCACGCTGGCGCTCGATCTCGGCCGCCGCCCCGCACCGCGAAGATCTTCAGGATCGATTCGGTGAACTCGGCGTTCACCATCGGGCGCCTCGACATGACCGCGATCAGGCCGAGCGGCGCACCGTCGCCCCCGGTCAGGGGATAGCCGGCGTAGCTCTCCATGCCCATCCTGACGAGCTCCAGATCGGCTGAGAAGCACTCGCGCAATCCCGAGGGAAAGATGCGGAAGACCCGGCCCATCACCTGCTCGCAGGGCGTGCCCGCGAGCGGGTAGCCGAAGTTCTCCTGGATCACCCCGTCGATGAACAAGACATGGACCCGCATGCATCCGGCGCCCCTGTCGCCACCGGGCGCCGTGATCATCGCGACATTCACCTCGAGTATCGTAGCGAGATAGCGCACCAGCTCCTGGAAGACGGTCCCGCCCTGCGCGCTGGAGACGGCGAGCGCCGCCGCGGTGAGCGCGCGTCCTGGGTGCCTACCGCTGGCAGTACATCGTCTCCGGGGCTGCCGACGAGCGTTTCAGCGCGATCCTCGGTGAACTCATCACGCCGGCACAAGGCGCCCGCATCGGCACGGCGCTCGGGCCGCTCGTCGAGTCGGTGAAGAGCGCCGGATAGCGCTTGCGGACCGCCGGGCGGAACCTCGCGAACGAAGGGCATGGACCATGAAGGCCACGCACTTGAAGTCCCTCCTCGCCGCCGCGCGCGCCCTGGGCCACTACGCGCTCGTGGAGCTGGTTCTGCCCGGCGGCACCCTCATCGCTGCCGCGCTCTGGCTCTACCAGCAGCACCGCGGTCAAAGAAACGACGAGGGGCGGCCCCGGCCGCCGACGGCTGAACACTGGCGGTTCGCCGCCGCGCTCACGCCAGCTTCGCGAACGCCTCCATCACCCGCTTCTCGTGCGCGATCAACTTCTGCACGCTCGGGCGAGCGTTCATGCGTTCGAGGTGCGCCTGGCAGTTCCCGAACCGCGACACATCGATCCCGAAGGAGATCGCGCGCCGGAAGCACCAGAAGAAGTGCGCATCGGGCGCCGTGAAATGGGAGAAGAACCACTCGCGCCCCGCGAGCAGTCCATCCGCCAGCGCGAAGTCCTCCATGATGAGCTTGCGCGCGACGCGCTTCACGCTCTCTTCCGAGCCCGGGAGGTCGCAGTAGTTCTCCGGCCTCGCGTTGGGCGTCAGCTTCGGGTGTATGCCCGAGGCGCACCACGAGAGGAGCGAGATCGCCTGGACCTCCTCCCAGGGGTCGGCGGGGAAGAGCTTCGCCGCGGGGAAGTTTTTGTGGATCCAGAAATGGATCGCCGCGTTCTCCGTGAGCGGTTTTCCGTCCACGAGCAGCACCGGAACCTTGTGCTTGGGGTTCATCGCAAGGAACTCGGGAGTGCGGTTGCCCCCGATGCGCGAGTTGACGTCGCGCACCTCGAACTCGGCCCCGGCCTCGTGGAGGGTGATGAACGGCGCCGTCGCGCAGGTCTGCGGGCCGTAGTACAGAACGAGGTTCATGGCGTGCGCTCCTTCACTGTTGTTTCACGCCGGTGGCCTTCACGACCTTTCCCCAGCGCTCGGTCTCGACGCGGATCTTCTCCCCCAGTTCCCCGGGCGTAAGCGTTTCGATCTCGATCCCGGCCGCGGTGAGCTTCGACCGGATGTCCGGATCGGAAACGGCCGTGATCGACACCCGGTTAAGGCCCTCGACGATGCCCCGCGGCGTGCCGGCGGGCGCGAGCACCGCGTACCACGACCCGGCTTCGTAGCCGGGCACCGTTTCCGAGACGGCAGGCACGTCCGGCAGCAGCGAAAGCCGTTTCGCGCTCGTCACCGCGACCGCCCGCACCCGCCGCGACTGGATGAAGGCGAGACCCGAGGACAACCCGGAGATCAGCATCTGCGCTTCCCCCGAGGCGATCGCCGAGAGAGCCGGCGCCGCGCCCTTGTAGGGCACATGCGTGATCTCGATGCCGGCCATCAGCTTGAAAAGCTCCCCGGCGAGATGGCCCGTCCCGCCCAGCCCGGACGAGGCGAAGTTGATCGCTCCCGGACGCAATTTCGCCTGCGCGATGAGTTCCTTCACGCTCGTCGCCGGCAGGGACGGGTTCACCATCAGCACGAGCGGGCTGTTACCGATCAGCGCGACGGGCGTCAGGTCCTTCGTTATGCTGAACGGGAGCTTGATGAAATGCGGGGCGATTGCGACGGTGCCGTTCGCGGCGGAGCAGAGCGTGTAGCCGTCGGGCGGCGCCTTCGCGACGATGTCGCCCGCCACGCTGCCGCCCGCGCCCGGGCGGTTGTCCACCACCATCTGCTGGCCCAGCAGCTCCGACATCTTCGTCGCGTAGAGCCGCGTCACGACGTCGGTCGGCCCGCCGGCGGCCTGCGCGCCGAGGACCCGCACCGGGCGGACCGGGTCTTGCTGCGCGTGCACCGTATGCGCGACCGCCGCGAGAACACCGGCGGCGAGGAGCGCGGCGACGGGGCCGCGATGCCCGCCGCGCCGGCGGGAAACCGGCCGGAACATCTCGGCGCGAAAAACGCCACGCCGCGTCGGGGAGAGGGGACGGTTCATGTCGGGAGCGCTCCCATCGAGTCCTTCGCGTTCCGGGCGTCGAAGCTTCCGCACCGTCACACGCCGAGCGCGTAGCACGGCCGCCGCGGGTCGGCGCCGCCCTCGAGGAAGCCCGTCTCCGCGTTCACCCGTATCGCGCACACCGCGCCCGCGCGCCACTCGATCTCGCGCCAGGGCGCGACCTTGTGACCCAGCGCGGCGAGCCCGTCCACCACCGCCCGCTCGAAACGGCTCTCGAGATTCAGCCGCCCCGGGTGGTAGGCGTGCGGTTCCGACGACGAGGGGAAGCTGTAGGTCGCAAAGCGCGGCGCCTCGACCGCCGCCTGTGGATCCATGTCCCACAGCGCGACGTTGAGAAACACCTGCAGCATGGCTTGAGGCTGGATGTCGTTGCCGGGCGAGCCGAACGGCATGTAGAGCCTGCCGTCCTTCAGCACCAGCGCCGGGTTGGGCGTCAGGCGCGGGCGCTTGCCGGGAGCGAGCGCCGCCGGATGCGCCGGATCGGTCCACGATTGCGTGCCGCGCGAGGACGGGCAGAGACCCGTGCCCGGAATCACCGGCGTCGCGCTCGAGCCGTCGCTCGGCGTCGTGGAGAAACCGTTGCCGTCCGCGTCGACCACGCACGCGTACGAGGTGTCGGCGAGCGGCGCCGGCTCGCCGCGGGCCGCCGCCGGCGGCGGGGTGGCGCGGGCATGACCGCTCACGTCGCCCGCCGGTGGCATCTCCGCCCAGGCCTCTCCCGCGCGGACGAGCTTGCCGCGCGAGGCGGCGTAGCCGGACGAGAGCAGCACCTCGAGGGGCACGTCCACGAACCGCGGATCGCCGTAGTAGCGATGCCGGTCGGCGAAGGCGAGCTTCAGCGCCTCGACCACGTGATGCACGTAGGCAACGGAGTTGTGCCCCATCGCCTTCAGGTCGAACCCGGCGAGAATGTTGAGCGCCTGCGGCAGCACCGGTCCCTGCGACCAGGGACCGCACGCGTGCACCTCCAGCCCGCGAACGAGCGTCCTCACCGTGGGCTCGACGCGCACGTCGAATTCGGCGAGATCCGCGAGCGTGACCCAGCCGCCGTTCTCGCGGTGGTAGTGAGCGATCTTGCGCGCGATGTCGCCGCGGTAGAACGCGTCGCGCGCGGCTCGGAGGCCCGCGCTCCGCCCCTTGCCGCGGTGCGCGGTTTCCTCGTCCGCCATGTACTGCAACGATGCCGCGAGGTCGCGCTGGACGAAGTTCTCCCCGGCGCGCGGCGGGCGGCCCCCCGGCAGGAACACGGCGGCGCTCGCGGGCCAGCGGCGGTAGACCGCCTCGTGCTCGCGGATGTAGTCGGCCATGAAGCCGTGCATCGCGAAGCCTTCGCGCGCGAGCCGTATCGCGGATTGCGCGACCTCGCCGAAGGACATCGTGCCGTGCTCGGCGAGCGCCTTCAGCCACGCCGCCGGAGCGGCGGGCATCACGGTTCGCAGGATGCCCGGGGGCATGGCGCCGCCGTGGTCGCGGCGGAAGGCGTCGATCGAGGCGGCCAGCGGCCAGGTGCCCAGCCCGTCGATATTGACGACCCGGCGCTCCCCGGCAAGCCAGATCATGATCGGCGCGACGCCCGCGAAGTTCACGCGGTCGGTCTGCAGCACCCCGAGCGCGATGCCGGCGGCGACCCCGGCGTCGATCGCATTGCCGCCCGCCTCGAGTATCTGGAACGCCGCGTGCGCCGCCGAGTAGTGGCCGGCGGAGACCATGTGTCGCCGGCCGGTCAGGCAGGGTCGGTAAACGGCCATGAGGCTCTCCCTCGTCGTGGCTCGCGCGAATCGGCGACGGGGATCGCGGATGACGCCCGGCGCTTCGCCGGCGGTACCGGCACGCCCATCGCCCGCGAACGCCGTCTCCCCCGGGGCCGAAGCGCGATCAGCGCGCCTCGCGGTGCACGAACTCGACGATCTTGTCGATCGCCTCGCCGGTCGCCGCCGCGGTGGGATGCTCCGACATGAACGCCTGGCTCATGCCCTCGAACCAGTTGAGCTCCACGCGCCCGCCGGCCTTGCGGTAGGCCGCGACGAAGCGCTCCAGGTCGGGTTTCGGGTGCGCGGGATCGGCGGTGCCCTGGAGATAGATCACCGGCGGGAGCGGGGTCTTCTCGCCGCGCTCGAGCGCCCGCGTGGGGCTGCCTTCGTCCATTTCGGCCTCGCCGCCCCTCCAGTAGAGATCGTGGCTCGAGATCCACTCGTTCGCCTGCTTCGCGTCGCCCGTGACCTGCTTCTCCTTCGCGTAGCGGTAGCGGCCCAGCGGATCGATCACGGGCCAGCACAGCACGACGCAGCGCACGGTCGCGTCGAACTTCGCGCCCCCCGCAAGCGGCAGGGCGGCGTAGCGCGGATCGTTCGGGCGCATCGCGACGAGCATCGCCTGATGGCCGCCGCTCGAGACGCCGAGCACACCCACGCGGCCCGGCGTGGACTTCAGGTTTCCCGCATTCGCCTTGCACCAGCGGATGGCGTAGTTCACGTCCTGCAGGGACGCCGGATATGCGGGGGCGGCGGGCGGCATGCGGAAATCCAGCGCGACCGCGACGATGCCCCCCTTCGCGAGCCCCTCGCAGGTCGCGACATCGCTCAGGCGATCCTTCTTGGTCCACGCGCCGCCGTGAAGATCGATGATGAGCGGGAACGGCCCCTCGCCGCGCGGCTGGTAGACGCGCGCGAGCAAGGGCTTGTCGCCGTGGCGGATGTACTCCACGTCCTCGACGTCGACTTCGTGGCGCGCGAGCGTCGGTGTATTCATCGTGGCCTCCGTGCCTGACTTGATTTCCCTTCCTCACGCTTTCGCGACGCGCTCGGCGAGTTTCTCCGTAAAGCTCGCGACCATGCGCTTTACCACGAGGTTCGCGCCGCTCTCGATCAACGAGGCGAGTTTGCCCGAGATCTCGACCTCGGCGGTAATCGGCACCGCGGAACCCGGTGAATCCTGCCGTTCAAGCACGCAAAACTTCATGAGCGAGTGCACGCGCGTGCCGCCGATGCCGTCCTTGCCCTTCGCGTTGACGCTCCCGGTCATCGCCGCCGGGTCGTACTCCACGGCAACCTTCGCCTTGAAACCCACCCTGGCCGGCCCGAACTTGACCACCAGCGCGGCATCGTACGCGCCGTCCTCCTGTCGCTCGCCGAGCGAGGCGCCCTCGACGCACTCCACCACCGCGCGCGGGTCCGCGAGCACGGCCCACACGGCGTCACGGGACGCGGGCACTTCGATGCGTTCGTCGACTTTGATCATCCAGCCGAATGGGTCCGTGACGGGATCCTGAACCCGCCGCGTCCACCATGTGGCGAGCGGAGGACGCCCGGCAGGATCAGAGGGGGCATGATAGCAAGACCGCAGCATCGTCATGAAATACGGATGAGGACGATCCTCCGGTGCCGAGGGCCCGCGCGCCGCCCGGCGGCTGCCGAAGAGCGCCGGCTACCTGCCGCGGGACTCGCCGCGCGCGAGGGGATCCGGCGGGTCGAACTATGCCGCCGCGATCGCCTCGATCTCCACGCGGGCACCCGCGACGAGTGCGGCGGCCTGGAAGGTCGTGCGCGCCGGGGGGTCCTGTGGAAAGTACTCGCTGAATACCGCGTTCATGGGGAGAAGATCGGCGAGATCGGCGAGATAAATCGTCACCTTCGCGACCCTGGCGAGAGACGTGCCGGCCGCTTCGAGCACGGCCTTCAGGTTTTCGCACACCTGCCTCGTCTCGGCCCCGATGCCCCCCGCGACTATGCGCCCGGTGCCCGGATCCATGCCGAGCTGCCCCGACACGAATACCCAGCCGCCCGTCCTGATCGCCTGCGAAAGCGGCACCCGCGCCGGCGGCACCTTGTCCGTATGCACCACGATCCGATCCATGAGTCCTCCCATTCCGCAGCGCCCCGTCTCCCGTCTTCCCGCATGGTGCGAAGCCCCCCGGGTGGCTTTCCGCTGTCGGGCTTCCGCCTTCGTCCCCGCCCGCTTCGCCGGATGGCCGCGCCAGCGCATGCCGTCATTCGCGCGGGCCGGCGCCTGGAAAGGTATAGCATGTTCGCATGCCCGGGCGTAAGCCTCGCTGTCCGCGGGCGGGCAGCGGCGGTATCCTGCCGGGAATCGCGGACAAGGGGGAGGGCACGATGATTCCGATAGCTGCGGGGATTGCCGCGGCGCTGCTGGCACAGGCGCCCGCGCAAGCGCAGGAAGCGTTCCCGGCGCGCCTTGTCACCGTGGTCAACCCGAACGCGCCGGGCGGCACGGCGGACATCATCACGCGCGGCATGACCGAGCCGCTCCAGCGCGCCTTCAAGCAGTCCGTGATCACGGTGAACCGGCCGGGAGCGGGCGGCGCGGTCGGCGGCGCGGCGGTCGCGTCGGGACCGGCGGACGGGTACACCGTGCTCCTCAACACGGTGACGCACGTGCTCATCCCGATCACCGACCGCTTTCTCGGCAAGTCCTCGGGCTACACGCCGGAGGACTACGTGCTGCTCGCGCGGATAACCGCCGATCCCCTGCTCCTCGTGGTGCACCCGAGCCTGCCCGCGAAGTCGGTGCAGGAGTTCGTCGCGCTCGCGCGCCGCAGGCCGGGCGAGATCGTGTTTTCGTCCACGGGGCACTACGGCAGCGGCCACGTGAGCATGGCGATGCTCATGCGCTCGGCGAAGATCGATCTGCTGCACTCCCCGTTCAACGGGGCGGGACCGGGAATCGTGGCGGTGCTCGGCGGGCACACGCAGAGCTTTTTCGCCCCGTCGGGCGTGGCGAGCCCCCACCTGCCCTCGGGCCGGCTGCGCCTGCTCGCGCAGTCGGGACCGAAACGCGTTCCCGCGTTCTCCGACACGCCGACCGCGAAGGAGGCCGGCTACGACGTGGAGTTCTCGTTGTGGACGGGCTACTTCGCGCCGGTGAAAACACCCGCGCCCGCGGTGCGTGCCTGGCAGGCGGCACTGCGCGAGGCCGCAGCCGATCCGAAGTTCAAGGCATCCATGGAGAAGGTCAACGTCACCGTCGACCACCTCGGCGGCGACGCCCTCAAACCGTGGTACGACGCGGAGTTGAAGCGCCTCGATCGCGAGATCCGCGCCATCGGGAAGATCGAGGCACGGTCCTGACGAGGAGGCTCCCCGTGCCGTGACCGTCGGGCGGCGGCCCCGGAGCACGGGGTGCACCCGGGTTCGTCGCTGCCTGGGCCCGTATCCGACTCCCGCATGATGCCGTCCGCGCGCCGCCCGCCGCGCCCCCGCCGTCCCGCCGCCGGGGGCGCCCGTTGAGCACCCGTGCCGCGGTCCCGGCGCTCGCCCCGTTCCGTGTACGCAGCTACCGGTTCCAGTGGCCGGCGGATCTCGCCGCGTCCTTCGGCTTCGAGATGGAGAACATCATCCTCGGCTGGTACATACTGGTCGCGACCGGCTCGGTGCTGATGCTGACGTTCTTCGCGGCGATGCAGTACGTCGGCACGCTCTTCGCGCCGCTCGCCGGCGTCATCGGCCACCGCGTCGGCAACAAGCGGCTGATCGCCACGATGCGCGGCACGTACGCGCTGCTCGCGACGACCATGATGACGCTCGCGCTGACCGGCGCGCTCGCGCCCCTGCACGTTTTCGTGATCGGCACGCTGATGGGAACGATGCGCCCCTCGGATCTCGTCATGCGCTACGCGCTGATCGGCCAGACGATGCCGGCCGAACGGCTGATGGGGGCGACGAGCGTCTCGCGCACCACGCAGGATTCCGCCCGCATCGCCGGGGCGCTCGCGGGCGCCGGCCTCGCCGCGGCGCTCGGCACGGGACTCGCCTACCTGGTCGTCGCGAGTCTCTACGCCGCAAGCTTTCTCCTCACGCTGGGAGTCGCGGGTTCGCGCGCCGCGCCCCCCGCGGGCGCCGCCGCGCCGGCGCGCACCTCTCCGTGGCGCGACCTGCGCGACGTGGTCGTCCACGTCTGGAACACACCGCGGCTGCGCGCGGTGATGTACGTCGCGTTCCTGGTCAACATGACGGCGTTCCCCCTGATGTTCGGCCTGATGCCCTACGTCGCGAAGGAGGTCTACGGGATCGGGCAGACGGGGCTCGGCTACCTCGTCGCGAGCTTCGCGAGCGGCGCACTCCTCGGCTCGCTCGTCCTTGCCCGTCACGGCAGCCGGATCCGGTCCGGGCGCATGATCGTCGCGTTCTGCCTGGCGTGGTACCTGATGATCCTCGTCTTCGCGCGCATGCCCGATGCCCTCGCCGGCGCTCTCGCCCTCGTGCTCGCCGGGCTCGCGCAAAGTCTGTGCCTCGTGCCGTTGTCGGCGATGCTGCTGCGCACCGCCGGGGAGCGCTACCGCGGCGGCGTCATGGGCGTGCGCCAGTTGATGATCTACGGCGTGCCGATCGGTCTCGTCACGGCCGGCCCCCTGATCGCGGCTTACGGCTACGCCGCGACGGCGACGCTCTACGGAATCATCGGCCTCGCGGCGACGGCGACGATCGGCGTGCGCTTTCGCGCGCACCTGTGGCGGCTCGATGCGCCGGCGAACGCGCGGTGAGCCCGGGGAGCTTCCGCGCACGGCCGTTTTCCGCTTCGACTATCATGCATGCCGTCAACCCGGAGGGCATCGCCGCCATGGTGACCATCGAGTATCGCCGGTACGACCCTCGTGAATTCAGGGCGCTCACCTTTCACGACGCCGCCGCGCGCTTTCGCGACGGCGCGGATAGCCCGCGCGCGTACCTGGAGCGCTGTCTCGAGACGATCGCCGCGCGCGAGCCCGTGGTGAAATCATTCGTCTCCCGGAACGACGAGGCGGCGCGCGCCGCCGCCGACGCGAGCGCCGCGCGCTGGAAGGCAGGCAGGCCGCTCTCCCCCATCGACGGCATGCCGGTCGCCATCAAGGATCTCCTCGAGACGAAGGACATGCCGACCGAGATGGGCTGCGTCGCGTACCGGGGCAACTTCACCCGGCGCGACAACGCCGCCGTGTGGGCGCTGCGGCAGGCGGGGGCGGTCGTCTTCGGCAAGACCGCGACGGCGGAACTCGGGGGCTCGCATCCCCCCGCGACCACCAACCCCTTCGATCCGTCGCGCACGCCGGGGGGTTCCTCCTCGGGGTCCGCCGCGGCGGTCGGGGCGCGCATGGTCCCCGCGGCGCTCGGCACGCAAGTCGGCGGCTCCGTGATACGCCCGGCGTCCTACTGCGGTAACGTGGCGCTCAAGCCCACGCAGGGTGGAATAAATCGCGGGGAGCGCCAGGCGACGAGCATGAGCACGACCGGCGTGCACGCCGGCTCGATCGAGGACATGTGGCAGGTGGCGATCGAGATCGCGAACCGCGCCGGCGGCGATCCCGGGCGCATGGGGCTCTTCGGCCCCGCCGCGCCGCCGGCCGCCGTGAAGCCGGAGCGCCTGATCGTGCTCGAATCCGAGGGCTGGGCCGGACTCGATGCCGCCACCCGGACCGCGTTCGAAGCGCTGCTGGAGAACTTCCGGCGCGCGGGAGTGACGCTCATCACGCGCCGCGATCACCCGTGGATCGAGGCGTTCGAGCGTTCCATCGCGGATGCCGGCCGCGTGGGCAACCTCATCACGGCGTGGGAGAACCGCTGGTACCAGAGCGCGCTCGTCGAGAACCATCCGGACGGCGTGAGCGAGCGCGCGAAGGCGGTGGTACGGCGCGCGGAAACGATGAGCCCGGACGGTTACCGGGCACTGCTGCTCGAACGCGCCGCCGCGCAGCAGTGCCACGTGGCCGTGGGGCCTCTCGCCGACGCCGTCATCCTGCTCTCCTCGCCCGGCCCCGCGCCGCTGTGGCCCGGCGACGAACCCGGCAAGCCGCTCGTGCCGCGCCCGACGGGAGACTCGGTTTTCAACATGCCGAGCTCGATGCTGCACGCACCGGCGCTCACCCTGCCGCTCATGAGCATCGGCGGACTGCCCGCCGGTGCGCAATTGATGGGGCAGCAGCACGAAGATGCGCGGATAACGGCGCTGGCGCGCTGGGTGCTCGGCGGGGTGACACCTGTCGTGTGCTGAAATTCCCCTCCGCGCGGATCATCTGCGTACCGGCCGCGGTACAGCGTGGCGAGCCGATCGCGCTTATCGCCCGCCGAGTCCCAGTTCACGCACGATCTTCCCGTAGCGTGCATGCTCCGACCGGATGAATTCGCCGAATGCCCGGGTCGTCCGACCGTCCGGGTCGGCGCCCGTCGCGATCAGCTGCTCCCGCGTGTCGGCGCTTTTCACCGCCGCCGACGCCGCGGCGGCGAGACGTTCGATGCGCGCGCCGTGCGTGCCCCTCGGCACGACGAGGCCCACCCACGCCGCGGCGGAGACATCGGGCAGCCCCGACTCCGAGACTGTCGGCAGATCGGGCTGCGCCAGCGAGCGCTTCGGCCCGGATACGGCGATTGCCTTCACCCGGCCCGCCTTCACGTGCGCCGACATGGCGGGGATCGGCCCGAAATTGAAGTGCGCCTCCCCGGACATCAGCGCGGGCACGATCGCCGCGCCGCCCTTGTAGTTGATGATGGTGACGTCGATGCCCGCGACTTTCGCGAACATGCGACCCATGAAGTCGCTGGTGGAGCCGGGCCCCGCGGTCGCGTAGTTCAACTGGCCCGGCTTCGCCCGCGCCAGCGCGACGAGCTGCTGGACGCTCGCGGCCGGCACGGTGGGCGCCAGCGTCATCATGGCGTACTGGACCGCAAGGAGCGAAACCGGGTCGAAGTCGCCGATCGGGTCGTAGGCGATCCGCTTCTGCAGGTGCGGGATGATCGCGTGCGTGGCGAACGTCGCGACGAGCAGCGTGTAACCATCGGGCGCGGACCGCGCGGCGATTTCCGCGCCGATCGCGCCGCCCGCGCCGCCGCGGTTGTCAACGACCAGCTGCTGGCCGAGCACGCCCCCCATCTTCTGCAGGACGATCCGCCCGACGATGTCGTTCGCCCCGCCCGCGGCATTGGGGATGATCGCGCGGACCGGGCGTTCCGGGTACGTCTGGGCGGCGCCGGCCCCCGCCACGCCGAGGAGCAGGGTGAGCAGCAGTCTCTTCATGAGTGACTCCTGGATGGCCATCGTATCGAACACCGGGGCCAGGGCTGAACGCCGTATCGGACCTCAACCCTGCCCATTGCCCACCATGGCGCGTGAACAAGCACGCCAATTCGTCCGCTGTCACTGGCACCCCGGGAAAGGAAAGCAAGTGCCATTCGGCGCTGACCCCGATCGTTCCGGCCGCTCATTATGCGGGCAGACCCATGCCCAGTGCACGTCCGGCGGGCGAATTTTCCCGACCGGTCCCCGTTTCGGTTGCCCCGAGGCGCGGGCGACCCCCCGGCCTCGCCGGCGCCATCCAACCGCTCCGGTGCGGGAACCATGCGGCGATCCGGATGTCGCACTTCAGTTGGCGCAATCAGATTGGCCGCTTCAAAAAACCACGAGGAGGAGGTGCGCTCATGACCGATTGCCGTGATCTGCCTGTCGCACGCGCCGCAGCCGGACTCGCCATCGCACTCGCATTCGCAGCCGCCGCGGCGGCGAGCGATCTCACGCCGCAGGAGAAGGCGCTGATCCCACTGGCGAAGAAGGAGGGCGCCGTCGTCTCGATGAGCTCGCTCTTTCAGGACAATACCGTGCGGGCTCTCGAGGAGGGCTTTCGGAAGCGCTACGGCCTGGGGCCCGATTTCAAGTACACCAACATCCGCAAGGGCACCGGCCCCACGGTCAGCACGGCCCGGCAGGAGATCAAGGCGGGCCGGGTCACCTTCGACGTGATCATGGTTGCCGGCGCGGGCTTCTTCCACGGCGCGGCCGAGGAAGGCGCGTTCCAGAAGCTCGACAGCGGGCAGTGGAAGTACCACGAGGTGAACGCGAAGAAGGCGCATGCGTACTACGAGTACCCGTATTTCGTCGTGGGCAGCGCCTACACGTTCCAGCCGATTTGGAACGCCTCCTGCCCGGGCATGGAGAACGTCAAGATCGCGTCCTACGACGACGTTCTCGACCCGAAATACAGGGGCAAGACCATCGCCAGCGACGTCACCAAGAGCGTGTCGTACGCGCTCACGACGCTGGGGCTCCGGGAGGGAGGCTACGACGTCAAGGCGATGTGGAAGAAGCTGAAGGCGCAGGACCCGCTGGTCGAGTTCCGCACCGAGGCCAAGATGCAGACGGTCATCAGCTGCGAGCGGCCGATCGACATGTGGAACCTCGTCGGCCGGGTGTTCCAGGCGATCGAGAAGGAGCCGTCCCTCGCGAAGAAGGTGCGCTGGGGTACCTACAAGGAAGGGCAGGTGCTCCTCAATCGCCAGCTCGCCGCCATGAAGGGCTCGCCGCACCCGAACGCCGGGAAGCTCTTCGTCGAATTCCTGCTGAGCGAGGAAGGCATCAACATCATGGCGGAACGGGAAGCGTCCATCATCAGCTTCCGGGAGGGCTACAAGGTGCCGGCATCGGTCAAGCGCTACATGATCGACCTCTCCGAGCTCAAGGTGCTGGGCGTAAAGAACGAGGTCGAGGCCTACAAGCAGTTGAAGGACATGCGCGACGAATGGCGGAAGGTATTCCAGTAGCGCCCTGAGGTGCCGGCGGGCGTGACGCGGGGCCGCGGCCCCGGTCTCCCCGCACGGCCGAGCACACGGTCTACCGCCGTCGTCCCCATGTCCATGAACGCCATCGGGCTCGGCCGCGCGAGCGGGCGTCCGGCGCGGTGGAGGGCGCTGGCCACGCAGGAGAACCTGGTGACGTCGGTCGTGGCGCTCGCCGTTGCCGCGGCCGTGTTCCTTCCTCTCTTCGCGCTGGTCGTCTCCAGCTTCCGCGTCCAGGACGAGCTGGGGTTCAGCGCCACCTGGGGGTTCGGCAACTACCGGGAAATTCTCGATCACCCGAGGCTCCGCGGCGCCTTCTTCAACACGCTCGCGATCGCCACCGGGGCGACCGTTCTGTCGACGGTCCTCGGCGTCTCGCTCGCGTGGCTCAACGCACGCACGAACTGCCCGTGGCGCGAGAAGCTCGAGCCTTTCAATCTCATCCCGTACTTCCTGAGCCCGTTCGTGGGGGCGATCGCCTGGCACAACCTGGCGTCGGGCAAGGTGGGCCTCCTCAACGAACTCTGGCGGTGGATGACCGGGTCGACGGGAGCGATCGTCGACGCGGACAACATCTGGGGCGTCATCTGGGTGACGGCCATCTTCCACGCGCCGCTCGTCTACCTCTTCGTCGTGGGTTCGCTGCGGCGCATGGACCCCGCGCTGGAGGACACCGCCCGTACCACCGGCGCCGGGCTGTGGCGCACGGCGCTGACGGTGACCCTGCCGCTCGTCATGCCGGCCATCCTGTCCGGCATGATCATCTGCTTCGTGACGAGCGCGGGAGAGTTCGGGGTGCCCTTCAAGCTCGGCGCGCCCTACGGGTATCCGACGTACACCACCGAGATCTTCACCTACGCCGTCGGCGATGCCGCCAACTACCAGATGGGCGCGGCGATGAGCATGGTGCTCGGGGCGATCACCGCGCTGCTGATCTACGTCCAGCGGCGGATCATCATGCCGCGCGAGTTCACGACGGTGACGGGCAAGGGCTTCCGGCCGAACGTCATCGACATCGGCGGCTGGAGGTGGGTCGCGCTCGGCTACAACCTCGCCTATCTCTTCGTCGCCGTCGTGCTGCCGCTCGCGGTGCTCTTCGTCGTGAGCCTGCACCGGGTGTGGCAGGGACGCATCATCCCGGACCAGATGTCGTTCTGGAACTACCGGAAGATCCTCTTCTTCTGGTGGCCGGAGCATATCGACGCGGCGACGAACGGCATCGGCAACAGCCTGATCCTCGCCTTCGCCGGCGCCACGGTCGCGATGGTGCTCGCGATCGTGATGAGCATCATGATCCACCGCAGGCGCGGGCCGGGCAGCGGGCTCCTCGACTACCTCTGCGTGATCCCGATCGGCTTTCCCGGCATCGTGCTGGCGATGGGCGTGCTCATCGCCTACATCAGGACGCCGATCTACGCGACGCTCTGGATCCTGCTGCTCGGCTACGTGACGCGCTTCTTTCCCTACGGGCAGCGCAACGTCTCGTCCGTCCTGCTCGCGGTTTCGGAGGAACTCGACCAGAGCTCGCGCATGGCGGGCGCGAGCTGGCTGACCACCCTGCGGCGGATCACGCTGCCGCTGCTCAAGCCCGGCATCTTCGCGGGCTGGGTGCTGCTGTTCATCATCTTCCTGCGCGAGCTGCCGATCTCGATCATCCTCTATTCGGCGGGCACCGAGACCCTCTCGGTCGGCATCTACTACCTGCAGGAATTCGAGACCGAGGCGCTCACCTGTGCGCTCGCGGTCGTGCAGTCGGTGCTGCTCCTCGGTTGCGTCCACATCTTCCGGCGCGTGGCCGGGAAGGAAGCGTTGTCGGCTTGACGGGCCCGCACCTCGAGACGAGCGGCTCGGACGGGACAGCCCGGCCTTCGATGGCGTTCAGTTTCACGACGACCTTTCGCGATGACGAGCGCCGTGAGTTGCTTCAGTCGGAAGAGGCCTTGAAGGAGATTCCGCAGGTACGACGGGGGTGAGCGGTGAGCGTTGGCGTGCTGACCCAGACCGTCATGTCGAGACTCGACCCCATGTTCCACGCGCTTGACCGCGTGTTCCGCGGGTCAGCATGCTGAACCACGCATAGGCATCGTTGTTGCGGGCCTGCTGAGCGGCTCCTCGTTGCACTGAACGCGAACTGGGACTACGATGCATTCGGGCTGGCTCCTACGAAAGGGACGGAGTTTGGCGACTACATTCCCTTCTTCGAACAGAGTCAGCTGTTCTCGTACAGGGCCCCCACTACTTACCGCTTATGCAAGCAGCATTCCGGCAGGAGCCTGAATAGGCTCCCATCGTGAATCTCGTGCGTTTCCAGGCTGCTAATCCGGGTGGCCAGCGCTCCTCGCCTAGACTTTCCAAGCTCTGGTCCTGAGCGCTCGGGGAACAATGCTACCATCGTGGCCGGAACACGCGTCGATTCGAAACGCTTCCTCATGTCTGGATTCGAGATAGGTATACAGCTGCATCTGCCGACGTTCGGTACGGCGTCGGTCCCGAACATCGTCGCGTTCGGACGCGCGGCACACGCCGGCGGCGTCGGGCAGATATGGATGACCGACAACCTGTGCAGCCGCAATCCCTACGTCGTGCTCACTGCTCTCGCCGCGAGCATTCCGATCAAGCTGGGCACGGCGGTCACCGTTCAGTATTTCCGCAGCCCGGTCGATGTCGCGGACTCGGTCGCGGCAATCACCGAGCTCATGGGCGGACGCGAGTTCAGCCTGGGTCTCGGACGAGGCAATCGAACCACGCCGCGCTACGTCAGCGTGATCAGGCCCATCTCGATGTTGCGCGAAACCGCGCAATCGCTCGCACAACTACTGAACGGTGAATCAGTGTGTTTCGCCGACTATCCGAACGTCGCCCGTTACTTCAATCTGCAGCCGACGGCATCGTTCCGGCTTCCATTCGCCTCGCAGTCGCCGGTCAGGCTCTACTGCGGCGCCAATGGTCCGCGTGGACTCGCCGTGGGCGGCGCGCACATGGACGGTATCATCTTCGGCGGCACCTTCCAGGCGGTAACGCAGATGGGCCACATGGAACGATTGCTGCGGATCGTGGAACATGCCGCCGCGGATGCCGGTCGCGTGGCGCTGCCCAAGGTAGCGGAGATCAAGTTGTCCGTCGCCCGCGATGGATATGCCGCGCGCGAGTTCGTCAGGCACTCGGTCGCCCGGCGCATCGTCGCGTTGCGCGAGGAGGGTTATACGGACGACGACTACCGCAAGCTGGCAATCGAGCCTGCGGACATCGATCGGCTCGTGGAGAGCGAACGGCGTGGCGGCGACTTCGATCCGGCGCTGGTCACCGATGCCATGATTGATGCGCTGTTTGTCTCTGGCTCTCCCGCCGCATGCCGCGAGAAGATGGTGCAGATTGCCGCGATGGCCGAGCGCCATGGCTACGGGCAGCTCATGTTTTCTGAACTCGGCCCCGATGTCCACGAAGGCCTGCGGCTGCTCTGCGACGAGGTGCTGCCCTCTCTCTAGAGAGGAGACGACGAAGGGTACTCCTGTCGAGGCGCCACGACCCGGGCGCCCGCGAGCAACGCCACCAACGAATCCGGGGCGACGGTGCGTGCTCGGCCGATTTGTAGCCAAACTACGCTACGACGCAGGGCCCGCGAACATGGGGCGCCCGATCCAGGCTCGCGGTGCCCGGCCCGCGTCGAACCCACACGTGCCTGGCTCCATTGGAATTCGGCCGGCAAGCTTTGGAGGCCGGGCAACGAGATCGGTGGCGGAACACTCGGCGATCGGCCGCCCGCTCGTGCCCCTCAACGCGCGATATCGCGCCACGGAGCGGCGTTCCGCCTCAGGGTTCCGGGCTCTCGTTCACGCGCCCGTAGCGCCGCGCGGGGGTTCGCGGTCCCGCGCGAACACCGTCCGCCGGAGGAGTCAAAATGTGGGCGAGCACGGGGGCAACGCCTGCTGAAGGCTCCCGGCGACCCAGGAACGCGACACCCAGTTCACTGAGGAGCACATATGTTGACCTTCATAACACTTTGTGTCATGCTCGATCGCTGTGAACGTATCACGCTCTTGAACGACGCGAAAAGCATGTTTTTCAGATAGCTCCGAGAGCTGGATTATGTGGGAAGGTCATTTGCTGCATATCTGTGTCGCTGAGCAGACGTCGGTTGAAATGGAAGAGCTCGTGGAAGCGAAGCTTATCGCGGGCGTCGGCATAGAAGGCGACCGTTACGCGACCGGCATGGGCCGTTTCTCGTACAAATTCGACAAGTCCCGCGAGGTCACGCTGATCGAAATCGAGACGCTGCAAGCCATCCAGCGCGACGCTGGAATTGAACTGTTGCCGCAAGAGTCGCGCCGCAATCTGACCACGCGCGGCGTGCCCCTCAACCATCTCGTCGGCAAGGAATTTTGCGTCGGCGAGTCCGTCCTGTTCGGTGACCGCCTCAACCGGCCATGCAAGTACCTCGACGAGCTACTCGACCGACCATTGTTCAATCTCCTGCTCAACCGCTCAGGCCTCAACTGCAGCATAGTCAAGGGTGGAATAGTCCGGCGGGGTGACATCATTCGGCCTTCCTGGTGAGGCCTCGTCGTGGCGATGCAACTGTTAATGGCGGCGACGGTGCGTGCCGTGCACGACGAAGCCACTGCCATTAAGATGTTCGATCTTGCCCCGTTGCGACGTCCCGCGTTCCCATCATTCGGGCCCGGCGCGCACGTGACCGTGCAGCTACCAAACGGCCTGAAACGGCAATATTCGATCACCTCCGACCCGCAGGATCTCGGGCGCTACCGGCTCGCAGTCCTCAAGGAAGCCCGCGGTTTCGGCGGTTCGGAAGCCATGCATCACCTTGGGCCTGGCGAAAGACTCTACGTGTCCTACCCTCGCAACCGCTTTCCGATGGCGAGCGGAGTGCGGCGCCATGTGTTTGTAGCCGGCGGTATCGGTATCACGCCGTTCGTGCCCATGGTGATGGAAGCGAGACGCGCGCGTGCGGCGTTCGAGTTGCACTATTGCGCGCGATCACGCAGGCATGCCGCGTTCGTCGATGAATTGAGCATGACCTGCGGCGACGACTTGAGACTGTATTTCGACGGTGGCGATTCCCGCCGGGGTCTCGACGTTAACGGGTTGCTATTTGAACCGCAGCCGGACACCCAGGTGTACTGTTGCGGTCCGACCGGGCTGATGGACGCAGTGCGGGCCGCGACCGCGCGCTGGCCGGCCGGAAGCGTAAGCTTCGAGGCATTCGTTGGGGCGTCGAAAGCCGAGGCTGGCGTCGGCGAGCCGTTTGAATTGCTTATCCAATCGACGGGCCAGGTGCTCGCCGTACCGGGAGACCGGAGCGCGCTCGACGTGCTACGTGACAACGGGTTCAATATCGACTCCGATTGCAGGGCTGGCGCCTGTGGGACGTGCAAGGTCCGTGTCGTGACGGGCAAGCCGGTGCATCGCGATTTCGCCTTGCATCCGAAAGTCCGCAATGATCACTTTTGCACCTGTGTGTCGCGCGCGACGGGTCGCCTAACCGTGGATCTATAGCGATACACCGGACAGACATGGTTACGGATCTCGCGTACTGCATGCGTTTGCTGCGGCGCCAACGCGGCCTCACGCTCGACGCGCTGGCCTCGCGCATCGGGCGAACCAAGAGCTATCTGTCAAAGTTGGAAAGCGGACGTAACGCGCCTTCTATCGCGACCGCCCTGAAACTCGCGGACGCCTTCGGGATACCACTCGGTACACTGCTTGGGCAAGGCAATCACGACGATCTGTTATGCGTGGTGCGTGCCAACGAGCGCGTCCCACTTGAACGCCGTGGCTCGCGTGCGGACTACCGCCACGAAGCGATCGCGGCTGGCCGTGCGGTCAAGTTGATGCAGCCATTTGTGATCCGGCCGCCGTCGCGGTTCGCGCGCGAACACGCGCTAGCCGAACACCAAGGCGAAGAGTTGATCTTCGTGTTGAAGGGACGTATTGAAGTCGAGTTTCCCAATCGACACGTCGAACTCGCCGGCGGCGATAGCATCTACTTCGACTCGCAGATGCCTCATCGACTGCGCTCGTTGGGCCCCGTGCAAGCGGAGGCGCTCGTAGTGATCGCCAGTATTCGCTCTGCCCCGCAACGTCGGCGACGATAGCTGCCGAGATGAACCAGAGCACCACGTTTTCGCGGCCCGGATGCCAACGCGGGAGCGTTCTCCGGGAGTCGGACTGTTTTGGTCGGTTTGGTTGGTTAACCCATCAAGGAGGACGAAATGGCTGATCACCCGAAGTATAAGGTAGCGGCAGCGCATATCGCTCCGGTTTTTAATGATAACAATCGCTCCGTCGACAAGGCGTGCGACGTAGTTGCCGAGGCGGCCAGGCAGAACATTAGGTTGCTGGCCTTCCCGGAATCCTTCCTTCCGAGTTATCCCATGTGGAGCCGGGCGGCGCGCCCGACGGAATCGGAAGCTTACTTTGCGGCGTTTGCGGCCAATGCACTACGCATCGATGGACCGGAAATTCGACGCCTGCGTGAGGCAGCGCGGCGACACGGCATCTTCATCTCCATGGGCTTCACCGAAGGCACTCCTATCAGTGTCGGATGTCTATGGAATTCGAACGTCCTGATCGGTGCCGACGGGGCGATCCTGAATCATCATCGGAAACTCGTTCCCACTTTCTTCGAGAAGCTCGTGTACGCGAGTGGCGATGGTGCGGGTCTTAGGGTCAGTGAGACAGAGATCGGCCGAATTGGCATGTTGATATGTGGCGAGAATACAAATCCGCTGGCGCGTTATGCGTTGATGGCGCAAGGCGAACAGGTGCATATTGCAAGCTATCCGTCCGTCACTCTGGCTCGCTCGGCTGATGGCGAGGGTGCCTTCAACCTGAATGCCGGTATTCGCATTCGAGCAGCCTGCCATTCCTTCGAGGCGAAAGCATTCACGATTGTATCCTCGACTTATTACGACAAGACTGCGCGCGCCGGTCTCGAACCACTGGGTAAGGAAATACTCGCACGTTTCGACGCGGGATCACCGTCGGTGTCGATGGTGATCGATCCGTCGGGGGAATGCATCAGCGAGGAACTGAGCACGGAGGAGGGTTTGGCCGTCGCCGAGATCGACCTGGCGCGGGCAGTAGAACTAAAACGGGTTCACGATGTAGTGGGGTATTACAACCGCTTCGACATTTTCAATCTTACCGTCAACCGAACAGCAAATCGTCCTGTCACGTTCAAGGATGACAATGAGTCCAACGGACCTGAACATAAGCAGACGCTGGCAGACGATGGCAAGCCACCCGCCCCTATGCCCATGCGCGCCGTTTCCCGCTGATGGCGCGGATCGGCACATTTCAACGCCCGGCCGTGCTGGTGGCAGAAAATGGAGGCGGTCATGTGAGTGAATGCCATGAGCACGCTTGAATTGATTGATTCAACCAGAGCCTCTAACGGAGATTGAAATGAGCGTACAACCTGCGGCGCAGTCGGCAATCGGCATCGTTGTGTCGAAACAGGCGGATCGTGAGACGTATGTCGGAACTTGCAGATTGACGAAGATCCTGATGGACAAGACATTGGGTGTTCAGGGGGCATCGTTAGGCTTCGTTACGATGCCTCCGGGCGGCGAGACCGAAAAGCATTCGAAAAGGCAAACGGAAATCATATTTGTGATCCGTGGTTCGTTAAGTCTGAACACACCACAAGGTTCTGTCGTGCTGGAGGCGGGAGACACGGGAGCAATTCTTCCCAGGACTCTCCATTCACATCAAAACTGCGGAAATGATTGGGTGCAGTTCCTAAATATCATTACCCCCGACGGGCCAGAGCAGGGGTGTCGAGAACGCTTGACACTCGAAGGAATAAAGGTCACTGACTCAAATACGTAGTGCCGAGGCTGTCGGGAGCTTGCAATGAATCTCTTGTCATGTCCTCAACTCGTAACGCTTCGGGGTTGGCAGTGGCACCACCAGGATCGGTGCGCGGTCGACCTCGTCAACCGGAAGGCACTCGGCCGGTCGATGACGCTGGGGATGACGATTGGCACGGTGCTCGGCGCGCCGACGATCGCGTGGCCCTGTCGTTGGCCGGCGATCGGGCTGATTCATCGGCCTGATGCCCGCTATCTTGGCAGGCGGAAGACCTAGGGAACATCCGATCGTCGATGAATCGGGTGAATCTGCGTCGGCGCGGGTTTGCGTGGCATTGCTACGAACACGAATGGATAATTCGGAGATTTACACATGCGCGCCAAGTACATCGGTGGGACGCTCATCGTCGGCGTAATGCTCCTTTTCAGCGCCGGCGGCATTGCGCGCGCGGCCGAGCGATCCTACCCGGTAAGACCGGTCCGCATTGTCGCACCGTTCCCGCCTGGAGGCTCGGCCGATCTTCTCGCACGAGTGCTCGCGGACCGGCTGACGCGGTTGTGGGGCCAGCAGGTCATCGTCGAAAACCGCTCGGGAGCTGGAGGCGTGATTGGGACAAGTATCGTCGCTAAGGCGGAGCCCGACGGCTATACGGTGCTCATGGCCGCGCTTGGGCAAGCAGCCAACCCGACGCTTTACAAGAAGCTTCCGTATGATACGGCCCGCGATTTCGCACCTATTGTCCTGGTCGCGGAAGTGCCGCTCGACATCGTGCTCAATCCCAAGCTGAACGTAAATTCGGTGAAGGAACTGGTCGCGTACGTCCGCGCGAATCCCGGACAACTCAATGTGGCTGGCGCTGGCGTAGGTTCTTCTGCCTACTGGGCGACGGAACTGTTTCGCGCCATGGCCAAAGTCAAGTGGAATGCCGTGGAATACAGGGGCGGTGGCCCGGCGCTCGCCGCGCTGTTGGCAGGCGAGTGCCAAGTAATGTTCAATCCTGTGTCGTCGAACATCTCCATGGTGAAGTCAGGCCGGCTGAAAGCGATCGCGGTCACGGGGGCGAAGCGGACTTCCCTGCTGCCCGACACCCCGACAATTGCTGAAGCGGATCCCGAGCTCAGCGACTACAGATTTGTGGCATGGTATGGACTCCTGGCGCCCGCTGGGGTGCCGCAATCGATTCTTGCGATGATCAACCGCGATTCCAACGTAGCACTCAACGACCCGGCCACCCGCAAGGCCATGATCATGCGTGGCGCGGAACCGGCAGGCGGGAGCGCGGAGGAATTTTCGCAGTTCCTGCGACGCGAGACCAAGAGATATGCGGAACTCGCGGAAAAGGCCGGACTCGAGCCGCAATAGGAAAGTGGTTCTACGGGGATCAAGGGGGCGCAAGGCGTTCGAACTTGAGCGCGGTAATCTCGCTATCCGTGCCGTGCGTAGTGCGCTGATCGGAGACTGGCCGGAATGGTCCGTCGATCATGGCTGATTCGTTGTCCAGCCTGAGGAAGGCTGGCCACCTCGCCGAGACGTGTCCATAGCGACTGATTTTTCTGAGGATAGACAATGAGCAAGGAGCAAATCGCGACCCTATCGTTCAACGACGGCAGGCCCGCAGTCGATCTGCCTGTGCTGGGCGGGACCGTCGGTCCGGATGTGATCGACGTGCGTGCGCTCTACTCAAAGAGCGGCATGTTCACCTACGATCCGGGATTCATGTCCACCGCGAGTTGCCGGTCGCAAATCACCTATATCGACGGCGACCGGGGCATCTTGCTGTACCGCGGGTATCCGATCGAACAACTCGCGGAGCACTGCGACTTCTTGGAAGTTGCCTACCTGATCCTCTACGGGCAACTACCGAATCGCCAGCAGAAGGCGGAATTCGACGGCATCATCGCGCACCACACTATGGTGCACGAGCAGCTGGCGCGTTTCTTCCAGGGATTCCGTCGCGACGCACACCCGATGGCGGTGCTTTGCGGCGTATGCGGGGCGCTATCCGCGTTTTATCATGACTCGCTCGACATCAATAACGCGCGCCACCGCGAAGTCTCGGCGTTCCGCCTGATCGCCAAGTTGCCGACCATCGCCGCCATGGCATACAAGTACAATTTGGGCCAGCCGTTCATATATCCCAAGAACTCGATGACCTACGTGCAGAACTTTCTGCGGATGATGTTCGGCACGCCTTGCGAGGAATACGTACCGAACCCAGTGCTCACGCGTGCGATGGACCGTATTCTCATCCTGCAGGCAGATCACGAGCAGAATGCGTCCACCTCGACCGTACGGCTGACGGGCTCAACCGGCGCGAACCCGTTTGCCTGCATCGCCGCTGGCATCGCCAGCCTTTGGGGACCCGCGCACGGCGGCGCCAACGAAGCCGTGCTGAACATGCTGGGCCAGATCGGCGATGCAGACAACATCGGAGCCTATATTCGACGGGTGAAGGATAAGGATGACGATTCGGTGTTGTTCGGCTTCGGTCATCGCGTCTACAAGAACTACGACCCGCGTGCCAAGATCATCCAGCTCACCTGCCACGAAGTGCTCGAGGAGTTGGATCTAAAGGACGACAAGCTCTTCAAGCTGGCGTTAAAGCTCGAGGAGATCGCACTCGAGGACGAGTACTTCATCAAGCGCAAGCTCTATCCGAACGTCGACTTCTACTCGGGCCTCGTCTATAAGGCGCTGGGCATACCAGTGAGTATGTTCACCGCAATCTTCGCAGTCGCGCGCACGGTGGGATGGATCGCACAGTGGAACGAGATGATCGGTGATTCGGAACAGAAGATCGGGCGGCCGCGTCAATTGTTCGAAGGCGCGACCCGACGCGGCTTCGTGCCGATGGACGGGCGAAAGTGAGACAAGAGGCTGGGGCGCGCTTGGTATCCTCGCGTGGACGGTAAGCGGGGAGTCGGCCGCGGTGTCTCTGACTCGAACTGCGGCTTGACAGTGTTCCATTTCGTGTGGCACGACCCAGAGGGGTGAAGCGCGGAACGCTTTCTGATAGCTGCGCCGTGATCTCGAGCATGCGTTGATTCCGGCGGCACCGGGTGGCGCGCACGCGCCCCCGCCAACCGGAGAAAGATGTCGGCGACGATGATTTCCTGCTCCAGCAGTTCGACCGACCCGTTCGCATTCACGGTGATAGTGCTGAATCCCGATTCGAGCGGGGGCGGCGAAACCGCCTGGGCGACCGTGCGCGCGGCGGCGTAGAACGGGCGTAAGCGTACCGTAGAGGTCCTCTTTCCGGTGGCGGTTTGGGTGTCCATCGCCAGGCTCGATCGGCCCGCCGCTGCTGACTGACCTCTCTGAAATCCGCTCACACGATGTGAGGGACCCCATCGCCCAAGCCTCAACAAGCGTGATCAGAATTGCCGGCCAAGCACATCACAAGCACATCAATTTGCGTGCGTGGGCTCATAGAATGAGCCCTTCCATGCGGGACGCAGCCAAATCGCGAGGGAGACCCGGGATGGCGCAGGTTCTGATGTGGCAGGAGCGGCCACAGTCTCTCGGCGAGGAGATCGCGAACAGTGTCAGCCACGGTCTCGGCCTGCTGGCGGCGCTGGCCGGCTCCCCGGTTCTCGTCGTGGCCGCGTGCCAACGCGGCGGTGCGGCGGGAATCGTGGGCGCGAGCGTGTTCGCGACCACCATGGTGCTGCTGTATCTCGCGTCGACGCTGTTTCACGCCCTGCCGGCAAGCCGTGGGAAGCGCGTATTCCAGATCCTCGATCACTCGGCGATCTATCTCCTCATCGCCGGGACCTACACACCGTTCACGCTCGGGGTGCTGCGCGGCAACTGGGGCTGGACGCTCTTTGGGCTCGTGTGGGGCCTCGCCGTCATCGGTACGGTGCTGAAGGCGCTCGGTGGCGTCCGGTACACGATGCTATCGACGTGCGTGTATCTCGCGATGGGCTGGCTGATCCTCATCGCGGCCGGGACGGTATGGACCCTCGTGCCTGGCTGGGGCCTTTTCTGGCTGCTGGCGGGCGGCCTCGCCTATACGGCGGGGGCGGTGTTTTTCATGGCGGAGCGAGTCCGGTACTTTCACTTCGTGTGGCACCTGTTCGTTGTCGCGGGCACCGCGTGCCATTTCGTCGCGGTTTTGTGGTACGCGGCCTGACCCGCATGGATCGAGACGATTCGCGGGCCAATTGATGGGCATCGCTCCCCAACCGATCCTACAGGAGCGCCACGTTGATCTCGAGGCAATGGCAGAACCTATCGGGAAGCGACGGCAAATAGACCAGGTTCGCGGCGTCAATCCCGCCAACATTTCCCGGTGCGCCGCACGGGATGAATCTGGGCCCGGGCGCGAGATCATCCTGATCCGGTTGCCGGCCGCCCGTGTCAGTCCGGAGGCAGTTCCTTGAACGGATTGAAGACCTTCAACCCGGGCCGGCGGAAGTCCTTGTCGTTTCCCGTGACAATCGTCAACCCATGACGTCGTGCGGTGGCGGCAATGTAGCCGTCCTCCACGGGCATGCGCTGCCCGTGTTTTTCCAGCAGATGCTCCTGGTCCGCCCAGACGTGGGCGACGGGGACGTTGAAGCCCAATATCCGCCCGCCGAGAGTATCCACCAGCCGCCTCATCCAGTCCTGCAGCTCGCGGCGCTGACGGCCCTCTTTCGAGCGCACCCAGTAAGCCAGCTGCGCAATCACGACGGCGCTGGTGAAGCATCGGTCCTTTTCGCGATGCAGCCACGCGATCACCCGAGCATCGCCGTGCCGCTTGGCCGGCTGGCAGATCACATCGGTGTCGAGCAGCCAGCTCAAAGCCGGCGGCGCCTTGCGGGCTCCCTGCGGCGACGCGGCAGATCGGCCATGGAGACCGGGCATGCGCTCAGCACGGCAAGCCAGTCGCCGCCCCCGCCAATGCGGCGGAACACGATCTCGTTCTCTTCCGGGTCGAACCGTGCCTCGAAAGCATCCCCGGGTGCCGCGGGGGCGAGGGTCGCCGGCACGGTCAGACGGCGCTTGGCGTCGAGGGTAAGAATCATGGCGTGGGATTATCCCACCACGTATCGTCGGCGGTCAATCCAGTGCGAGCCGGGCGGCACTCGAAACAACGTTGCGAGGTACGACCAACTGCCGAGTGTGGAAATATGCCGCGGTCGGGGGCTACGCCCCCGGCCCTGCAGGCCGCGCCGGCCCGAGACGTCCCGGCTCTTCGCGAGGCGCAACCCAGTCCGCAGGGACTGGCTTGCGTCCACGCTCAGCCCCCGAAGAGCCGAAGAGGCCGAAGCGCCAAAGCCTCAACGTGGCCGCCGCCGGCGTGCCGCCGACAGTGCCACCAATCCCGCCAGGACAATGGCGAGGCTTCCCGGCTCCGGCGCAGCGGCGGCCACATCGCCGGGGCGCACGGCAACGGCAAGAAACTCAGTGAGCTTAAAGTCGCCGCCGTGGCGGCCGTCGTCGGTAACGAAGCCCCACGCGAGGACGGTATCCGTCGCGTACTCCGTACCGGACCAGTAGAAGTCGGACTGCATGTTGTCGAATTCCGCGGTATTGGTAAGCCCATAGCCCAACTGGGGACCACCCGCACACGTCGCATCGCCCGGCGGACAGTACGCGAGGTTGCCCAGCGTCACGTAGTACATATGGGCCATCTCGGAACTCGCCGTATCCACGTTGTAGCCGCAGTCGGTGCCGCCGGCAAAACTGAAGTTGCAGCCGTCGTTATTGCTGTCGGTCGTCGTCGGCAGCCGCCACCCGCTGAAGGTGCCGACGCTGAGCCCGCTTGCCCAGGCTACTGCATCGGCCCAGGACATCCGCCCGTCGGCGTCGAAGCCGCTGGTTTGCGCATAGTTCCAGTCCGCGAGCCAGGTGATGTCGAGCGCTGTGTCGTAGAAAAACACCGCGCTCGCCGAATTCAACGCAACCGGGTTGCCGTTGATGTCGCGCGCCTCGAGGTCGGTCTCCCACGTGCCCTGGCCCGAGATCGGTGCCGCCAGCGCAGCACCCGCCACGCCCATCGCCGCTACCGCGAACGCCAGCGCCCAGTGCCGCACCAACTTCCCGAACCGGCTTTCCATGGGTCCCTTCACTGTCAGACCGAACCGCCCCCGATTGCGCCTCCCACGCCGCACGCTCGCAAGCGCAATCCCCATGCACAAACCAAGCACAAAGCGTGCCTATCCAAGTACTATCTAATGATCAAGGCCTTGTACCACCCCCCCCGGGGGGAGTGTAAAGTTTTCTGACAAGCCGTAACGGCGCGTGATCGACGCGTACTGGGCTGTCGTCGAGCCAAATCAACGAGTTACCGGAAAAGGGGGTAAATGGCGGTAAATCGGTGTAAATGGGGTCGGAGTAACAATTTCTGTCACGGTTTGGCGATGAGTTCGAGGGCCTGGCCGACGTTGAGGATGCGGATGCCGTGGTAGTGCTTGAGGTTTCGCACTCGGGTGTCGCCGGAGACGATGAGGTCGGCGCCGGCGGCAAGAGCTCAGGCGAGGGCGGCGGCGTCGTCGGGGTCGCCGGGCACTGCCGGGCCGATGTCGGCGGGCACGATGCGCTGGGCGAGGCGGGCGTAGCGGCGCACGAGCCGCGGGATGCTCATCCTGGAGGCGACCACGCGCCTGGCGAACTTCGCCCGCGGCAGGACCTGGGCGAGTTCTTCCAGTAACGCTGCGCTGGTGTAGAGGGAGATACGGCGGTCGCGGGCCGCGTCGAGGAGCGCGCGCGACGCTCCCGTCCAGAGCAGCCCGGAGACGATGGTGTTGGTGTCAGCGACGACGCGCACGGCGCGCGGCGCGCACGGCGCGCCTGTCTCGCCGATTCACAAAAAAACCGTTCAGTCGAAGCGACTGCGTGGCACGTCCGGTTGCCGATGCCTTGCGTCGGCGCGCCCGGCATCCATCAAGTCCACGATGGCACGCTGCAGTCGTTCATCGCCGACCGTAAAGCGTCTGGCGTCACGGCGACCACGATCAATCGGAGCCGCGAGATCGTGCGAGCGATCCTCACCCACGCCGCGCGGTCCCACCACGACGAGCAAGACCGGCCCTTGCTCGAAACGATGCCGCCGCTCATCACCATGCTGCCCGAAGCGCCACGGGCGCTTTATCCGATCACTTGGGAAGAGCAGGACCGCCTGTTCCCGCGGCTGCCGGCCCGCCTGGCGCAGATGGTCGTGAATACGGGCTTCGCGAGAGCAATGTCTGCGGACTGGAGTGGAGATGGGAGGCTCCTGTTCCGGAGATTGGGCGAAGCATCTTCGTGATTCCACCCGAGGCGTTCAAGTCGCGGCGTGCGCACGTGGTGATACTGAACGATGCCGCGTGGTCGATCATCGAGGCGCGAAGGGGCAAGCACCCGATCTGCGTATTCGCGCATCGCGGCAAACGGGTTGGCACGATGAACGGCACCGCGCCCGGCGGAAGGACTGAAAGCGGTGCGCATTCACGATCTGCGTTCACACCTATGCTTGTCGTTTGCGCGCCGCCGGTGTGTCGGTCGAAGACCGCGAGGTGCTGCTTGGTCACGCCAATCATTCGATGGCGGGACACTACGCGAGCGCCGATGTCGGGCGGTTGCTCAGGCAGGCGAACCTGGTCGTGAATCGCGAGGAGACCGCACGGTGTTACGCGTCGCGAACGCCGACTCCCTGTGGACAAAAGGTCCGGCGGTGGTCCGGGAGGAAGGAAACGGGCCCCGATTGCGTCTCGTAAGCCCCTGAATTCTGGCGCGCCGGGCGGGATGGATCTGGGCACCAGTGGCGCGAGGTCGTTCATACGGAACGACTGCAGTCACCGCAAGGCCGGTCAGCTCTAGGCCGGAGCTATTTTCCTGTGGGACGGAGAACACCCACGAGCGTCAGCTCCTCGAGCCGATCGCGCAACCCCAGCAGCACGGGCAGCTCGTCGCCCCCGAATTGGCCTTGACGATCGCGCTCACCACCGCGCAGCTCTGGTTGCGCAGTTCGGCTAGCGGCTGAAACCCGCCACCACCTACTCGAAGTGCACGGCAACATCGAGCGCCTTCTCGTAAATCGGCAGATGCTCGTAGCGAGCCATCCAGTGTAAAAAAATCCGACAAACGCAGGGGGTAGCCCCCCTGCACCCCCCAAAATGACCGAATTACCCGAATGACCGAATGATCAACGCCGCCGCCCTCGCCGCCGGCTCCACCCCAACCCGAGCATCCCCGCTCCGAGCAGGAGCAGACTGGCCGGCTCAGGCGCGGCGGCTACAACATCGCCCGGACGAACAGCCCACGCGAAGCTGCTGACGCCGTGGCCGCAGTTGCACTGGCTGCCGCCATCGAAGTCGAAGACCCACGCGCTGCTGGAACCAAGCTCCGTGCCGGACCAGTAGAAGGACCGAATGCCGGTGAGTATTTCACCGCCCACGGCGGTCCGATTGCCCGTCTTGTCGTCTCCAAGATCCCCGTCCAGGTTGTAATAGAACATGTAGCCCATCTCGTTGTCGCGGCAATCCATTTCGGTGGCAGTAACGCAACTGAACACCGTCGTCGTCGGGCCGGCGCCGGTGGCGACACTCGCGTAGGGCAGCCGCCAGTCATCAAAGCCGCCGAGTACCAGCGCGGCCGCCCAGGCATTCGCGCTATCAAAGCCGCGCACGACACCGTCACCGGCTTGCCGCGTCCAGGTGATATCGAGCACCGTGTCGTAGACCATGTCCGGTCCCCGGTCGAGAAGGATGGCGTTCGCCCCGCCCGCGAAGCCCATGCCCCCCATCAGCAGCGCCATTACCCACCCGGTGACGGACTTGCGAATTTGATAGCCCATGTGCCTCCCCAGTATTCACTTCTTGAAATGGATGGTGCCACGATGCCGTAAGCATGAAACGTACCTGACAATGACATACACATTGGATCATGGGGTTGTCCCCCCCTCCCCCCCGGGCCTATCGTGAGCCCGTTTGTAAAATTTCCCGACAATTTCCGCGGAAATCTCACGAAGGGGATCCCCCTGGTACTCGCGGGCCAGACGTTGTGCAATGCCGCAAAACGGAGGGTTTCGCCGGGTTCGAGCAAGCGGGCGCGCGACGCGCTTCTGGCCACGTGCGTCGCCATCGCTCGATTGAGTTTGCAGCGACCGCGCAGTGCGCGGATCCGGCGGCTCGAATGGGTCAGACGGATGGTGTCAGCTCTTGCGGATGAAGGCTCGGATACTCGCGCACTTCAAGCTGCATGCGGTCGATCTCGGCAAGAGATCCTGTTACCGCCGCACGATAGTTGACGGGGTTGCTCTCGGTGTTCCTGCGGTGTGCGACTTGGGCCTTAAACCGGGCGATGCGGTCCAGCGTGACCTTGAACTCCTGACCGTTCGCGATCATGTTCATGCTTCCGTGACTTCCACGATACCCCTACGGCCCACTGGAGCCGCGCGTGTCCGCCGTATATACTACATCTATACGGACTGGAGCGAAGCCCCCATGGAAACCACGGCAAAACTATTCAGGAACGGCAGCAGCCAAGCGGTGCGGTTGCCCAAGGAATGCCGCTTCGAAGGGGACGAGGTAATCGTGAAACGATTCGGCGACATGGTGATCCTCGTGCCGATGCGCTACAGCTTCGAGGGACTGATGGCACAGCTCAGAGAAATCGGTCCGATAAAGCTCGGCCGCCGCGTGCAGCCGCGCAGGCGTGACAAGCGCGACTTCTGAAAACTCGTGCCCTACCTGTTCGATACGAACACCTGCTCGTACGTCATCAACCAGCGCAGGGGATTCGAATCAATCACCCGCCGCATGGACGGGTTGCGCTACGGCGAGTTGGTTCTGTCATCCATAGTACTCGCCGAGCTGCAGTTCATGGTGGTGAAGAGTGCCGTGCCGCAGGCGAAGCGGGAGCAGCTACTGCGGTTTCTGCTTCAGTTCCACGTCGCTCCCTTCGATGAAGCCGCGACTCTTGCCTACGGCCAGGTGCGTCATCAACTTGAACGCCGAGGCAGCCCGATCGGGCCTCTCGATACACTCATCGCTGCCCATGCGATGAGCCTAAAGGCGGCTGTCGTGACCAACAACGCCAAGCATTTCCAGCAAATACCGGGATTGACGGTAGAAAACTGGTATGCCGATCCGCGCGCGGGCGCCTGAACACCCTTCGCGTCGGAGCGCGACCGACTGCCGTCAGTCGTCACCCGGTCATTCGTCACTGAATCTGATGGCGCGCCGGGTGGGATGAATCTGGGCACCATTGGCGCGAAGTCGTTTCGGTCTGAGCGGAACGACCGGCCGGCCTGCGCGCAGGAGACGCTCCCGAGTTGCTACCCGATGGTTCGGGGCAGTCGATCCGGCTTACACAGCAGCGTACCGCCGCACGTCCACCTCGACGCCCGCGCGCGCAGCGTCCTCGGCCTGCGCGAACAGCGCGCGCGTTACCTGCTCGGAATGAAAGGCTTCGCCGCAGTTTTCGCAGACTTCGGCCGGGACGTCCTTGAACACCACGGTGCTATCGCCGCGTGCGAGCGTGACGGTCGCGCGCCCGGGCCTGGTTTCTCCGTGCCTGCAAACAGGGCATTTCATGGCTTCTTCCTGGTAGCCCAATCCGGCTCCCATAGGGCCGGGTCGGGTTCGTACACCGTGACAATGATACGCTCGTCCGCGGCCACGTTATCTGCGGCGACAACGTGGAGCGGTTTGCCTCCTGCCAGGCCGAGCCAGAGGGCGCTGCCATATGGAAAATCCGTCGGATAATCCTCGATTATCCTGCCACCCCGCAATGCGGCAGCCACATCCATCGACACCCAGACCGCGCTCGAACATGCGCTCGATGGCATGCTGGCGAAAGACAAGCTTCACGCCGCGTCTTTCAATCCCGCGTCGTCAATCCAGAACCGACGCGGAGCTACTGCACATGGACTGCCGCTTACCTGACATGGATCCAGTCGCCGCGACCGGCATCGGCGAGTCATGCGGTATTGCATCCAGTTTCCAGACACCACCTCCTGCTGCGCAACTTGTGGTTTGATCGACACACCAAACGCTTCAGTGATTTTCTGCCCGCACTCGCCTGAGAAAATAGAGATGTCGTGATTGCTGCCTCTGACGCACGTGACGCGCAAGAACTCCCCTCGATGAAATCCTAAAACCCAGACCGTGCGTACCTGACCATCCATACTCATCTTTATCACCGCCAGCTTTTTTCCTCCAGCGAGCGTGTAGACCGAACCGACGTTGATCTTGGGTTGGAAGGTCTTCGGATCAAACCCCTGCTTCGCGTAGTTGGCTCGGGCTTTTTGAAGAGTCGTTTGAACCAGCCATTGTTCTAGATTCTTTAGAGTCTCGACATTGAGGTCAGCCTCGGTCGTTCCCGTTTGTGTCAATGTAACGTGAGACACCTACCTTCGTAAAATTACTGACGAAAGGTAGGTAAACGATGTCACAGAGGAAGAAGCTGCAAGTGATCTCATCCGAGCAGGCGACGATCGGTGTCGCGGAGGCTGTGCGAGCCGCGGTCGAGGAAATGAAAGTGGACCCGGAGGTACGCGCGGTCGCCAAGCGCCGACAATTCAGCGCGGCATACAAGCTCGGCGTGCTGGCCGAAGCGGACCAGGCAAACGAGCCCGGCGCGGTCGGCGCGCTGCTGCGTCGCGAGGGGCTGTACAGCTCGCACCTGGCGGTGTGGCGGCGCGAGCGCGACGCGGGAGCGCTGGAGGCGTTGGGACGCCGGCGCGGTCGCAAGGCGAAGTTGAGCGCGGAACAGAAGCGTATCGCGGCGCTGGAAGCGCGCAACGCCCGACTGGAGCACGAGCTCTCGCAGGCACACACGATCATCGACGTCCAAAAAAAGCTCTGCACGCTGCTGGGGCTTCCGACAGCAGCACAGGACGTGAGCAACGGGAGCGAGTCATGAGCGCGGTGGCCGAACTGGTGCCGGCACTGCCGGTGCGCCGCGCGCTGGGGGTGTTCGGGGCCTCGCCTGCGACCTGGTATCGGCGGCGCCGGCCGCGGCTCGGGGCAGCCCGCAAGCGTAGGGCGCCGCCTCTGGCGCTGGCCGCGCCCGAGCGTCAGGCGATCGTGGAGGTGCTCAACGGGCCGCGCTTCGCCGACTGCACGCCCTACACGGCCTGGGCGCGACTGCTCGACGAAGGGGTGTATCTCGCCTCGGTACGCACCTTCTACCGGATCCTGGCTGCGGCAGGTCAGGTGTGCGAGCGGCGCCATCAGCTCGTGCACCCGCCGCACGCCAAGCCGGAGCTGGTGGCCACCGCCGCCAACCAGGTGTGGTCGTGGGACATCACGCGGTTGAGGGGAGCGGTGAAGTGGCAGTACTTCTACCTCTACGTCCTCATCGACATCTTCAGCCGCTACGTCGTGGGGTGGCTGGTGGCGCAGGCGGAGAATGCACTCATCGAGGAGTCCTGCATCAAGCATGGGGTGTCGCGCGACAGCCTCACGCTGCACTCCGACCGGGGCAGCCCCATGCGGGCGAAGTCCACTGCCGAGCTGCTCGTCGATCTGGGGTGGCTGCTTCCTACTCGCGCCCGCGGGTCTCCAACGACAACCCGTTCTCGGAGGCGCAGTTTAAGACCCTCAAATACCGGCCGGACTTCCCGGAGCGCTTCGAGGGCCTCGAGCATGCACGGGTGCATCTGCGTTCATTCTTTACCTGGTACAACGAGGAGCATCGCCATTCCGGCATCGGCTTCATGACCCCGGCGGCGGTGCACTTCGGGCAGGGGGCCGCGCTGCAGGCACAGCGCGCGCAGGTCCTGCACGCCGCCTACGCGGCAAACCCCGCGCGCTTCAAGCATCGCGTGCCTACGCCACCGGAGTTGCCGACCGTAGTCGGCATCAACTTACCGAAACCCATTACCCAGCCCAAGGAGAGCGTCCATGACCTGACGACGACACCCCCCATTGCTCACTAATTTCTGAACGAGGGTGTCTCAAAGTCATTGACACATTCCGGTTTTCGCAGCCGGTTTCGGTGGCGAAGACGTATTGCTGAACCTGAATGCGCGCTGAGACATGGTTTGGATGACCAGCGATGGTAAATGGCGAATCCGAGGCGATAGCTATGCCGCGGCAGTCGCGGGAAGCCGATGA
>JADZGE010000077.1 GCA_020854035.1 Burkholderiales bacterium | reverse complement strand
TGGTGGGCGAGACCGGATTCGAACCGGCATGGCTCGCGCCGAGGCATTTTAAGTGCCTTGTGTATACCCATTTCACCACTCGCCCGGGCCGTACCGCCCCCTGCACAGGCGGCATTGTCCCACGGAATCGCGCGGAGCCGCCGCCGTCGAAGCCAGGGCGAGCCACGTGGCGGACGGGATGGTGGCGCAGGGAACTTTCGCATGAGCGAATTCCCGGGTCCGCGGCCGGTAACGCTCGTTCCCGGCGCCCGGCTCGCGCGGCGTCGAAAGTTGATGGAGGCGGGGGTCGGAATCGAACCGGCGTACACGGCTTTGCAGGCCGCTGCATGACCACTCTGCCACCCCGCCCTGAAGCACATACCGCCGCCGAGTCCCGCACGAGCGGCGAGAACGCGCCGTGGCGCTGGCGGCGCCCGGCGCCATCACTGCGGCGCCCGGCCGTTCCACAAAAAGGAAAACGGCCGGCGGCCGTTTTCCTCGGAATCTGGAGCGGGAAACGAGTCTCGAACTCGCGACCTCAACCTTGGCAAGGTTGCGCTCTACCAACTGAGCTATTCCCGCGTACTACCCCTCCCGCTGCCGCGCGCCGCCCGGTTGCGATCCGCGCTGGAGGCGGCGCGCATGGAGCCTCTCCCCTGCTTTCACCGGGTGAAATTATAGGCCACCCTGCCCCGCTCAGGCAACCCGTCGCCACGCGTGCGGAAGGGCGACCCTCAGGTAGTAGACCATCGACACGAGCGTCAGCGCGGCCGCGATCCAGATGAACCAGGTGCCGACGATCCGGCAATCGAGAGGCCCGAGCGGTTGGTGGTAGAGCAGCAGCGGTATCGCGATCATCTGCGAAATCGTCTTGATCTTGCCGAGCACGGACACCGCGACGCTGCGCGATGCCCCAATCCGTGCCATCCATTCGCGCAGCGCGGAGATCGCGATCTCGCGGCCGATGATGACGAGCGCGACAATCGCGTCCACCCTGTCGAGCTGGACCAGCACGATCAGCGCCGCCGCCACCATCAGCTTGTCGGCGACCGGATCGAGAAACTCGCCGAACGCGGAGGTCTGCCCGAGGCGCCGCGCGAGCCATCCGTCGAGCCAGTCGGTGAGCGCCGCCGCCGTGAAGATGACGGTCGCACCCAGGTTCTGGTTCTGCTCCGAGACCCACCGTGGCTCGAAATAGAAGATGCCGACGAAGAGGGGGATCAACACGATCCGCAACCAGGTGAGGAAATTCGGCAGATTGAGCGGCATGAACGGTTTTCATCCCTAATGCAGTTCGTTGTAGATCCGCTCGGCGAGCGTGCGGCTCACTCCCTCCACCGAGGCAAGCTCGTCGGCACTCGCCGCGAGCAGCCCGCGCAGTCCCCCGAAGCGGGCAAGGAGCTTCTGCCGCCGCTTCGCGCCGACTCCGGCAATCGCCTCCAGCGGCGAAGTGCTCCTCGCCCGGGCGCGCCGCCCGCGGTGGCCTTCGATCGCGAAGCGGTGCGCTTCGTCGCGGATACTCTGTATGAGGTGCAATGCGGGGTCGTCGGGCGCGAGCACGAGCGGGCCGCCATGGCCGAGCGCGATGAGCTGCTCGAGACCCGGTTTGCGTTGCGGACCCTTGGCGACCGCCACGACGGGGACGTCGGTCAGGCCGAGATCGGCGAACACCTCGCCCGCGACGGCGAGCTGTCCCGCGCCCCCATCGATCAGCACGAGATCGGGCAGCCTGCCTTCGCCGGCGACGATCCTGCGATAGCGGCGCGTGAGCGCATCGCGCATCGCCGCGTAGTCGTCACCCGGTGTGACGCCGGTCCGGGGCGCGGGCGCGCCCTCGCCCCCGGGCGGCTCGCGATCGGCAGGCGCGGGCCGGGCCGGGTCGCGCTGCACAGCGATGTTGAACCGGCGGTAGTCGCTCTTCTGGAACGTGGAGCGGTCGTAGACCACGCACGAGGCGACCATGGCCTCGCCCATGGTGTGGCTTACGTCGAAGCACTCGATTCGCTGGGCGCCGTCGGGAAGGTCGAGCGCGCGCTGCAGCGCCGTCAGCCGCGCCTCCTGCGTCGCCTGCATGCCGAGCCGCTGCGCCGCGCCGAGCCCGGCGTTGCGGCGCGCCATTTCGAGCCACGCGCGTTGCGCGTTCCGCGCGCGCGTGACGAGGCGCACGGTTCGTCCCGCGCGCTCGGCCAGCCATTGCTCGAGCGCTTCACCCGCCGTCACGGCGCCCGCGACGAGCGTCGCGGGGACGGCATGCTCGCGGTAGTGCTGGAGCGCGAATGCTTCCAGTATTTCCGCCTCCGGCAGCCCGTCGGCGTTGCGCGGGAAGAAATTCCGGTCTCCGAGATGATGGCCGCCGCGGATCATCACCAGGTTCACGCACACCACGCCCCCGGCCTGGCCGCAGGCGATGACGTCCGCATCGCCGCCCTGCCCGCTCACGAACTGGCGCTCGCGCACCTTGCGCAGCGCGGCGACACGGTCGCGGTAGACCGCCGCCTCCTCGTACGCCATCCGGCCTGCCGCGTCGTCCATGCGCGCGGCGAACTGCTCGATCACCTCGTCCTCGCCGCCGGAGAGCAAAAGAGCCGCGCCCGCCACGTCCGACGCGTAGCTCGCTTCGTCGATCAGCCCCACGCACGGCGCCGTGCAGCGGCGGATCTGGTGGAGCAGGCAGGGGCGCGAACGATGCGCGAACACGGTGTCTTCGCAGGTGCGCAGGTGAAACACCTTCTGGATGAGCTGGATGCTCTCGCGCACCGCGCCTGCGTTCGGAAACGGGCCGAAGTAGCGGTGGCGCGCCTCGAGGGGGCCGCGATGAAAGCCGAGGCGCGGAAAGCGATGGCCGGTCACGACGAGGTAGGGGTACGACTTGTCGTCGCGGAAGAGGATGTTGTAGCGCGGCGCGAGCGCCTTGATGAGATTGCTCTCCAGGAGCAGCGCTTCGGCCTCGGACCGGGTGACGGTGGTCTCGACCGCGGCCACCTGCGCAAGCATGAGCTCGATGCGCGGTGATGCACCCTCCTGCTTCTGGAAGTACGAGGCGACCCGCTTGCGGAGATCGAGCGCCTTGCCCACGTAGAGCACGTCGCCCGCGGCGTTCAACATCCGGTAGACCCCCGGAAGATGCGGCAGGCCGGCGATGGTCTCGGCGGGATTGAACATGACGCTCCGCGCGGGGGCGCGCCTCAGCCGCGGCGTGCCGCCAGGCGGCTCGCGATGGCGACGAATACGCTGCGGAACATCTCCGGAGTGAGGCGTCTCGTCTGCGTGTTGTAGCGGCTGCAGTGATAGCTGTCGAAGAGCGTGAGGCCGCGCGGCAACTCGTGGCGGGCGCCGTGGCCGAACGTGCAGGCGCCGCGTTTCGAGCCGAGCGCGGCCAGCACCGCTCCGTGCGCGATGCGGCCGAGCGCGAGGATCGCCGCCCCCGGCGCGAGCGCGGCGATTTCCGCCGCGAGGTAACCGTTGCAGCGTGCGACCTCTCGCGGCAGCGGCTTGTTCTCCGGGGGCAGGCAGCGCACCGCGTTCGTGACCCGGCAGCCGGCGAGCCGCAGGCCGTCGTCGGTCGCGACGGAGCGCGGCAGGCTCGCGAATCCGAAGCGGTTGAGCGTCTCGTACAAGAGCAGCCCGGCGTGGTCTCCCGTGAAGGGGCGGCCCGTGCGATTGGCGCCGTGCATGCCGGGGGCGAGGCCGACGACCAGCAACCGCGCCCGGGCCGGGCCGAACGGCGCGACGGGGCGCGCATGATAGCCCGGGTACTCGCGCCGGACCCGGGCAAGATGGCTCGCGAGGCGCGCGCATCGCCGGCAGGCGGGGTCGAATTTCTCCGCGGTCGAACTCAATCCTTCCTCCATCGAGGCAGACTGCCGGGGCGCGAGCCGGGAGTCACCCCCTGGTGTAGAATTACGCCCTTTTCACGACAGCGGCTGGGCGGCAGATGGCGAAAGTCACGGCAACCGAGGTGCGCGCGGGCAACCTCATCGAGTGGGAAAAGCGCGTGTGGCGCGTGCTCAAAGCCTACCACGTGCACGTCGGCGGGCGCGGGGGCGCCTTCATGCAGGTGGAGATGAAGGACATCGAGTCCGGCACGAAGAAGAACGAGCGCATCCGCACGGAGGACAAGATCGAACGCGCGTTCGTCGACCAGCGCGAAATGCAGTATCTCTACAGCGACGGCGCCGACTACGTGTTCATGGACAAGGAGAGCTTCGAGCAGCTCAGCCTCCCCGGGGATTTTCTCGAGGGCCAGAGCGGCTACCTCGTGCCGAACATCGACGCGCAGGTGAACTTCTACCACGACCGGCCGATCGGGGTGCAGTTGCCGCCGAGCGTGGTGCTGACCGTCACCGAAACCGAGCCCAACCTCAAGAGCGCGACCGCGACGGGCTCGTTCAAGCCGGCGAAAACGGAAACCGGCCTCACCGTGATGGTGCCGCAGTTCATCGTGGAAGGCACGAAGATCAAGGTCAATACGGACACGGGCGAGTACATCGAGCGCGCATAGCGATCGAGCGCCGGCGCCCGCGATCCGCCCCCTCGCAAACGATGCGGCAACGGATTGGCGATCCCGCCTTCCGGCAAGCTTCTCGTGGATGGGGCTCCCGTTCGAGCAATCCATGTCGGCAAGGCCATGGATTCCTCAGGCGAGGGGCAGTTCTCCCTCCGGCGCCACCATCGCCGCGATCGCGGCCTGCGCCGCCATGTAGCGCGGTTCCTCCCGCAAAGCGGCCATGGTCGCGGCACCTGCCCGCCCGTGCAGGCGCGCCATGCGCGCGAGCGCCGCGGGTGGCGTGGGGTAGTCGAGGCACGAGTACAGGTTCCCGACCGCCGCCGGATCGTTGCACACCAGCACCACATCGCAGCCGGCGCCGAGCGCGGCCTGCGCGCGGCCGAGGATGCCGCCGGCGGGCGCCGCACCCTCCATGCTGAGATCGTCGCTGAACACCACGCCGCCGAATCCCAGTTCCCCGCGCAGAACGCGCTTCAGCCACACCGCGGAGAAACCGGCCGGCCGCGCGTCGACCCGCGGAAAGATGACGTGGGCCGGCATGATCCCGCCGATGCCGGCGCCGACGAGCCGGCGAAACGGCACGAGGTCGCACGCGGCGATCGCCTCCCAGTCCCGATCGTCCACCGGCACCTCGTGGTGGGAATCCGCCCGCACGTGACCGTGCCCCGGAAAATGTTTTCCCACGGCCGACATGCCGGCAAGCCTGAAGCCCTTGACGAGCGCGCGCGCAAGTTCCGCTACCGCCTCGGGGTCGGAATGCAGGGCGCGATCGCCGATGACGCTGCTCGCGCCGGCATCGACATCGAGCACCGGGGCGAACGTGAGATCCACGCCGTGCGCGCGCAGTTCGGCGGCGAGCACGTATCCGAGTTCGGCCGCGAGCCGCTGCGCCGCGTGGGCGTCGCGCTCCCACGCCCGCCCGAGGGCGCGCATCGGGGGAATTGCCGTGAAGCCCTCGCGGAAGCGCTGCACGCGGCCGCCTTCGTGGTCCACGGCGACGATGAGCGGCGGATGGCGCACCGCGTGAATCTCGGCCGTGAGCCGCGCGAGCTGCGCGGGCTCGGCGTAGTTGCGGGCGAAGAGAATCACGCCTCCGGTGAGAGGATGGGCGAGGCGCTCGCGGTCGGCCGTGGTGAGCGCCGTGCCTTCCACGTCGAGCATGACCGGTCCGAGCGGCAATCCCTTGCCCATCAGCCACCGCCCGGAACGACCGGCCCGCCCTCCAGCACGACGCAGGCGCAGGCGAGGTTCGCTTCATCGCTGATCGTGAGGTGGTGCCCGACGATGCCGCGGGCATGCACCACACGATCGAGGTCGGGGTGAAACGCGAGGCTCGGCTTGCCCGCGCGGTCCTGCACCACGCTCACGCACTGCAACGTCACGGGATAGCGAAATCCCGTTCCCATCGCCTTCGAAAAGGCCTCCTTGGCCGCGAAACGGTTGGCGACGAAGAGCACCGGCTTCACGGTCTTCACGTAGCCCGGCCATTCCACGGGGGTGAGCACGCGGTGCGCGAACCGCTCGCCGTAGCGCTCGAGCAGCCGCGCTACGCGCCGCGGCTCCACCACGTCGATGCCGATCCCGTAGATCATCGCGCCGCCGCGATGAGCGCCTTCATTTCCCGCACCGCCTGCGTGAGCCCGGCAAACACCGCGCGCGCCACTATGGCATGCCCGATGTTGAGCTCCCGGATGAACGGCAGCCGCGCGATCGGCTGAACATTGTCGTAATTCAGTCCGTGCCCCGCGTTGACGTGCAGACCGAGTCCCGCGGCGTGCTCCGCCGCCACGCGCACCCGCTCCAGTTCCGCCGGCCGGCGGGCGGCCGGGGCATCGGCATAGCTCCCGGTGTGCAGCTCGACGACCGTCACCCCGGCGGCGCGCGCGGCGTCGATCTGGGCGTGCTCCGGGGCGATGAAGAGCGAGACGCGAATCCCCGCTGCCGAGAGTTCGCGGCACGCCCGCGCGACCGGTTCGAAGTTGCCCGCGACCTCGAGCCCGCCCTCCGTGGTGAGTTCCTCGCGCCGCTCCGGCACGAGGCACACGTCGCGCGGGCGCACGCGCCGCGCGAATGCCAGCATCGCCGGTGTCGCGGCCGATTCCAGGTTGACCGACGTCGCGATCCGTGCGCGAATCGCCGCCACGTCGGCGTCCTGGATGTGACGCCGGTCCTCGCGCAGGTGCACGGTGATGTAGTCGGCTCCCCCCGCTTCCGCCGCGAGCGCCGCCTCGACGGGGCTGGGGTAGGAGGTGCCGCGGGCCTGGCGCAGGGTCGCGACATGGTCGATGTTCACTCCCAGCAGGATCATGGTGCGGGTATCAGAGTTCCTGCAGCTCGCGCAAGAGCTGTCGCGTGTGCAGCACCTGATTGCCGAGGCAGTGGTTGATGAGCGCGCGCATCAGGGTCTTGCATTGCTCGCGGGTGGCCGCACCGGCGAACTCGCCGCGCCGCATGTCGATCAGGGTGCGCCCGGCCAATTCTACCCCGATCTCCCGCCCGGCGGCCTCGGCCGGCACCGCTCCGCGCTCCACCACGTAAATGTAGCGTGCCTCCGCCGCGATGGGCGCGCCGGAGGCCGCATCCCGTTCGAGCGCCACGCCGTAGCCGAGTTCGGCGAGCAGCGTCAGCTCGAAGCGGCGCAGCAGCGCTTCGCGCTCGCTGCCCGCGGCGAGCCCGGCGACCGATTCGCGATAGGCGGCGTAGAGGGCTTCGTGCGGGTCGTCGCGTGCGAGGAGCTTCAGCACGAGTTCGTTCAGGTAGAACCCGCAAACGAGCGCCTCGCCGCGCAGCGGCGCGTACGCGCCGTCCCACTCCGCGGCCGTGAGCGTCTTCAGCTCCGAGCTTCCGCTAAAGCCGAGGAGCAGCGGCTGGAACGACAGCAGGAGGCCCCTGAGCGACGAGCCGGGGCGGCGTGCGCCACGGGCAACCAGGGCCACCCTCCCGAAGCCGGGGGTGAAAGCTTCGACGATGAGGCTCGTTTCCCGGTAACGGCGGGCGTGCAGCACGAATGCCGGCTGCGAAGCGGCGCGCACCCGACCCGCGCTCATGGCGCTGCCGCTCCGTCGCGCATCTCGCCGAGCGCGCGTTGAATCTCCGCGACGACGGGCGCCCACTGCCCGGGGCGTGGCTGGCGGAACAGCCGCGCGCTCGGGTACCACCGCAGGGCACCGGCCTGCGGCAGCCAGCGCCAATCCGGCACGGCCGCGAGCATGACCCACACCGGGCGGCCAAGCGCGCCGGCGAGGTGCGCGACCGCCGTATCGATGGAGATCACGACATCAAGGGCGGCGATGAACGCCGCCGTGTCGTGAAAGTCCGCAAACTCCCGGGTGAAATCCACGATCGCGCGCCCCGCGGGCGCCTCCTCGCCGCCCCCCGCCCCGCGCTTCTGCAGGCTGAAGAAGGAAAAGCCCGGGGTGGCGGCAAGCACGTCCATCATTTCCGGCGGGCAGCTCTTCATGACGGCGGCGACGAAGGATGGCCGGCCGGACCACGCGAGGCCGACCTTCAACCGGGACCCATGCCGCGCGAGGCGCCCCCGCCATGCCTCGACCGCGCGCGGATCCGGAACGAGATAGGGCACCTCCGCCGGTATCGTCGCCACCGTCGTGCGAAATGCGCGGGGCAGACTCATGAGCGGCGCATGGCGGTCGAACGCGGGCAACGGGCTGCCGGGCTCGACGACTTCCGCGATGCCGGGCACCGTGCGAAAGAGCCGGACGAGCGCCGGGTCGCAGGTCGCGATGACGCGGGCGCCGAGGCCCGCGGCGAGCGGCGCGTAGCGCACGAACTGGATCGCGTCGCCGTAGCCTTGCTCCGCGTACAGCATGAGGCGCCTGCCACCGAGCGGTTCACGGCCGTCCCACCGGGGACCGGGCAGCGCCGGCGGGCGCGAACGGGGATCGTCGACTCGCCAGCGCCACTCGAACTCCTCCCAGCCGCGCTCGTACTCGCCCAGCGCGAGGAGCGCCTGCGCGAGCGCGCAGTGCGCCTGTGCATTCCCGGGGTCGATCGCCAGGGCGTTCCGGTAGCAGTGCGCCGCGGCCCGCGAATCGCCCGCGATATCGTGCAGGTTTCCGAGGTTGATGTGCGGTTCGGACGCGGCGGGATCGAGCCGCGCCGCCTCGCCGTAGCAGGCCGCCGCAGCAGCCATCTCGCCGCGCTGCTGCAGCAGGATTCCAAGATTGTTGTTCGCTCCGGAGTGCCCGGGGTCGAGCTGGAGCACGCGCCGGTAGCACTCCGCGGCAAGCTCGGCATCGCCCCGGGACGCGAGTTCGCGGCAGCGCGCGTAGAGCGCGTCGCGGGCGCCCGTGGCGGGCGGGGGCGGTGGGTCCTCGCCCGCCTGCGGTCTCCCGCCTGCACGCCCGAGCAATTCCGCGACGAGGCGTCCGAGCATGCTCACGAGGCGTAGCCGAGGCGGGCGAGCGTCGCGGCATCCTCCGGCCAGTCCTTCCTCACCCGGACGTGTGCCTCCAGGAACACCTTGCCGCCGAACAGGCGTTCCATGTCGCGCCGCGCCTGCGTCGCCGCGGCCTTGAGGTCCTCCCCGCCGCGTCCGATGACGATTCCCTTGTGGCCTTCCCGCGTCACGAGTACCGAGGCGCTGACCCGGCGCACGCCGCGCTCCAGGGTGAACCGGTCGATCGCGACGGCGATGGAGTACGGCAGCTCCTCGCCCAGCCGGTTGAAGAGCTTTTCGCGAAAGAGCTCCGCGGCAAGCGCGCGCTCGCTGACGGTGGTGATCTCGTCGGCATCGAATAGCGGCGGGCCCGGGGGCAGGAGCCCCGCGAGGGCGGTCACGAGGTCCCCGGTCTGTGTGCCGCGAGCGGCCGACACCGGCACGATTGCCTCGAAGGGCCGCAACCGGGAGAGCTCCTCGATGAACGGCAGCAGCAGGCGGCGCTCGCGCAGCCGGTCGATCTTGTTGATCGCCAGCACGACCGGAGTCCCGCGCGGCAGCAGCGCGCAGACCACCTCGTCGCGAGCGTCGCAGCGCAGCGCCTCGACGATCCACAGCACGGCGTGCACTTCCGAGAGCGCGGAGAGCACCGTGCGGTTCATGATGCGGTTCAATCTCGAGCGGTGCTCGGTCTGGTAGCCCGGCGTATCGACGAACACGATCTGCGCGTCGGCTCGCGTGACGATCCCGGTCACCGGCAGGCGCGTCGTCTGCGGCCGGCGCGAGACGATGGAGACCTTCTGCCCGACGAGCCGGTTGAGCAGCGTCGACTTGCCGACGTTGGGGCGACCGACCACCGCGACGCATCCCGCGCGATGGGGCGGCTGCCGCTCAGGCGCGGGTCGCGAGCTCATAGGCGCTGCGCGCGGCCTCCTGTTCCGCGCTGCGGCGGTTGCTGCCCGCCCCCACCGAGCGGATGCCGAGCTCGGCGATCGCGCACTCCACCTCGAACACCTGCTCGTGCGCCTCGCCGCTCGTGCCGATCACGGAATACCGGGGCAGCGCCATGCGGCGGCCCTGCAGGTATTCCTGCAGCAACGTCTTCGGGTCCTTCCCGGAGGTGGCCGGATCGATCGTGTCGATCGCGTCGCCCAGGAGCGCGCGCACCACGCCGCGGGCGGCGTCGAATCCGGCGTCGAGGAAGGTCGCGCCGATCACCGCCTCCACCGCGTCGGCGAGTATCGAGGGGCGGCGCGCGCCGCCGCTGCGCACTTCGCCCTCCCCGAGCAGCAGGTGGGCGCCGAGATCGAAGCGCCGCGCCGCGGCGGCGAGCGACCCCTGGTTGACGAGGTTCGCGCGCAGCCGCGAAAGCTCGCCTTCGGTCAGCCGCGGGAACCTGTGGTAGAGCTCGAGCGCGACCGCGCAGTTGACCACGCTGTCGCCGAGGAATTCCAGCCGTTCGTTGTTCGCGGCGCCGTGGCTGCGGTGCGTGAGGGCGCGGCGCAGGAGCTCCGGCTGGCGGTAGCGGTGTCCGATTCGCAGGGCGAACTCATCGAGATCCATTGCCCGGCGCCCGCACGCCCCGCAGGGGCGGTCACTTCGAGGCGGATGTCGGCGAGAAATCCATGCACGCGCTGAGATTGCCGAACAGCGGCACCTTCGTGGAGTACTCGGCGCTCAGCACGATATCGTTGCCGTCCTTGGTGACCTGGATGTCGCCGGCGCCCACCGAGGTGATGTTCTCGATGGTCGCGCGGGCGACGAAGGCGGCCTCGAGTTCGCGCCGGGTGCCGCTGCGCGCGACCGGGTCGGCGGCGAGCGCCTTGAACTGCTTGACGATCGAATAGTACTCGAAGTAGGAAGGTCCGACCTTGAATCCGAACAGCAGGACGAAAATCACGATCACCGCGCTGATGATGAACCCGGTCAAAGTCAAGCCCTGTTCCTTTCGCATGGCCGCCCTCTCAGTCTATGAACGTTCCTATTCTCCGGAGATCGTCGAAGTTCCACCAGATCATGAACGCCCGTCCGACGATGTTCGCTTCGGGCACGAAGCCCCAGTAGCGACTGTCGCTGCTGCTGTCGCGGTTATCCCCCATGAGGAAGTACTGGGCCGGCGGAACCCTGCAACGGAAGCCGGCGTCATTGTAGGCGCAATTCTCGCGCAATGGAAACTGCTTGACGCCCGAGAGGTGCACGCCCGGCGCGTCCGGCTGGATGAGCGTCCGGTGCTCGTGCTCGCCGAGCGTCTCGAGCTGCATCATCGCCGACACGAACGACAGCCCGTTCTCGACGTACTGGTACTGCCCGTCCGGGCGCACCTTCGCCTCCACGCCGTTCACCGTGAGGCGCTTGTCCCGGTACTCGACGAGGTCGCCGGGTACTCCGACCACCCGCTTGATGTAATCGAGCGAGGGATTCTCCGGGAAGCGGAACACCATCACTTCCCCGCGCCGCGGCGAGTTCACTTCGAGCACTTTCACGTTGACGATCGGCAGCCGGATTCCGTAGGTGAACTTGTTCACCAGGATGAAGTCGCCCACCAGCAGCGTCGGCAGCATCGAGCCGGAGGGAATCTTGAACGGCTCGACCAGAAAGGAGCGCAGCAGAAACACGACGAGGATCACCGGAAAGAAGCTCTTGGGGTACTCCACCCACCACGGCTCCGGCCGTCCCGGTGCGCGGCGCGCCCGCAGCCACCAGCGGTCGGCGAGCCACACCGCGCCGGTCGCGACGAGGAGAAGGAAGAGTGCCAGCGCGAAATTCATCGCGCCCGCCCGCGCGGCGATCCCGGGAGTATCGCGCGATGCTTCGCGCTGGCCCTGCCGGCCGGAGCGATCCCGCCCATTACCCGTCACCCGTCACTGTCACTTGTCGGTGCGCAGCACCGCGAGGAAGGCCTCCTGCGGTATCTCGACCGATCCGACCTGCTTCATGCGTTTTTTCCCCGCCTTCTGCTTTTCGAGCAGCTTCCTCTTGCGGGTGATGTCGCCGCCGTAGCACTTCGCCAGCACGTTCTTGCGCAGCGCCTTCACCGTCTCGCGCGCGATCACCTGCGAGCCTATCGCGGCCTGCACCGCGATGTCGAACATCTGCCGTGGTATGAGCTCCCGCATGCGCGAGGCGAGGTCCCGCCCGCGCTCCCGTGCGTGGTCGCGGTGCACGATGAGCGAGAGCGCGTCGACGCGCTCGCCGTTGATGAGGATGTCCAGACGCACGAGGTCACCGGCCCGGTACTCGAGAAAATCGTAATCGAGCGAGGCGTAGCCGCGCGAGACCGACTTCAGCCGATCGAAGAAATCCATCACCACCTCGTTGAGCGGGAGCTCGTACTTGAGCATCACCTGCCGCCCGAGGTACTGGAGATCGCGCTGGCTGCCGCGTTTCTCGTTGGCGAGCGTGATTACCGGCCCGACATGGTCCTGCGGGACCAGTATCGTCGCCGCGATGACGGGCTCGCGGATCTCCATGATGCGCGAGGGGTCGGGGAGCTTCGACGGATTCTCGATCTCGATCAGCGTGCCGTCGGCAAGCGCGACCTGGTAGACCACCGTCGGCGCGGTGGTGATGAGGTTCATCCCGTACTCGCGCTCCAGGCGCTCCTGCACGATGTCGAGGTGCAGCAGGCCCAGGAAGCCGCAGCGAAAGCCGAATCCCAGCGCCTGCGAGGACTCCGGCTCGAAGACGAGCGAAGCGTCGTTCAGCTGCAGTTTCTCGAGCGCTTCGCGCAGCGCTCCGTACTCGCCGGCGTCGACGGGGTAGAGCCCGGCGAAGACCTGCGGCTTGATCGCCTTGAAGCCGGGCAGCGGCGCGGCCGCCGGGCGCTCGGCGCGCGTCATGGTGTCGCCGACCCGCGCCGCCTTGAGCTCCTTGATGCCGGCCGTCACGAACCCCACCTCGCCCGCGCCGAGTGAATCCTTCAGCCGCGACCTGGGGGTGAAGACGCCGGTGCGCTCGCACGCGTAGGCGGCCCCGGTGGACATGAGCAGGATCCGGTCCCCGGGAGCGAGCCGCCCGTCGACCACGCGCACGAGCATCACCACGCCGACGTAGTTGTCGAACCACGAATCGATAATGAGCGCCTTGAGCGGCGCGGCCGGGTCGCCCGCCGGCGGCGGAATGCGGGCGATCACCGTCTCCAGAATTTCCCGCACGCCCTCGCCGGTCTTCGCGCTCGCCCGGAGCGCGTCGCGCGCGGGAATGCCGATGATGTCCTCGATCTCGGTCATCACGCGCTCCGGCTCCGCCTGCGGCAGGTCGATCTTGTTGAGGACGGGAACGACTTCGACGCCCTGCTCGATCGCGGTGTAGCAATTGGCAACGGTCTGGGCCTCGACCCCCTGCGAGGCGTCCACCACCAGCAGCGCACCCTCGCACGCCGCGAGCGAACGCGAGACCTCGTAGGAAAAATCGACGTGCCCCGGGGTGTCGATCAGGTTGAGGAGGTAGGTGTCGCCCTCGCGCGAGCGGAATTGAAGCGCCGCGGTCTGCGCCTTGATGGTGATGCCCCGTTCGCGCTCGAGCGCCATCGAGTCGAGGACCTGCTCGGCCATCTCCCTGCCGCTCAATCCACCGCAGAGTTCGATGAACCGGTCCGCCAGCGTGGACTTGCCGTGATCGATGTGCGCGATGATCGAGAAGTTGCGGATTAAGCGCATAAAAGAGGGCTCCCGCGAGAGCCCTCGGTTTCACAGTAGCGGCGTATTCTAGCAGCCCGAGGCGCCTTCGGTGACGGTCGACCGCCCTGATGCGGACAGGACATCGTGCGCGCGACCTCTTCTGCCTGGACACGGCACCCGAAGTGTCAAGTCGAGGACTGGCCCTTCCTGCGGCGCAGCCAGGTCTCGAGGCGCGCTTCATCGAGCCGGTGGCGCGCGATCTCGCGCGCGCCGTGCGCGAGCACGGGAACGTCGAGGTCGTAGCGCGCCGCGAGCGCCACGTCGCCGTCGATGTCGATCACGTCGAAGGTGAAACGGGCACGCTCCTGCAGGCGGCGCAACCCCGCGATCATGTCCTCGCAGAGATGGCAGTACGCCCGGCTGTAGACCGTCAGGTGCGGGGGGGCGTCCCGCGCGGGCTCAGCCGCCGTTGCCATCGGGACGGAACGGCACGTAGAGCGAGTTGCCGCCGCGCCGCACGAGCAGGGCCACCACCCGGCCCTTGTCGATCTGGCCGATCACCTGGTTGAACTGCTCGATGCTCTTCACATCCTGGTTGTTGACGGCGACGATGATGTCGCCCCGGCGCACTCCCGCGCGGGCAGCCGCGCCCTGCGCGCCCTCCACCAGCACGCCACCCGGGACCTTGAGCTGCTTCTTCTGCGAGTCCGTGAGCTCGGAGAGCGTGAGTCCGTGCACGCTCGCCAACGCCGGAGCGGGCCTGCCCTCGCCGCGCCGGCCCCGCTGCTGGGCGGCGGCGCGCTCGTCCGGCATCTCGCCGACCGACACCTGCACTTCCCGCGCCTGCTTGTTGCGCCAGATCTGGACGGCGACCCGCGAGCCCGGGCGCACCGCGCCCACCAGGCGCGGCAGGTCCTCCGACGACGCGACGGGCTTGCCGTCGAACTGCAGGATCACGTCGCCGGGCTCGATGCCCGCCTTGTCCGCCGGTCCGCCCTTCTCCACCGAGTTGACGAGCGCTCCTTGCGCGCGCGGCAGGCCGAACGATTCCATCAGTTCCTTCGTGAGCGGCTGGATCACGACGCCGATGCGCCCGCGGGTGACCCGCCCCGCGGTGCGCAACTGCTGGGCAACCTGGTTCGCGACGTCGATGGGGATGGCGAAGGACAGGCCCATGAACCCGCCCGTGCGGCTGTAGATCTGCGAGTTGATGCCGACCACCTCGCCGCGCAGGTTGAACAGCGGCCCTCCCGAATTGCCGGGATTGACGGCGACGTCGGTCTGGATGAAGGGCACGTAGTTCTCCTGCGGCAACGACCGGCCCTTCGCGCTCACGATGCCCGCGGTGACCGAGTTCTCGAAACCGAACGGGGAGCCGATCGCCACCACCCACTCTCCCACCCGCAGGCGATTCGGGTCGCCGAACCGGACCGCCGGCAGCCCCGATGCCTCGATCTTGATCAGCGCGAGGTCGGTGCGCCGGTCCGCGCCGATGACCTTCGCCCTGAACTCGCGCTTGTCCGTCAGGCGCACCGTGATCTCGTCGGCGGCATCCACGACGTGCGCGTTCGTCATGATGTAGCCGTCCTGGCTGACGATGAACCCGGAGCCGAGCGACTGGGTCTGGAATTCGCGCGGGCCGGGATTGGGCGCGAAGCGCCGGAAGAATTCGTAGAACGGATCGTCCTCCCTCAGGTTCGGCACCTGGGGCGCGAGCGGATTGCGCGCGGTCTGCGTCGTGCTGATGTTGACGACGGCCGGCCCTTGCTTCTCGACGAGCTCCGTGAAGTCGGGCAACTGCGCGGCGGCGGCGGCGCATACGAAGAATGCAAGCAGTGCAAGCCAGCGGCGCGGCATGGTCTCCCCTTAAATCTCCCCGGTCGGATCGGCGGACGGTGTTACCGGGACGCCGCGGCCGCGGCGCCCCTGAATTCGAGCGAGCGCGCGAGCCGCACCACGGTGGCCGCGGGTACCTCGCCGAGCGCGGTCACCATGTAGTCGGCGACGGGCCTGGTGTAGATGTTCACCGCGCCGTTGTGCGAGAGGTGCGGCACCACCCTCGGGCTCGGCAGCGGCTCGATGAAGATCGAGATGGCGGCGAGCCCGTCCGAATAGACGATGTGCGCCACCTTAGCCGAACGCCCGGCGATCGAGCGCTTGAGTTCGGTCATCTTGCGGAACCCGGGTAACTGCCCCGCGAGCACCCAGCCCGTGTCACCGTGGGTCTCGGCGACCGGTATGGCCGAGCGGTCGACCTTCCAGTCGCGCGCCTTCGCCGCGTAGCGCGAGCGAACGTGCTCGCGCCTGAAGCCGCCGCCGATCTCGAGCTGCGTGAAGGCGAACGAGTCGAGCGTCTCCCGCCGGTCGATGTAGCTGCGGGCCCGCAGGGGAAGCCCCGTGCGCGACTCGGCACAGAAGTAATGCCCGTAGCGCAGGTTGTCCCGCGGTTCGAGCACGACGACCCGGCACTCGTGTCCCGCGACGCGATCGGCCCCCTCGACCCGCACGTCGTAGTTTTCGAGCACGCCCGAGAGGTCACCGGAAAGCAGCGCGGGGAAGCCGCGCGGCATGCGCCGTTCCACGATCACCGTGCGCGCCGCGGGGAGATAGCACGTGACCTGGTCGTTGGTGCGGATGATCTCGCGGTGCGTGCCGTCGAGGGTCTCCAGCTTTTCGAACTCACCCCCGGCGGAATTCACGAAATGAGCGATGCGCGAAGTCTCGGTCCGGCGATCGCTGCGGTAAACGAAGGTTCCCACGTAGTTGAGCTGCCGCGAGGCGCTCGCCATCTTCTTCAACCAGGCGAGCCCCTCGTGATTGTCGGATGATTCGGCGCCCGCGGCCGGGCCCGCGATGGCAAGCACGACGAGCAGCGCGGGAACCGCGCGAATCACTCCCGCTCCCCCCGCGCCGCGCGGGTCTCGGACACGCCGCGGATGTAGGGTGCGAGCCCCTGTATCGCCGTGCTCGGTGAAAACTCCTGGTGGGCGATCAGGTACTCGTTCATCGCGCCATCGCTCGGCACGTTCGCCAGCTCGGCCTGCGCGGGCGGCAGGGCGACCGGCGTCACGGCGGGCACGGGCACGGCGGCAATCTGCTGCTGGGGGGAGAGCGGATTGTAGAGCGCGATCCAGCCGACCAGCGCCACCGCCGCGAGGGATGCCACGGCCGTCAGCGCGAACGTGGCGGCGCGGCGGGCCGGCATCCGGCGCGGAGCGAGCACCGTCGGTTCGGCGGCAAGCCGGGCCTTCAGCCGCGCCTCGAAACCGGGTGCCATGCGGCATTCCCCACGCAGGGCATCGCCGATCAGGTGGAAGATGCCCCAGCATTCGCGCGCGTCGGGGTCCCTCGCGAGCCGCGCACAGGCGTCGGCAGCCGCGTCCCGGTCGAGCTCCCCATCCATGAAAGAGGATATCCGGTCCATCTACCATCTCCTGTCTTTCGGGGTGTCGAGCATCGGTCGCAACTTCGCCGCGATCGCCTCGCGCGCCCTGAAAATGCGCGACCGAACGGTGCCGATCGGGCAGTTCATTATACTGGCGATGTCTTCGTAGCTGAGCCCCTCGATCTCGCGGAGCGTAATCGCCGATCTCAGCTCCTGAGGCAACGTTTCCAGCGTTTGGTTCACGGTGTCCGCCACCTGCCGGCTCATGAGTTCGTTCTCCGGCGTGTTGAGATCCCGCAGCTGCTCCCCGTCCTCGTAACCCTCCGCATCCTCGCTTGCCACCTCCGTGGAGGTCGGCGCCCGCCGTCCCATGGATACGAGGTAGTTCTTGGCGGTATTGATGCCGATGCGGTAGAGCCAGGTGTAGAAGGCGCTGTCGCCGCGAAAGGTGGGAAGCGCCCGGTAGGCCTTGATGAAGGCCTCCTGGGTCACGTCCTCCACCTCCGTCGCGTCCCGGATGAACCGGGACAACAGGCGCGCGAGCTTGCGCTGGTACTTGCTCACCAGCAGCTCGAAGGCCCGCTTGTCCCCCCCTTGCGCCCGTTCGACCAGCTGCTGGTCGACTTCGCGTTCGCTCATCAAGCCCGTCCCTGACATACAGCTTCTTGTTCACCGCAGAACCGGATCTGCGGCGGGGACGTGCGCCAGCCCGGCCCCCTGCGGTCCGCGACGCGCCCCCGCCAGTATACCCGGCGCGGGGGCGGCCCCCCGGGCGACAAATAAGCGTTAATCCACGGACATGAAAGAGGAAATTGGTTCGGGCTTTCACCTGCCTGCGGGTTCCCGGGTCCGGCCGGTGCCGCCCGGTCTGCTAAGATTCCCCATTTCCCGCGAGGCCCTGCCGGGTCGCGACTGCACGCATGGACTTCGACGTACTCGTCATCGGCACCGGCCTCGCCGGTCTCACGCTGGCTCTGCACGTTGCCCGCGACCGGCGGGTCGGGCTCGTGACCAAGCGCCAGCTTCTCGATGGAGCCAGCAGCTGGGCGCAGGGGGGGATTGCCGCCGTGCTGGCCTCCGACGACACCCTCGAATCGCACATTCGCGACACGCTGACCGCCGGGGCCGGCCTGTGCGACGAAGCCGTGACCCGCTACGTCGTCGAGCGCGGACGGGAGTCCGTATCGTGGCTCATTGCCCAGGGAGTCCCGTTCACCCGTGACGACGAGAACGATACCGGTTATCACCTCACCACGGAGGGCGGTCACAGCCACCGGCGGGTAATACACGCGGCGGATGCCACCGGCCAGGCGGTACAGTCCACGCTGGAAGGCAAGATTCGCAGCCATCCCAACGTCACCCTGCTCGAGGGCCACGTCGCCGTCGACCTCATCACGGGCGCGAAGCTCGGCCGCGCCGAGAACCGCTGCCATGGCTGCTACGTGCTCGACACGGCGAGCGGCAGGGTGCGGACCCTCTCCGCGGGGCACACGGTGCTCGCGACCGGGGGCGCGGGCAAAGCCTATCTTTACACCACCAACCCGGATACCGCGACCGGTGACGGCATCGCGATGGGCTGGCGCGCGGGCTGCCGGGTGGCGAACATGGAGTTCATCCAGTTCCACCCGACCTGCCTCTACCACGCACATGCGAAGTCCTTCCTGATCACCGAGGCCGTGCGCGGTGAAGGCGGCCTGCTGAGGCTCCCGGACGGCACGCGCTTCATGCAGCGCCACGACCCCCGGCAGGAGCTCGCGCCGCGCGACATCGTCGCGCGCGCCATCGACTTCGAGATGAAGAAGCAGGGCGTCGACTGCGTCCACCTCGACATCACGCACAAGGGTGCCGACTTCATCAAGTGCCATTTCCCCAACATCTACATCCACTGCATGGAGCTCGGCATCGACATCACGCGCCAGCCGATCCCGGTGGTTCCGGCGGCGCACTACACGTGCGGAGGGCTCGTGACGGATCTCGCCGGACGCACCGGGCTCGCCGGTCTCTACGCGATCGGCGAGACGAGCTGCACCGGTCTTCATGGGGCGAACCGCCTGGCGAGCAACTCGTTGCTCGAATGCCTGGTTTTCGGCCGTTCGGCGGCCGCCGACATACTCGCCACGGGCAGGACGCCCGCGCCCTGCCTGCCGGAATGGGACGAGAGCCGGGTCACCGATGCCGACGAGGAGATCGTCATCGCGCACAACTGGGACGAACTGCGGCGGTTCATGTGGGACTACGTGGGTATCGTCCGCACCAGCAAGCGGCTCGCTCGGGCCGCGCATCGCATTCGCACGCTGCAGGAGGAAATCCACGACTATTACGCGAATTTCCGGGTCACCAACGATCTCATCGAGCTGCGCAACCTCGTCACCTGCGCCGAGCTGATCGTGAGTAGCGCGATGCGGCGGCACGAGAGCCGCGGGCTGCATTACTCGCGCGACTACCCGGACACACTGCCACAGGCGCGCAGCACCGTGCTGGAGCCCGCGAAGGCGTGACCGGGGAGCGGCGGCCCGGCAACCGGCCATGGTGACCGGTTGCCGGCCCCGGTTTCCGTCTCCCGTCTCCCATCTCCGGTCTCGCGTCTCGCGTTCCCGACCATCACCTACCGCTCCCGCAGGCCGGCCGGTACGAGCCACCGGTCGAGGGCTTCGAAGCCCCATTGAAGGCACAGCGCCAGCGCCGCGGCGGGGATCGCGCCCGCGAGCAGCACCGCGTGGTCGTTGACCGCGAGTCCCGCGACGATACGTTCCCCGTAGCCCCCCGCCCCGATGAAAGCGGCGATCGTGGCGGTGCCGACGTTGATCACCGCGGAGGTCTTCACGCCCGCGAGGATCGAGCGCGCGGCGCGCGGCAGCTCGATCAGGCGCAGCCGCGCGAGCGAGGGCAGGCCCAGCGCCAGCGCGGATTCCCGCAGCGCGGGCGCGATGTCCGCGAGCCCGCTCTGCGTATTGCGCACGATCGGCAGCAGACCGTAGAGGAAGAGCGCCGCGACCGCCGGCACCGTGCCGATGCGGTCGAGCGCCGCGATGAGGATCGCGAGGAGCGCGAGCGCCGGCACCGTCTGCAGCACGCTCACGGCGGCGAGGATTGCCGCGCCTGCGCGCGGAGCGCGCGCCGCCCACACCCCCAGCGGCACGCCCGCAACGACGCTCAGCACGAGCGAGACGAACACGAGCAGGAGGTGCTGCACCGTCAGGCGCGGCAGGTCCGGCGCGAAGAGAACGTCAGAAAATGTCCGCTCGCGTGCCGGCGCGCGCGCCGCCGCGGGCGCGGGCGCGAGAAAGTCCGAGGCGACCTGCGCGAACGGTACGCGGTCGAGCTCGACCCGCGCATTCATCTCGATCATCCTGCGCGCGCCGATCCGGCCCTCGAGCCCCTGCAATGCCCGCCACGCCGCGGGGACTCGCTCCGGCACCTCCCGGCGGTAGAGCAGCACGGCATCGTAGGCGGGAAAGAATCCGCGGTCGTCCTCGAGCACGCGCAGCCGGTAGCGCTCGATCTTGGCGTCGGTCGAGTAGACATCGATCACGTCGAGTTGCCCGCCGGAGAGCGCCTCGTAGGCGAGCCCGTGGTCGAGCCCGCGCGGATAAAACGGCAGGCCGTAGGCGTTTTTCAGCGCCTCCCAGCCGTCGCGGCGATTGAGGAACTCCTGCGACAGACCGATGCGCAACTCCGGGAAGCGCGCAAGCTGGGAGAGCCGCGCGATGCCGAGCGCCGCCGCCTGCGACGCGACCATCGCGAGTCCGTAGCTGTTCGAGAACCCGAGCGGCACGGCGGCGGCAAGTCCCTCCTCCGCCAGGCGGCGATTCAGATCCGCGAGCGGCGGCACCGCCTTCAGACCGAGCAGCTCGAAAGCGATGGTGCCGGTGTACTCGGGATAGACGTGTATCGCGCCGGCCTTCAGCGCGGCCGCGAGTATCGCCGTGTTGCCGAGTCCCTGGTGGTGCACGGCCTGCACTCCGCCCGCCCCCGCCGCGGTCCGGGTCACGATCTCCCCGAGGATGTAGGACTCGGTGAAGCGCTTCGAGCCGACCGAGAGCGTGCCCTGCGCTACGGCAAGCGCCGGCGCGATCGCCAGCGCAAGGATGACCGATGAACGGTGAATGATGAGCGAACTGCGCTTCACTGCCGGGCCCGTCTCGTCACCGTCGCGGTTTCGCCGTCATCGTTCCGAATTCGCGGGCTCCCCGCCGGGGAGCGCCGCGCGGTGCGCGCGCAGGAATTCGCTCACGAAAGGTTCGGCGGGTTCCCGCGCGAGGGCCGCTATCGTGCCGCGCTGCACCACGCGGCCCTCGCGCATGAGCACGATGTCCTCGCCGAAGTGCGCCGCCTCGCCGAGGTCATGCGTGACCAGTATCACCGTCTTGCCGAGCCCGGAGAAAATGCGCTTCAGTTCATCCTGCAGTCCGTAACGCGTGATCGGATCGAGCGCGCCGAGCGGCTCGTCGAGCAGCAACAGCGGCGGATCGAGCATGAGCGCGCGCATGATGCCGGCGCGCTGGCGCTGGCCGCCGGAGAGCTCGCGCGGGTGGCGTCCCATGAGGGCGGCGGGCAGGCGCACCAGTTCGGCAAGCTCCGCGAGCCGCGACGCGATCCAGCCGGGCGCGCGCCCGAGGAAGCGTGCCAGGAGCGTGACGTTGCCTTCGACCGTGAGGTGCGGGAAAAGTCCGCCTTCCTGGATGACGTAACCCATCGCGTGCCGCAGCCGCGGCGCGCTCGCCGCCGTCATCGGCTGCGCGCCGATCATCACGCGGCCGCTGTCGGGCGCCGTCAAACCGACGATCGTACGGAGCAGCGTCGACTTGCCGCAGCCGCTCGGCCCGATCAGCACGGCCACGCGCCGCGCCTCGAACGCGAGCGTGGTCGGCCGCAGCACGAGCTGACCGCCGTAGGATTTCGAAATGCCGTCAAGCAGGATCATGGCGACACCGCCAGTCTGCCACACGGAAATGCCCGCTCGAAGCACGCATTTCTTCCATGGTAGAATCGCGCCTTCGCCGACGTCCGGCCGGGGACCGACATGAATCCACGTGATTACGACCTCGAAGCATTCTGGATGCCCTTCACCGCCAACCGGCAGTTCAAGGCCGCGCCGCGGGTGATGGTTTCCGCGCAGGACATGCACTACACGTGCGAGGACGGGCGCCGGGTGCTCGACGGGACCGCCGGGCTATGGTGCGTCAACGCCGGGCACTGCCGGCCGAAGATCGTGGAGGCAATCCGCCGGCAGGCCGGCACGCTCGATTACTCGCCGCTCTTCCAGATGGGGCACCCGGGCGAGTTTCGCGCGGCAACGCTGCTCGCCGCGCTTGCCCCGGCGGGACTCGACCGCGTCTTCTTCTGCAACTCGGGCTCCGAGGCGGTGGATACGGCGCTGAAGATCGCCCTCGCCTTCCACCGGGCCAGGGGCGAAGGCCATCGCAACGTCATGGTGGGCCGCGAACGCGGCTATCACGGGGTCGGGTTCGGCGGCATATCGGTGGGCGGGATCCCGGGCAACCGCAAGGTGTTCGGGAGTCTCCTGCCCCGCGTCGATCACCTGCCACACACGCACTCGCTCGCGGACATGGCGTTCAGCCGCGGCCAGCCGGCGTGGGGCGCCCATCTCGCGGATGACCTCGAACGCATCGTCGCTCTCCACGATTCCTCCAACATCGCCGCCGTCATCGTCGAGCCGGTGGCGGGCTCCACCGGGGTGGTGGTACCGCCGCGGGGCTATCTCGAGAAACTGCGCGCCATCTGCGACCGGCACGGGCTGCTCCTCGTATTCGACGAGGTGATCACCGGGTTCGGCCGCCTCGGCACCGCCTTTGCGGCGCAGACTTTCGGTGTGACGCCCGACATGATCGTCTTTGCAAAGGGCGTGACGAGCGGCGCGGTGCCGATGGCGGGCGTGATCGTGCGCCGCGGCATCCACGACACGGTGGTGAACGGCGGCGCGCCCGGCACGGTCGAGTTTCCCCACGGCTACACCTACTCCGGCCATCCGCTCGCTTCGGCCGCGGCGGAGGCGACGCTCGCGCTCTACCACGAGGAGCGTCTCTTCGACCGTGCGCGCGCTCTCGCCCCGCACTTCGAGCAGGCCGTTCACGGCCTGAAGGGGCTGCCGCACGTCATCGACATCCGCAACTTCGGGTTGATGGCCGGGATCGAACTCGCCGCGATCCCCGGCAAGCCCGGCGCGCGCGGCCACGAGGTTTTCATGAAGTGCTACGAGCGCGGCGTGCTCACCCGCGTCACCGGCGACACCATCGCGCTCTCGCCGCCGCTCATCGTGACCGAGGCGCAGATCGACGAGATCACGGGAGCGATCGCGGCGGCGTTGCGCGAGACTGCGTAGCCGCGGAGGCAGGAGCGGGAACCGCGGCCCGGGGACGCCCGGCGTTGCGCGCGCCGAGCGCGACCAGGCAGTGGTCCAGCCACTCGGCGGTGAGTTTCTCCTGCACGGAGTTCTGCCGCAGGCGCGCCTCGAGAGCCGCGAAATCGACGAGATCGAGCGGCTGATCCTGGTTGAAGCAGGAAAAGACGTAGCTCACCTTGCCGGTCGCCGGGTCGCGGTGCGGTTGCAGGCACTGCGCGCAGATCTCCTTCATCATGCACTGCATCGGCGAATTGATCGAACCGATTGCGATGTGCGGCCTCAACCACGGCTCGAGCACGTCGTGGCGCGCCCGGGCGACCGCCGCCATCATGCCGTCCGACCCGATCGCGACGATGCGCTCGGCCCGCCCGAACTCGATCTCCTGCGCGCCGAGGGCGCCGCTCGCGTAGGCCTGCATGGCCTGCACGATGTTGCCGACGAATGAACGGTCCTGCGGCCGCGACGCCGTGAAGCCCGGGGCCTCGTCGCAGCACCACACCACGACATCGGCGGAGGCCTCGAGCTCGGCGGCCTTGTAGCGGTCGGCGACGTGCCGGTAGCCCGCGAAATAGAGCACCCGGCACCCGGCCCGCCGCATCGCCTGCCCGATCGAGAAGAGGACGGCGTTGCCGAGGCCGCCGCCCGCCAGTATCACCGTTTCGTTCTCCGGTATTTCCGTCGGGCTGCCCGTGGGCCCCATCAGCACCACCGGTTCGCCGGGTTGCAGCCGCGCGCAGAGATCCGAGGAGCCCCCCATCTCGAGCACGATCGTGGAAACGAGCCCGCGCCCGGGATCCACCCACGCGCCGGTCAACGCAATCCCCTCCATCGCGAGCCTCGTGCCCTCGACGAGCGGGGCAAGCGACTCGAAGTTCTGCAGCCGGTAGAACTGCCCCGGACGGAAGCGGCGCGCGGCGAACGGCGCGCGCACCACGACCTCCACGATCGCAGGCGCAAGGCGCGTCACCTCGCGGACCGTGGCGCGCAACCCGTCGTTCAGCCGCGCGACGAACTCCCGGTCGGAGAGCGTCGAGGCGGGCGCGCGCTCGCGGAGCACGCGCGAGACCACCGGATAACCCTGCTTGGCGCTGCCGACGGCCTTGACGACGTTGCCGAAATAGGTCGGATGCACGTCGCCGAAGAAGCTCATGGTGCGGCCATCCCCGCGGCGCTCGAGCAGCACGCGCACGGCCTGCGGCTTGGAAATCGCCCGCTCCGGGGTAAGCGGTGCCCCGGATTCGTCGCACGCCCGGAAATAGCGGCCGTCGAGACGGAAATTCGCCGGGTCCTCGCGCGCGAGCACGGTGTTCGGTTGTGTCCCGGCCGCGATGAGGATCGTGCGCGCCGGGATCTCGGCCTCGCCCGCCCCGGTCCACCCGCCGTCCTCCGCGCACCGTTGCACCGACACGCGCAGCGCGCGCGCCGCGCCCTCGGCGTCCGTCAGGACGGCGAGCGGGGTGAGCCCCTCGGCGAAGCGCACGCCCTCCTCCAGCGCCTTCTCCACTTCCTCGTGGTTCAACGTGTAGGACGGACTGTCGATCAGGCGCCGCCGGTAGGCGATGGTGACGCCACCCCAGGACTGGAGCAGATCGTGCAGCCGCGGGGCGCGGCACTCGATCTGCGCACGCGCGCGCTCCTCCCGGAGCGCCCGCGCGTGCGCGAGGAACTCGTCGGCCACCTCGCGCTCCGCGGGGCTCCACGCGAGGCGCGCGGCGACGTCACCGCGGGCGTTCTCGAGCGCCTCGTAGCGCCGCAGGAACTTCTCCACCTGCAGCGGGTAGTAGGCAAGCGATTCGGTCGCGGTGTCGATCGCGGTGAGACCCCCGCCGATCACGACGACCGGCAGGCGCATCTGCATGTTGGCGATCGAATCCGCCCTTGCGGCGCCGGTGAGTTGCAGCGCCATGAGGAAATCCGAGGCGGTGCGCACGCCTCGCGCGAGGCCGTTCGGCAGGTCGAGCACGGTCGGCCGGCCGGCGCCGATCGCCAGCGCGACATGATCGAATCCCAGCGCGAACGCTTCCTCCGCGTCGATGGCGCCGCCGAAGCGCACGCCGCCGATCAGCGTGAATTCCCGGCGTCGCTCGAGCAGCAGCCGCAGGATCTTGAGAAAATTCTTGTCCCAGCGCACGGTGATCCCGTACTCGGCGACGCCGCCGAACCCGGCCATGACGCGCTCGTCGAGCGATTCGTGGAGCTCGCGCACGTCGCGCACCGGCTGAAACGGCACGCGCGCGCCGCTCGCATCCACGCCGGAGAGGGCGGGCGCGAGCGGCTCGATCTTCAAGCCGTCGATCGCGACGACGGTGTGTCCCTCGTTCATGAGCCAGTGCGCAAGCGCGATTCCCGCGGGACCCATGCCCGCGACCAGCACGCGCCGGCCGCTCGGGGGCGCGGGCAGCGGCGCGCGAAAGTTGAGCGGGTTCCAGCGCGTGAGCAGCGAATAGATCTCGAATCCCCACGGCAGCTCGAGCACGTCCTTCAGCGTCCGGGTCTCCGCCTGCGGTATGTCGACCGGATCCTGCTTCTGGTAGATGCACGCCTTCATGCAGTCGTTGCAGATGCGGTGCCCGGTCGCCGCCGCCAGCGGGTTGTCCACCGCGATGATCGCGAGCGCGCCGATGGCGTGGCCCTCGCTCTTCGCCTGCTGGAACTCGGAAATGCGCTCTTCGAGCGGGCAGCCCGCGAGAATGACACCGAACGGACTCTTCCGGAACGGCGCGCTGCCCCCGCCCTTCGGCGCCTTCTCCCGCAGCCCCCGGGAGCAGGAATCCTTGCCTTGCTCGTGGCACCAGATGCAGTAGTTCGTCTCGTCGAGCGCCCCGGCAAGGTCCGTACCGTGGTCGGTCAGCCGGAAGCCCTCGCGGTGGCGCAGGTGCCCGTCGGCGAGCCGCCACGCCGTGTAGCCATCACGTTTTTCCTCGACAACCGGCACGAGCCGCCGGTGATCGAGCTTCGCGGGGGCCTTGAAGAGCACGCCGCCGCGGTGGCGCGCGCGGCCCGCCGCGCTTTGCACGGCCCAGGCCGCGTAGCGCAGTGCGTTGTCGAGGTGCTCGGCGTGCCCGGGCTCGTCCGCCTGCCAGGCAGCCACGTGCCGCGCGAACGCAAGTTCGGTAAGCGGCTCGCCCATGGCCGCCTCGAGCGTTGCCCGCAGGCTCGCGCCGTCGAATCCCTCCGCCTCGGTTGCCGGGTAGCGGTGCAGCGCCTTGCGCTGCACGAAGAGCCGCTTCACCTCGTAGAGCGGCGCGAGCTCGTGGTGGCGCGCGGTAAGCGCCGCCAGTTCCTCCTCGATGTCGAACAGGCGCGCCACGAAGGCGTCGACGCGGGGCGCGAGCGCGAGCAACAGCCTCGATTCCTGCTTCGCATCGAGGCTGGAAGGCGCGGCCCGGGCGGCGGCTAGCTCGGCGTGGAGCGCGGCGTCGGTCTCGCGAAGTTCCGCCATGAAATCCGCGTCGATGCGCGCAAGGCCCTCGCGATCGTAGAGATCGCGGCATGCGTAGCGCGACGAGGGAAGATCGGACTTCCCGCGGGAAGCGCGAGCGGCGCCGTCAATTCTGTCCATAAGCATTTGCTAATTATCTCCGAGCCTCGCCGCGGCCTCAAGGGCGGCGCCCCGAGCTCCCGCGCGAACGCGCGCGGGTCCGTCGTGCGCGGGAGAGACCTCGCGCGGGAACGCGCGACGAACGCTGCCGTGCTCGTGGCCGCGGCGAGGTTCAACCCGGAGTCGGCGTCGGCGCGGCGCGGACGCCGCCCGGACCTCGCGCGGCCGCGGCGGAACGCGAAAGCGCTTGTCCTCGCGCGCGGAAACCTCAACAATATGCCCGTGATGAGCCAGAACTGCCGCGTACTGCTGTGGTTGCTGCTGGCGGGGCTCGCCGCCCTGATGACCTACGTGACGATGAGCGGCTATCTCACGCCCGATATGCTGTTCAATTTCGCGAACGCGTTCTACTGCTAGGAGTTCGCCGGACGCTGCGCCGGCAGGCTCCTCAAGCGCCGGATTCGGCATTCCCCCGGGCAGATCGCAGCGAGCGGCCGGCGCGGCTGCCGGCGCCCGCGGTTTCAGGAGCCGGAAACACCGGCCGTCCGCTCCGCGGCAAGCACGGTGTTCTCGATCAGCATCGCCACGGTCATCGGCCCGACCCCGCCCGGCACCGGCGTGATCCGGCCCGCAACCTCCCGAACGGAGGCGAAATCCACGTCGCCGACGAGCTTTCCCGAGGCGTCGCGATTGATCCCGACGTCGATCACCGTCGCCCCGCGCTTCACCATGGCGGCGGTGACAAGCCCCGCGCGGCCGGCCGCCGCGACGAGTATGTCGGCCTCCCGGGTATGGCGCTCGAGATCGCGGGTGCGGGTATGGCAGACGGTGACGGTGGCGCTCCGGTTCACGAGCATCAGCGCAAGCGGTTTGCCGACGATGTTGCTCCGGCCGAGGATGACGGCCCGGCTGCCCTCCACGGGCACGCCGGCTCGCCCGAGCAGCGCCATCACGCCGCGGGGCGTGCACGGTTCGAAGCGGGCGCGGCCCGCGACGAGCGCGCCCAGGTTCATCCAGTTGAAACCGTCGACGTCCTTCGCCGGATCGATCGCCTGTGTAATGCGCTCGGCGTCGAGGCCGGCGGGAAGCGGCAACTGCACCAGGATGCCGTGCGTCGCCGGTTCTGCGTTCAATCCGGCGACGAGAGCGAGCACTTCGGCTTCGTCGCAGTCGGCCGGCAGTTGACGCACCGCAGAGCGCAGCCCGGCCGCTTCGCACGCCCGCATCTTGTTGCGTACATAGACGTTGGAGGCCGGGTCCTCGCCGATCTGCACGACGACCAGTCCCGGGGTGACGCCCTGCCCGGCGAGCGCGCGCAATCGGTCGCCGAGCGCGGCATAGACCTCGCGCGCGAGGGCCGCGCCGTCGATCAGGCCGGCGCTCATGCGGGCGCGCGCGCCATGGTCGCCGCGCTCAGCGGCGCGTACTCGCGCCCGGGTCGATGATCTGGAAAAATATCTCGTCCTGCCTTAACATGCCGAGTTCGCTGCGAGCGCGCTCCTCGATCGCGTCGAGCCCGACCTTGAGGTCCTTCACTTCGGCATCGAGGGCCCGGTTGCGCGCCTGCATCTGGCGGTTTGCCTCGCGCTGCGCCCGTATCTGGCCCTCGATTTCCCACACGCGGAGCCAGCCGCCCTTGCCGAGCCACAGCGGGTACTGGACGAGTACCGTCAGCGCGGCGAGCGCGAGGGCGACGAGCCTCACCGGACCCGGCGAAAGGCATCGCGCCCCGGGTAGGCCGCGGTATCCCCGAGGTCTTCCTCGATGCGCAGCAGCTGGTTGTACTTGGCGAGCCGGTCGGAGCGCGACAGCGAGCCGGTCTTGATCTGCAGCGCGCCCGTTGCGACCGCGATGTCCGCGATCGTGGTGTCTTCGGTCTCGCCGGAGCGATGCGACACCACCGCCGTGTAGCCCGAGCGCCTCGCCATTTCCATGGCGGCGAAGGTCTCGGTCAGCGTCCCGATCTGGTTCACCTTGATCAGGATGGAGTTCGCCACGCCCTGCTCGATGCCCTGCCGGAGATAGCGGGTGTTGGTGCAGAAGAGGTCGTCACCCACGAGCTGCACCTTGCCGCCGAGCCGCCGGGTGAGGAGCTTCCAGCCATCCCAGTCGGATTCGCCCATGCCGTCCTCGATGCTGACGATCGGGTACTGGTCCACCCATGCCTCCAGGTAATCCACCAGTTGCGCGGAGGTGAGGGTGAGTCCCTCCGAGGCCAGGATGTACTCGCCCTCCCTGTGAAACTCGGAGCTCGCGCAATCGAGAGCGAGCGCCACCTGCTCGCCGGGTCGGTAGCCCGCCGCCTCGATCGCTTCGATCACCGCCTTGATCACCGCCTCGTGGCGCGGCAGGCGCGGCGCGAAGCCGCCCTCGTCGCCCACGGCGGTGGAAAGGCCCCGGTCCTTGAGGAGCTTGCGCAGCGCGTGAAACACTTCCGCGCCGCAGCGCAGGGCCTCGCGGAACGACGGCAGCCCCAGCGGTACGATCATGAACTCCTGCATGTCGAGCCCGTTGTCCGCGTGCGCGCCGCCGTTCACGACGTTCATCATGGGCACGGGCATCGACATCGGGCCGGCGCCGCCCAGATAACGGTGCAGCGGCAGGCCCGATTCCTCGGCGGCGGCCTTGGCGACCGCCAGCGAGACCGACAGCATCGCATTGGCGCCGAGCCGGGACTTGTTGTCGGTGCCGTCGAGTTCGTTCAGCGTGCGGTCGACGAAGCCCTGTTCGGTCGCGTCGACCCCGATCACGGCCTCGCAGATCTCCGTGTTGACGTTTTCAACCGCCTTCAGCACGCCCTTGCCGCCGTAGCGGCCCGGGTCGCCGTCGCGCAGCTCGATTGCCTCGCGGCTGCCGGTGGACGCGCCGGAAGGCACCGCCGCCCGGCCCATCACCCCGGATTCGAGCAGCACGTCGGTCTCCACGGTCGGGTTGCCGCGGGAATCCAGGATCTCCCTCGCTATGACGTCGACGATCGCGCTCATCGTTGTTCCTGATCGGTTGGAATGCGTCTCATCAAAGCCGCTCCTCGGCTCGCGGGCGGCTCTTCACCAGCGCGTCGAGATCCTTAAGCGTCGCGAGGAGCGGCTTCATGTGTGCCAGCGGCCACGCGTTCGGGCCGTCGGAGAGGGCGCGCTCGGGATCGGGATGCGTCTCCATGAACACGCCCGAGATGCCGGCGGCGACCGCGGCGCGCGCCAGTACCGGAACGAACTCGCGCTCGCCACCGCTCGCACCGTCCCGCCCCCCCGGCAGTTGCACGGAATGCGTCGCGTCGAAGACGACCGGGCAGCCCGTCTCGCGCATGATCATGAGCGAGCGCATGTCGGACACGAGATTGTTATAGCCGAAGGAAACCCCGCGTTCGCACACCATGATGTTGTCGCGCCCGCTCGCGGTGCGCGCTTTCTCCACCACGTGCTTCATGTCGCCGGGCGCGAGGAACTGACCCTTCTTGATGTTCACCGGCAGCCCGGCGGCGGCGACGGCGCAGATGAAATCGGTCTGGCGGCACAGGAAGGCGGGCGTCTGCAGGACGTCCGCCACGTCCGCCGCCGCGGCAATTTCCTCCGTCGCGTGGACGTCGGTCAGCACCGGCACCGAGATCTGCGTCCTGACCGCATCGAGTATCCTGAGCCCTTCTTCCATTCCCGGGCCGCGGAACGACCTGATCGAGGTGCGGTTCGCCTTGTCGTAGGACGACTTGTAGATGAAGGGCACGTCGAGATCACGGCACATCTCCTTCAGCGCACCCGCCGTGTCGATCGCGAGCTGCATCGATTCGACGACGCAGGGGCCCGCTATCACGAAGAGTGGCCGTTCGAGCCCCGCCTCGAATCCACAGAGCTTCATCGGCGACACCATTTCCGAATGCGCGGCGGCCGGCGCCCCGGTCCCGGCTCGGCGGGGCGCAGGTCGCGGCACATTACCGGTCATGCAATGTTCTTCAGCCGGTCCGGCTCTTCGCTCACCTGCGCGGCGGGAGGCCCCGGCGCGCGGCCGGCGTGCTCCAGCGCCGCCTGCACGAATGCCTTGAACAAAGGGTGGCCCTGGCGCGGCGTCGAGGTGAACTCCGGGTGAAACTGGCAACCCACGAACCACGCGTGAGCCGGGAGCTCGACCATTTCGCACAACCCGTCCTTCGCCGAGCGCCCGCTTGCCCGCAGTCCCGCCGCCGCGAGCCGCGGCAGGTAATGCGCGTTCACCTCGTAGCGGTGCCGGTGACGCTCCGTCACGCGATCCTTCCCGTAGATCCGCCGCGCCATCGAGCCCGCCTCGAGCACGCATTCCTGCCCGCCGAGTCGCATGGTGCCGCCCAGGTCCGAAGTGGCATCCCGCCGCTCGACCCGCCCGTCCCGGTCCTGCCATTCCGTGATGAGCGCGATGACGGGATGCGGGGTTTCCGGATCGAACTCGGTGCTGTGCGCGCCGGCGAGACCGGCGACGCTGCGGGCGTACTCGATCACGGCAAGCTGCATGCCGAGACAGATGCCGAGATAGGGAATGCCGTTTTCCCGGGCGTGGCGGATGGCCCTGATCTTGCCCTCGACGCCACGCCGCCCGAACCCCCCCGGAACGAGTATCGCGTCCATGGCGGCGAGCGCCCCGGTACCGCTTTTCTCGATGCTCTCGGAATCGACGTAATGGATGCGCACCTTCGCCCCGGTATGGATGCCGGCATGCGTGAGCGCCTCGGTCAACGACTTGTACGATTCGGTGAGATCGACGTACTTCCCGACGAGGGCTATGTTCACCGTGCCCTGAGGGTGCTCGAGCGCGTAGACGAGCTTCTCCCACGTGGAGAGGTCGGCCGCGGCGGGGTCGAGGCGCAGGCGCCGGCAGACGATCCCGTCGAGGTCCTGCCGGTGCAGCATCGCCGGTATCTTGTAGATGCTGTCGACGTCGAAGGCCGAGATGACCGCCTCGACGGCGACGTTGGTGAACAAGGCGATCTTCCTGCGTTCGTCCTCGGGCAGCGGCCGGTCCGCCCGGCAGAGCAGGATGTCGGGCTGGATGCCGATCTCGCGCAGCTCCTTCACCGAGTGCTGCGTGGGCTTCGTCTTGATCTCTCCCGCCGCCGCGACGTAGGGCACCAGCGTGAGATGGATGAAGCAGTAGTTCTCCCGCCCGAGCTCGATCGCCATCTGCCGGATCGCCTCGAGGAAGGGCAGCGACTCGATGTCGCCCACGGTACCCCCGATCTCCACGATCGCGACCTCGGCGTCGCCCGCGCCGCGGCGGATGAACTGCTTGATCTCGTCGGTGATGTGCGGGATCACCTGCACCGTCCCGCCGAGGTAGTCGCCGTGCCGCTCCTTGCGGATCACGCTCTCGTAAATCTGGCCGGTCGTGAAATTGTTGCGGCGGCCCATCTTGGCGTGCAGGAACCGCTCGTAGTGGCCAAGATCGAGGTCGGTCTCCGCGCCGTCCTCGGTGACGAAGACCTCGCCGTGCTGGAACGGGCTCATGGTCCCCGGATCCACGTTGAGATCGGGATCCAGCTTGACCATCGAAATGCGCAGGCCGCGCGATTCGAGTATCGTGGCGAGCGAGGCGGCGGAGATACCTTTGCCCAGGGAGGAAACCACACCACCTGTGACAAAGATATATTTTGTCGTCATCGCATAGGCCAGCGGTTTGCCTATTCTAGCGAAAATCTCCGCCGCGTCCAAGAATCCGCGCGCGGGATTCGCGCCGAGCGGCGCGGCGCTCAACCGGTGGGGGCGGCGCCCGCCTCCCGCGCGAGGTAGAGCCAGGTCTCCACGACGGTGTCCGGGTTGAGCGACAGGCTCTCGATGCCCGCGTCGACCAGCCATTTCGCGAGGTCGGGATGGTCCGAGGGCCCCTGGCCGCAGATCCCCACGTACTTTCCGGCCTTGCGGCAGGCCCGGATCGCGAGGTGGAGGAGCTGCTTCACCGCCGGGTCGCGCTCGTCGAAGGCGTCCGCGACGAGGCTCGAGTCACGGTCGAGGGCGAGCGTCATCTGGGTGAGGTCGTTCGATCCGATCGAGAAACCGTCGAAATGCTCCAGGAACTCGTCGGCGAGGAGCGCGTTCGAGGGAATCTCGCACATCATGATGACGCGCAGGCCGTTCTCCCCGCGCTTCAGGCCGTTCTCGGCGAGCGCCGCCACGACCCGCTTCGCCTCGTCCACGGTACGCACGAACGGCACCATGATCTCGATGTTGGTGAGACCCATTTCGTCGCGGACGTACTTGAGGGCCCGGCATTCCAGCCGGAAGCAGTCGCGGAACGACGAGGCGACGTAGCGGGAAGCCCCCCGGAACCCGAGCATGGGGTTTTCCTCGCGCGGCTCGTAACGCGAGCCTCCCGTCAGACTGGAATACTCGTTCGACTTGAAATCGGACAACCGGACGATGACCGGCTTCGGCGCGAAGGCGGCGCCGAGCGTGGCGATGCCTTCGGCGAGTTTCTGCACGTAGAAGGCAACGGGGTCGCCGTAGCCCGCGCTGTGCTCCTCCACGGCGACCTTGAGGTCCGCGCCAAGGTCGGGATACGCGAGCACCGCCCGGGGGTGCACCCCGATCATGCGCGCGATGATGAACTCCAGCCGCGCGAGCCCGACCCCTTCGTTCGGCAGGCGCCGGAACTCGAAAGCGAGCTCCGGGTTGCCCACGTTCATCGTGATCTTTACCGGTGCTCGCGGCATCGACTCGAGCGAGAGGTCGATCACCTCGGTCTCGAGCACGCCCCGGTAGACGAAGCCGGTGTCCCCTTCGGCGCAGGATACGGTCACCGGGCGCCCGTCCCGCAGCACCCGCGTCGCGTCGCCGCAGCCCACCACCGCCGGGATGCCGAGTTCGCGCGCGATGATGGCGGCGTGGCACGTGCGCCCGCCCCGGTTCGTCACGATGGCTGCCGCCCGCTTCATGACCGGCTCCCAGTCCGGGTCGGTCATGTCCGTCACCAGCACGTCCCCCTCGCGCACGCGGCCCATCTCCGCCGCGCTTTCCACGATGCGGACGGGACCGCTGCCGATGCGCTGGCCGATCGAGCGCCCCGTTGCCAGGACCTCCGAGCGCTCCTTCAGGCGGTAGCGGCGCAGCGTTTCGACCTTCTCGCGCGCCTTGACCGTCTCGGGTCGCGCCTGCAGCACGTAGAGCCTGCCGTCCGATCCGTCCTTGGCCCACTCGATGTCCATGGGCCGGCCGTAATGAGCCTCGATGGCGAGTGCGTAGCGCGCGAGTTCCTCGACCTCGGCGTCGTTCACCGAGAAGCGCCGGCGCTCGGCCTCCGGCACCGCCACCTGCCGCACCGGCTCGCCCGCTTCCCCGTACACCATTTTCACGACCTTCGAGCCGAGCCCGCGGCGCAGGATCGCCTTGCGCCCCTCCTTCAGTGCCCGCTTGTAGACGTAGAACTCGTCCGGGTTGACCTGGCCCTGAACGATCGTTTCCCCGAGCCCGTACGAAGCGGTGATGAGCACGACCTGGTCGAATCCCGACTCGGTGTCGAGCGTGAAAATCACGCCGCTCGCCGCGAGATCGCTGCGCACCATGCGCTGCACCCCCACCGACAGGGCGACCGTCTCGTGCGTGTAGCCGCGATGGACGCGGTAGGAGATGGCGCGGTCATTGTAGAGCGAGGCCATCACGTGCCTCACCGCACGCACGAGCTCGTCGCGGCCGCGCACGTTGAGCAGGGTTTCCTGCTGCCCCGCGAACGAAGCGTCGGGCAGGTCCTCCGCCGTGGCGGAGGAGCGCACCGCGAACGAGGCCCCCTGCCCGCCTTCCGCCGCGATCCGGTCGAAGGCAGCGTGCAGTTCCGACTCCAGCGCGGCCGGAAACGGCTGCGCCATGACCCATTCCCGGATCTCCTGCCCGGCGCGGGCGAGCGCCCCCACGTCCTCCGCGTCGAGAGCGGCGAGCCGCGCCGCGATCCGGGCGTCGAGCGCCCCCTGCGCGAGGAATTCGCGAAAGGCGCGAGCGGTGGTCGCGAAGCCGCCGGGCACCCGCACGCCCGCGCCCGCGAGCTGGCTGATCATCTCGCCGAGCGACGCGTTCTTGCCGCCGACCTGCGCGACGTCGGTCGCCCGCACCCGGGCTAGGTCCACAATGAGGGGATCGTTGGTCATGGCGGGGGTAGCGTGCCGGAAAATTGTGCGTTGTCGAAAAACGCGATATTTTACTGGCAATGGCCGACAAGCGCTCCGCCTTCTTCGTCTCCGACCGCACCGGCATCACCGCGGAGATGCTGGGGCACAGCCTCCTCACCCAGTTCGACCAGGTGGGCTTCAACGAAATCACGCTCCCGTTCGTCGACTCGATCGAGAAGGCGCGTGACGCCGTGACGCGGATCAATCAGCAGGCGGCCGACGACGGCGTGCGCCCGCTCGTCATCAGCACGCTCGCGAGAACGGAGATCGCGGCTGTTGTCGGGCGCGCGAATGCGCTCTTTCTCGACTGCTTCGAGATGTTCATCGGCCCCCTCGAACGCGAGCTGGGGGTGCCGGCCTCGCACGTCGTCGGCCGCACGCACAGCGTGTCCGACATCGTCAATTACTACCACCGCATCGAAGCCGTGAACTACGCGCTTGCCCACGACGACGGCCTGGCGCGCCGCGACCTCGCCGAAGCCGACATCATCCTGGTGGGCGTCTCGCGCAGCGGCAAGACGCCCACCTGCCTGTACCTCGCCATGCAGTTCGGCATCCGCGCCGCCAATTATCCGTTTACCCCCGACGACTTCAGCAGCATGCGCCTGCCCTCGCAGGTGCGTGCCTACCGCGGCCGGCTGCACGGCCTCACCATCCGGGCGGAGCGGCTGCAGCAGATCCGCAACGAGCGCCGCCCCGGCAGCAACTACGCCACGCTCCAGAACTGCGAGTACGAGATCCGGGAAGCCGAGGCGCTGATGCGCCAGGAGGGCATTCCCTATCTCGACGCCACGAGCAAATCGGTCGAGGAACTTGCCACCACGATCCTGCACGAGGCGAAACTGCAGCGGCGCATCTACTGAAGAGCATCGAGCCGGCGGCAGCCGGTAATTCGCGGCGGGGTAGCGTGCGCCGGCCGCGGCGGGCCGATCATCGATTACCGGCGGCTTGCGTCTGGCGGACGCGTTCGAAAAGGCACACCGCCGCGGCCGCGGCGACGTTGAGCGACTCCGTGCCCCCCGGCATCGGAATGGAGAACCTCGCATGCGCCGCGGCCGCGAGCGCTTCCGAGATCCCGGCGCCCTCGTTGCCGAGCACGAATGCGATGTCACCCCTGAGGTCAGCCGCGTAGATGCTCTGCGGCGCCCGCTGGCACAGGGCGAGCACGCGCCCCACGCGCGACCGTGCCGCGGCGAGGAGATCCACCCGCTCGTACACCCCGAGCAGGAAGTGCGCGCCCATGCCGGCGCGCAGCACGCGCGGCGACCAGGCGTTCACCGCGTGCGTGGAAAGCAGCACGTGCCCGATTCCGGCGGCCGCGGCCGAACGCAGGATCGAGCCGAGATTGCCCGGATCCTGCACGTCCTCGAGCATGACGCACGCTCCAGCGCGGGGCGGCTCGGCGAGCGGCCTGGGCGTTCGTATCACGGCGATCACTCCGGTCGGCGCCACGACCGAGGACAGGCGCGCGAACAGCGAATCGGGGAGCAGCACGGTCTCCACCCGCGGCATGGCCTCGATCAAGGCACGTATCCCGGGAACGGTCGATCCGCTATCGCTCACGACGAGCCGCTCCGGCGGGCCCATGCTCCCGTGATAGGCCGCGACGAGGTGCGCGCCCTCGAGTACCGACAGTCCCGACGCCCGGCGCTGCGCCGAGGAGTGCACGAGTCTCAGCAGCGCCATGAAGCGCGGATTGCCCGCGGAACGGATGGTTTTCACGCGGTGCGCCCGGCGAGCACGCGCACCGGGGCAAAGGTCGAGCGGTGCGCACCGCAGGGTCCGTAACGCCGCAATGCCGCGAGGTGCTCTCGCGTCGGGTAGCCCTTGTGGCGGTCGAAGCCGTAGCGCGGGTACTGCCGGTGCACTTCGAGCATCGCTTCGTCCCGCGCCACCTTCGCGAGTATCGACGCGGCCGAGATGGCGGGAACCGTCGCATCGCCCCCGACGATCGCCCGCGCCGGAAGCGCGAGCCGCGGGCAGTGCGGGCCGTCGATCAGCGCGAGCGCCGGCGGCGCGGGCAGGGCCTCGACGGCGCGGCGCATCGCGAGCAGCGTCGCGTGGAGGATGTTCAGCTCGTCGATTTCGCGCACGCTCGATGCAGCGACCGCCCACGCCGCGGCCCTCCCGCGGATTTCGACCGCGAGCGCGGCGCGCACCCGGGGCGACAGGCGCTTCGAGTCGGCGAGCCCCGCGATGGGCGCCCCCGGGTCGAGTATGACGGCCGCCGCGAACACGGGCCCCGCGAGGGGGCCGCGTCCCGCTTCGTCCACTCCGCAGTGCGGTTGCGCCGGGTTCACCGCGCCCCTCCGCCGATGAGCGGCAGGATCGCGCGCGCCGCGAGTTCCCCCGTGTCCTGCTTCAGTTCACGCCCGAGGGCGGCGAGCCGCTCCTCCAGTGCGCTCCGCAGCGCCCCGTCCTCGAGGAACTTCAGCACGGCGCCGGAGAGATTCTCGGGCGTCGCCTGCTCCTGCAGGAACTCGGGCACGATGAATTCTCCCGCGAGGATATTGGGCAGTCCCACGTACGGCAGGTAGCCGCGCGGCTTCATCAGCCACCACGACAGCCGGGGGACCCGGTAGGTGATCACCATCGCGCGCCCGAGGAGCGCCGCCTCCAGCGTCGCGGTGCCCGACGCCGCCAGCACCACGTCGGCCGCGGCCATGGCTTCGTGAGCGTGGCCGAAGAGCATCGTCAGGCGGAGCGCCCCCGTGTCGCGGCGCAACAGTTCGGCCTCGAAAAGCTCGCGCGTCTCGCGGGTCGCGAGCGGGACGAGAAAGACGGTGCCGGGAACCGCCGCGGCGATTCGCAGCGCGGTCTCGACGAAGAGTCCACCCAGCAGCCGCAGCTCGCTCGCGCGGCTGCCCGGGAGTAGCGCCACCACGGGCGCTCCCGCGGCCACCCGCAACTGCTCGCGCACCGTCGCGCGGCCGGGAAAACCGTCGAGGGCGGATGCAAGCGGATGGCCCACGTACGCGTGATCGACCCGGGCGCGCTCGTAGAGCGCCGCCTCGAACGGGAACACGAGCAGCATCTTCGACACCGCGCGCCGGATTCTGCGGATGCGACTGCCCCGCCACGCCCAGATCGACGGGCTGACGTAGTGCACCGTCGGCACGCCGCCCGCCCGCAGGCGCGCCTCCAGCCGGAGATTGAAGTCCGGCGCGTCGACGCCGATGAAAAGCGCGGGCGGCTCGTCGAGAAAGCGGCGGGCGAGACGGCGCCGGATGGCGAGGATCTCCCACACGTGGCCGAGCACTTCGACGTAGCCGCGCACGGCGAGCTTTTCGAGCGGGTAGAGCACTTCCACGCCCGCCGAGATCATCCTCGGCCCGCCGATGCCGACGAAGCGCGCCTGCGGCAGGCGGGCCGAGAGCGCGCGGACGAGGTGCGCGCCGAGCAGATCGCCCGAGGGTTCGCCCGCTACCACACCGATCGTGACGGGCTTCGCGCTCGCGCTCATCGCCGCCGCATCGCCCGCCTTCCCCGATCCGGGGCGTAACAAGGGGGCGCAGTCTCCTCTCTTGACAAGCGGCTAGCGGATGATGCCCCGCTTCGAGCCCGCCAGGAAGTCGAGAATCACCCTCACTTCGGGAGTCTCGGCGACCTGGCGCTCGAGTTCGAGCCGGGCGTCGTTCAGGGTGAGTCGCGACTTGTAGAGCGTCCTGTAGGCGCGCCGCAACCCCGCGATCGCGGCCGCGGTGAACCCGCGCCGCTTCAGGCCTTCGACATTGATGCCGTGGGGACGCGCCGCGTTGCCCGATGCCATCACGAACGGCGTGACATCCTTCAATACGACGGTGCCGAGCGCGGTGATGCTGTGCGCCCCGACGCGGCAGAACTGGTGCACCTCGGTGAATCCGCCCAGGATCGCGTGATCCTCCACCCGCACGTGACCGGCAAGCTGCGCGTTGTTCGCGAAAATCGTGTGGTTGCCGACCTGGCAGTCGTGCGCGAGGTGGACGTAGGCCATGATCCAGTTGTCGTTGCCGACCCGCGTCACGCCGGCGTCCTGGACCGTGCCGCAGTTGAATGTGCAGAACTCGCGGATCGTGTTCTCGTCGCCGATCTCGAGCCGGGTCGGCTCGCCGCCGTACTTCTTGTCCTGCGGGATCTCCCCCAGCGACACGAACTGGAAAATGCGGTTGTTGGCGCCGATGCGGGTGTGTCCGGTGATGACGGCGTGTGCGCCGACGCTGGTGCCCTCGCCGATCGAGACGTGCGACCCGATAACCGCGTAGGGCCCGACACGCACGCCCGCGGCGAGGCGCGCCCCGCTCTCGATGATCGCGGTCGGATGTATCATGCGGCGGGATCGGTGCGCGGCGGAGATGGCGGCGGCGGGCGCCGCCCGTCGTCGATCAGGCGACGTCCACGGGGCTGTCGACCGGCCTGATCGTGCACATCACCTCCGCCTCGGTAGCGATCGCATCGCCCACGCGCGCCACGCACTTGAACATCCAGATGTTGCGCACCTGGCGGCGGAGGGAGACTTCCAGCAGCAGCGTGTCGCCGGGACCGACCGGCCGCTTGAAGCGCGCGCGGTCGATGCCCACGAAGTAGTAAATCACCCGCTCGTCCGCCCTGTGGTTCATGGTGCGGAACGACAGTATCGCCGCAGCCTGCGCCAGCGCTTCGATGATCATCACGCCCGGCATGATCGGGTGATGCGGGAAATGGCCCATGAAGAAGGGCTCGTTGATGGTCACGTTCTTCACCGCGGTGATCGTCCTGCCGGGCTCGCAGGAGATCACCCGGTCGATCAGCAGGAACGGATAACGATGCGGCAGGTATTGCAGCACCTCCCTGATGCCCATGCCGCTCACGGCCTCCTCCCTTCGGTTCCCGCGCTTTCCCTCTCGAGCGCCCTCACGCGGCGCGCCAGCGCGGCGAGGTGACGCAGTTGCGCGGCGTTGCGCCGCCATTCGTCGTGCGGGCCGAACGCGTAGACGCCGGTATAGGTGCCGCGGTGCGCGATCGACCGCGTGACGAGCGTGCACGCCGAGATCTCGACGCCGTCCGCTATGGAGACGTGTCCGACGATACCGGCCATGCCGCCGATCCGGCAGTTGCGCCCGATGCGCACGCTCCCCGCGATGCCCACGCACGCCGCGATCGCGGTGTGGGCTCCTACCCGCACGTTGTGCGCGATCTGGATGAGGTTGTCGAGCTTGACGCCTTCCTCGATCACCGTATCCCCGATCGCCCCGCGGTCGATCGTGGTGTTGGCGCCGATTTCCACGTCGTCCCCGATCACCACCCTGCCGATCTGCGGCACCTTGATCCAGCGCTCGTCGTCCATCGCGATGCCGAAGCCGTCGGCCCCGATCACCGCCCCGGAATGCACGATCGCCCGCGCCCCGATCACGCACTCCCGGTAGACGGTCACGTTCGGGTAGAGGCGCGCCGCCGACCCGACGGCCGCGCATTCGCCCACGATGCAGCCGGCGCCAATCACGCTGCCCGCGCCGATGCGGGCGCCGCGCGCGATCACCGCGTGCGCGCCGATCTCCACGCCGCGACCGAGGCGCGCGCCGCGCTCGACGACCGCCGTGCGGTGTATGCCGGCACGCGCCCGCGGCGGCGGATTGAGCAGCGCCGAGACGCGGGCGAAATAGGCGTAGGGATTGTCGCAGACGATGCGCGGGAGGTTCGTCGCCGCGCTCGCCGGCTCGCCGACGATCACCGCGGCGGCGCGTGTCGAGCCGAGTTGCGCGAGGTAGCGCTCGTTCGCGAGAAAGGAGATCGCCCGGGGGCCCGCCTCCTCCAGCGTGCCGACCCGGTCGACGCGGGTGCGGGCGTCTCCCTCCACGCGGCCGCCGAAGCGCGCCACGAGCGCGCCCAGCGTAACGGGCTTGCGTGTGCCGACTGTCATTGCCGGGATGCCGGTTTGCGCGCGCCCCGGGACTGGCGCCTGGCGCGCGCGAGCGGGCCTACTTGCCCTCGGCGAGCGCCTTCAGCACCCGGTCCGTGATGTCGATGCGCGGGCTGCGGTAGACCGCTTCCTGCAGGATCAGGTCGAACTTCTCGGACTCGGCGATCTGCCGGATCACGCGATTGGCGCGCTCGAACAGCGCCGAGAGCTCCTGGTTGCGGCGCAGGTTGAGATCCTCGCGGTACTCGCGCTGCATGCGCTGGAAATCGAGGCTCATCCGCGCCAGCTCCTGCTCGCGCGCGCGCCGGTCGCTCTCGCCCATGGTCATCCCTTCCTTCTCGAGCTGCGCCTGCAGGCCCTTGATCTGGGCCTCGCGCCGTTGCAGCTCCTGCGCGCGCGGAGCGAATTCCTTTTCGAGCTGCTTGCTCGCGCGCTCCGCCGGGGCGGACTCGCGATTGATCCGCTCGGCGTCGATGAAGCCGATCTTCAGGTCCGCGGCGCCCGCGGCCGCCGCCGCGAGCGCGAGGAACATCGCCGCGCATGCGAAGTAACAGTGCTTCAATGTCGTCTCCTTCGAATCCGGCACCCGGGCGTGCCGCGGACGGCCGCTCAGAACGCGCCTCCGAAAGTAAACTGGAATACCTGCGTCTTGTCGAGAGGCTTCTTCTCGATCGGCCATCCCGCGCTCACCTTCAACGGACCGAACGGCGACACCCACAGGGCCGCGAGGCCGATGGAATAGCGCCACGCGTTGGCGTTGTAGGTGTCGTCGACCATGGCCGCGTCGAAGAACGCGGACAGCCGCACGGAGCGGTCGTGCTCCAGCCCCGGGAACGGGAACAGCAGCTCCACGTTGGTGAGCAGCTTCTTGCTGCCGCCGCGCGGATCCCCGTTCGAGTCCTTGGGGCTGATGGTGAAGCTCTTGAAACCGCGTACCGAGGTCACGCCGCCCGCATAGTAGTTCTTGTAGAAGGGCATGGGCTTGTCCCCGTAGCCGTCGCCGTAGCCGGCTTCCCCGTTCACCATGAGGCTCATCAGGCGCGTCAGCGGAAAGTAGCGCTGGTACTGGTAGGTGAGCTTGTAGTACTCCAGCGTTCCCAGCGGCAGCCCGACCTCGGCCGACGCCTTCTGGTTGGTGCCGCGGGTGGGATAGATCAGGCTGTCGCGCGCGTCGCGCTGCCAGCCGGCAACGAGGAACACGTTGGTGTTCTCCGAGCCGAAGGTCGCGACGAAATCCTTGTAGTAGAGCGGACTGTTGGCGAAGGTGATGACCTCGGTTTGCTCCCAGCCGAGCCCGTACTGGATGACATCGAGCTCCGTGACCGGCACGCCGAGCCGCAGCTGCGCGCCGGTGGTCTTGGTCTCGTAGTTGCCCAGCAGGTTGGCGTCGGCGCTGAGTTTCCGGTGGTAGAGGTCGAAACCGGCGCTTACCCCGTCCACCGTGAAGTAGGGATCGGTGTACGAGAGGACGTACGCGGTGTTGATCCGGCTCGTGTTCGCCTGCAGGTTGAGGTGCTTGCCGGAGCCGAAGATGTTGTTCTGGGAAATCGACGCGGACAACAGGAGCCCCTCGTCGCTGCCGAATCCGGCGCCGAGAAGCATGTTGCCGGTGGGCTTCTCGACGACCGAGACGTTGACATCGACCTGGTCGGTCGTGCCCTGCACCGCCGGCGTCTCGACGCCCACCTCCGTGAAGTAACCGAGCCGGTCGACGCGGCTGCGCGAGGCCTGGATCTTTTCCCCGGAATACCAGGCGCCCTCGAGCTGGCGCATCTCGCGGCGTATCACCTCGTCGCGGGTGCGGGTGTTGCCGGAGACGTTGATGCGCCGCACGTACACCCTGCGGCCCGGATCGACGAAGAAGGTGAACGCCACCTGGTCCTTCTTGCGGTCGAGCTCGGGCACGGCGTTGACGTTCGCGAAGGCGTAACCGTCGTTGCCGAGGCGGTCCGAAATGAGTTTCGTCGATTCGGTGAGCCGGGTGCGCGAGAAGACCTCGCCGGGCCTGATCTGGATGAGCTTGCGGATCTCCTCCTCCGGCACCAGCTTCTCGCCCGCGACCCGGATCTCGGACACCGTGAATTTGCGGCCTTCGGTCACGTTGACGGTGATGTAGATGTCCTGCTTGTCGGGCGTGATCGAAACCTGCGTGGAGTCGATCCGGAACTCGAGGTAGCCGCGATCGAGGTAATACGAGCGCAGCGTCTCCAGATCGGCGGAGAGCTTCTGGCGGGAATACTGGTCGTGCTTGCTGAACCATGTCATGAGGCCGGGCGTGCGCAGGACGAACACGTTGAGCAGCTCGCTCTCGCGGAAGGCCTGCGCGCCGATGATGTTGATGCCGCGGATCTTCGCGACGCTGCCTTCCTCGACGTTGAAGTTGATCGAGACGCGGTTGCGTTCCAGCGGCGTGATCGTGGAGGTGATGGCGACCGCATAGTAGCCGCGGCTCAGGTACTGGCGTTTCAGTTCCTGCTCGGCGCGTTCGAGAACGCTGCGGTCGAATATCCTGCCCTCGGCAAGCCCGATCTGGCGCATCCCGCCGGTCAACTGCTCCTTGTTGAACTCGCGCGCGCCGCTGAAATCGATGAGCGCGATCGAGGGCCGCTCGTGGACCACGACGACGAGCACATCGCCGTCGCGCTCCAGGCTCACGTCCCGGAAGAACCCCGTCGCGAAGAGGGCACGGATCGCCTCGGCGGCGCGCGCATCGGTCATGGTGTCGCCGACCTTGACCGGCAGGTAGCTGAAGACGGTCCCCGCCTCGGTGCGCTGTATCCCCTCGATCCGGATGTCGCGGATCACGAACGGCTCGATTGCCGCCGCCGGAGCCGCAAGCAGGAGGGCGAGCAGCGCGGCGATGCGGGGCCAGGACATGAATCAGCCGGCGAGTAATCGATTGATGTCGTTGTAAAGGGCGAACACCATCAAGCTGAACAGCAGCGCCACGCCGACCTGCTGGCCGATCTCGACGGCCCGGTCGGACACCGGGCTGCCCTTGAAAATCTCGATCGTATAATACATCAAATGCCCGCCATCCAATAAGGGAACCGGCAGCAGATTCAGCACGCCGAGGCTGATGCTGATCAGGGCGAGAAACATCAGGTACGAGATCCACCCACTCTGCGCCGACTGGCCGGCGTAATCCGCGATCGTGATCGGGCCGGAGAGGTTCCTGAGGGAAACCTCGCCGGTCACCATCTTGCCGAGCATGCGCAGCGTGAAGATCGACATGTCCCAGGTTCGACCGAGCGCCTTGCCGATGCTCTCGAACCAGCCGTGGCTCTGCCGGACGAGGTAGGGCTCGTACGCCTCGGGCTTCACCTGCAGCACCGCGTTCATCCGTCCCACGGACGCCCCGTCCTTCTCCACGTACGCGTCGGGCACCACCACGAGGGGCGGCACCACGGCGCCGCCGCGCCGCACCGAGAAAACGAGCGGGCGGCCGGCGTTCGCGCGTATCGTCTCGATCGCCTGCTCCACGCTGCGCACGGGGCGATCGCCGATGGCGAGTATCTCGTCGCCGGCCCTGAGCCCCGCGCGTTCGGCCGCCCCGCCCGCACCGACTCGGCCGACCTGGGGCGGCAACTCGGGCTGAAAGCGCGCGAGACCCAGCACGCGCAGGAAATCGCCGTCGATGTCGGCGGCCGTGAGTCCCGAGGCGTCGAGCCGGCGCAGCGCCGGCGCGCCGCTCGCATCCCGCACGCGGATCTCGATCACCGCGCGCTGCACCGCCTGCTTGAGCAGCGCCCACCTCGCGTCCTGCCACGTCTCCACGGACGCGTCACCCACCCGGGAGATGAGGTCGCCGCGCGCGAAGCCGGCGCGCGCGGCCGCGCTCCCGGCGGCCGGCTCCCCGACGAGCGGCTTCACGCCCGGCACGCCGTGGACGAAGAGCCCCCAGTAAAGGAGAACCGCGAGCGCGAAGTTCGCGGCTGGCCCGGCGCTGACGATCGCGAGGCGGCGCGAGACCGGCTGGCGGTTGAAGGCGCGCGCCAGCTCCGCGGGGGCGACCTCGCCCTCGCGCTCGTCGAGCATCTTGACGTAGCCGCCGAGCGGAAACGCCGCCACGACCCACTCGGTGCGGTCGGCCCCGGCATGCCGGGTCCACAGCGCGCGCCCGAATCCGACCGAGAAACGCAACACCTTGACCCCGCAAAGGCGCGCCACGAGATAATGCCCGAACTCGTGGACCACGATGAGCAGCCCGATCGCGACGACGAACGCGCCGACGGTGGTGACGAGGTTCATGCGGGGTGTGCCCTCAGCGGGCGCGTGTTCCCGCCACGCGGCGCCCGGCGCCGGGCAGCCGCGCGCCGCGGCTCGAGAGCCATCGCGCGGCCTGTTCGCGCGCCGCCCGGTCGGCCGCGAGCACGTCGCCGAGACCCGCGAGCGGGGCCGCGGGGATGTTCGCGAGCACGTCTTCTATCAGCTCCGGGATCTGGGGAAAGCGCAAAGCCCCCCGGAAAAACTCGGCGACCGCCACTTCGTTCGCCGCGTTGAGCGCCGTGGGCGCCGAACCGCCTGCCCTGAGCGCTTCGTAGGCGAGACGCAGGCACGGAAACCGCCCCAGGTCGGGCCGCTCGAAGTGCAGTGCACCGGTGCGGGCGAGGTCGAGGTAGTCGACGCCGGCGCTGATCCGCTCGGGGAATCCGAGCGCGCAGGCGATCGGCGTGCGCATGTCCGGATTGCCGAGCTGCGCGATCACCGAACCGTCGAGGTACTCCACGAGCGAATGGATGACGCTCTCGGGATGGATCAGCACCTCGATCGACTCGGCGGGAACGTTGAACAGCCAGTGCGCCTCGATGACCTCCAGCCCCTTGTTCATCATCGTCGCCGAATCCACCGAGATCTTGCGTCCCATGACCCAGTTGGGATGGGCGCACGCTTCGTCCGGCGTGACGGCCTCGAGCGCCGCGAGCGGCACGCCGCGGAAGGGCCCGCCGGAAGCGGTGAGCAGGATGCGCCGCACGCCGGCGCGGGCGGGCTCGCGCGCGTAGTCGCGCGGCAGCGCCTGGAAGAGCGCGTTGTGCTCGCTGTCGATCGGCAGCAGCGCCGCGCCGCCCGCCTGCACGGCCGCCATGAACACGGGGCCCGCGGTCACCAGCGCCTCCTTGTTCGCGAGCAGCAGCCGCTTGCCCGCGCGCGCCGCGGCGAGCGTCGGCCGCAGCCCGGCGATCCCCACGATCGCCGCCACGACGGTATCGGCGGCGGGCGCCTGCGCCGCCGCTTCGAGGGCGTCGATGCCGGCGCGCACCTCGCAATCGATACCCGCGGCGCGGATGCGCCGCGCGAGCTCCGCCGCCGCGTCGGCATCGAGCATCACCGCGAGCCGCGGGCGGTGCGCCGCGCACTGCTCGAACAGCGCATCGACGCGGCGGTGCGCAGTCAGCGCCACCACCTCGAAGCGGTCGGGGTGCCGCGCCACGACGTCGAGCGTGCTCGCGCCGATGCTGCCGGTCGAACCGAGTATCGTGATGCGCCGCGCGCCGCTCATGGCGCTCCTTCGTCCAAGCTCGCTCGCCCTCCGTGTCGCCGAACCCGCCGGATCGCCTGCGGCGCGCCGCGGCGGGTCGCTCATCCGGTCCACCGCGCGAGCAACGCCGCCAGCGGCAGTCCCGCCACCAACCCGTCGATCCGGTCGAGCACACCGCCGTGCCCGGGCAGGAGAGTGCCGCTGTCCTTCACCCCGGCCTGTCGCTTCATCGCGGACTCGAAAAGGTCACCGACCACGCTCAACGCCGCGACGCCCGCGAACAGCACGCCGCCCCGCCATCCCCCCGCCCACGAGGGCAGCGCGCCGCTCGCGGACAGCGCAACATAATACACCGCCACCGCGGCCGCCGCGCCGCCGACGCCCTCCCATGTCTTGCCCGGGCTCACTCGCGGCGCGAGCTTGTGGCGCCCGAAGGCACGCCCGCAGAAAAAGGCCGCCGTATCGGCGAGCCACACGATCGCCATGACCTGCAGCAGTTCGACCGGGTCATCTTGCAGGCGGGCAGCCGCGAGCCACGCCGGCACGAGGGCGAGCAAGCCCGCGGCGGCCGTCCCGGCGGCGCCCCGGGGCAGGCGCCCGGCGGCGAGCCATGCCGGCACGACGGCGATCCAGAACACGCACCCGGCCGCGTACACGGCAAGCTCGAACCCGGGGCCGCGGCTCGCCGCGAGGAGCACCCACGCCAGCGCGGCCGTAGCGGCGCAGTAGGCGAGCGTCGCCGCGCGCCGGTAGCCGGCGAGCGCCGCCCACTCCCGCGCCGCGATCACGACGATCGCGGTGAGCACCCAGCCCCAGCCCGCGCCCTCCAGCAGGAACACCGCGGCGGCGAGACCCGCCATGAGCAGCGCCGCCGTGGCAAGGCGCGCAGGCAGCACCGACCCCGCGGGGGCCGCCGGCGTCATTCGACTCCGGGACCCTCGAATCGCAGCATCGCGAGGCCCGCGCCGGCCGGGAGCTGTTCGCTGGTGCGCCCGAAACGGCGCTCGCGCTGCTGGTAGGACACGATCGCGCGGTCGAGGCACGCCGCGTCGAAATCGGGCCACAGTGTATCGGTGAAGTAGAGCTCGGCATAGGCGAGCTGCCAGAGCAGGAAGTTGCTGACGCGCTGCTCGCCGCCCGTGCGGATGAAAAGATCCGGCTCCGGCGCGTAGTTGAGCGAAAGGTAGGGCGTCAGGTCGTGCTCGGAGAACCCGGCGGCGAGCGCCGGGCGCTCGGCGAGCATGCGCGCGACCGCCTGCATCATGTCCCAGCGCCCCCCGTAGTTGGCCGCGACGGTGAGCGTCAGGCGGGAATTGCCCGCGGTGAGCGCCTCGGCGTCGCGAATGAGCCGAACGAGGCGCGCGTCGAACGCCGCGATGTCGCCGATCACCCGGAAGCGAATCCCGTTCTCGTGGAGCCTGCCCACTTCCTGCTCGAGCGCCACCGCGAAAAGCTGTAGCAGGAACGACACTTCCTCGGCCGGCCTGCGCCAGTTCTCGCTCGAAAAGGCGAACAGGGTGAGGAAAGCCACGCCGCGCTCCGCGCAGGCCCGCACCAGCGTGCGCACCGATTCGACGCCGCGCTTGTGCCCCGCGACGCGCGGCAGGTAGCGCTGTTTCGCCCAGCGGCCGTTCCCGTCCATGATCACCGCCACGTGCCGGGGCACGCGGCTGGAATCCGGAATCTCGATCGTGGAGCTGGGAAACGAAGTCACGCGCGGAAAACTCCCTCGCCGGGCGGCGCAGTCAGGCGCCTAGACCGACATCAGGTCCGACTCCTTCTGCTGCAGCAGCTTGTCGATGTCGGCGATGTGGCGATCGGTGAGCTTCTGGATGTCGTCCTGGGCGCGGCGCTCCTCGTCCTCGGCCACCTTCTTCTGCTTCAGCAGATCCTTCAGCCCGTGGATGGCGTCGCGCCGCACGTTGCGCACCGCGACGCGCGCGTTCTCGCTCTCGTGCCGCACCACCTTGATGAGGTCGCGCCGCCGCTCCTCGGTGAGCGCCGGCATCGGCACGCGCACCGTTTCGCCCATCGCCGCCGGGTTCAGTCCGAGGTCGGAATCGCGAATCGCCTTCTCGAGCGCGGGCGCGATCTTCCTGTCCCAGGGCGTGACGCCGATGGTCCGCGCATCGAGGAGCGTCACGTTCGCCACCTGCGGCACCGGGGTGGGAGTGCCGTAGTAGTCGACCATGACGTGATCGAGCAGGCCGGCGTGCGCGCGCCCGGTGCGCACCTTCGCGAGGTCGGCCTTGAGCGCATCCACCGTCTTCTTCATCTTCTGCTCTGCGGACTTCTTCACATCGGCGATCATGCTCCACCTCCGCCCCCCGCGGGCCGCGCCGGCGCGGGAATCAGTTGTGCAGAAACGTGCCCTCGTCCTCGCCCAGCACCACGCGCCTGAGCGCGGAGGGCTTGAAAATGCTGAAGACGTTGATCGGCAGCTTCTGGTCGCGGCACAGCGTGAGCGCCGTGGCGTCCATCACCCTGAGGTTGCGCGCGATCGCCTCGTCGAACGTGAGCCGCCGGTAGCGCTGCGCGTCGGCGTTCATCCTCGGATCCGCCGAGTAGACGCCGTCCACCTTGGTCGCCTTGAGCACCAGCTCGACGTTCATCTCCATTCCGCGCAGCGCCGCCGCGGTGTCGGTGGTGAAGAACGGGTTGCCGGTGCCGGCGGCGAAGATCACCACCCTGCCCTCCTCGAGGTAGCGCATCGCCTTGCCGCGGATGTAGGGCTCGACCACCTGCTCGATGTTGAGCGCCGACTGCACGCGCGCGACGAGGTTCACGCGCCGCATCGCGTCCTGCAGCGCGAGCGCGTTCATCACGGTCGCGAGCATGCCCATGTAATCGGCAGTCGCCCGATCCATGTGCGCGGAAGCCGGGGCGACGCCGCGGAAGATGTTGCCTCCGCCTATCACCACCGCGACCTCGACGCCGAGGCGCACCACGTCGCCGATCTCGCCCACGATGCGCTCGACGGTGTCGCGGTTGATCCCGTAGCTGTCCGCGCCCATCAGCGCCTCGCCGGAGAGCTTGACGAGGATGCGCTTGTAGGCCGGCGCCGGTCTCGCGCCCGGCGCGCCGCAACGGGCCGGTTCGGGGTCGTCCGTGGATCGGGGCCGCGTCGCGCTCATGCCTGCTTCTCGATGCCTTCTCCCATCACGAACAGGGCGAAGCCGGCGACGCTGGCGTTCCTCGCCTTCAGCAGCGCGCCCACGCTCTGCTTGTCGTTCTTGACGAACGGCTGCTCGAGCAGGGCGAGCTCCTTCAACGACTTCTGTACGGCGCCCTCGATCATTTTCTTCACGATCTCGGCGGGCTTGCCCGATTCCGCCGCCTTGGCCGCGGCGATGCTGCGCTCGCGCTCGACGATCGCCGCCGGGATCTCGGACGGGGACAGTGCGACCGGTTTGGCGGCCGCGACCTGCATGGCGATATCCTTCGCGAGGACATCGTCCCCGCCGACGACATCGACGAGCACGCCGATCCGCGCGCCGCCGTGCACGTAGCGCGAGAGGCGGCCCCGCGCCTCGAGCCGCGTGAAACGCCGGATCGTCATGTTCTCGCCGATCTTCCCGGCGAGCACCCGGCGCGCCTCCTCCACCGTACCGCCGTTCGCGGCAAGCCCCGAGAGTGCCGCCACGTCGGCCGGGTCGTGCGCCGCAACCCGCTCGGCGACCGACTGCGCGAAGATGAGGAATTCCGCGTTCTTGGCCACGAAATCGGTCTCGCAGTTCACCTCGACCAGCGCGCCGGTCCGGCCGTCGCCGGCGACATACGCCGCGACGACGCCTTCCCCCGTCGCGCGCGTCGCCGCCTTCGTCGCGCGGTTGCCGAGCTTCACGCGCAGTATCTCCTCCGCCCTGGCGAGGTCCCCGCCCGCCTCCGTGAGCGCCTTCTTGCACTCCATCATCGGCGCATCGGTCTTCTCCCGCAACTCCTTCACCAGTCCCGCGCTGATCTCCGCCATTGCACTCCCCGTCGCCAAAAAAAGGGGGCTCGCGCCCCCGCCCGGCCCGTCGAGCCGCGCACGCGTTCACGCATCCCCGGTCTCCTCGTCCTCCTCGACGTATTCCTCGCCGCTGCGCACGATCTCCTTCACGCTGTCCTGGCGCCCTTCGAGCACGGCGTCGGCGACCCCGCGCGCGTAGAGCCGGATCGCGCGGCTGGAGTCGTCGTTGCCGGGAATGACGTAATCGATGCGCTCGGGCGAGTGGTTGGTGTCGACGACGCCGATCAGCGGGATGCCGAGTTTTCTCGCCTCCGCGACCGCGCCCTTCTGGTATCCCACATCGATGACGAAAAGCGCGTCGGGAAGTCCCCCCATGTCCTTGATGCCCCCGAGGCTGCGGTCGAGTTTCACGATCTCGCGCTGATAGTGCAGCGCTTCCTTCTTCGGGAGCTTGTCGAGCGTGCCGTCCTGCGCCATCGTCTCCATGTCCTTCAGGCGCTTGATCGACTGCTTGACGGTCTTGTAGTTGGTGAGCATGCCGCCCAGCCAGCGGTAATCGACGTAGGGAGAAGCGCAGCGCTGCGCCTCCTCCTTGACGATGTCGCGCGCCTGCCGCTTGGTCCCGACGAAGAGGACCGTGCCCTTGTTCGCGGTGAGCTGGCGCGCGAACTTCAGCGCCTCGTTGAACATCGCGAGGGTCGTCTCGAGATTGACGATGTGGATCTTGTTGCGATGCCCGAAGATGTAGGGCGCCATCCTGGGATTCCAGAACCTCGTCTGGTGCCCGAAGTGGACCCCGGCTTCGAGCATCTCGCGCATGGTGACGGCCAAGGTGCATCTCCTGTAAGGGTTGAGCCTCCATCCGCCGCGGGGCCCGTCCATCGCGCCCGCGGGTTCGCGCGCCGCGCCGGGACCGGCCACCCTCACGGTGGCGGATGTGCGTGTTGACGAATCCGGCGCGGGAAAGTGAGGAAAGCCCTTGCCCGACCGGTAAAGCTAACTCGTGATTTTATCACCGAAAATGCCGGGATCTCAAGTCGCCGCCGTGCGCGGCCCCGTGTTCTGGACTAGAATCCGCACCATCTTGAAGAACGCGCCCCTCACTTCCGGCGAGAACCAGCACGGGCGGCAGGCGAGCGCGCGCGCGTCCATTCCTATCAAGACGCCGGAGGAAATCGAGCGCATGAGGGTCGCCGGCAGGCTCGCCGCCGAGGTGCTCGATTTCATCGCGCCGCGCGTACGCCCCGGCGTGACAACGGCGGAACTCGACCGCCTGTGCCATGACTACATGGTCGAGGTGCAGCACACGGTGCCCGCGCCGCTCAATTACCAGCCCCCCGGCTATCCGCCCTACCCCAGGTCGATCTGCACCTCGGTGAACCACGTGGTCTGCCACGGCGTGCCCGGCGAGAAGGCCCTCAAGGCGGGTGATATCGTCAACCTCGACATCACGGTGATCAAGGACGGTTTCCACGGCGACACGAGCCGCATGTTCTGCGCGGGAAAACCATCCATTCTGGCGCGCCGCCTGATCGATGTCACCTACGAGTGCCTGTGGCGCGGCATCGACGCCGCCCGTCCCGGCATGCACCTCGGCGACATCGGCCACGCCATTCAGACGCACGCGGAGAGCCGGGGCTTCAGCGTCGTGCGCGAGTTCTGTGGCCACGGCATCGGCACGCGGTTCCACGAAGAACCCCAGGTGCTGCACTACGGGCGCCCCGGTACCGGACTGCGCCTGGAGCCCGGCATGACCTTCACGATCGAGCCGATGATCAACGCCGGGCGCGCCGACATCAAGCACGGGCGCGACGGGTGGACCGTGCTCACCAAGGATCACAGCCTGTCGGCGCAATGGGAGCACCCGGTGCTCATCACCGGTTCGGGCTGCGAAGTGCTGACGCTCTCCGCCGGCGCGCCGCCGCGACCGCCAGCGGCGCCGTGACCGCGCGGCCGGCCGCGACGCGCGGCGGGCGCGAGGCGTCCGCGCCCTCGCGCCAGGTGCTCGCCGCGGAGCGTGCCGGTTTGCGGGAGCACTTCGACCAGCATCGCTCGCCCGCGCTCCTCGTGCGGCGCCATGCGGCGATCGTCGACCGGCTCCTGAAGGAAGTGTGGGCGAGCCGCGGCATGCCGGAGGACGCGGTGCTCGCCGCGGTCGGCGGCTACGGGCGCGGCGAGCTTTTCCCCGCCTCCGATGTCGATCTCCTGATCCTGCTTGCGGCTGCGCCGGACGCCGCTCTTGTCGCGAAACTCGAGGAACTCGTCGGCACGCTGTGGGACATCGGGCTCGATGTCGGTCACAGCGTGCGCACGGTGGATGAATGCGTGGCGCTCGCCGCCGCCGACGTGACGGTGCAGACCAATCTCCTCGAAACACGCCTGCTCGCGGGGCGGCGCCGGCTCTTCGCGCGATTCGTGCGGCGCATGCGCGAGGCGCTCGATCCGGCGGCGTTCCTGCAGGCGAAGCTCCTCGAGCAGCAGCAGCGCCACGCGCGCTACGGCGCGACGAGCCTCGAGCCCAACGTGAAGGAGAGCGCCGGCGGCTTGCGCGACCTGCAGATGGTGCTGTGGATCGCCCGCGCCGCCGCGGTCGGGACGAGCTGGCGGGCGCTCGCGGCGCGCGGTGTCGTCACCGCGAGCGAGGCGCGCGAATTCCGGCGGCACGACAGGTTCCTGAAGGAATTGCGCGTCCACCTGCATTACCTCGCGGGTCGCCGCGAGGACCGGCTGCTGTTCGATCACCAGAGCGCGCTCGCGCGCACCTTCGGACTGCGCGACCGGCCGCACCGCCTCGCGAGCGAACAGCTCATGCAGCGCTACTACCGGAGCGCCAAGGCGGTCTCGCAGCTCAACTCGATCGTGCTGCAGAACCTCGGCGCGCGGATCACGCCGCCCCTCGATACCGCGTATCACCCGATCAACGAGCGCTTCGGGGTGCGCGACGAGCGGCTGGAAGCGCGCGACGAGCGGCTGTTCCACCGTGCGCCGGGCGCGATGCTCGAGTGCTTCGGGCTGCTGCAGCAGCATCACGAACTGAAGGGCATTGGCGCCGACACGCTGCGCGCGCTGTGGCGCGCGCGGCGCCTGATCAATCCCGCGTTTCGGCGGGATCGCGAGAACCGGGCGCGCTTCGTGCAGGTGTTCCAGAGCCCGACCCACGTCGAGCGGGCGCTGCGGCGCATGAACGAATACGGCATCCTGGGCCGCTACCTGCCCGCCTTCGGGCGCGTGGTCGGGCAGATGCAGCACGACCTCTACCACGTGCACACGGTCGACGAGCATACCCTGCGGGTGATCCGGAATCTCCGCCGCTTCTCGATCCCCGAGCTCGCGCACGAGTTCCCCCTGTGCAGTCGCCTGATGAGCGATTTCCGGGACCCGTACCTGCTCTACCTCGCGGCGCTCTTTCACGACATCGCGAAGGGCCGCGGGGGGGACCATTCGGAGCTCGGTGCCGCCGAGGCGCGCCGTTTCGGCAGGACCCACGGGCTGCCGCGGCCGGACGCCGAACTCGTCGTCTGGCTGGTGGAACATCACCTCGTGATGTCGGCCACGGCGCAGAAGCAGGACATCGCCGACCCGGACGTGATCCGCGCGTTCGCCGCGCGTATCGGCGACGAGCGCCGCCTGACCGCGCTCTACCTCATCACCGTCGCCGACATCCGCGGCACCAGCCCCAGGGTCTGGAACGCCTGGAAATCGAAGCTGCTGGAAAGCCTCTACTGGTCCACCCGGAACCTCCTCGAGGGCACCGGGTTCTCCGTGGCGACCAGCCTGCGGGCACGCCAGGACGAGGCGCGCGCCAAACTGCGTCTTTACGCGGTGCCGGAGAACGCCCAGGACCGGTTGTGGCGGCCCCTCGACGACGCCTACTTCCTGCGCCACGAGCCGCAGGAGATCGCCTGGCACACGCGGGTGCTCTACTACCGCGTCGAGAGCCCCGTGCCGGTCGTCAAGGCGCGGCTCTCGCCCGCCGGCGAGGGCCTGCAGGTGATGATCTACGTCGAGGACCAGAAGGAGCTCTTCGCGCGCATCTGCAGCTTCTTCGAGCACATCAGCTACGACATCTTCGAGGCCAAGGTCTACACGACGAAGAACGGCTATGCGCTCGACAGCTTCCAGGTCCACGATCCGGACAACAGCCGGGCGCAGTACCGCGACATCATCAGCTTCATCGAGCACGAGCTCGCCGAGCGCCTCGCGTTGAAACCGCCGCTGCCGCCGCTCACCCGCCCGCGGCTCTCGCGCGAGCTGCGGCACTTCCCGATTTCGCCGGAAGTGAACATCCAGCCCGACGAAAAAGGCACCTACTGGGTCCTGTCGGTCATCGCCGGCGACCGCCCCGGGCTGCTCTCGCGCGTGGCGCGAGTGCTGACCGCCTACGACGTCAATCTTCATACCGCCAAGATCAACACCCTCGGCGCGCGCGCCGAAGACGTGTTTCTGGTGAGCGGGCCCGCGTTGCAGGACCAGAATACGGTGATCCGGCTGGAGAGCGAACTCGTCGAACAGCTTCGGACCTAGCCGGGGCACGGCGTTCCGCGGTCACGGTCCGGTGGCTGCCCCGCGGCATGGCATTCCCGGTTCCCGTTCGCGAGGTCCCGCCCGTTACTCGTCCCGCAGATCCTGCCCCGGGAACAGCTCTTCGGTGAATCCGAAGTTGCGAAGATCCCGGATGCGCATCGGGTAGAGGATGCCGGCGAGATGGTCGCATTCGTGCTGTACGACCCGCGCGTGAAAGCCGGTCACGGTGCGTTCCAGCAGGGTGCCGTGCGGGTCGCGCCCCTGATAGCGCAACCGCCGGTAGCGCGGCACGAGCCCGCGCATGCCCGGCACGCTCAGGCACCCCTCCCACCCCTCCTCCCGTTCTTCGCCCAGGGGGGTCAGCACGGGGTTGACCAGCGCCGTGTGCGGCACCGGTTCCGCGTCGGGATAGCGCGGATTGCGTTCCACCCCGAAGATGACGACCTGCAGCGGCACGCCGATCTGCGGCGCCGCGAGTCCCGCCCCGTTCAGCGCGCGCATCGTGTCCCACATGTCGGCGACGAGGGCGGAGAGTTCCGTGGTGCCGAAGCGCTCGACCGGTCGCGAGGGCTCGAGCAGTCGCGGATCACCCATGCGCAATACCGGCCTAACCGCCATGGCGCGCAACCACCTGATGCAGTATGCCGTGCACCCGGAGAGCGGCCCGCCGCCCTACCGCCGCGATGTCTTCCAGGCGCACGCGCTCCGCGCTCGCCCCGCGCCCGGCCGCGTGGTTCACCACGACCGCGATGGCGCCGTAGCAGAGGCCGATCTCGCGGGCGAGCGCCGCCTCGGGCATGCCGGTCATGCCCACCATGTGCGCTCCGTCGCGCTCGAGGCGGTCGATTTCCGCGGCGGTCTCGAGCCGGGGGCCTTGCGTCGCGGCGTAGGTTCCCCCGGATACCACGGTCTCGCCCGCGGCGGCGGCCGCGGCGAGCAGCCGCTCGCGCATCGCTTCACAATAGGGATGCGTGAAGTCGATATGCGTCACCGGCCGCCCGTTGTGGGCGAAGAACGTCGCCGCGCGCCCGTGGGTGTAGTCGATGATCTGGTCGGGAACGGCGAGCACGCCCGGCGCGAGGTCGCCGCGTATGCCTCCGACCGACGCCACGGAGACGACGTCGGTCACCCCGGCCGCGTGCAGCGCCCAGATGTTGGCGCGGTAGTTCACTTCGTGCGGTGCAATCGTGCTGCCGAAACCGTGCCGCGCGAGAAACACCACCGCTCGCCCCGCGATCGTGCCGAACGCAAGCGGGCCGGATGGCTCCCCGTAAGGCGTGCGCACGATTTCCCGCCGCAGGAGCGCGAGCCCGGCGAGATCGGTGAGGCTGCTGCCGCCGACGATCCCCAGCATGCCGCCCCGCCGCGTTGCGCGGTCCTCATTCATCGCCGGCCCCGAGGGCGTAGATCGCGGGGAGGTTGCGCCAGGCGCCGCGCACGTCCATGCCGAAGCCGAACACGTAGCGGTCCGGCACCGTCACACCGATGAAATCGGGCCGCAGCGGCCGCGTCCCGCGCCGTTCCTTTTCCGCGAGGACCGCGCAGAGAACCTCCGCCGCTCCCGCCCGGATGAGCCGCTCGCGCACGGCCGCGAGGGTTGCGCCCTCGTCGAGGATGTCGTCCAGCACCAGCACGGCGCGACCCGCGACGGAGGTGCCGGGGCTGACACGCCACGAGATCTCCCCGCCGCGCGTGGACCCCGCGTAGCGGGTCACGTCGAGATAGTCGAACTCGAGCGGGAAGGCGAGCTCGGGCAGCAGCCGCCCGGCGAACACCACGCCGCCACGCATGACCGAGAGCACCAGCGGGAAGCGACCGGCAAGCCGCGCCGTGATCTCGCGCGCGAGCCGGGTGAGCGCGCGCGAGATCGCTGCCGCGGAGTGCACGCGCCGCGACCGGCGCAGCAGCGCGGCCGCCTCCTCGTGTGACATCGACACCGGGTCCTCGCGCGCGAGCCCGTCCTGCTCGATCCCGTCACTTGCCGCGCCGCGAGGCGAGCGCGCGCAGGTAGCCGCGGAACTCGGCGCCCACCTCGGGGTGCCTGAGCGCGAACTGCAGGTTCGCCTGGAGGTAGCCGAGCTTGCTGCCGCAGTCGTAGCGCACGCCGCGAAATTCGTAGGCGAACACGTCCTCCTCCGCCAGCAGGGCCGCGATGCCGTCGGTCAGCTGGATTTCCCCGCCCGCGCCCGGTTTCGCCTGCTCGAGGTGATGAAATACCCGCGGCGTCAGGATGTAGCGCCCGACCACTCCCAGAGTCGAGGGCGCCGCCGCGGGCTCCGGCTTCTCGACGATGCCGCTCACGCGATGCGGGGACTTCGAGCGCGGCTCGACGCGCACGATGCCGTAGCGGCGGGTTTCGCTGCGCGCGACGTTCTGCACCCCGATGACGGAGCGCCCGCGCCGCGTGAACACTTCCACCATCTGCTTCAGCGCGGGCGGGTCACCGTCGATGAGGTCGTCGGCGAGCACGATCGCGAAGGGGTCCTCGCCCACCACCGGCTTCGCGCAGAGCACGGCGTGACCGAGGCCGAGCGCCTGCGGCTGGCGCACGTAGGTGCAGTTCACGTGCCGCGGCAGGATACCCTGCACGATCTTCAGCAGCTGCCGGTTGCCGCGCTGCTCGAGCTCGTGCTCGAGCTCGAACGCCTTGTCGAAGTGGTCCTCGATGGCGCGCTTGCCGCGGCCGGTGACGAAGATCATCTCCGTCATGCCCGCCGCCACCGCCTCCTCGACCGCGTACTGTATGAGGGGCTTGTCCACGATGGGCATCATTTCCTTCGGGCTGGCCTTCGTCGCCGGCAGAAAGCGCGTGCCCATGCCCGCCACCGGGAAGACCGCCTTGGTGATCCTGTTCATCGTTGCCTGCCTTCCGCGTCGCGTTCGAGCAATTCTAGCAGGGCCGTCTCGTCGATCACCGTGACCCCGAGCGCGAGCGCCCTGTCGCGCTTCGATCCGGGGTCGGCGCCCGCGACGAGGTAGCCGGTCTTCTTCGACACCGAGCCGGAGACCCGCCCGCCCCGCGCCTCGATCCGCGCCCGCGCCGCCTCGCGTGTCATGCCGGAGAGCGTTCCGGTCAGCACGAAGGTCCTGCCCGCAACGCCGGTCACGCCCGCCTCGCGCGGCCGCGGCGCCTGCGGCTCCACCCCGGCGGCAAGGAGCGCGTCGATCACGCGGCGGTTGTGCGGTTCCAGGAAGAAACTCTCGATGCTCCGGGCGACAACGGGGCCCACGTCGGCAACGCGCGTGAGCGCCGCGGCGTCGGCCCGCGCCAGCGCGTCGATCCCGCCGAAGTGCTCCGCGAGGTCGCGCGCGGTCGTCTCGCCGACATTGCGCACGCCGAGCGCGTAGAGGAAGCGCGCGAGCGGCGGGCGCCGGCTGCCGGCGATTGCGGCGAGCAGATTGGCAGCCGATTTCTCTCCCATGCGCTCGAGCGCCGCGAGCGCACCGGGCTCCAGCCGGTAGAGGTCCGCCGGCGTGCGAACGAGTCCGCCTTCGACGAGCTGGTCGACGAGTTTTTCGCCCAGCCCCTCGATGTTCATCGCGCGGCGCGACGCGAAGTGCAGCAGTGCCTGCTTGCGCTGCGCGGGGCAGTACAGACCGCCGCTGCACCGGTGGTCCTTCTCCGTTTGCTCGCGCACCACCGCCGAGTCGCACACCGGGCAGCGCGGCGGCATCGAAAACGGGCGGGCATCCGGCACCCGGCGCTCGGCGAGCACGGCGACGACCTGCGGAATCACGTCGCCCGCCCGCCGCACCACCACCGTATCGCCGATCCGGAGATCGAGCGCGTCGATGTAGTCCTGGTTGTGGAGGGTCGCGTTGCTCACGGTCGCGCCGCCCACGAACACGGGATCAAGCCTCGCCACGGGCGTCAACTTCCCGGTGCGCCCGACCTGCACGTCGATATCGAGGACCCGGGTGAGTTCCTCCTCGGCGGGGAACTTGTGCGCAACCGCCCAGCGCGGCTCCCGCGAGACGTAGCCGAGCCGCTGCTGCAGCTCGATGCTGTTCACCTGGTAGACGACGCCGTCGACGTCGAAGGGCAGCGCGGCACGGCGCCCGGCGATGTCCGCGTGAAAGGCGATTAGTTCCGCGGGCCCCCGCGCGATCGCGCGCTCGCCGGAAACCGGCAGGCCGAAGCCGGCGAGCGCGTCGAGCAGCGCGCTTTGCGTCGGCGGCGGGCGCCAGCCCGCGATCTCGCCGTAGCCGTGCGCGTAGAACGACAGCGGCCGGGCGGCGGTCACGCGGGAATCGAGCTGGCGCAGGAACCCGGCCGCGGCATTGCGCGGGTTGACGAACACCTTCTCGCGCGCCGCGCGCTGGCGCTCGTTCAGCCGTTCGAAATCGGCGCGGCGCAGGAATACCTCGCCGCGCACCTCGAGCACGGCGGGCGGGTGCTCTCCTCGCAGCCGCAGCGGCACGGCGCGGATGGTGCGCGCGTTGGGCGTGACGTCCTCGCCCACCTGTCCGTCGCCGCGGGTCGCCGCCCGCACCAGCACGCCGTCCTCGTAACGCAGCGAAAGCGCCACCCCGTCGAACTTGAGCTCCGCCTCGTACTCGATCGCCGCGTCATCCGGCGCCAACCCGAGATCCCGGCGGATGCGCTGGTCGAAAGCCGCGGCGCCGCCCTCGCCCGCGTCCGTTTCGGTCCGGATCGAGAGCATCGGCACGGCATGCCGGACCTCGGGCAGGTCGGAGCGCGGCGCACCTCCCACCCGCCGGGTCGGTGAATCCGGCGCCGCGAGATCCGGGTAGTGCTCCTCCAGCGCGCGCAGCTCCATGAAGAGCCGGTCGTACTCGGCGTCGGGTATGCCCGGCGCGTCGCGCACGTAGTAGTCATGATCGGCACGCTCGATCTCCCGCCGCAGGGCCCGCGCCCGCGCGGCGATGTCCTTCGGCGCTGCCATCACGAAAACAGTCGCTGGGCGCGCGCTCCCCCGGCCGGGATGCCGCGTGCCGCGAGCTCGGCATCGATCGCGCGGAGCTGGCCGTCGATGCGGGCGATGCCGGCTTCGGTCAGCGCGTGGTTGTTGTCGTCCACCAGGCTGCCGCCGAGCGCGGCGGCGAGTTCGCGCGCCGCCCCGAGCATGCGCTCGAAGACCGACGGCGCGTCGGGGGTGAGGGGCACCTCGAGCGTGAAGGTCACCGCGGGCGTGACGAGCGCCGCGATGCGCTCGGGGATGAACGGCTCGGGCTGCCGGTTGTCGAGGGAAAAGAGCACGCGCCGCTCGCCGTCGCGCCAGCGGAACACGCCGTCCGCGTCGAGCGTGGCCCCGGCGGCGAAGGCGAGTTCGCGCACACGCTCACCCGAAAACGCGCCCAGCCCCGGCGCGACGACGTTCACCCCGATCGCGACGTCGACGCGCGAACAGAAAGCGTCGAGTTCGCGCGCCGCCTTGAGCGCGGCGTCCGCGTCGGGGAGCGCCGCGCGTCCCCCGGTACGGGCCGCGCAGCCGCGCGCCGCATCGCAGAAAATCGCGAGCTGGTGCGCGTTGACGGAGCCCGATCGGTTCACGAGCTGCAGCGCGAGACTCACGCGCCGGTAACGCACCGGCGCCCCGCGGGAGACCGCCTCCCACGCGCCGGCCGGATTCGCACCCAGCACGCGGCAGGGCCGCCCGCAGCCGGCGAGCTTGTCGAGCAATTCGTCGAGTGCCGCCTGCGGCAACGGCGCGGGCGACTCGATGCCCGCCACGCAATCGAGCTCGGGATCCGGTTCCTGAACCGAGTCTCCCGGAGGCCGCCCATCGTCGCGCCCCGGCTGGTCACCCGCCGCCGCCGCGCCGGGAGCATCGAGGTGCGGCTCGACGCGCCTCGCCGCGCCGCCTGCCGGCGCTATCCCAGGCAGAAGCGCGTCCGCGGGCGCCGCGCCGAACGCACGGTCGAGACGTTTGCGGAAATTGCGCTCCTGCACCCAGTTGTAGAGCCACACGCCGCCGATGATCGTCACACCGATGACGATGAGGCTTGCCTGCAGGTCGCTCACCGCGCACCTGTCGGCGCCAGGAATCTCGCGGACGGCCGTCCGCCAGGCTTCTCACCTGAGACTCGTTTCGGCTTCATCCCGTTTCCCGGGGTTCGAGGATAGCCGCCCATCGGCACGCGAACGCCGGGGGGCGGTTATGCGGCTTCGGAGAGCTTCATCGCCTCGTCGATGTCCACGGCAACGACCCGCGAGACGCCCGGCTCCTGCATCGTGATCCCGAGCAGCTGCTCGGCGATCTCCATGGTGATCTTGTTGTGGCTGATGAACAGGAACTGGGAACCCGCCGACATCTGCCGGACGAGCTGGCAGAAGCGCTCCGTGTTGTGATCGTCGAGCGGCGCGTCCACCTCGTCGAGCAGGCAGAACGGCGCGGGGTTCAACTGGAACAGCGAAAATACCAGCGCGAGCGCAGCGAGCGCCTTCTCCCCTCCCGAGAGCAGGTGTATGGTCGTGTTCTTCTTGCCGGGCGGCTGCGCCGTCACCTGCACACCGGCGTCGAGGATCTCCTCGCCCGTCAGGACGAGCCGCGCGGTACCCCCGCCGAAGAGCGCCGGGAACATGCGGCCAAGATGGCCGTTCACCTCCTCGAAGGTCGTGAGCAGCCGCTCGCGCGTCTCCCGGTCGATGCGCCGGATGGCGTCCTCCAGCGTGCCGATCGCCTCGGTCAGGTCGCCTGCCTGGGAGTCGAGGTAGTCCTTGCGCTCGCGCGCGGCGGCAAGCTCCTCGACCGCCGCGAGGTTCACCGCGCCGAGGTCGCGAATCTCCCCACCGATCCGGCCAATCTCGGCTTGCAGCGCGTTCGCCCGCACGCCCTTCTCGGCGAGCGGGGCGATATCCTCGTCGCGCGCCCCGGCCTCCTCGAGCTGCCGCGCAAAACCCTCGTCCGTGATGCGGGCTTCCTGCTCCTTCAGCCGGAGCTCCGCGATGCGTTCGCGCAGCGGCTCGAGTTTCTGCTCGCTCGCGCCGCGGCGTTCGTCGGCCTCGCGCAGTCGCGCTTCGCTCCCCTCCAGCGCCTCGCGCGCGGCAACGAGCGCGGCCTCCCGTTGCGCGCGTGCCGCGAGCGCGTGCAGCAGGCGCTCCCTGAGCGGCGCTTCGTCGAAGCGCGCGAGCTCGGCCGAGCGGGCGCCCGCCGCCTGCGCCGAGCGCTCGAGCACGCCGCGCACCGCCGCGATGGCCGATTCCACTTCGCCGATCTTCGCCTCGCACGAGCGGGCATGGAAGGCGGCGTGCTGCGCGGCGTCGCGCGCATGTTGCACCGCGTCGCGCTGCTCCTGCAGCGCGCCCTCGGCGCGCCGGTGCAGCTCCGCGGCAAGCGCGGCGTCCTCGCGCGCCCGGCGCAGATCCTCCTCGAGCCGGGCGATCGCCGCGCCCGCGGTCTCGATTCGCGCGCCCGCCGCGCCCGCCTGCCCGCCGATCTCGGCGAGTTCTTCCGCGATCTGCCCGGCGCGGCGCGCGACCCGTTCGCTCTCGCCGGAGAGCCGCAACGCCTCGAGCTGCAGCGCGTGCTGGCGCTGCTGCCCGGCGTCGATCGCACCGCGCGCTTCGTCGAGCGCGGCGCGCCGCCCGGCGATATCCTCGCGCGCGGCGCCGGCGGCCCGGCGTTGCCCGTCGAGTTCGAGCCGCGCCGCCGCCGTCGACGCGGCAAGCTCCTCGAGCTCGCGCTGCCGCGTGAGCACGCCGTGAAGTTCATTGTCCGGTGCGTGAAAGCTCACGCTGTTGCGCGTGACGAGATGCCCCTCGCGCGTCACCAGCATCGCCCCGGGCGCGAGCGCCTGTCGCGCGGCGAGGCCCGCCGCCGCATCCTGCGCGATGTAGACCTCGCGCAGCCAGTCGTCGATCACCACCGCCAATGCCGGGTCCGCGCAGGAAACCAGCCGCCTGAGCGGCACTCCCGCCGTGACGCGCGCGGGTTCGTGCGCGAGCTCGAGCGGCCGGTGGAAGGTGGTCTTGGCGGGAGGCGGCCCGGCGAGCCAGCGCGCGGTGTCGTCGAGATCGGTCACGCCGATGCTGTTCAGGCGCTCGCGCAGCACCGCCTCGAGCGCGTCTTCCCAGCCCGCCTCGATGCGCACGTCCTGCCACAGGCGGCGCGCGCCCGCGAGCCCGTGCCGCGCCAGCCAGTCCTCCATGCCCGCGCCGCGTTCGAGCCGCTCCTGGAGCTGCGCGAGCGTGTGCGCCCGTGCCTCCATGCCGGCAAGGCGTTGCGTCGCCGCTTCGAGCAGGGCGCCCTGCTCGCGCTGCGCCTGCTCGGCGAGCGGCATCTCCTCCTCGCGCGCGGCGAGATCGGCGCGCAGCGCCCGCAACTCGCCCCCGACGCGGGCGAGCTCTTCCGCGAGCGCCGCGCACTGCGCGGCGTCGGGCGCCTGCAGCGCCGCGCGCTCGTCCTCGAGACGGCGCGCGCGCTGCGCGAGCTGCTCGGCGAGCTGCCGTGCGTGCGAGCGGTTGGCGATCTCGACCTGGTGCGCCTGCGCGCATTCGGCGGCGGCGCGCTGCGCGCCGTCGTGCCGGGTGCGCGCCGCGCGGCACGCCTCGTCCGCCACCGGCAGCCTGCCGGCTTCGAGCGCGAGCGCCCCGGCCCGCTCTTTCTCCGCGGCGGCCGCCCGCTCGAACTCGCGGCGCCACTCCGCCAGGTTCGCCTCCGCCGCCGCCAGGTTTTCTCCGTCACGGGCGCCCTGGGCGGCTAGCTCCGCGAGTTCGCGCTCGATCCGGGCGCGGTTCTCGCGGCAATGGGCGATCTCCTGCTCGACGCGCGCGGTATCGGCGTTCGCCTCGTAGAACGCCCCCTGCGCCCCGTGCACCGCGTCGCTCGCGCGGTAGTGAGCCGCGCGCGCCTCCTCGAGCACGCGCTCCGTCTCGCGCAGCGCCGCCGTTTCGGCCTCCAGCTCGAGGCCGAAGCGTTCAATCTCGCGCGCGTGGCGGGAACGCTGCGCCGCCGCCTCCTGGCGGCGCGTGAACCACAGCAGGTTCTGGGTGCCGGCGAGGCGCGCCTGCAGTTCGCGATACCGGCCCGCGAGCTGCGCCTGGGCCGCGAGGTGTTCGAGCTGCTTGCCGAGCTCCTGGCGGATGTCTTCCACGCGCGTGAGGTTCTCGCGCGTATCCGCGAGCCGAAGCTCCGTCTCGCGGCGCCGCTCGCGGTACTTCGAAACACCCGCCGCCTCCTCCAGGAAGACCCGCAGCTCCTCGGGCTTCGCCTCGATCACCCGGGAGATCATGCCCTGCTCCATGATGGCGTAGGCGCGCGCTCCGAGCCCGGTGCCGAGGAAGATGTCCGCCACGTCGCGGCGCCGCACCTGCGTGTTGTTGATGTAGTAGGCGGCCGCTTCGCCGTCGCGCTCCAGCACGCGGCGGATCGCGATCTCGGCGTAGCCCGACCACTGGCCCGCCGCCTTGCCGAGGCTGTTGTCGAATATCAGCTCGACGCTCGCGCGGTTGACGGGCTGGCGCTGCCCGGAGCCGTTGAACAGCACGTCCTGCATGGTTTCCCCGCGCAAATGGCGCGCGGAGGTCTCCCCGAGAACCCAGCGCACGGCGTCGATCACGTTCGACTTGCCGCAGCCGTTGGGGCCGACGATGCCTACGAGCTGTCCCGGAACGGGGATGTGGGTGGGTTCTACGAAGGACTTGAAACCTGCGAGGTTGATCTGTTTGAGTCTCACTGCGGTCCCTCGAGCGTGTACCGGTCGTGTCTGTGGTTCCGGGTGAGGATATAATTCGCAGGCTGTTATGGGACCGACATTTTAATCAAGCGGCCGGGATAATGCCAGCAAAACCGGGCCGCAGGCTCGCCACGTTCTCCAATCCGCGGCCCGCGCGCGATTACCGGATTCACGTGGAAGTGCCTGAATTCACCTGCCTGTGCCCGAGGACGGGCCAGCCCGACTTCGCCACGCTCGTGCTCGATTACGTTCCCGATCGCCTGTGCGTCGAGTTGAAGAGCCTCAAGCTCTACGTCTGGTCGTTCCGTAACGAGGGTGCCTTCCACGAGGCGGTCACCAACCGCATCCTCGACGATCTCGTGCGCGCGACGCGCCCGCGCTACTTCCGGGTCGCCGCCCGCTTCAACGTGCGCGGCGGCATCGCGACCACCGTCATCGCCGAACACGCGCGCCCGGGCTGGACGGCAGCGCGGAGCGTCGATCTCGCCGCGCTGCCCACCGCATCGTGAATCCCGATCTCGAGCGCCTGCAGGACTATCCCTTCCAGAAATTGAACGCTCTGCTGGAAGGCGCGCGTGCGCAGCCCGGCCGCCGGCTGATCCCGCTCTACATCGGCGAGCCGCGCCATCCGACACCGGAGTTCATCCGGCAGGCTCTCACCGACCATCTCGGCGGCCTTGCCTCCTACCCGGCGACGCGCGGCACGGAGGAATTGCGAGTCGCGATCGCCGCCTGGCTGGAGCGCCGCTACGGGCTCGCCGCGATCGACCCGGAGACGCAGGTCATCCCGGTGAACGGCACGCGCGAAGCGCTGTTCGCGATCGGACAGACGGTCGTGGACCGGGCCGCGACCGGCGCGGTGGTGGTGAGCCAGAACCCCTTCTACCAGATCTACGAAGGCGCGGCGCTGCTCGCCGGCGCGACCCCGCACTTCCTCAACAACCTGCCCGCGAACGGCTTTGCGTTCGACTTCGACGAACTGCCGCCGGCGATCTGGGGCCGGACCCAGCTCCTCTTCGTGTGCTCGCCTTCGAATCCGACCGGTTACGTGATGACGCTGGCGCAGTGGCGGCGCCTCTTCGACCTGTCGGACCGCTACGGTTTCGTCATCGCCTCCGACGAGTGCTATTCCGAGATCTACCCGGACGAGGCGCGCCCGCCGCTCGGTTCGCTCGCGGCGGCGCAGCACTTCGGCCGCGCGGGTTACCCGCGGCTCGTCATGTTCTCGAGCCTGTCGAAGCGCTCCAACGTGCCGGGCATGCGCTCGGGGTTCGTCGCGGGCGATGCGCGCCTGCTCAAGCGCTACCTCCTCTACCGGACCTACCAGGGCTGCGCGATGAGTCCGCCGGTGCAGATGGCGAGTATCGCCGCCTGGCGCGACGAGGAACACGTCGCGGAGAACCGGCGCCTCTACCGCGAGAAGTTCGCGGCGGCGATCGAGATCCTGAAACCGGTGCTCGATGTCCGCCAGCCGGACGGCGGGTTCTACCTGTGGCCGGCGACGCCGCTCGATGACACCGAGTTCGCGCGCCGGCTCTACGAGCGGCAATCGGTGTCCGTGCTGCCGGGAAGTTACCTCGCGCGCGACGCGCGGGGCGTGAATCCCGGCGCCCGGCGCGTGCGCATCGCCCTCGTCGCCCAAACGGCCGAGTGCGCGGAGGCGGCGCAGCGCGTGCGCGATTTCATGAGAACGCTCTGACCCATTCACGGTGACGCGAACCATGGACAAGCTGAAATCGATCATCGAGGCCGCATGGGAGCAACGCGCGGCGATGACCACCGCGGGAGCGGACCCGCAGGTGCGCCACGCCGTCGAGGAAACGATCGAGCTCCTCGACGCGGGGCGGCTGCGCGTCGCCGAGAAAGCGGGAGGAGAATGGCGCACCTGCGAATGGGCAAAGAAGGCCGTGCTGCTCTCGTTCCGGCTCACCGACAACCGCCTGATCCAGGACGGCGACACGCGCTATTTCGACAAGGTGCCGTCGAAGTTCGCCGGCTACACCGCCGAGACCTTCGACAAGGCCGGTTTTCGCGTCGTGCCGCCGGCCGCCGTGCGCAAGGGGTCGTACCTCGGGAGGAACGTCGTGCTGATGCCCTCCTTCGTGAACATCGGCGCCTACGTGGACGAGGGCACCATGGTGGACACCTGGGCCACCGTCGGCTCGTGCGCGCAGATCGGCAGGAACGTGCACCTCTCGGGCGGCGTGGGCATCGGCGGCGTGCTCGAACCGCTGCAGGCGAACCCGACCGTCATCGAGGACAACTGCTTCATCGGGGCGCGCTCGGAGGTGGTCGAAGGCGTCGTGGTGGGCGCGGGCTCGGTGCTCTCGATGGGCGTATTCATCGGCCAGAGCACGCGCGTTTTCAACCGGCAGACCGGGGAAATCCTCTACGGGCGCGTGCCGCCCGGCTCGGTCGTGGTGCCGGGAAGCCTGCCCTCCCCCGACGGGCGCTGCAATCTCTACTGCGCGGTGATCGTGAAGCAGGTGGACGCTGGCACGCGCGCGAAGACGAGCATCAACGAGCTGCTGCGCGCCGACTAGCCTCGATTTCCACGCGACCGAGTTCACCTAACACGTAATCGGTTTTCGGTCGTTTCTAAGCGCTCATGCGCAGCGTGT